>CASDPB010000086.1 GCA_949282305.1 uncultured Lentisphaeria bacterium | reverse complement strand
ATTCAACTGGATGATTCCGAACGTCGCCGGAAAACGGGCAATCCGGCATGTCATCTACGACACGAACTACTGGAAGAGTTTCATTCACGCCCGGCTCGCGGTTCCCGTCGGCGACAAGGGGTCGCTCACGCTCTACGGACGGATCCCCGGAGCTCATCAGCTCTTCGCGGAGCATCTGACCGCTGAATACCGCGTCAAAACACAGGGGCGCGGCCGCACGGTCGACGAGTGGAAACTCAAACCGCAGTCGCACGACAACCACTTTCTGGACTGTGTCGCAGGCTGTGCGGTCTGCGGCTCCATGCTCGGCGCGTCTCTGCCCGAGACGCTTCCCGCGAAGCTCGACCGCAAGCCGATGATCCGCCTTTCCGACAAACGCCTTGGCGGGATTCCCCCGAATGGCAGACTCAAACTTTCCGAACTCAGGAGACAGAAAAATGGATGAACGGGAACTTCCGGAAAACATTCGCAGAATCATTGATATGGTTTCTGCAATTGTTCGCAGAATCCAACATAAACGACTGGATAAAAGTGTAGGGCAATGCTTGTATATGTCGTCAGAAGAAGGAGTCGTAACATGAGCATCATGGATCAGATGAGGAAATTGATGAAAGATGTCGAATCTATGGAAATTCAGGCCCTGCGTGCGGAATTCCATCGGCTTTACGGAGATATTCCGCATCCTGTTAATACTCGAACCCTGAAGAACCGTATTATTTACCGGATTCAGGAAATGTATCTTGGCGGCCTGTGCGAAGTCGACAAAAATCTTCTTGCTCAATTTGTTTCCCCGAAGAAAATATCTCTTCCAACTCAAAAAGGCGGAATTGCGCCGGCCGTTCATTATATCCGTGAATGGAAGGGTAAAACCTATGATGTCACCGTGATTTCGGACAAATGTTTCGAATGTGAGGGGAAGCGTTATAAATCACTTTCCGCAGTTGCCCGTGAAATTACAGGGACCCGCTGGAATGGCAAAGTATTTTTCGGAGTAAAGAAATGATAGCGGAAAAGACAAAAATACGCTGTGCGATTTATACACGAAAATCTGTCGATGACGGCACATTGGACAGCCAGGAATTCTCCAGTCTGGATGCCCAGCGCGAAGCGGGCGAGGCGTATATTCTCAGCCAGAAGGCAAACGGGTGGGAATGCTTGCCGGAACATTACGACGATGGAGGTTTCAGCGGAGGCAATATCAATCGTCCGGCCTTGATCAGGCTGCTTGATGACATCAAAGCAGGAAAAATCGATATGGTCGTGGTCTATAAGCTAGACCGCCTTTCCAGATCCCTGACGGATTTTTCCGATCTTCAGGTGATTTTTGAGCAATATCATGTATCATTTTGTTCCGTGACGCAGGAAATCAACACCTCGACCCCGGCAGGCCGAATGATGCTGAATATTTTGATGTCTTTCGGTCAGTATGAAAGGGAACTGGTCGCTGAAAGGACCAGAGACAAGTATGTCGCCAGCCGGAAACGGGGCATGTGGATGGGGGGATTTGTTCCATACGGGTATCGTTCTGAAAACAAGAAAATCTTTCCCGATCCGACTGAAGCCCCTGTCGTAAAAAGGATGTTTCAGCGTTTCGTTGAAACACAGTCTCCGAAACTGATCGCGCATGAACTGAATCAGGACGGTCTGACTTCTCGAAAGAAAAAAGCATGGGTCAATACATACGTTGCACGGATTTTGAAAAATCCAGTTTACGTTGGAGATGTGGAATACAAGGGAGAGATTTTCAAAGGCGAACATGAAGCCATTGTTTCGCGGCAGACATGGAATCGAGTACAGGAAATCATAAAATCCAACTGTCCTTACGAACGTTCCGGTGGTATTACGGAAATCACGGTTCCCCTGAAAGGAATTTTACGATGCGGACACTGCGGATGCGCGATGATTCCTGTATTCTGCACAAAAGGGAAAAAACGTTATTATTACTACTACTGCAATACGGATTATCATCGGTCAGAAAAACTCTGTCCGGTCGGGAAAATCGGTTCAAGTATCATAGAGGATGCAGTAAAAGAACAGACAGTCAGGATTTTTTCCTCAACGTTTTTTCAGGAGACGATTTCCAAAGCAACAGGAATCACCGTGGCGGAATTACAACGGATTTTCCGAGACGAATTCTGGCTGGAATGCTCCAGCCTGGAACTGAATAGGCTCTATTCCGAACTGTTTGAAAAAGTCACCGTTCATGAACATCAGCTTGCCTACGAAATAAAAACTTCCGGCATCAAGGCTGTTATTGAAGGAATAATGAACACATGAATATCAGTGAAGTTCTGCCGAACGGAAATGTCAGGGTGGTCGTCCCGATAAAGTTCCGGTGCGTTAAACAGACCAAAGTCATTGTTTTTCCGGAAAATGAAATCGGTATTCAGATGCAAACTCCGCTTCTCACTGCAATTGCCAATGCGCTTGCATGGCAGCAGATGTTGGACGAGGGAGTAATTCCCAGTGTGGATGCTCTGGCAAAACATGTAGGCAAGGAGCGGGCCATTGTTTCCCACACGCTTCAACTTGCTCAGCTTTCTCCGGAAATCATCCACATGGCGATTATCGGGACTTTGCCGAAGGAAATTACGCTCAAGACATTCCGAAACGGCCTTCCTCCAGACTGGGAAGAACAGAAGAAGATGCTTGGCATCGAGTAGATCTCTTTGGCCGCATTTAAACGTTTTCTGGCCGCCGCCGCCCAGATACCCCCATAGCGAATCCGTTGAACACCTTTCGGCAGAACATGCTGCAAATAAAGCTCCATAAATTCTACTGCGGAAAGTGTTCGATAACGATCT
>CASDPB010000085.1 GCA_949282305.1 uncultured Lentisphaeria bacterium | reverse complement strand
CTATTTTTTCTTCTCCGCATGGGCGGATATGAGGCGTATAATGGTCTGCGCGCATTATATTTTCTGATTTTTCGCCGGAATATCCGGCATCAGCACAAAGATTCTGCTGAGTCCGCCCGCGAGGTTTGCGAATTCTACTTTTCAAAACAGTCTCGACTTGAGTGACATCATGTCGATTTGCTCCGGTTACGACGATCGACAACGGGACTCCACGTTCGTCTACGAGAATATGACGCCTGGTTCCATTTTTTTCCCCGATCAGTGGGATTTGGACCAACTGATTCCTGAGCAGTTGGCGCTTTTGTCATGGAGCCGTCAATACTCTGCCATTTCCAGGCGATCCCTTCCATATCATCGTATTCTGCAAGCCCTTTTTTCCATAATTTCAGAAAGAAGCCTTCCTTTTCCCATCGTTGAAAATAACGATGAATACTGCTCGAACTGCCATATTCTTTCGGTAGTGCTTTCCATTGAATTCCTGTCCGGAGAACATAGACTATTGCTTCAAAAATCTGTCTGGATTCCATTGGTTTACGCCCACCGCCTTTTCGGCGCTGATACTCTTTTGTCTTATCCCGTTACACTTTCGGGATAAGAGGTTCCTCTAGGAATAAGTTCTGATTCCAGTTGATCTGACCTTTTGTGCTCATTTCTTTCCGCCTTGTTAGCCCTAACGTTAAAAACACCATTGACTTTATGGTCTTGCATATGCTTAATAGTGTGAACAGAATCTAATCCAATTTTTCTGGCGCTATTAATTCCTTATTCATTTTATTTCACGTCTTTATCCTGATTGATTAAAATTATGATTGGGAATAATAAAAAAGCGTATAATCATGTCTGATCCCAATCATCCAGAAAAGACTTTCCGGATAAATAAGTACATCTTCAGCAGCTGGATACCAATAAACATCAAAATTGCAGATTACCTCCCTCAATTCGACTTTATCAATCTCTTCAGGAGAATAGAAATTATTATAAGTAAGCAACACGAATTGCTCAGCTAATTTATTCTGTTTAACAAACTGCTCAAACATTGAACATTCTTTCTCTGGAATCAAATCTAAAACTTCTCTTTTGGGGATCAGCGGTAAGGCTGGATCAGAATCAATGTCTGTATAAAGAAAGAACTGAAAAATTGACGCATAGTTGTTCTTTATGTTGTATTTTAGCCTAATTTTTGCAAAAATACTATCTGCCACAGTCCGAGATAGAGTAGTTATAGGCGGTAAATATCCTTCAGTATTTAATAAGAGGTCAAGTCGGTCAGCATGCATAAAAATCTCCTTTTCTTACCTTGGAGTCTGACAGATCGCATTGGCTTCCGCATTCAACAACGCATTCAACGTATTCTCGATCGACTGCCGGACGTTATCTTCTATCGTTTTTTGTGGTAAATTAACAATAGGGGCAATTCCGTTTTTTTCTATTTCATTGCTGGATTTTTCCCCGTATAAGCTCAGTGCTGTCAAATAGCGTCGAAGAAGTATTTTTTTAGAAATAAGTAAATCAGCAGTGATTTTCAAAGTCACTCTTCATCTGTGACTGTCCAGATTTGTTTCAACGGCAAATCTGCTCTTAATTCAGGATCCAGCTTTTCATAAGTTTGGAAAATCGCGGTCAGCAGCTCGTTGGGACCCCACAGTCTGACACTAAAAAAAGAACTTTGTTCTTTTATGGAGCTTTTATATCCACCCCATGAGACGAATAGCCCTTGAGTTGCCTGTGAATCCTGCATAGCACCTTTCAGAGCTTTGATTTCCTTCAATTCAACAGGCGTATCCTGCGATTTTACTTGAACACACAAGCGCGGCTCACCGAATCCCAACGTTCCTGTTCCGGCAAGGATATCAACTCCGCCGTCCGGTCCGGGAGGACTCATGAAGGTATGATATCCCTGTGCCATCAAAACACCATTTACGAGACGTGCAAGAGCATGGCCTTTAAATTTAGAACTGATCAACCGAATAATCTGATCATGAGCGAGCTCTTCAATATCACGGAAGGGGTCATCATGATCTTCCGCGGGAATATCCGCTGTAACGAATCCGTCACTATTGGCGGCCCAATTGTGCATTTTCATATTGTTCAGACGGTCTTCCGCATTATTGCGGGAGATCCGACAGATGGTCAGGAATGCGCCGAAGGAATAAAGCAGGTCTTGCGCAAAGTTTCGTCGGGGAATATTTTCTCCAATCCATTTTACTGAGATTTTGTGATAATAAGGATTGAGTGCCGTTGGAGTAAACTGATATGCTGTGGCACTTCCCCGATATAAATGACGGGCTGGTTTTTCAGGGGAAGGACAATCCAGTCTCCTTTTTTGATTTCATGAGAGGCGCTCCAGAGTTGTGACGCCCACGTGCGGAGCGTGTTGTTTTTATCATCCGGATAGAGTTCTTTCAGTTTGTTTTTCAAATCATCCCGGGAACTGAAACAGGAAAGATCGCATTTCAAATCATTCCAGGTGATATAAAAACACTTGTCATTGATGAACTTCTGTTCATACTCGCCGCGCTGGCCCGCCCGGATCATCCAGAGTGACATGATATTATCCTTTTCCTTTTTTTGTTGTTCTCATTTAATATCAAAAATGCAGAAAAAATATTCCTGCCATTCAAGATATTCCATAGTTCCCCTGATACAACATACATTTATTGCAGAGAATGACTAAAATTAGAATATAATTCAATTTCTTTTATTTGCCATTCCCGAAATACTGTATATTCTGTATTTTTCTCTGTTTTTCAATCAGATAGACTGTGCCTCTCCCCTAGGGTGGACAACTTTTATTAAAAGATTGGTGTAAATGCCCTTGTTTGTCGATTGCAAGTCCCGAAATAGACTTCATCCGGCGTCCGATATTGGAGTGCCGAATGAATCCGCCTGGAGTTGTAAAACTTTACATAATGCCGCACTCCGCAGCAGGATTGCGGCAAGCTGACATACTCTTTGATTTTGATATCCTCATATTTCAATGCCCACCAGAAACGCTCCATTTTTGCATTATCCAAACATCGTCCCCGCCCGTCCATGCTGATCTGAATGTCATGAACCCTGAGTTCCGCCACGAACATGGCACATCCATAATCAGGAACACATTTCGTAAAAACTCATTCCCGATTTCGAGACGTCCGCTCTTTTTCCATCAGATTATTTACTTTCTTTCCGCTCTGCCTTGGACTGAAAAATCTCGGAAGCTCCTTCCATGAGTTTCTTTTTTCACTGCTGGTTCTGATTCGGATGAACCTGATATTTTAATCTCTGCAACGTTCAGTTCCCCGCATAGCGCTTCCAATGCCACGCGGCTTTTGAATTTGGAGTCATACGGCCTTTTCATAAAAGCCCCCTCCCCTTTCCAAGTTCATTCTAGTTGGCATTTTACACCAAGCCAACTGGTCCAGTTTTCGGGGCTAACCGCAAAGCGGTTGACTCAAAAAATATTGCGCATTCATCACAAAAACGTCTCCGGGGCAAAGCAGGGAGCCCAGTGAGACAACACCTTTGAACTGCCATAGCCGCAGACAGTTCAAAGGAAAGTGAGTGAGCAGAAGTTTACGCCGGGACCGTGGTTTGAACTGCCATAGCCGCAGACAGTTCAAAGGAAAGGGCTTCAGCCTCCGGCGTCATCTGGCGACAGATTCAAACCGGGAGACGGGACACTCTTCATACTGTTCAAGCACCGGCGTCGTTCCCGAAGGATGTTCCACCCTGACATTCAGCGAGTCTCCCGTGCGTTCCCATGATACACGGATCATGCCGGACGGCGTCGGCACCTCCCCGGAAGCATGAGTCAAGTCGCCGCACCAGGGCTTTACGACAAAACGCCTGAATCCCGGCTCCAGAGGCGCAACCCCGAGCAGACAGCGTCCGCAGAAATACGGCATGACGCTGCTCCAGGCATGGCAAAGACTGCCGGCACCGCCGAAATCATCGCCTGCCTGTCTCGTCTCCCACAGCGAAGTCGCATCGGAAAAGACTATCGGCGCAAAGATCTCCCGCAGAGTGTCCATCAGGAACCGGCGCGCCTGCGGACCGTTTTTCATCATGGCGGTCACCAAATAGTATAACGCGCTCAGGTCTATTCCCCGCAGCCGCTTTGAACTGAAAAGCTCCAGGAGTCCATGCCTTTTTTCCTCGGGAACCAGAGAATTCGCAAGCATGACCGCCTGAACATGTTCATAGGCAAGTTCATCTTTTCCCGGAAGAAGCGCTCCGTAACAGGAACGGACGGAATCCCAGAACGTTTCCTCCAGCGTCCTGCCGAGCGTTTCCGCCGTCTCACGCAGATACTGCGCTCTTGTTTTCTCCCCGGAAAGCTCATGAAGTTCCGCCGCGGCAAGCAGTGCCTCATAAAGATAAATATTATACGGTGCCTGCGGGAACTCCTCCAGACGGCTAAGGGAACCATTCCACTCGCAGAAATTCCAGATTCCCCTGTCATTGCCCGGATGATACAGTCCCAGGACGGAGGGATCCTTTTCCGAAAGAGCGCGGTCCAGAATCCGGTTGATCTGTCCTTTCCATTTATCGAACAGCCTTGATGATCCGCTGTAAAGCCAGTGTTCGCAAATCTCCGAAATCCAGACCAGGGTAAATACGGGAATCGTCAGACCGTGCGCGCCGGGCGCCGTGAGTGCAAGATAGCGTTCGCCGTCGTAAGACTTGCCCAGCAGGTCAATACTTGCCGCGGCAAAATCGTAATTGCCCCACACATAATACCCGTAAAGAATCTGATTCCGGGAATCATAAGCATACAGCCCCTGCTCCCGCCACGGGCAATCCTCATAGTGTTCATGCATGCAGAGCTTCAGGGTCTCGACCGAAAGATGGTTGAGGCGTCTCAGAAAATGATCCTCCGTCACAAAATCCGCGCTCTGCGGGAGCGGAAGCTCCAGCGGCACAATGCCGGCATACCGCAAACCGACTTCGCCGTCTCCCGCATTCGTGATATGAAGCTCAATATAGCGTCCTCCGATCCGCCTGTGCACATAGATGAACTCGTTGAGTCCCCCGCGACAGATGAAACGATCCGTGAAATTGCGTCCGCCGACCCATGAGCGGACACGTCCGTCGTCCAGATGTTCTCCGTGGCAGACATCAATCACAGTGCCCGCGGAAGCGCTGATCTTCAAGACCGGAAAGCCGACGCTCTCCTTTTGAAGATCCAGTATCACGTAATAACCGTCTGCATCAAGACCGGCGGGAATTTCCCTGAAGCGGAAACAGAAATCCTTCCCGGGATTCAAAAACTGCTTTCTGCGCGCCGCACCGTCGGAAAACTGCGTCGTGTCCAGCGCCTTGAAAATCTCCTCATGACGACGCGGTTCCAGATAATCCCGGAAACAGGTTCCGGCAAATGTGCTCTCCTCCTGTCCGCGCCGCAGATATCCCGCCTGAACAATCGTGCAGCAGGGAAGCGGGAGCTCACGAAGCTGCGGAACTCTCCGGGGAGTCATCGTCTTCCACGGTTCGCGGCCGTCATATACAGCAGCATGATTCCAGCCGGAATCATCAAAATCCGCCTCTTTCCACGGCAGTTCCCTGCGGGCGTCATAAGCGAAAACAAAACCAAGCTGGTCCGTCACCTTGCAGCAGAGCCTGGATGCGAATTCCGGACTGTCGGCACACTTCCAGGAGGCATCCGTCTTCGCCAGCAGTCTTTCTCCCTCATGGACAGCCGCTTTCAGGAACGGAGTCCCGGGCAGATACGTAAGAAACTCCTCGCCGATATAGTGAACCTCCACGGCAATCACATTTTTCCCGGGAGCCAGAAACGATGTAATGTCAAAAGCCGAACAGGTTCTGTCCTCCGGAAAATCCGCGACCTGCGCTATCGGGCAGCGTCTGCCGTTGACATACGCCGCAAAAGTGGAATCCGCCGCGATTTCAAGAATTACGGGAAGCGTCCCCGGTTCCCATGAGAATGTCCTGCGGAAAATCCGGTAGACATCCGCTTTCTTCTCAAAGGGAACGGTCCAGATATACGACGCCTGTTCCAATACATTCATCTTCGTTGTTCCTTTTCCTTGTCGTTAAAAATTGAGCAGTCGATCTCTCCGATCGTCTTATTCAGATACAAATGGGGACGGACGAGCCTGCGGATCTTCTCCCCGTTCCCGAAGCGCGCCAGGCACTTCAGAAAACGCAGCAGTTCGGCAGCGGTTTCCGCTGTTCCCTGATTGACGCAAGTCACCGGAGGAACACAGCGGAGCCCCTCGCCGGAGCCGTTGAAAGTAATCAGCTTGAAATGATCCGGAATTACCCCCTCCGCCAGCACTGCCGACATTCTCGCCTTCATATTTTCATCCGTGACGACAAAAGCGCCGTCAAAGCCGCCGCGGCAAATCCGGAGCAGCTCTCCTGCGGCATCCTCCACGGGACAGCGGGGAAACAGCCGGACCGTCTCACCGCCGCCCGCAAGAAACCTCCGCCGGAATCCCTCATGCCGCTTTTCAAACATTACGGCACCCGGAGGCACATCCACCACAGCGGCGCGGCGGCAGCCGGCGGCAAGCAGCGCTTCGGCGGCAATCTCCCCGACGGCATAGTTGTCAAGAGCCACGACATTGTGAAAATCCTCCAGATGCGGATCGGAAAGCGCCACGACACTTTTCCGTTCCTGAAGGGCGCGCAGACAGGCGAGCTTCCTTTCGCTGCCCGCCCCGACAAGAACGGTCAGCAGGATAACGTCGGCGGATTCCGCCGCCCGGCAAAATTCAGAATAACTCCGCTCCCCGTGATCCAGATACAGCTCCATGGAACCGCCGCAGTTCTCCACCTGCGGACGCAGAGTCAGCCACAGGCGCTCAAAAGCCGGCAGAAAAAACGAAGCGTGCATTCCCGGAGTGAAGAATACAATCCGCCCGCAATGCCTCAATACCCGGCAGGGAAGAATTTCAGTCCGCCTCCCCTCCCTGCGGATCAGACCGTTCATCTGCGCCTCTTCCATCGCCTTGCGCAGCGTCAGGCGGCTCGCGTGAAATCGTGACGCAAGTTCCCGCTCTCCCGGTAGCAGGAACGAACCGTCTTTCAGGCTTTGAGCGCAGAACGCCTCAAGCTCCTCATAGACATCCGTATATTTTTTATAACCGCGTTTTTCCATCATGAAACATAAATATACCTTATGGTTTATTTCCATGCAAGCGGCAAACAGAAAAAAACTGAGAAAAAATGAACACTCCCCATCCCAAACAGGCATTGTCCCTCTGCAATGTTTGAAGCGGGCAGACCGGCGGCAGCTCCCCCGCATCGGAAAACCGGCTCTGTTTTCCCGTTTCCGGGTTGCATTACAACGAAAAACGGTTATTGTTATGTCTTTCGGAAATTGAAATCCCCCAAAGGATTCACAACTGGAAATAAAAAACAACTGCACAAGGCTTCACATGAAAAAAGTATTTTTTCTTCTGACGGCTCTCCTCCTTCTGACGGGATGCGGAGAGGGTTCCGGCAAAAAACTCAGAATCGGAATTTCCATCCCGGCGGCAACGCACGGGTGGACAGGCGGCGTGGTATGGAGCGCGGAACAGGCGAAAAAGAACCTGGAGGCAAAAAATCCGGATCTGCAGGTCATTCTGACGTCCAGCGCAAACACCGCGGATCAGGTCAACCGGATAGAAAATCTGATTGCACGCGATGTGGACGCGCTGGTCGTGCTGGCGCAGGAACCGGGACCGATCACCGACATCTGCGCCAGAGCCAAAGAACAGGGGATTTTTCTTGTCGTGGTCTCCAATCCGCTGGACAAGCCGGTGCAGGATGTTTTCGTGAACGGCGACAACCGCAGTTTCGGCGCCGCGGCGGCAAAAGCCATGGGGCAGCTGCTCGGAGGAAAGGGCGAAATCCTGATGATGGAGGGAGTCCCCTGCCCGATCAACAAGGATCGTGTCGATTCATTCCGCGAAGTTCTCGCCGCGGAATTTCCCGGAATCAGGATTCTGGAATCGCAGGCTTCTTGGTGGAATACGGAAAAAGGGCTTGCACTGATGGAGAATTTTCTCCAGAAATACCCGAAAATCGATGCGGTCTGGGCGGGGGATGACGATGTTCTCGTCGGCGCGCTGAAGGCTTATGAGGAATCCGGGCGCAAGGATGTCAAGGCAATGATCGGCGGGGGCGGCAGTAAAAAGACAGTCAAGATGATTCTTGACGGAAATTCTGTCGTCAAAGCGACCGTCACCTATTCCCCGCGGATGCTTGAGCGCGGCGTGGAAGAGGCGCTGGCAGGTCTGAGAAACGGAAAAAAGGCGGTCAGCAAAGAGGTCATCATCCCTTCGCAGATCGTTACCCGCGAGAACGCAAAGGAACACTATTTCCCCGATTCGGTCTACTGACCGTTTTTTCTGTCATCGGAAAAGGGACGGCGGAAACACCGTCCCGCGAAAAACAGAACTTATTTCCTTGCTTCAAACAGCCCTTTTTCAGAATTGAAAACGATCTGGTTCTTGTTTTCCCGATACCATTTTTCAAGCGAATCCATATCAGTAAATGAGGTTAAATTTTGTAACCGTCCCCAGATAAACTTCCAATGATCGGGATTCTTACGAAAATCTTGACTTTTTTCAACTAAAAAACAGAATGCGGGGACAAAGCCTTTTCGCGCCAGCATGATTGCCAGATTACATTTCCATGTATTACTTCTGATGTTGCCGCATAAACTCCAGAATTTTGCCATAAAATCCTGACGTTCCTCCGGAGCAAGCTGATTCAGCACGACTTCCAATGCCTCAATGTTGGAATTCCGGTTTTGAAGCAATTGTTTTTTCAGAATCGGAACCGCTTCCTTTTCGATCCCCAGACGTGTTATGCAACGGGAAAGCTCAGGAACATCAGGCAGCAGCTTCAACACATCCGCCTTGTCATTTTCATCGATCAGACTGACATAAATATCGAGTGCCGGATAGCGTTGTCTGTCGGAGTTTAACATCAGACGTTTCAAAAGCTGCTTGTCAGACGGCTTTGCCAGAAGCTTCGCGGCATCCTGAAGAAAGTGCGATCCGGCGGCATTGACAAGCAAATCCTCAAAATATTCATGTCCCAGCGCCACCAGAGAATTTGTGATCCGGTTGCGCAGTCTCACCGAATTGAGATTGATCGACATTCCCTTGATCTTCTCAATGAACTTGCGCTTCTGTTCCGGCGTCGCATCTGCCGGCGGCGTGATCAGGTCAAGATAACGTCCGACAATATGGGGGGGAATGGTGCCGTATTCCGTACTGTCGAAAAGCTCGCGCAGGGAAACGAATTCCAGCTCCTGTTTCTTCTTCTCCCTTGCCGCACACTCCTGAAAATCCCTGAACTGTTCCCGGGTTTCGGCAAGAAGAGTCGCATTTTTTGCAACCTCGGCACTCAGCGCCGTGATCCGTTCGTTCATTTCCGCGCGTTCCTTCTGATAAACATCCGTGGAAACACAGGCGGACGACACGACTCCCAGAAAAACGGCGGCGACACCTGGCATCAGCGTTCTGCAAAGCATAATTCCCTCCTTTTTTGACTGCATTCATTGAAAACACGAGACGATGATAGCATAAGTCGTTTCCGCGGGATATTCAAGCAGGAAAAAGAAAATCATCTTGAAAAACACCGCCGCCGGATGTATCTTGCATACCCCACAGAAAGGAAGGATCATGAAAATCATTGACTCGAAAAAAATGGCGGAACTGACAAAACTTGCCATGGAATCTCCCCGCAGACGTTCGCATTTCAATCTGCATGAATCTCTTGACGAAGGCATTCACCGTCTCTGCATCGCGGCGGAACCGGATACCGTGGTTCATCCGCACCGCCACAAAGACAAGTGGGAACTTTTCTTTATACTGAAAGGCGCGGTCGATGTCTATATATACGACGATTCAGGAGAAATCATCGGAAAGTATCACATGACTCCCGGCGGAGAAATCCCGCTGATTGAAATTCCGGAAGGCACCTGGCACCACTTTGTATGCAGGGAATCGGGCACCGTCGCATTTGAAGTCAAAAAGGGACCCTATGCGCCGATCACGCCGGAGGATTCCGCCCCGTTTGACGGCGTTCTTCCGGAATAAGTCACAAGGGAAATCCTGTTCCATGAAGAAGAAACTGCTGCTGCATGTCTGCTGTGCCCCCTGCGCCTCCGCCTGCGTCGAACGGCTGCTGGCGGAAGAACGCGAAATCGTGCTGTTCTTCTCGAACTCGAATATCGCCACCCGCGGGGAGTTCGGGAAACGGCTGCTGTATGTACAGCAACTGGCGGAAATCCATCATCTGGAACTGCTCGTCGACGAATACTGCCACGAAGCCTGGCTCCGCACGGTTTCCGCTGTTGAAAACCATGCCGGCGAGCCGGAAGGCGGACTGCGCTGCCGTGCCTGTTTCACGCATTCCCTCGGACGCACTGCCGCCAAAGCCAAAGAGCTGAACTTGAATTTCGCAACCACTCTGACCGTCAGTCCTCACAAAAATTCCAGACTGATTTTTGAAGCAGGAAGCAGGTTCCAGGGGTTTGAACCGTGGGATTTCAAGAAGAAAGACGGCTTCAAACGCTCCATTGAACTCTCGAAGCAATATGGTTTCTACCGCCAGAACTTCTGCGGCTGCGAGTATTCCCTCCGGGGCTGAAAAGAAAAGAGCTCCGGCGGGGAGTTCGCCGGAGCGGTGGTGTGGCCTTCCCCCCCTGTTGAAAACACTTATTTGAAGTAGAAACGCGCCGCAGGAGCCTGCCGCCCCGCAACGTCTTCGGCAAATACATTTCCGGCAAGAGATCTGGCGGCTTCCAGTTTTGCCTTCTTCTCCTCTTCCGCCTTGCCGCGGGTCAGCCAGCCAGAATTCTGCACAGTGAACAGACTGTACGGCGAGATCCAGAACAGAAAGAACGTCCGGAAAAACGTGTAGGTGAAAGTCCAGATCCATCCGGTTCCTCCGCTCATGAGATAATAGCACAAGGCGGGAAGAGCCGTCCAGAGAATCGTGGAAAGGAACATGCACTGCCACCAGAAAACAGGTGCGGCAAGCATGCCGAGAATCACAAGCGGCATGAAAAATACCGACTGGATGAAAAGATAAGTCTGGAACACCAGATTCAGCTGAATGGCAAGATGGAACCAGTCGAAACGGCGGAATGCGAACTCATAGGTGGAAAGCATTTCGCGGATGTTCCCCCGCTCCCAGCGAAGCATCATCCGGTAAGTCCCCTGATAGGTCGACGGCATTTCCGTATGAACTACGGCACTGCGCTGATACAGGACATGCCATTTGTGGCGCAGCATGAACGTCGTCAATGCGCGGTCTTCCCCGATTCCGGCGGGACGCCCGCAGAAAGTCTGGTTTGCCCAGCGGTCCAGAAACTCCATCAATGCCGAACGCCGGTAGGCGCTCAACGCGCCCGGAGTGCAGACCACGGTGCGCATCACGCTGTTTGCGGCGCGGAGAATGCGGCAGCTGAACGCATAATGGGCATCCATCATGCGCGGCAGGACGCCGTCGGAAAGATTGGATACCTGAACGGAACCGGCAACTGCACCGACTCTCGGATCGGCGAAGGGGCTGGTCAGGCGCCTGATCGAATCAGCCTCCACAACGGAATCGCTGTCAACCGTAATGATGACATCCATTTTCGACATTTTCGTGCCGTACTGGATTGCATGCCGCTTTCCGCGGTTCTGCTCCAGCTTGACGCCGCGGATGCGTCCGTTGGAAGCGGCGGCGGCCTGGGCGATCCATTTCCACGTATCGTCCCTGCTGCCGTCGTCAATCGCGATGATTTCCAGTTTCTCCGCGGGATAGTTGCTTGCCAGAATGCTGTTCAGCGCAATCATCACAGCTTCGCCTTCATTATAAGCCGGGACAATGACAGTGCATGACGGCAGCCGGTCATCCGGCAGAATCGGCTTTTCACGATAACAGATCGTGCCGAGAATCACGGTCAGCAGATTGTAGAGCACTCCGAAGAAAACCAGAAATCCCAGAAATCCTTTCGGAACCCACTGGCTGTTCAGAACGGCAATCAGCTCGGCCCCACTCATTCCGATAACTGCCGCCAGAGAACCGATAATCAGCGTGGCAAGCGTCAAATACTTCAGCCACGCACCGGACTCACTTTGTTCCTCCCTCTTTGCCATCCTCAGAACCTCCCCCCGCCAACTCCCAGGTTGGACTGTCCGTTCACCATGCCGATCCAGTCATCCGCCCCCATTCCCATGACGGTGGAATTTGAACCGACGAACATTGCCGCCAAAGTCAGGAATTTCAGCCAGCTGTTGTTTTCCTGCGTCACATCTTTTTCTGCCTTCTCATTCATTTTGAATCACTCCTTATCTTTAATCTGTTTTCGTTTTTATTATATTATACCCTCTGTTCATTGCCGGAATATTGCACCCAGATTACAAGTTGGTAATCTAGGATTTTTTTTCATTTCAGCCATGAAAAAGCCTGCGCAGAAGCGTCCGCAATCCTTTTCCCCGGCATGAAATCCCGCATGAAAAAAGTAAAAATCCCGGTTTTCTGCTTCCGGCACTTGCTTTCTTTCCGAAAGCGGGATATTTTATTATAACCAACAAACAGGAAAGCAGTCATGAACCGATCAAAAGACAAAAACCGGAATTTCAGCGGACATCCTCTGCCCGTATGTCTGTTTCTGCTTTCCTGCCTGCTTCGACTTACCAATGCCGTTCCGGCTTGAGCAACGGTCGAGCGTATTCTTTTCCGCACACATTGAATCGTCCGGTCAAGCCGGTTCGGCACTGAGACTCCTCAGCATCATCGCGCCGATTCGACTGCCGGTTCCGCTCTGTTTCTGAAGAGTCTCCATATCTGTCTACTGAACTCAACATCAACCAATGGAGATGACGAATGAAAGAAAAACCGAAGTACAAACAGCCGCAGAAAATCGAAATGGAAAACAGGCAATGGCCCGCGCGCGTCATTGAAAAAGCCCCGGTCTGGGTGCCAGTCGATCTGCGGGACGGAAACCAGGCGTTCGCAAAGCCGATGAACGTCGAGGAGAAAATCCGCTATTTCAAGATGCTCACCGGGATCGGTTACAAAGAGATCGAGGTCAGCTACCCCGCAGCCTCAAGCGAGGAATTTGAACTGGTCCGCCGTCTGATTGAGGAAAAATTAATTCCGGACGATGTCCGCATCGTCGTTTTCACCGCAGCCCGCAGAGACCTCATTGAACGCACCGTGGAATCCATCCGCGGCGTCAGGCAGGCGGTCGTGCATTGCTACGTCGCCACAAGCCCCCTGCATCAGAAATTCGTCTTTCACAAGAGTCCGGACGAACTCAGGAAGATGGCAGTGGACGGAACCCGCATGGTTGTCGAGACCTTGAAAAAAGCGGGCCTGTATGAACGCTGCGCCTATGAATTCTCTCCCGAGGAGTTCAGCGACAGCCGTCTTGACTATATCGTCGAACTGGCGGAGGAAGTCCGCGAAGCCTGGGGCAAACCGGGCAAGGAAAACTTCATATTGAATCTGCCGGCGACAGTGGAACGCCGTCCGCCGAATCAATATGCGGACATGATCGAGCTGTTTACCCGCAAATATTCGGGTATGGCTGAAACAACCCTGAGCATTCACACGCACAACGATCAGGGCTGTGCGATCGCGGCCGCGGAAATGGCAATGCTGGCCGGCGCGGAACGGGTGGAGGGAACAATCTGCGGACATGGTGAACGAACAGGAAACATGGATCTCGTCATCTCGGCACTGAATCTGATGTCACGCGGCGTCGAAACGGGACTGGATTTCTCGCATCTGCCTGAAATCGTCAGGTTTGTGGAGGATGTTTCGGAAATCAGGCTCCATCCGCGCCACCCCTATGCGGGAGAACTGGTCTTCACTGCATTTTCCGGAACGCATCAGGACGCAATCCGCAAAGGAATGGCACAGCGGGAAGAAATATCCGAATACTTTGGACAGGGGTGGAAGATCCCCTACCTGCACATCGACCCTGCGGACATCGGACGCGGCTACGAGGGACTGATCCGCATCAACAGTCAGTCCGGCAAAGGAGGCGTCGCCTACGTTCTGGAGCACGTCTACGGCATTCAGCTGCCGAAGGAAATGCAGAAAGCGGTTGCGCAGGCGGTGCAGAAGGAGGCGGAAGCGGAAGGCGGGGAACTGAGTGCGGAAAAAATCCATTCCATCTTTCTGGGCGAATTCGCCAATGCAAAAGGAAATGTGGAACTCCTCGACGTAAGGATCCGCCGCCCGGCGGGAAAAGACAACCCGGGGACGGACGTCAGGCTGGAACTCCGGATCAACGGCAGACAACACCGCATTGCCGGAACCGGCGGAGGCCCGATCGAAGCAGCAGCCGCGGCGTTCTCCCAATGCCCGGAGCTTCCCGCCATACAGATTGATTCCTATACGGAACACGCACTCGGGCGCGGCAGCGACGCACATGCCATTGCATTCATAGGAATCCGCTCCGGCAACGGGAACGAGACTGTCTACGGTGCGGGAATCGACCGCAGCATCAACGTTGCGGCAATCCGCGCTCTCGTCAATGCCGTGAACAGGATAGGCTGACGCCTTTCCTTCCAGTGCCGAACACCGGGAACGCCCATCCCTGCCGCAGATGGGCGTTCCCGGAAAAAACTTTCCGCTGCCGTCCTTCTGAAGTTTCCTTCCGAAGGACGGCGGTTTTCCGGAAATCAGAGTTTCTGTGCGCCGGCTCCGTCGCCGATGTCGCAGAGAATCGTCTGAGTCTCTTTCCCGGTCATGGCTTTGTATGCGGCTTTAAGGCGGTTGCAGTAATTTTCCGCCGCATCGTGTCTGACAAGATGGATCGTGATACCGCCGAAGCCGCCGCCGCTCAACCGGGCGCCGAGACAGTCCGGAATGGAACGGGCAATCTCGACCAGCGCGTCCAGCTCGGGACAACTGTTTTCAAAATTGAACCGGGAACTCTCGTGGCTCCTGAAGAGAAGCTCGCCGAAAGATCTGATGTCGCCTTTTTCCAGGAATGCGACCCCCTGCATCACACGTTCGTCCTCGCCGACCACATGCAGGGCGCGGCGGTAATCGACCGCATCCATTTTATCCCTGCAGTTTTCCAGCATCTCCATATTGACATCCCGGAGCATCTTCACCTGCGGATAGACACTGCGGATTGCATCCCTGGCACGTTCACAGCTCTCGCGGCGTTTATTGTAATCGGATTCCACAAGATTGTGCTTCACCATCGTATTCGCCACGACGATCGAATATCCCGGAGGCATCGGCACATTTTTCAGCACTTCGACCGAACGGAAATCGCAAAGAATCAGGGCGTCTTTCTTTCCGAAAATCGAGCTGAACTGATCCAGCAGTCCGGACTGCAGTCCCATATATTTGTTTTCCACGGACTGTCCGACCCTCGCCCAGTCCGCCTTCGGAAGATCAATGCCGTAAATTGTCTTGAGCGCAAAGCAGAACGCCATCTCAAGGGCGGCGGAACTGCTCATTCCGGCGGACAGGGGAACCGTGCTGCGGAGAACGGCATCGAAAGCGCCGAACCGGACGCCGCGGCGGCGGAGCTCCACCAGCGCACCTTTCAGATAGTTGGTCCAATCGCCTTTGCGCGGCGTGTCCAGATTGTCAAGGTCGATCTTGAATTCCCCGGAAAGCGCGCAATCAATCAGCGTGCAGACAGTTCCCTCTTTCGGCGCCATCGCAAAAGAAGTAGCCTGCGTTACGGCGGCGCTCAGCACATAACCTTCATTGTAGTCCGTATGATTGCCGAGAATTTCCAGCCGTCCCGGAGCACGGGAGAGCACAGCGGGCTTTCTTCCGAAATGCGATTCAAAAATCTTTTCCAATGGTTCCATTTTCATTCCTTATGGTTAATAAAGCGGCTTATTCATTCAGCCACTTGTTCAGTCTTTCAAGTCCCTTCCGGACGCCTTTGTCAATTGCCTTGTCCAGAATTTTCTCTTCTTTCTGAAGGGTGCCGTCCCCGCCGGATTTCCGCCCGGTATCCAGTGCCTTGTCCAGAAGCCTGTCCACGGACTTCTGGAGCGTGGCTGTCGCATTGACTTTCAGGAAATCCGTAACGGCGCTTGCATAATCCGGCTTCGGTGAACTGATCGTCCCCTTGATGTTCATCGGTATCGTGATAAGTTCCAGTCCGGTTCTCGTCCTGAGATCAATTTCATTGTTCACAAGATTCACGGTTCCGAGCAGAGTTTCCGAAAGAATCAAATCCCCGGTCAAAGTCAAATCCTTCAAGGTGACGACTCCATCCCGGAACGAGGTGTCGAGACTGGCGGAAGAGAAACGGAGATCCTCCGCGCCGCTTAAAACGTCGTTGATCCCACGGCTCTTTTCAACGGCAAGATTCTTAAGCTCGCCTCCGTCGATCATCTCCAGCAGGGCGGGAATGCTTTTCAGCGGAATCATAATCACTTTCATCAACTCGCTGGACCGATCAAGTTCCAGGGGAACAGCAATGCCGGAGGCGTTCAGAACGAACGATCCGTTCAGGCTTTTCTTGATTGATTCGGGGGTAAAACCCTTTGTCCGGACATCGAATTTCAGGGAATCCAGCGTCAAGGCGGCACTCTTTTTCTGTTTCAGGAACGAATTGACAAGCGGCGCGGCATTCAACGCCGCGACAGAACCGCCAAAACCTGCCTGTTCCGTAGCAAGATTCACTTCCGCATTCAACGGAAATTTCGTTCCGTTCACAAGCAGAAGCAGATTTTGCGCGGCTATCACCGGATTCCGGAACGAAACATCGCCGGACAACGCAAAATCAACGCCGTCCGCATAATGTATCTTTTTCAAGTCCAATGTCAGATTGATATTCTGTTCCCTGATGAACGGCGGAAGTCTGTCGGCAAAAGAGGCCGGCGACTGCACGGAGGATTTCCGCGGCGCATCCGCCGGAGCGGCACTCGCCGCCGCAGGTTCCGCCTTGCGCGCGGGAACCTGAGCTGCCGGAGCCGTTCCGCCTGCCTCAGCCTCTTCCAGTTTGAAGATGGACTGCAGGACGGGAACATCAAGATTCGCAGAGGAAACCCGGATCGTATCCGGTTCCGTATTGTTTCTGAGGTTGAGACAGGCATTCACGGCAAGATCCCCCGCGCTTCCGCCTTTCAGCTTCTCCTTCACCTGCGCACTCGCTGTCAGCAGAATGTTGCGATTCTGATCCGTCTCCAGCGCGGCATGAACTTCCGCCGCTCCCCTGCTGAATTTTTTCCCGTTCAAAAACATATTCAACTTCGACAGCGCCATTTCCCGCAGGGAAAACTTCAGATCCGGCGCCATCTGCGGATCCGGGAAAAATCCTTCCTTCCCTTTGTAAAATACCAGCGGCGCCGTGCTTTTCAGCGTAATCAGCTTGTCTTCCCCTTCCGAGACATCCATTACCGCATTCGATAAACCAACAGCGCCTTCCGGCAGGTTTGCAAAGGCGATATAATTCAGAGTTCCGCGGAAATCTCCGACTGCCGCACCCTTTTCATCCAGCTTGAATCCGGTTGCAGAAACAATATCGGAATAATTGAGCTTTCCGTCCAGAAACGTGATCTTCCCGTTCTCCTCCACATAGGAAAGCTCCACACCGGATTTTTTCATGATGGCAGGCAGAGGCTGAGGCAGCTGAGACGGATATCCTTTCAGCGTCCATGCGAAAGCGGCATGATTGAGGCGCGGCTCCAGGGTGCCGGACGCTTTCAGGGAGGATTTCCCGAGCACGCCGAGCAGTTCCTCCAGCTCCCATTTTTCCGAAACCTTTTTACCGCGGACCGCGAGGTGGACAATACCGGGGGCAATCTGCTGTTCCGGACAAGCCGCCCATGTAAACACCGCCGACCGTCTTTCCGCGTCATTGAGATCCGCCGCAAAGTCAAGCGTTTCCGGGAAAAGAAGACTGTCCAGCCGCGCATTGAGAGAAAACCGCAGCGGCAAAGAACGGATTTCAATCCCCTGCTTCTCCAAAGTTCCTGTCAGCAGAGAATCCAGCTTCAGTTCCGTCGTCATCCCGGGAATTACTCTGTTCAAGGAAAGAGAATGAATCAAATACCTGAAATTCATCCCTCTGTCCTCATCGGCATAAAACACGCTGACATCCCGGAGCGAAACATCCTTCAGCGCAAGTCTGAAAGGCAGGGACTTCCATCCGAGAATCGATTCCGGTATCCGGAAATCCTCAAGCAGGGGAACGGCAATTTTCTCATTTGCAGCCGTCCGCGCCTCCCCGGTCGCGGAAGCCGCGGCGGGAGCGAGAGATTCCGGAACGGAAGAGAGTTCCGTTTTCCGCGCCACCGGACGGATGGTCGCCCGCAATCCCTGCAGCGCCAGACCGTCGATGCGGACATCCCTGGAAATTGCCTTGAAAAACGCGATCTTCATCTGCAGGGAATCCAGCGTGACCTCCACCCCGTCCGGATTCGCATATACAAAGTCTTTCACCTGAAGGCTGTTGCCGAAGAGACTCACCTTGACCTCGGATGCGGAAATCGTGGAATTCATCATTTTCCCCGCCATCGGGAGCCAGTGCGAACAGATCATGCCTGAACTCAATACCACATGATAGGCTGTCACCAGCAGGAGAAGCAGTCCGCCCAGCACACATCCTGTTATCACCAGTATTTTTTTCTTCTTCGACATTGCCATAAGACCATCCCTCCTTGTAAAGTAAGATCCGATTCTTATAATTTGAATTCTGAATTGCCGTTTTTCAAGCATGAAAATGAAAAAGTCGCAAAAATAAAATCCGTGAAAAAGCCGCCGTTTTCCCTCCCGCTGCCGCGTTTGCCTGTTTCTCATGAAATACGGTAAAAACTTCAACGGAAAAAATCCCGGTTTCTTCTTGCTAATTCGTGCAAATGCGGTATATTTCAAAAATGATTCGGAGCATTGGATGAACCTTGCATTTGTCATATACAGGTATTTCCCGCACGGCGGGCTTCAGCAGGATCTGGAGAAGATCGTCTGCGAATGTGTCACGCGCGGACACAAGGTCACTGTTTTCGCCGGAGACTGGCAGGGGGAGCGGATCCCCTACGCAAACATAGAAATCGTCAGGCATTGCGGTCTCGGCAGGTATGCGAAACTCGCCGCTTTTGAACGGAAAACATTCCAGAGGCTTGCCGAGGGTGACTTTGATGCGATAATCGGGTTCAATCCGATGCGGGGGCTCGACGTTTACTTTGCGGGAAACGACTCCTTTCCCGCGGTTCCGCCGAGACGGACATTCTGGCGCCGCCTCTTTTCTCCGCATGACACCATCGAACAGAAACTGGAACGCGAGGTGTTCTCCCCCGTCTCAAAGACAAAAATTCTCTATCTGACAGAATCGCAGAAGCAGGAATTCATCCGCCTTTACAATACTCCGGAAGAACGTTTTCATCTGCTGCCGCCGGGCATCTCCGAAGACCGCAGACGACCGGAAGACCGGAAAAAAGTGGAAGAGATACGTGCCGAAGTCAGACGGGAATTTGAACTCGGCAAAGACCAGTTGCTTCTGCTTCAGATCGCCTCCGACTTCACGGATCAGGGAGTGGACAGAACACTACAGGCATTTGCCGCCCTCCCCGACGTGCTCTACCGGCAGTGCCGTCTCCTGATCGTGGGAAGCGATACGTCCAACGGGCACTTCGAGACCATGGCGGAGGAACTGGAAATCATGGAGCGCACCACGTTCACAGGCTGGAGGGACGATATCGGGCATCTGATGTTTTCCGGCGATCTTCTGCTCTGTCCCGCGCGTGCCCGTTCGGCAGGCAGTGTGCTGATCGAAGCGATCGCGGCGGGACTTCCGGCAATCTGCACCGATCAGTGCGGCTATTCCGGCTTTACGGCGGAAAGCGGCGGCGTGGTTCTGCCGGAGCCATTCGCGCAAAACGACCTGAATCACATGCTGGAGGAACTGGCGCTCTCCCCCGCCCTGCTGGATGAAATGAAAAACGCCACCTTCGCCTATGCGGCAGGACTCAACCTGTACCACCGTCCGCAGAAAGCAGTCGATTTTATCGAGGAGAACTTTCCATGCGGGAAATAGCGCTTGACTCCCCTTTCAAGGAACTTTGGACGGGAAAGGATCCCTTTGCGGAGGCATTTCGGCTGGATGGCGAAAGTTTCCGCCAGGTGAAAAGCCGGCACACCTTCCGTTTTGAACTCAACGGAAAAGGATATTTCGCAAAACTTCATCACGGGTGCGGCTGGCGCGAAATATTCAAAGATCTTGTCCAGTTCAAGCGTCCGGTTCTGGGAGCGGACAACGAATATCGGGCACTGCTCCACCTGAAGAAGCAGAAAGTAGACACCATGACCCCGTGCGCATACGGGATGCGCGGCTCGAATCCGGCTCGTCTGCAGTCGTTCCTGATTACAGAGGAACTGTCCAATGTCGTCAGTCTTGAGGAACTCTGCCTGAACTGGGGGAAAAATCCCCCTGCGTTTCCCGTCAAGGCGGCGCTGATCCGCAAACTGGGCTCCATGACAGGACGGATGCACAGAAGCGGACTGAATCACAGAGACTGTTACATCTGTCACTTTCTGTTGAAAAAGGATACGATGGCGTCGCCGGATCCCGCACTTCATGTGATAGACCTCCACCGGGCTCAAATTCGCGCAAAGGTGCCCTACCGGTATCTGGTCAAAGACGTGGCGGGGCTCTTCTTTTCCTCCATGGACACGGGAATCACGCCCCGCGACATTCTGCGGTTCATTCGCGCCTATGCAGACCGTCCGCTGCGGCAGGAGCTTGCAGAAAACAGGCAATTCTATGAAGACGTAAAAAAAGCGGCGCGGAAACTTTACAGAAAAGAATTCTCAAAGGAAGCGCCGCTGTAAGCCGGGTTGCACGCTTCATATTTCCGGATCACTTCCAGTTTCTGCTCCGCGGAAAGCCCGATCGGCTGGAAAAACGCTTTCAGGTCTGCCGCGGCTTTCTCCGCCAAAACGGCAGGTTCAGGATAAGATTTCACCGTCGCAAGGTCAATCCAGACGATTTTCATATCCATGCCGGCGCCATGCCAGAGAAAGTTGCGCGGATGCGTTCCGCCGTGGCAGTATCCGTTCCGGTGAAGCGTCGCCAGCATTTCCACAAGTTTCAGGCAGAAAATCATCATATCGGGAGTTCCGTAACCGGGACCATGATCCACTGTGCAGAAATAAGTTCCGTTCCGGGTTTCCTCCACGAAACGGGTAATCAGAAAGCTGGAACTCAGCCACCATACGGTTCTCTGCTCCCCGTATGCCAGCACCTCCGCCGTGGGAATGCCGAGCCGCTGAACCGCAAGATACCCCTCCGCTTCACGGCAGGCAAGGGACGGACGCAGAAAATAACGCAGAAAACGCTGTTCGTAATAGGATTTAATCACTACGGAACCGGGATAAAGTTCCCGCGGGCACTCCGCCTTGTATACGGATTTGTTGCGAGTCTTCCAAAGTTTCAGCGCTTCAAATTCGGGATGTTCCAGAAACCACTGGAACGTCTTCCGGAAATCATCACGCACCCGGGTCCATGAATGAAAATGCGAAGGCTCCGAATTCACGGAAGCCGTAATGTAACAAGATTGCCGGGAGTCCAAAATATTCTCCTTCCACACACAATGAAAAACTTGACAGACACACAAAACGAGTCGGACCCGCGCGTATATTAATGACATACTTTCCGGAAAATTCTAATGGGATAGTGGAAAAAGAGGTAAAATTATGCTATTTTTATGTTTCCGGAACAACTTGATAAAGGGAATACAGGAAAAAACATGCTGCGTGAACTGGTTACGACTTTGATGGACTGCCGGAGAACCGGAGGAGATTATCTGTTCGGCAAAGGACGCTTTGTCCTGCGGGGATTTACCGCCGATCCGGCGTTTGAACTCTCCAAATGCGCCATCATCAAGGATTCCAATACGACAACAACCGGTACCGCGCACGGACTCTTCCTCAAACGCTACAACTGCCGCGGACTCTGGCGCACGCTCAAACGCTCCCTGCAGCTGCCGCGGTCTTACGAATGCCTCGCGGCCGCCATCCGGCTCCGGCAGGCGGAAATTGCCACGCCGACGGTGTTTCTCGCATCCCGCTACTACCTGATTACCGAGGCTCTTCCCGAAAATGCGGTATTCCTGGACAAACAGCCCGAACTGACCTCCGGCGCGGTTCCCGTTCTGGCGGAAATGCACAACGCGGGCATTTATCATGGAGACGTCAATCTCCGCAACATCTATTTTCTGAACGGGAAATACGGATTCATTGACCTCGATTCCGCAAGAATCTTTCCGAAAGGAATCTCCAAAAGTCTGCGGAGGCAGGAGATTGCGCGCCTGATTTCATCCTATGCCAGAGAATTCAACAGCAGGGGAGAACCGCTTTCCGAATCGGCATTGGACGGATTCACCAAACAAGTCACCGCATGTTACAGGGAGAAAACCGGAACGGATCTGCTGGACGCAAAGCTCAATGAGCGCATTCAATATCTGATCCGGCGGGTGCGCCGCCGCTGATTCAGCATTTCCTCCCGGTTTCAATGCGGATGCCCGCGATTTCCTCCGGTGTCAAGCGGAACTGCTCGCAGATGATCTGATCCAGTTCGCAGAAATTCAGTTCCTTCTTCACGACGGATTCCGCCATCTGCGCCAGTTCCGCGGCCTTCCCGGCAGGCAGCAGGGGAAACGGCAGCTCCTCCAGATCCCTGCGCAGCACCTTGTGCGTCGCATATTTTTTCATGAAGATATATTGAAACACCGTTGAATTCAGAAAAGCCAGAACCAGTTTCATGGACCAGGAAGGCAGTTCCGGGATCAGGATATTCGCACTGTTCAGAATCCAGCGGCGTCTGTCGTCATACGCGAAAATCAGACGGTTGGAAATAAAACGGTAGACCAGTTTCTCCGGCGCGGTGTAGAGATGCAGGGGCGCAACCTGCTGGAAGGAATCAAACGGCACTTTAATGAACCAGCGGGGTTCCGAAAAGAAAAACGGGTTGACGTCGCCTCCCTTGAACACCTCCTCATACCCCGGCTGCGGAGTTCCGGAAACAAATCTGCGGTTGTCGCCGGTCACGATGCCCAGCGCCCATTTCGCATGTCCTTTCAGGGTAATATGAGGCAGGGCGAAAATCCGTTTCAGCAACTCCGAATCCAGTGCGGTCATATTCACAGGATAGGCGCAGTCCCTGCGGGAAAGGACGTCCGCACACCGCACCCGGCGGACTTCCGCATCCGACTCCAAAGCAAAGGCGGCATCCGCCGCCGGGACAGCTTTCACCACATCCAGGCGCACGGAATTCGTGAACACGCCGGAAAATTTCCGTCCGAGGAGTTTGATCCGGCGGAGCGTATGATGCGCCGTCAGAATCCGGCGGATATCCGCATGAGCCCTGATGTTCAGAACGGATTCCGGCAGAATCACGGAAAGCAGTCCGCCTTCCTTCAGCAGGGAAAGCGCTTTGACGATAAAAAGGGAAAATGCCTCTCCGGAATGGATTTCCCTGAATATATCCTGCGTGCAGGCACTTTTTTTCACTGTCCCCCACGGAGGATTCGTCGCAATGAAATCAAAAAATCCAAGAAAACGGTTTGTCCGGCAGTTCCTCGCCCCGGTGGCGAACTCGCATAGCGCATCAGCGCAGTAAAGATGCGGCGTAAATTCAAGCCGGGGAAATTTCAGCATCAGGCTGATTCTCGCAACATGCAACGCGGTCCCGTCCGTATCCACGCCATACAATGCCTCCGGCGGCAGATTCAGAATCTCCGCCGCCGCGCACAGATAGTTTCCCGTTCCGCAGCAGGGATCCAGAAAATGTCTCACCTTCCCCCCTTCCGCGGTTCTGAGGGAATCGGCGATCAGGGCTTCCGGCGTATAGTAAGACCCTTTGGAATATCTGGCGCCGTCGCGGGAAAGCGCCTGGTAAAGATTGCCGCACAGAGAATCGGAGATCAGACCGCGGAACACCTCCGTCACCAGCGGATAGACTTCATTCACTTCCGACGGAACCAGTTCCGCATGCCATTTCAACATTTCATCCCTGACGCAGTCCCGGTTCCAGACGGTGTTCTCCGGCAGAAAAACTCCGGAATCCTCCGTCAGCACTTCCCCCCGCTTGCAGAGCTGATCCAGCACCGCGGCAAACAGAATGGAGGCAACGCCGCATTTTTTCCCGGAAGCCGCTCTGCGCAGTTTCACGATCCCCGCCGGGAAATCGCTGTGACGCGGCGTATGAAAGGAACGGGAGTTGCTCTTGTTCGCGCATTTCTGCAGTCTGTCAACGACATGGTTGCGAATATCTTTCTTTAATGCCAGGACATCCACGCGGGACAGCACCACGGGGTTCCGGGCCGTCGGCGCGATTCTCCCGCACCGGATCCAGTTTCGGACTGTAGCCTCGGACACCCCCAGAATTCCGGCGGTGCGCTTCACAGTCAACATCCGCAAATCCTCTTTCCGATTCCCGTTCAATTTCATGCTCCTGCAAAAAAACAATCCACGGTAATGTAAACGAATCAGGGCAATTTTCAAGCGGACAGGCTTCGCATTCCCTTTCAACCGGAATCCCGTCAATTGTTAGATTTCTGTTAGATTTCACACACTGCACCGTCTGAAAGTTGTTTTTTACTTTTTCGGGAAATACATTGAGGAAATTACAACGTTCAAGGAGAGAAGCAGGTTATGAAACAGGAAACAATTGACAAAATCAATGCAATGAAGCCCGGCGAAGTACTTGCGACAAAAAATCATAAACTGCGCTGTCTCACGAAGGCGGACGGCGGCGGATGCCCGAAGTGTTTCTTCAACAAGCGCAGGGCATGCAGGAAAATCATCTGCTCCGACACGGACCGCAAGGTTTGTTTCCCTGAACTCAAAGAACAATCGCCGCAAACGGAAAAAAACACCGGCAGAAACCGGAAAGGCACGGCGGCAGCCGGGGCAAAATCACTGACATCCCAGGCAGTTCTGAAGAAAAAGAGCAAAACGGCGGCGGAAGATTAAGACAGACGGTCCGACGGCGCGCCGAACACCTCCTGGTGCTCCAGACTGTTGACCTCTCTG
Organism: uncultured Lentisphaeria bacterium; assembly: GCA_949282305.1. Classification (GTDB taxonomy): domain Bacteria; phylum Verrucomicrobiota; class Lentisphaeria; order Victivallales; family UBA1829; genus UBA11452. The sequence goes on along the minus strand of CASDPB010000085.1, from coordinate 31,954 downwards.
ATTTTCCGAAGTTCTCCGGGGGCAATTCCCGCCGCTTCCAGCATATCCGCGATCAGATCGCTTTTCGCTGCACAGTAATGCAGCACACTTTCAGGATAAAGCGAAGCCAGCTTCATCTTCAGCGCGCCGTAACGTTCCACGGCGTCAGGATGACTGCGAAGGTAATCCCGCAGTTTCAGATGGTTGTCCAGCGCCGTAATCCCGTCGAGGCAGACGTAAAGATGGTGCGGAAAATCCAGCCGCATGGATGCGGCGAACGCCTCCCGCCCCGGAATTCCCAGATCGCCGCGGTGACGCCAGCCCGCCTGCTCCAGGCGCTTCGCCGCTTCCGGGAACATCTTCCAATCCTCCGGAACGATGTCCGCGTCGATGATCGGCTTCGCGGCAAGCCCCGGCACGGAAGTGCTGCCGACATGCTCAATTCTGAATTTCATTCCGCTCAAGGCTTCCTCCACCGTCTGTTTCAGACGGGCAAACTGCTCATTCCATGCGTCCCGATGGGGAACCACCTTCACAAGCGGGGTATCCCCGGCAAGCACCAGATGGCGCATCTCCCTGCCGCGCACGTTCTTGACGATCTCGTCGCGCAGCGTAAAGCCCAGTTTCTCCGCAACCGCCAGAGATGCCTTGTTTTCCGGCCGGATTTCGGCAATCACGAACGGCGCGTCAAAATGCCTGAAAGCGTAATCCACACATCCGCGCGCACCTTCCAGGGCGTATCCCCGCCCCCGGCAATCATGTTTCAGAATATAGCCGACTTCGATTTGCGGCGTTCCGTGAACCTCTCCCGGCAGAAGCCCGATCTGCCCCGCAACGGCGCCGGATTCTTTATCCTGCGCCACCCAGTAGGCATATCCGTACTGCTCATAACGACTGCGCATCCGCCCGATCCATTCGCTGACTTCATCATCGGAAAAGACATATTCCCACGCATACATGACGCGGGGATCCTGCATCATCTCCGCGATTTCCCCGAAGTCGGAAGGCTCCATCCGGCGCAGGATCAGCCGTTCCGTTTCCAGCACAACATTCTTTTCCACTGCAAAAACACCTTTCCCGCTGCAGTTCCCACGGCACACTTCACGTCCCCCGGCGGAAAAAACAGTTTTCCGCAAAAGCCTCCCACAGCGTCCGGCTAATGTAACAGCCAATCCGGAAAAGTCAAATCCCCAGGAAAAAATGGATGCGGAAAAAAGAGCCGCCGTTCCCGCGGAAATCAAAAAGTCCGGATATTTTCACTTGAGGCATTGACAATGCGGAAAAAATGATTATAATTAAATTTATTCAAATCATAAAACAGGATATTCAAATATGAACAACAAAATCCCGGCAGTGGAAAAGACCATTGCGCTTCTGGAGCTTCTTTCAAAACACCCGGAAGGCGCCACGCAGGCGGAACTCAGGAAGGAACTGAGCATTTCCATGAGCACGACCTACCGCATTCTTCAGACGCTTCTGAAATATAAATGGGTCAGGAAAAACGCCGACGCCACCTATTCGCCCGGCAACGGGCTTCTCCCCCTGCTCTATCCTTTCCGGAGCAGAATGGATCTTCTGGAACACGCCCAGGAAATCATTGACAGGATTTCCGCGGAAAATGAAATGGCGTGCAAGCTCTCCATCCGCCGTGGTTCGGAACAGGTCACGATCATGCGCGCGGAGCCGGAAGGTCCGTTCGCACTGACCGGACAGGTCGGTTCAAGTTTTCCCGTGATCGAAGGTTCCGTCGGCGCCGCGCTGCTCTGCGACGAAAGCGATGACGAAATCATGGAACTGGTTCAGGAGTGTCTCACGGACCTCGCGGAAAAGCGGGAGCCGGAACTGGTATTGAAGGCAGTGGCAGAAGTCCGCCGAAAAGGCTGCACAGTCAATCTGCGCAAAAACCGCTGGAACATCGCGGCAATGTCCATGCCGGTCAGGGATGCGGAAGGCTCGGTCATCGCCGCAATGACACTGATCGGGACGGAATCCGATTTTGCCGGAAAAAAGCGCGGCAGACTGGTCTCCGTTCTCGAAGACGCAGTGCAGAAATGCACAGAAAGTTCATTTTAACACAAGGAGGAGCGGAATCATGTTCACGGAAGAAGCGGAAAGACTCTCAAGATACATTCTTGCGGAAGATTCCGAAATCGAGTTCAAAATCAGGAGCGGCACGGAGACGCACCGCAAAGGATTCGGGCATTTTACGCTGAAGAATGCGGAAGGCGGAGAACTCGCGGGAGCGACCATCCGGCTGAAACAGAAGACACATGAATACAAATTCGGCTGCAATGCGTTCATGATCGACTCTTTTCCTGAAAAGGAGCAGAACGAACGTTACGAAGAGGTCTTCGGCAGTCTCTTCAATCTTGCGGTGGTTCCGTTTTACTGGAGCGATCTGGAACCGGAACAGGGAAAGCCGCGCTTCACGAAAGAGAGCCCGTTCATTTACCGGCGTCCGGCGCCGGACCGCGTATTGGATTTCTGCGGAAAATACGGAATCACACCGAAAGGACATCCGCTCTGCTGGCACAACTTCTGGCCGAAGTGGGTTCCGGACAACACAAAGGACGCCATGCGTCTCCTCGAAAAGCGTTTTGAAGAAATTTCGGAGCGCTACAGGGATAAAATCCCGATTTGGGACACGGTCAACGAGGCTCAGACGCTTCATCCGCTGTGCAGGAAAAACGCGCCGCCGCTCCCTCCGGATTACGTGGAGCAGGTCTTTCATCTTGCCGACCGTTTTTTCCCGGACAACCGGAAGCTCTACAATGACGACAGCACGTGGTGGAACTTTCAAGGCGACTACACCCCGGTCTATCTGCTGGTGAAGCATCTGCTGGAACGGGGCTGCAAGGTCGGCGGGCTCGGACTCCAATACCACATGTTCGGCAATATGACCGGAGACAACTGCATCGGCGTCAACCGCCCGCTGAATCCCCGCTGCATTCTCCAATGCCTGGATCAGTATCAGAAGCTGGGAATTCCCGTCAACTTCTCCGAAGTCAGCATCATCAGCCGACGCGATCTCGGCGACGGAGACAGGTTCCAGGAACTTGTGGCGGAAAAACTCTACCGTCTCTGGTTCAGCCATCCGGCGACCGAGGCAATCGTCTGGTGGAACATGGTGGACGGAACCGCGGCATATGCTCCGCTGGGCAGCGAGGAGGGGGAAAACTCCCTGCGCGCGGGTCTGGTCAACTACGATTTCACGCCGAAACCGGCATTCAGGGCGCTGGAACGGCTCATCAAGCAGGAATGGCACACGGAAACGGTATTGGAATACAAAGCCGGAGCCGACAACCGTTTTCACGGTTTCTACGGGAAATACGATGCGGAAATCGAAACGGAACACGGCAGAGAATACCATGAGTTCGAACTGAGCAGATTCTCCGGCAACGAATTCAATTTCATGATAAAATAAGGGAAGAAAGATGAATCCGAAAATCGACCCGTCCACACTCAGGATCACGGACATGCGCTTTGCCGACATCGACGGCGCGCCGAAGCGCTGCACACTCCTCAAGATTTACACCAATCAGGGAATCACCGGCTACGGCGAGGTGCGCGATGCCTCCAGCCGCACTTATGCGGCGATGCTCAAAAGCCGCATTCTTGGCGAAAATCCCTGCAACGTCGAGAAAATTTTCCGGCGCATCAAACAGTTCGGCGGAGACTCGCGGCAGGCGGGCGGCGTCTGCGGAATCGAAGTTGCGCTGTGGGACATCGCGGGCAAGGCATGGGGCGTTCCCGTGTGGCAGCTCCTGGGAGGAAAATACCGTGACAGGATCCGCATCTACTGCGACACCGATTCCGAAGGCGGCGGGCGCGATATGGGCAAAGCTCTCAAAAACCGCATGGCGCAGGGTTATACTTTTCTGAAAATGGATCTCGGCATCGAGCTTCTGATGGATGTCCCCGGAGCCCTTTCCGCCCCGCTCGGCTTTCTTGAGAAAATGCGCGAATACAAACAGACGGTCTTTTCCACGCCCCACGGCTCCATCGACCCCCGCGCCATGCGCGGCGAAGCCTACGATCTCTTCAACACGGCACATCCCTTCACCGGAATCCACATTACGGAAAAAGGGCTCGACTATCTCGAAAAATACATGGCGGACTGCCGGGAGGTCACAGGTTATGAAATCCCGATTGCGATCGACCACCTCGGGCATATTCCGCTGGAAGACTGCATCAAACTGGCAAAACGCCTGGAAAAGTTCAATCTTGCATGGATGGAGGACCCCGTTCCGTGGCAGATGACCAGCCAGTATGTGCGCCTGGCGAACTCCACCACAACTCCTGTCGGCACCGGGGAGGACATGTATCTCAAGGAATCCTTCAAGCCGCTGCTTGAATCCGGCGCGCTCGCAGTGGTTCATCCCGACGTATTGACGGCGGGCGGCATTCTCGAAACGAAAAAGATCGGCGACATGGCGGAGGAATACGGAGTCCAGATGTCGATCCACATGGCGGAAAGCCCGGTCGCGTGCATGGCGGCGGTTCACGTCGCCGCGGCAACACGCAACTTCATGGCGCTTGAGGTGCACAGCGTTGATGTCCCTTGGTGGGAACACCTGGTGAAAGGCGTTCCGGTTCCGCTGATCCGGGATGGCTTCATCGACGTTCCGGACAAGCCGGGGCTCGGCATCGACGAACTCAACGAGGAGCTGATCGCGGAAAAACTCCATCAGGATTTCCCCGTCGCATGGGAATCCACGGAGCAATGGGATAAGGAATGGGCAAACGACCGGCAATGGTCATAAAAAAAGGAGCATTCAGAATGACCCGGAGAAGTGATGTACTCAAGCCGTTTGAACGGAAAAAAGCGTATATGGATGACCGTGTCAGGCACGGAATCGAACAGAACCGCAAAGGTTTTGCGTTTCTGCATCTCAAAGACGCGGAAGGCAGGAAGGTAAACGGAGCACATATCGAGATCAGGCAGAAAACGCATGACTTTCGTTACGGAGCCAACCTGTTCATGCTTGACGAATTCCGTTCGGAAGAACAGAATCAGGCATACAGAAAATATTTTGCGGAAGCGTTCAACATGGCGACGCTTCCGTTTTACTGGAGCGATCTGGAACCGGAACAGGGAAAACCGCGTTTTGCCAAAGACAGTCCGAAAATCTACCGCCGCCCCGCTCCGGATCTCTGCCTCGAATACTGTGAAGCGAATGGAATCGAACCGAAGGCGCACTGTCTGAACTACGCGCATTTTACACCGCAATGGGCAAAGGGCGACATCTGGAAGGAAAAGCGTCTTCTCGACAAACGGTTCAGAGAGCTTGCGGAACGTTACTCGGAACGCATCCGCGACTGGGAGGTCACGAATGAGACGTTCTGGGGAATGCGCCTCCCCGGCTACTGCACGTTTTACGATCAGGACGACTTCGTCGAATGGAGTTTTGAAACCGCGGAACGCTACTTCCACACAAACCGCCTGATCATCAACGAAGCGCCCTGCTGCATCTGGAATAATGAATACTATCATGGCAGCCGCAGCCCTTATTACATGCAGATCGAGCGGGCGATCCGGAACGGCGCGCGCATCGACAGCATCGGGATGCAGTTCCACATGTTCCACCGGGCGGAGGAAGAAGCGGAGAAAACCGCGCAGTACTACGACCCGGAACGGATTTTCGATGTTCTCGACACCTATGCGAAACTCGGCAGAAACATTCAGATCACCGAACTCACGATTCCCGCCTATGCCTATACGGAGGAGGACGAGGAGATTCAGGCGGAAATCATCAGAAATCTTTACAGCATGTGGTTCAGCCATCCGGCAATGGAAGCAATCCTCTACTGGAATCTGGTGGACGGTTTTGCGCACGGGGCAAAACAGGGCGACATGACGGCGGGGGAAAACTATTTTCACGGCGGACTGCTGCGCTATGATTTCACGCCGAAAGCCTCCTGCCGCATGGTTCAGAACCTGTTTCAAAAGGTCTGGCGCACGAATCTCTCCCTTGACACGGAGACGGACGAACTTGCATTCAAAGGCTTTTACGGAACCTATGAGCTGGAAATCACGGCGAACGGAACAACGGAAAAGCGGGAAATCCATCTGGACAAACACGCCAACAACAGATTCGACATTGTCATCTGATCTGCAAATGAAAGGAAACACACCATGCCATCACTGAAAGACATGAGAGAAAAAGCCAAAGAAGCCGGCCTGATGAAGCTGGACAAACTCATCGCGACACGCCAGCGCGTCCCCGACTGCGAATTTCCGATTCCGGTGAAAGAACTCTGCGAACGGTATGAAAAACTTTATACGGGGTGCATCAACGACGTCATGCGCGAACTCTGCCTCCTGAATCAGAACCTGCCCTCCGAAATCATGCCGCTCCGCGATGAAATGACCGTCTGCGGAGAAGCCTTCACCGTCAAGAGCGCCCCCAATGTCATGATCGAAGGGGAAATGACATTCCGCGCGCAGATGCTCGACGACTTCAAACCCGAAGGCGTTGTCGTATGGGACACATCCGAAGACACCGAAGCCTCTCTCTGGGGCGGCGTCATGACAGCCACGGCGATTACCAAAGGAATCCGCGGCGCGGTCATTTCCGGCGGCATCCGCGACACGAAGCAGATTCTCGAACAGAAGTTTCCCGTATTCTACAAATACCGCACAAGCAACGGCTCCCTCGGACGCTGCATGATCACGCACTACCAGGTGCCCGTCCGCATCGGCAAGGTCACGGTCCGTCCCGGAGACATCATCTTCGGCGACATCGACGGAGTGCTCTGCATCCCCCGCGAAATCGCCTATGACGTTCTCCTCCGCGCAGAAGGCATCGAACGTAACGAAGTCGATATCTTCTCATGGGTCCGGCAGGGCGACACCATCTCCGAGATCATCGACAAAGGCGGCTACTTCTGAAACAAGCGGGAAAAGAAAATGCCTGAACTCAAACTATGCTGGCTCGGACAGAGCGGTTTTCTGATTTCCGGCGGTAAAACGGAAATCATCGCGGACCCGTATCTCTCCGATTCGTGTCTCAAGCTCAACAGCAAACTGGATCACACGCGCCATACGCCGATCGTCCGCAATCCGGCGGAACTGGCGCCGGATTATTATCTCATCACCCATCCGCACGCCGATCACTTCGACCCGGAAACAATCGCCCCGGTCATGGCAAATTCTCCAAAGACAAGGTTTCTCTGCCCGCCGAGCTGTATTGACAAGATCAGGACGTTCTTTCCGGGAAAAGAGGAACGATTTGAATTCCTTGCGACCGGAAAAAAGTATGATCTCGGCAGCGGTGCCGGACTCATTGCCATTCCCGCCGCCCATGAGACGCTTGCAAAAGATGAGAACGGCGAGTATCTTGCCATGAGTTACCTGCTGAATTTCACGGAGGAGAGAAAGTCCGTATTCATTGCGGGCGACACGATTCCGTATGCGGGACAGGCGGCGGAGATCATGCGTTTCCTGCCGGACGGGCATGAGCTGACCATGCTTCTCCCGGCAAACGGGCGCGATGAGGAACGGGCGGCGCTTGGAATCCTCGGGAATATGGACATCGACGAGGCAATCGGGCTGGCGAAAGAGTGCAAAGCGACATATCTGATTCCATGCCATATCGGGATGTTCGCGGGCAATGACCCGAAGGAGCCGGTCACGAAGGAATACTGCGAAAGCAGAGGAATCAGGACGATTCTGCCGGAAGCGGGAAAGGAGTTCTTTTTATGAATCAATATGCGGAAACCGTCGAAAAAAACAACGGCTATCTCTACATCCTCCGCCGCACCGTTCCGCCGTGGCGCTGGCGCGAAAATCTGGACGAGCTTGTGCGGATCTGCCCGAAATACGGGATTGATGAAGTCTGCATCAAGATCGATACCGGCACGTTCACGCATTATTACCCGTCCTTTGAGTGGCTGGAAAATTATCGGAAAATCCTTCTGCAGATCAAAAAAGAACTGAACGAGGCCGGAGTCAACTACTCCCTGAACCCGAACGTTACGCAGGGGCACGGCGACCGCGGGCGCAATATCTGCAAACAGCATCCGGACTGGCCCATGTGCACCAATCCCGATGGAACCCACGCCACGGACTGTGCCTGCAACATCGGCAGAGGCTGGCGAGACTACATACGGAAGCAATGGACCATCTATGCGGAAACCCGCCCCGTCTCCATCTGGATGGAGGACGATCTGCGCACCTTTAACCACGGTCCGGCAGGCATCGGCTGCTTCTGCCGGGAACATATCCGCCGTTTCAATGAAAGGCTCGGCAGTCACTACACGAGGGAAGAGCTCGTGGAAAAAATCTTTGCTTCCGGCGCCCCCGATCTGCTCCGTGTGCAATGGCTGGAATTTCTCAACGAGATGACGCTTGAAGTCATGAGGATGTGTGAGGAGACCGTTCATAAAATCTCACCGGAAACGATATTCGGACTCATGTCCAGCGGGCCGGACGCACACGTTGCGGAGGGGCGCGACTGGCAGGCAATGTACCGCGTTATGTCCGCGGACGGAAAATATCCCGTGCTCAGCCGCCCTCCCCTCGGCAATTATTCCGAAGCCGGACTGCCGGGGCTGTGCGGAACTTCGACCCAGATCCTGATGACCCGTTCCGTTTTCGGAAATGCATGTATCGAAGAAGGTGAGATCGAAAATTTTCCCTATACCGGCTACTCCAAAACCAATACGTTCCTGTGTCTCCAGAATTCCGTTGCAATCGGATGCGGCAACGATGCCGTCACGCTCAATCTCTTCGATCACTGCGGAACCCCGATGTCGGCGACGGAAGATATTCTGCAGGCTCTTTCCTGCGGCAAAGGGTATCTGAATACGCTGAAATCCGCCATTCAGCCGCGCGGAAAAGATCGCGGCGTCAGGGTCTATTTCCATCCCGATTCAGGTAAATCGAAACGGCTTGACGCAAGGACACGTAATTTCTTCGGCGATGTCGGAGCCACGCTCGAAATACTCAAAATGCTCGGGATTGCGGCGACAATCAACGAAGACGCCGTCACGGTTCTCGCGGGACAAAGCATCCGTTCCGCCCCGGACGATGAAATCCTCCGCATTCTGAAACAGGGCGCATTCATTGATTCCGTCGCATTCCAAGCGCTTTGCGAAATGGGGTATGCGGAACTGACCGGGGCGGATTACGTGGAGTCATTTCCTTTGAATACGACGTATCCGGTTTCCGGCGAACGCTTCTGCAATGAAAAATTCGGAGGTACACCGCTGCACGCATTCTCGCTCGCAATTCACGGGCAGCGCCCGCTGTTCACGGTCATGAAACCGCACAAAGGAAGCGAGGAGATCACCGAATTCGTTGATCCGGATTTCAAACGGCTGTTTCCGGGAACCTGCGCATCCACCAATAAACTGGGCGGGCGTATCGTGGTGTTTCCGCTGGAAATCGCCGGGCTCTGCGCGGGATTCAAAACTCCGGCGCGCAAAAAATGGATGCATGATCTTCTAAGCTGGATCGCCCGCGACACGCTCCCGATGTATGTCACAGGAGACCGCAACCTCCTGCCGTTCCGCCTCGACCGTGAAAACGACACCGTTGCGGGAATCTACAATCTCTCGCTCGATGAACTGGAAAACATCACCTCGACACTCCATGTCTCACGCAAAGTGAAAAGCATTCATGTGCTGGAATACAAAGCGGCGGAGTGGACAGTGTTCCGGGACTTTGCGCAATATGGCAATACGCTGGTGCTCCGTATTCAAAATCTGGCATTCAACACACCGAAATATTTTTCCATCACTTATGAAAGGGAACAGAAATGATCAATCAGCTTTTTAACCTGAAAGGCAGAACTGCGCTGGTGACGGGTTCCAGCCGCGGAATCGGACGCGCCATTGCAATGCTCCTCGGCGAAGCGGGCGCACAAGTCCGTTTTCACGCCAGCAAGCCGTCCGCCAGACTGGATGACACGCTCGCGGAAGCAAAAAGCAAAGGCATTGACTGCGATTCCGTCGCCGCCGATCTTTCCACGCCGGAGGGAGTCGAAACGATCGTTCAGACCGTCAAAGAGACGGACATCCTGATCCTGAACGCATCGGTTCAGGCATATCAGACTCTCACGGAGTTCGACCCGGAGGAATTCGCGCGGGAATTCAATACGAACGTGCGTTCCTCCTTTGTCCTGGTGAAAGCCTTTCTCCCCGGCATGGCAAAGCGCGGCTTCGGACGCATCATCAGCATCGGCAGCGTCAACCAGTGGAAACAGTCGCCGCGCCTCTGCATCTACGCCAGCACGAAATCGGCACAGGTCAACATGATTATGAACTGCGCCCGTTCCTATGCGAAGTTCGGAATCACGGCAAACAACATCGCACCCGGCGTCATCGCGACAGACCGCAACAAGGCGGCGCTGGACGATCCGGCAATGGCAGAAACGATTATGAAGCAGATTCCCGCCGCCCGGTTCGGCACCGCGGAGGACTGCGCCGGGCTCGCGCTTCTGCTCTGTTCCGACGCGGGGAGCTACATCACCGGCGCTGATATCCCCGTTGCGGGGGGAATGCAGCTGTAGCAAACCGCAGATATGGAGCCCGCCCCCGGAATTGTCCGGAAAATCCGGAGGTTCATCTTTTCAGCTTAAAATCATTTCCCCGCCGCATCCCCGACGTCGCCGGCGCCAAGCACTTCCTGCCTGATCTTTGCCCAGTCGGCATGTCTTATCAATGCGGAAAGATTCGGGTAAAAGAACTTGTGCATTCCATACCGGGGATGCTCCATCTCCGTCACAGCCTGTTCCGCAGTCCATCCCTGAAACACAATGCGGTATGCGGCGACCACGGTTCCGGTTCTGTCCGAACCGTGCAGACAATGAATCAGAAGCGGGCGCGGTGCCTCTTTGATGATTTTCAACGCCCTGACCAGATCCGCCTGCGTCATCATTCCGGCATTGACGCCGCACTCATATTCCCGGATACCGTCAAGCGCTTCTTTGTATTTCACGGAATCCCTGAATCCCCGGCGCAGGTTCAAGACGCTTTTCACGCCGATCCGTTTCAACTCGGGAAAAGATTCCTCGTCCGGCTGGGCGGAACGGTAAATCCGCGCATCTTCATCCACCACATAAAAATTTTCCGGCGCCGCCTTCAGCGCAAGAGACTTCGCATCAAAAGTCATTTCCGGAGAAAAGCAGCCGGTCATCAGGCAGGACAGCATGCCGCAGCAACAAGCGAGAAACAAATATCTGGTCATGGGAGCTCCCGTTTTTAAGATTCCCCTTACAGTATCACCTGTTCATTTCTTTTTCAATGGCACACCCGGATTTTCTGCAAAAGCAATGATCCTTACCGCATTGCCGCAGCTCTTTTCATGCCGCTTTCCCGAAACCCGCAGAATCAGGGAATGGCTGCCGGAAGACAAGGTGTCAGCAAGCATTTTCGTATAAGGATAATGCAGTCCGGCACTGTAAGGATGATATAAATCCGCAGATTTGAATCTGCCTCCGTCTATGCTGTATTCGACCGTCCCGGCGTCGGGACCGGCAGTCAGGAAAAAACCGGCGGCACAGCCAGTAAACGCAAGAAAAAGCTCCGCTCCGGGCGTCGTCGCGGACAACATCGGAAGCGAAGTGAAACGGGCGCGTTTTTCTCCGGGCAGTTCCTCCCATCGCGGCACGCCGAACACCCAGTTTTCATCCCGCTCCGCAGTCCGGGGATCAATCAGGCGGCCGTGAATCAGACTGCATTCATCCATCAGTTTCCGCGGAATTTCATGAGAAACCGCCTTCCGCTTCAAAGCCGTTTCCAGAAGCGCGCGGATGTGGGCACAGTAAATCCTGTTGCCGAACAACGCCGGATGCACCCCGCCGAAGTCCTTCACCCAGTCAAACTCTCCGGCGGCGAGGCGCGTTCCGACGTCTGCGGCAAAGTTGATGCTCGGAAGATGATAATACTCCGCGACTTCCTCCATCGCGCGAATCTCCTTCGGAATCTTTCCCCGCCCGTAACTGGCATTATGCGACTCATTCGCGGAATAGAGAAATACGATGTCCATCAGCGGATTCCGCTCCAAAGCCTGCCGCACCATGCCTTCCATTGCGCGGATTGTCTCAGCGGACGTCAGATGCCCGTCCTGATTGTCATTCACGGCAAATTCGATGAAAAGCAGATCCGGCGTGCCTTCTGCAAACACGTCCTGCCCGATGCGGAACGCGCCGGTATTGGAACAGGTCGAACTGACGCCCGCATTGATGAAATGAAATCTGCACCGGGGAAACATTCCGCGGATCATCTTTTCCGTCAAAGCGGTATAACCGTTCATCTCGGTGATGGAGCCGCCGATGAAAGCGACGCACCCCTCCCCTTCCGTCTCGAACTTCAGAAGCGCGCGGGAAAGACCGCGCCGGCATTGAATCACATGTTCCATATCACTCTCCCCGCGGATTGATAACAGGCGGAATGTCGGCAGGGAAGCGCGAGCAGATTCCGCAGGATTTCCGCTTCATTCTCCAATTTTTTTTTCTCTTTACCGTGACAATTGCAAATAAAAAACCTGTCTCCGTTCTTCCGCAGCAGGTTCAGTTCATAATAGACCATGATCCCGGCACCGGCTCTTGTCCGGCGGGACACTTCAACCCGAAGCACCTGAACAGCCGCAAGCTCCTGATACGGAATCACATTCCCGCCGGTTACGACGATTTTCCGGTTCCGGTCAATGCAATCCCTGCGGAAAAGTTCTCTGCCGTTCATGAGCACAACAGGCAGAAAGAAGCACAGGAAGGGAATACAGACAGCCATGATGTCCGGCTTATGCCTTATCAGCGAATCAAGCATGAGCCAGGAAAGCACACATGCCGCAGCAAGGCAGAAATATAAAAAGACGGCAAATAAAAACCGCGGTTTCCAATAAAACTTCGCCCCGGTCTTCGATACAAGACAACGCAGATGAATGAGTCCAAAAGGAGGTGAAAGCGGTGTGGAGATGTCTTTGATTTCCTTTTGTTTTTCCATAAAGTCACCTGGAGCTGATCTGCCCGTACATGGTTTGTGTTTCGGGGTCATACATCACGGATATTTCTCCTCCGTTCCCATTACGCTTCGAGAAGAACAGCGAGCGTGGCGGCATCCGCTTTTCCCCGCAGTAACGCGGAAAAACCTGATCCGGGACGATGTCCGGTTCCGCTTCCGGACGCCAGTTGCCGTGATCGGCAAAATTCCGGAAATCACGTTCCGGCAGACGGCAGCGCCACTCAATTCTCACCGGAGTCATCATACGTTCATGGATCACAATGTCGGAAGCGCTTTCCGGCACAATCCTCCCGGCGGCAATGCCGGAACGCAAAATCCCCGGCATATCCCGGAAGGCAGGATAACGCCGTTCCAGTGAAAGCAGACTCCGGAAATAAAGCAGACCGACGGCGGCGCCCGACAGCAGAAAAAGCAATGTCACATTCCGCGTCGAGATGAATTTCAGGACGCCCTTCCGAGGCTCCGGAACAAGCCGGACCTTCAGGAAGAGCAGAACGGCAAAAACATCAGCTGAAACAAGAAAACCGGAAAGAAGCACGGTGTGCGTTCCGCCCGTGCCGTTTTCAGACAACGCGGCATACGCCATCGTCAGAATCAGATTCAGGCACAGGATCATAAGAACCAGTTTCAAGATCAGTTCCGTCACCGCCAGTATCTTTTTTATCCGCTCTTCCGCCGGCATGGGAAAACCTCCGCTTCATGCTTTCCTGTAATTTAGCCCGCCGGACGCGGAATGCAAGAACGGAAGTTCTCCATCAAGAAATTTATCTCTTTTCCATCCGGGTTCTTGAAGATGTGCCCGCCCTGTGTTATATTACCGCTAATTATTTATTGAATCTTATAATCATAACTGCAGGTGTATCTATGGGCGGTTTTTTCGGCGTCGTATCAACCTCTAACTGCGTTTCCGAATTATTTTACGGGACAGACTATCATTCTCATCTCGGCACCAAACGGGGCGGCATGGCAGTGACCTCCTGCAACGGAAACATCGTCAGGAGAATCCATGACATCACCAATACCCAGTTCCGGACGAAGTTCGACGGCGTGCTGGGAGAGTTTGAGGGAAAATGCGGAATCGGCGTCATCAGCGATTTCGAAGACCAGCCGCTGATCGTCTCCTCACGGCTCGGCAGATACGCCATCGTGACGGTCGGGAAAATCAATAACATCGAGGCGCTGGCAAACCGCTCTTTCCGGAGCGGATACTCCCACTTCTCCGAAATGAGCGACGGGGAACTCAATCCGACGGAAATGATCGCATCCCTCATCAACCAGAAGACCAGCATCATCGAAGGAATCGAATACGCCATGGACTCCATCGACGGTTCCTGTTCCCTCCTGATTATGCTGAACGGACATGTCATTGCGGCACGCGACAAGTATGGGAAAACCCCGATTTCCCTCGGCAAGCGAGACACGGACGGCGCAGTCGCCGCAACAATGGAAACCTCCGCATTCCCGAACCTTGACTTCAGCCACCTGCGCGATCTCGGCCCCGGTGAAATCGTGGAGATTTCTCCCGATCGCATCATACAGCATAAAAGGCCCGGCGACATCAACCAGATCTGCTCCTTCTTCTGGGTGTATTTCGGATACCCTTCCTCCAATTTCGAGGGAATCAACACGGAAACGGCACGTTACCGCAACGGTCAGAGCATGGCTGCCGAAGACGACGTTTCGGAAATCGACTCCATCTGCGGCATTCCGGACTCCGGCGTGGCACATGCCATCGGTTATTCCAACGCAGCCGGAAAACCTTATCTCCGCGCTCTTGTGAAATACACGCCCACATGGCCCCGCAGTTTCATGCCGCAGAGTCAGGCGGCGCGCAAACTCGTGGCAAAAATGAAACTGATTCCCGTGGAAGACCAGATCCGGGACAAACGTCTCCTGTTCTGCGATGATTCCGTTGTCCGCGGCACACAGTTCAAGGACATTACACGCCGTCTCTACGAACGCGGCGCCAAAGCGATCCATCTGCGCTCCGCCTCTCCGCCGATCATGTATCCCTGCAAATATCTGAACTTCTCGCGCTCCCGTTCCGTGCTTGACCTCGCCGCGAGGCGCGCCGTCGAAACGCTGGAAGGAAAGATCGTCGAAGACGAAGCTCTGCTCAAGGAATACACCACAGCCGGCACCGACAAATACAATGCCATGGTCGACATCATCCGGAAGGAACTCGGGCTGACCTCTCTCAAATACCAGAAACTGGAAAATCTGATCGCCGCGATCGGACTGCCGAAGGAAAAGGTCTGCACCTACTGCTATGACGGCTGTGAAGGCGGCTGCCGCGCCTGCCGCTGCCTGGAAGAGGAACAGCAGGACAACGGACAGAAGTAACGTCTATGCACCGGCTTTGATCAGAAGCCCGATTCCGGCAAGGAAAAGCACGAACATTGCAAAATTCAGGCAGTGGGAAAGTTTCGGCGCTCCGCGGAACTCTTTCCAGATCAGGATTCCCCAAAGCGCCGCCACCAGAGTGGCGCCCTGCCCCAGCCCGTAGGAGATCGCCGGGCCAGCCTTCCCGGCGGCAACCAGACTGAGGATGTTGCCGACGCCCCAGATCACGCCGCCGAGAAGTCCGACAAGATGAATCGACGGCTTCCCCTTGAAATATGCGGACAGCGGCAGCGGTTCCCCGGAAACCGGGCGTTTCATTGCAATCGTATTGAATACAAAATTACTCAGAAAAATACCGGCGGAGAAAACGAAAAACGCGGAATAGGGCGTCATTTTTCCTGCCGCGGGCGCAGTAAAGTTCATATCCATGGACGCGGCAATGAAACGATAGAAAAAAGCCATCAGCACACCGCAGACCACGGCAAGCGCAATTCCTTTCATCGGAACCTTCTTGCCGCCCGGCTCCTTGATCTTATAGGCATAGGCATTCATCAAGAATGGCGGCCGCAATCAGGAATACCCCGCCGAAAAGAATCCACGGGTCCCCTTTGGGGGCGCCGATATAATTGACAATCACGCCGAGAATCAGCGCCAGCCCGATTCCGACCGGAAACGCCACCGACATGCCGGCGATTGAGATTGAAGCGGAAAGAAGCAGGTTCGCGGCATTGAAGACGACGCCGCCCGCCAGTGCGCTGCCGATATTCCCCCAGCCTGCCTGATGCAGATCCGGCAGAAAGCTCCTTCCCGCACTTCCGAAACTTCCGAGCGTCAGTCCGGCGACAAGGCTGAGAAGCAGCACTCCGATCACATAATCCCAGTAGAAAAGCTCATAGCGCCAGTTCCTTCCGGCAAGTTTCTGCGTGTTTCCCCACGATCCCCAGCAGAACATCGTCACAACGCAAAAGAATACAGCCAGTCCGTAATCATCTACGAAAAACATAATCCATCCCCCTTGTTTTTTTATGAAACGTTTACAGAATCAATGATAAGAAATCCGCCGGTGGACTCCGGCGGAAGCACTCTTCGCATTTACGGCGTGATTTTGCACTCATGACGGTAAGGCGCGGAACTCTGCGCCCCCATCCGCGTAACGGAAATCGAGGCTGCCCCGGACGCCAGAGCAATTGCCTCGCGCACCCCCATGCCTTCGGATAATCCGACCGCCAATGCCCCGTTGAAGACATCGCCGGCAGCCGTTGTATCAAGCGGCTTGACCGGGCACACCGGAATCTGTTCCCCGTGTCCCTCCGTATAAAGATAAGAACCGCGCGCCCCCATGGTGACAATGACGGAACGGACTCCCCTGGCGCAGAGTTTTTCCGCCGCCAGGCGGGCGGATTCCTCGTCCTTCACCTTGATGCCGGTCAGAATTTCCGCCTCGGTCTCATTCGGAGTAATCAGGAAAAGGCACGGATAGATTTCTTCCGGCAGCTCCGTCGCCGGAGCGGGATTCAGCACCACCGGAATCCCTTTGGAGGAAGCCAGCTTCGCGGCATGGAGAATTGTGTCCAGAGGCGTTTCCAGCTGCATCAGCAGCACGTCCGCCGATTCGATCACATCTCGGGCAGGCTCCAAGTCCTGCGGCTTCAGAGACGCATTGGCGCCCGACGCCACGGAAATACAGTTTTCCCCCTTCGCATCCACCATGATCAAAGCCACGCCGGAAGGGTTCTCCGGATCGACCAGCACATGATCGACATGAATTTTTTCTTCCTGCCAGAGCGCTTTTGCCTCCCTGCCGAACAGATCGTTTCCGACTTTGGCAATAAACGTCACCTCTCCTCCCATACGGGCGGCGGCAACAGCCTGATTGGCTCCCTTTCCGCCGGGATTCATCATAAAACGACCGCCGAGGATTGTCTCTCCCGGCACGGGAATCCGTGCGGACTTCACAACCATGTCCGTATTGGAACTGCCGATCACAACAACTTTTTTCATTGTCCCCCCTGGTTGATTGTTTTTCGTATCGCGATTCAGCCTCCTGATGAAAATATCCATCCTGCAGAGGAAAAGTCAAGGGCTTTTTCCTCTGATTTCGGAAAATTTGCCATGCCGGGCTCCATACGGACAGCTTAAAACTGAAAACGGCACCCAAAAACGGAAAGGAGGACAACCGGAATCCCGTATCATCCTCCCTTCGGCTTCGCGTTTCCGGGTTATACGCCTTTCTTGTCCGGATTGAATGCCTGAGTCAGAGAGCACGGGCCGCCGGTACATCCGCCGCAACATGCCATGACTTCCAGGAAATTGCCGGGCAGTTTGCCCTTGCCGTAAAGCTGGAGCATCTTGACGGTCTTCGGCGTCAGCCCGTTGATGAACTTGACATCCGCCTTGAAACCGCGTTTGGCAAGCTCAGGGTGCGACTCCAGTTCCTTGAGAATCGCCTCCGTAACGCCGCAGCTTCTGGCAAAGTTTCTCGCCGTCGCGGCGGCGGGACGCGGAATCGGCCACTCCGTCTGCGCAAGGACATCAATATTCATCGCGGCGAAGATGGTTCCGAGCTCCTCAAAAGTCATCACCCAGTCCACTTTATCGGGATGGAGCGTCACCTCATAACGCTTTGCAATGCACGGACCGATGAAGACGATCTGGGCATCGGGATGCTGCTTGCGCGCAATGTCCGCGGCATAAAGCATCGGGCTCGGCGTAGTCGAAACCATCGGGAGAAGCTCGGGGGCGTGTTTCTTCGCCGCCTCGACATAGGCGGTGCAGCAGGAAGAGGTCACAAGCCTCTCGCCCGCAATCATTTTCTCCTGAAACTCCTGCGCCTCATGTTCCGTGGTCATCTCCGCCCCGAGCGCAACCTCAATCACATCCTTGAAACCGATCTTCGCAACAGCCGAGAAAAGCTGTCCGACCGTTCCGGGGAACTGATTCTGCGCGGACGGCGCAATAATCGCCACGACCTCTTTCCCCTTTTTGATTTCATTCAAAATGTTCATGAGCTCAGAGCGTTCCATGATCGCCGAGAACGGGCAGTTGGAAAAGCATTTTCCGCAGAAAATACATTTCTCAAAATCAATCTCCGCAATTCCATCCGAATTTTTCTTAATCGCCCCCACGGGACACGCATCCTCGCATGGAACCGCCGTCTTGGTGATCGCATGGAACGGACACAGCGTCATGCACTTGCCGCAGCTGATGCACTTCGTCTGGTCAATCACAGCGTGCTGATTTTCCACGCGAATCGCCCCCACGGGACAGTTGTAATAGCAGGGACGCGCAAAACATCCCCGGCAGTTGTCCGTGACGAAATACTTGCGGTCGGGGCATCCGGAGCATCCCGCGCCGCACGCGGTGATGGGCTTGTCCGGCCGCTTCTTCTCCGCAAGCGCATCGTTCAGGTAGTCTTTCAGTGTTTTGCTTTCGTCCGTTTCCGCCTCGTAGGAGGCGCCGAGAAGCGCCATGAGACGGTATTTGATAATGGCGCGGTCCTTGTAAATGCAGCAGCGCACGGAATCCATCCCCTTCGGGCGGATTTCATAAGGAATTCTATCAATATCTTTTTCTATGGTTCCTGCGAGGAAACTTTTGATCAACCGGATCATCAGTTCCCGGCGCATTCTAACGACACCATTGTTCATCGAACGGGCCTTTCGAGTAATTCATTGACTTTTTTGGAGATCAGATCGACAGTCGCCTCGCCGAGAATCTCGCCGTTGATCCTTACAAAGGGAGCATGACTGTAATTGTCATTCGTGCAGACTTCCAGACAGGGCATTGCGACAATCTCAACCTTTCCCACCCACGGAGCGGGCATGGATTTTTCCAGAGCCAGAAGGCTCTGCGCCCCAAGAAGATAACAGGTCGTTCCACAGCAAACTTCCACTTTGATGGTCCCTTGTTCGTTCATTTTTCATCTCCATTGTTATTGGGTTAAAAATACTGTATCGATACATTTTTTCTGTAATTGTTTTCCAACACCGTCTTGAGGCGCCGGATCACATTCCGCCGCATTTCCAGATCCACCGGAAGCATCGGGTCCTGATGCGCCTCGTTGATTTTCGTCCCGACAATAAACTCGACAATATCGCTGTCCATCATCAGGTTGACAATCTCCTTCGCCGCCGCGGCGGAATTCTGCCAATTGCCCGACTCAAGGTCGGAGGCAACCTGCGTCAGAGTCAGAATCCCTTCCGTCACAAGCCCCACGCCGCGCATGAATCCGGGCGGCGGCAGATTTCCGCTTCTGCCCACCATCTTGAGGTCAATATCCACACGGCTCCGAAGTTCCCGCGCGACAATGTTCGCAGTCGTTCCCCCGCAGAGCACAACTTTCCCCTCCGGGAACACCGCCATGTTCGCGTATTCGCGGTCCGTCTCCTTGCGAAACGGCGGACCGGTAATCACGCGCAAAACACGCGGATGCCGCAGATAAAGCACCATGCAGGTAATATCGTCCTTGCATTTCCGCTCGGGATGAATCGACATCGCCTCCGCCGCAATCATGGTCGCAAGGTCACGGGCGGAAATCTCCGGATTCTTTCCGACCACCCGTGTAATGAAATTCAAAGCTCCTTCCCGCCGCCAGCCGAACTTCCAGCCGGGACACCCCAGCCCCGCCTGGGTGACGCCGTCCGAAAATGCAATCAGGCGGTCTCCCGGCGCCATCGTCACCTCGGTGATCTTCATCTTGCGGTCCGGCCAGCGTTCGGAAACCAGCTCCTTGACATTGTTCTTCGGCAGGTCAATCAGATTCCGCAGATGAATAAACGGCGGATTGTCCATTTCAATGACACGGGTTTTGCCGCCGAGCTGCATGTCAAACACCGTGAACGTCGCATAACTGATCTTGCGGATCTCGCACACCGGAAGCGAATCCATGATCGTCTCGGCGGACTGAAGAATATCCATGTTGGAGCGGACAAATTCCAGCGCCATCGTCGCGGTCATGCTTGCCATCAGGTTCGCCTTGATCCCGCTGCCGAGACCATCGGACAACACGGCGATTGTGC
Organism: uncultured Lentisphaeria bacterium; assembly: GCA_949282305.1. GTDB lineage: Bacteria > Verrucomicrobiota > Lentisphaeria > Victivallales > UBA1829 > UBA11452. Next base: position 11,648 of record CASDPB010000085.1, on the reverse strand, counting down.
GCTTCTCATTCGGGATGCGCACACACCGGAAGTCGTCCCCGCAGGCCGCCTGCCCGGTCTTGGTCCACTGGCTCGCCTCCAGTTCCACGAACAGCTTTTCATTTTCCATCGCCATCTTTTTTATCCTTGATTTCGGAATAGCTTCCGGCAACTTCCCGGAGAATGATTTCCGTTTCCGCCATGTGTTCCCCGAGATACTGGGCAATCTTCTGAACCGTCGTCACGTTCTTGCGGATCACTTCGCGCGCCTTCTCCGCAACTTTCTCGCGGTGAAGCTCGCTCTGCGTCACATCCTGAATGACCGCCCCGACCGTGCGTCCGGCGGTAATGGAGAATACGCTGATGTTGAAAATGCGGTCTCCGTAAATCTGATTGAAACGCTCAAGATCGCCGGAACCGCCGGCAAAGGCGCTTTCAAAAAGATCCGAAAACTCAATCAGGCTGCGGAGATCGGCGCCGGTCAGGTTCCCGCAGGAGTCATAAGCAGCCAGAGCGTCCTCGCCGCACATTCTGGCAAAGTGACGGTTGCACTCAATAATCTGAAGATTGTTGTCCACAATCACAACCGAAGCCGGAATATATTTGATCAGCGCGTTGCTGGTTTTCTGCGAAATGGTGCGGAGATACGAAAGACACATGGACGCCTCCGCCTTGCCGTCGATCATCGCCGCGGCAAATTCGCGGCAGCTGTTGTAGCCGCACCCGCCGCAGTTCAGTTCATCCGCCGGAGAGTGTTTGCCGACAGATTCCAGCGCCGCAACGATTTCCGCCTCCGAAGGCTCCTTCACATTCGGCACATCCTTCTCCGGAACTTCCTTCATCTCCACCTTCGGATCGCGCCCGAGACTTGAGGTGGAAGCGGCAATATCCATGGTGTTCATCAAAGTTTCCAGATTGGAACCGTCCTCCGGCATCACCGGACCGTTGACACATCCGCCGTGACAGGCGAGGCATTCGATGAAAAGTTTCTTGCCGCCGTGCGTCTTCAACGGAGCAGTGCTGCCAAGCAGTCTGCCGATATTCGCAAGTCCGGACACCGCCACGTAACGGATATTCGGATCGTTGCCGCGCAGAGTATCGTTCATGCCGCCTTCCAGGGAATAGGCGCGCCCTTCCTCCGCCGCCCTCAGTGCAAGCGGCGCATCCTCCACGGAATTCAGGTCAATCCCTTTTTCCTCCAGAAGATTCCTGAGCGATTCAAACGTGACAGCAAGCGAAAGAACGTCGGGGGAACGGTCCGCCTCGTTTTTCTTCGCCGCACAGGGTCCGAAGAAAACGACCTTGATGTTGTCGCCGTATGTCTGTTTCAGAAGTCTGGCATGAGCCATCACCGGCGAAACAACGGGGACAATGGAATCAATATAGTCCGGGGCATACTTCCGGATGTAGTCCACAGACGCCGGACATGCACTTGATATAAACAGTTTGCGGTCGCTCTCCTGAATGATTTTTCCGGTTTCGGCGCTTACAAGCTCTGCCCCGAGAGCCGTTTCCGAAGTCCCTGCGAAACCGAGCTGCTTCAGGGCTCCGGCAAGCCGGTTGATCGAAACGCCCCTGAAATATCCCACGAAGCTGGGAGCGATCGAGGCATAAAGAACCTCCTTGTTTTCCAGAAGAAAACGCAGACGGCTCAAGTCGGAACGGATTTTCTTCGCGTGAGCGGGACAGACTTTGACACAGGTTCCGCAGCAGACGCAAAGTTCAGGAATGACCGCGGCGCGCGAATTGACGATCCGGATCGCTTTGCAGTGGCAGTGCCGAACGCATTTATAACAGTCCTGACACTCATTATCTATGGTAAAGACGGGGAAATTGTGATTCATATCTTTTCTCCACTCTTTTTCGCCGGAGCCCCGAAATGCCGCGCATTTTTCTCCGGCAAATTATCGTAACAAAACAAAATTATGACATAGATATTACTTTTTTTGTTCCCTCGGCGGCAGGAACTGCCGCAGAAGATCCAGCATCAGACCGGTATCGACTTTTGTATAAATACGGTCATTGATCACGACAATCGGTCCATCGGCGCAGTGTCCCTGGCAGAGAGAACCGGAAAGATCGACATCCACCTCGTCCTTGTAACCGTTCTCCTCCAGATATTTCTCCGCGATCTCGACATTCTTTGTGTTCCCGCGCGCAAAACACGAGCTTCCGATGCAAATTACAATTTTAGGTTTCTCCATAAGCCCCCGTCTCCTAAGCATAAACAGGTAAAAAGTATTGCAGTATCCAATCTATAAGTAAAGATACTGCAATACTTCAAAGTTTCAAACTTAATTCAGAGTTTATTTCCCATAATATGCGTCGAGATACATCTGTTTGATCTCGGTGATCAGCGGATAGCGCGGATTCGCAGTGGTGCACTGGTCGTCAAACGCCTTCTCGCTGAGGACGTCCACCGCGGCAAGGAATTCCTTCTCGGGAACGCCGGCTTCCTTGATGGATTTCGGAATGCCGACTTTCGCCTTCAGGTCTTCGATCGCGGCAATCAGCTTCTCGACCTTCTCATCCGCGGTCTTGCCGCCAAGTCCGAGATAATCCGCAACCTGGGCGTATCTCTCTTTCGCATGCGGATGGTCATACTGCGGGAAGGTTCCCTGCTTGACCGGCTTCTCCGTCGCATTGTAACGGATCACATAGCTGATCAGAAGAGCGTTCGCAAGTCCGTGCGGAACATGGAACTCGCCTCCGAGCTTATGCGCCATGGAGTGGCAGACGCCGAGGAATGCGTTGGCGAATGCCATACCCGCCATCGCGGACGCATGGTGCATCTGCTCTCTTGCGCGGAGATCGCGCGGACCGTTGGAATAGGCGATCGGCAGGTATTTGAACACGAGGCGCGCGGCTTCGAGCGCAATACCGTCGGTGAATTCCGTGGCAAGAACCGATACGCGCGCTTCCAGAGCGTGAACCAGGGCGTCGATTCCGGAGTAGGCGGTCAGGCGCGGCGGCATTCCCATGACAAGACGGGTGTCAATGATCGCCATGTTCGGGGTCAGTTCATAATCCGCCAGCGGGTATTTGTTGCCCGTGGTTTCATCCGTAATCACGGCAAACGGAGTCACTTCGGAACCGGTTCCGGATGTGGTCGGGATGCAGACCAGCTCCGCCTTGGCGCCGAGTTTCGGGAATTTGAAGATACGTTTGCGGATGTCCATGAAGCGCATCGCCATATCCTCGAACTTGATCTCGGGATGCTCATACATGAGCCATATGATCTTCGCCGCGTCCATCGGAGAACCTCCGCCGACAGCGATAATCAGGTCCGGCTTGAATGTATTCATGCGGTCCACGCCTTTTCTTGCGGTTCCGAGAGTCGGATCGGGCAGGACTTCCGCAAAAATGTCCGTCTGAATTCCCATCGCCTCAAGATATTCCAGGGGTTCCTTGAGAACGCCGCTGTTGAACAGGAATCCGTCTGTCACGATAAAGGCGCGTTTCCTGCCTTCCAGTTCCGTGAAGGCTTCCTTCATGCAGCCGTATTTGAAGAAGATTTTCGGGGGCACTCTGAACCAAAGCATATTTTCTCTCCGCTGTGCAATAGATTTGATGTTGAGCAGGTGTTTCGGGCCGACGTTTCCGCTGACGGAGTTCTCGCCCCAGGAACCGCAGCCGAGTGTCAGAGACGGCTCCAGCTTGAAGTTGAAGATGTCGCCGATGGCGCCCTGGCTGGACGGCATGTTGATCAGCGTGCGGCAGCTCTTCATCACATGCCCGAACTGCTGAATGCGTTCCACATTCGTCTTTTTCGTATAAAGAACACTGGTGTGTCCGAGTCCGCCGAAGTTCAGAAGCGCCTGTGCATTTTCGAGCGCGGCGTCGAAATCCTTGACCTTGTAAAGAGCGAGCACCGGAGAGAGTTTCTCGCGGGAGAACGGATAATCCGGGCCGACGCCTTTTGTCTCGGCGATCAGAACCTTGCTGCGCTCCGGCACCTTGACGCCCGCCATCGCCGCAATCTTGAACGCGGACTGTCCGACGATCGCCGCATTGAGCCTGCCGTTGACGAAGATCGTCTTGCCGACTTTCTCTCTTTCGTCGGGCTTGAGGATATAGGCGCCGCGCTTGACGAATTCAGCCTTGACTTCCTCGTAAACCTCTTCCACGACTGTGACGGACTGCTCCGAAGCGCAGATCATGCCGTTGTCGAAGGTTTTGCTCTGGAGAACCGAGCTGACGGCGAGCTCGATGTTGCAGGTTTCGTCCATGATGACTGGTGTATTTCCGGGGCCGACGCCCAGAGCGGGGATTCCGCTGGAGTAAGCTGCCTTGACCATGCCCGGTCCGCCGGTCGCAAGAATCACATTGACGTCAGGATGGCTCATGAGGCGCTGGCTCAGTGCGACCGTCGGCTCTTCGATCCATCCGATGATGCCCTCCGGAGCGCCGGCTTTGACGGCGGCGTCCAGAACAAGTTTCGCGGCGGCGATTGTGCACTTCTTGGCGCGCGGATGCGGACTGAAGATGATTCCGTTGCGGGTCTTGAGCGCAATCAGGGATTTGAAGATCGCGGTGGAAGTCGGGTTGGTGGTCGGAACAATACCGGCGATGAGTCCGAGCGGCTCGGCAACGGTGTCGACGCCGAGCGCCAGGTCATGCTCCAGGATTCCGCAGGTCTTCATGTCTTTGTACTTATGATAGATGTATTCGGAGGCGAAGTGGTTCTTGATGACCTTGTCTTCGACTACTCCCATACCGGTTTCTTCCACCGCCATTTTGGCAAGTTCGATACGTGCGTTGTTGGCGGCGAGGGCTCCGGCGCGGAAGATGGCGTCGACCTGTTCCTGAGTGAACTCGGCGTATTTGCGCTGAGCCTCCTTCACAGTTTCGATGGTCTTGTCGAGAGCTGCAAGCTGCTGGGCTTCCAGTTCTTCTTTCGTCGGGGTCGGATTTTCCACTTTAGCTGCTGTTTTAGCTTTTCTCATAAGTAGGCGCTCCTTAAAATGTTTGGAAACCTCATTTCCGGACCTTCCGGAGAGGAAAGTTTCATTTTTTTCTTCTGATGCCGTATAAGATACAGCTTTCCGGAAACATTTCAAGAGTCAATTGTGATTTTTTTAACAAAAATATTGTATTTTAGGATTCCATTTGTGAATTATTAAACAATACGCCCGTTTTTTTCTGCTTTTCCCGCAATACATTCCCCGGAATTCAGCCGGACGGCTGCCGCGGAGTCCCGGATCGAGGACTTTTCAGCGTCTGCGTTGTTTCCGGCGAAGGCGCGGAAATGAGAAAAGAATGAGGTTTTCCCGCTTTTTTCCGGAAAAAGACTTGATTTTGCCTGAAACTATGCGATTTTTAACTCCGGAACTGAATTTCATCAAACAGCAAAGGAATTTCAAATGAGCTATCAGGTAAAAAAAGCAGACGCCCCGGTCAAACTGGACGCGGCATGGGATTCGCCGGTCTGGAACAATGCAGTCGAACTGAAGCTGGACTACGTGTTCGACAGAAGCAGTCCGCACCACCCGGATACGCGGATCAAAATGCTGTATGACAGCCGGAATGTCTACGGGCTTTTTCAGGTGAAAGATCAATACGTCAAGGCAATGGCGGAGAAAAATCAGGATCAGGTCTGCCGTGACAGCTGCGTCGAATTTTTCGTCAAGCCCGCCAACGCCGAACGTTATTTCAACTTCGAGATGAACTGCGGCGGAAAAATCCTGCTTTATCACGTCAGGAACTGCCGCTCCGGAGACTATATTCCCGTTCCCGCGGAGGACCTGGCGACGATTGAGCTCTTTCACACGCTGCCGGAAAGAATCACGGAAGAGATCACGGAACCGGTCACGTGGCGCCTCGGGTTCAGGATTCCGATTGCTTTCTTTGTGAAATACTCCAATATCAATCCGGAACTCTCCGGTCAGAAATGGACGGCGAACTTCACGAAATGCGCGGACGCCACCTCGCACCCGCACTGGCTCTCGTGGCAGGCGTTACCAAAATGCGACTTCCATCTGCCGGATTATTTCGGTGAACTGGTTTTTGAATAAGAACCATGGAAGTCGGCAAAAAAGCTCCTTTTCGCGGAAACAGGGGATTGAAATTATTCTTTTGGATGTTATAATCTATTAGTGTCACGTGTCACCAAATTCAGATCTTCAACAGAACAAAAGGATTTTGAGAAAAATGGAAAGCGAAAAAGTTCTGCCGCTGGGAACCCTGTTCCGCCTGACGCAATTCAAGCCGGACCGTCTTGCATTTCTGCACGAGGTCGGAATGAACGCATGTCAGCTTTGCGGAATCGACGACAATTATCTTTCGGGAAAAGAGGGCGCGGAAAATACCGCACTGCTCGCCGAAGCTCTGAAAAAGTATGAGATTGAGCCCGTTTCCCTGTTTTTCTCATTTCCCGACCAGAACTGGAGTTCCGACAGGGCGGTCAATACGGTCGGCATGACAAAACTGTGCGTCCGTGCAAAACGCTTCGCCTCGGCAGCGCGCCAGATGAACTGGGGCATGAAGAACTTCGGCATCCGCCATCTGGTCTGCCATGTCGGTTTCCTGCCGGAGGACCCGGCGGAGTTCGAGCACTTCATCGACGATCTGCGCGAATTCTGCAAGCTGGCAAAGGAAAACGGTCAGTATTTCCTTTTTGAAACCGGCCCGGAAACGGATCGGGAAATCAGAAAGTGCATTGACATGCTCGGAATGGACAACGTCGGGATCAACCTTGATCCGGCGAATCTTCTGCTTTACGACAAAACAGAACCGCTGGAGTTTGTGGAGACTCTCGGCAGATACGTCCTCGGCGTTCACTGCAAGGACGGGCGCCGTCCGGTCGACGGGGCGGCAATGGGCAGGGAGACGCCGCTCGGCAAAGGCGACGCAAAATTCGGTGAAGTCATGGAAAAACTTTACGGGCTAGGGTTCCGCGGCCCGCTCATCATCGAACGGGAAATTCCGCCGGGACCGGAGCAGGATGCAGATATCAGATCCGCGATGACCTATCTGCATGAACTCAGAAGCAAGCTGGTGAAATAATTCACCGGAACCGCGGAGACACAGGAGCAGAAGACATGTCCATCACATCCAAAGATATTGCCAAACTGGCCGGAGTATCCCGCTCCGCCGTTTCCGCGGTTCTGAACGGTCATTACAACAAAGTTTCCGTTGAAAAACGCGAAAAGATCCTCGCCATCGCACACGACCTGCGCTATCGTCCGAATCCTGTCGCGCTGATGCTCGCCAAGAAGAAGACCAGGCGGATCGGAATCATCACAAGTCCCTTCATGTCCGGAATTTACAGCGACCTGACAAGTAAAATCACGTTCCTTCTCGGAGAGCGCGGCTATCACTCCTCGCTGGTCATGCCGCTTGATGCGAAACAGGAGCTGGAGGCAATTATGGACTTCGAGTCTTTCGGCGTAGACGGCATCATCATCGCCTACGCGCTCAACGATGTGAAGAAGCTCAACGCCAAAGTGCCGATCGTCAGCATGTCGCCCTACCCGAAACAGTATGAACTGCGCGTCGATCTCAAGTATGCTTTCGAGCTCGCCGTCACGCATTTCCGCAAACACGGCCACCGGAAAATCGGCTTCGTCTGCCCGAAACTGTCGGTGGTGCCTCTGCAATGGGAAGGCTATATGGCGGCGATCGGAACCGCTCCCGCCTATAAACTTGAAGTCACGGAAAATCCGAAGTTCTCCGAGGAGCTCGCGGCATTGATCGAAGAGGAGGAGGTTCATGCGTGGACCGTCACCAACGACCTGCTTGCGGCGCGCCTGATGCGCCATCTGATCTCCGCCGGATACAAGGTGCCGGAAGACGCCGCGCTGATCGGATTCGACGGTTCCGCGTTCGTCGAAGTGACCCCAAGTCCCCTGACGACCATCGTGTTTCCGTCCAGCCGGATTGCGGAGCGCTGCATCGACCTTCTGTTTGAAAAGATAGAGTCCGGGGACATGACATTCCATACCGTTCCCGAACTCATCAAACCGGAACTCCACATCGGCGAAAGCTGCGGCTGCAAAGCCGGAAAGCCTTACAAAATCACCTGGGATCACCAGATCATCACGCTGGACACCGAAATCAAATAAGCGCGGAAAGAAAGCCCCGGAAGGCAGTCCCCGCCGGGTTCCGTTCACTCCGCCGGACGCCACCCGGTCAGAAGTTTCCGCGCTGCCTCATCCGCATTGACAATCCGCCGCAATTCAAGGCGACAGGATCGCCCTCAGCCGGTGTCACAGACCGAGCACTTTCCGCGCGTTCCGGTACAGGATCTTCTCCTTGTCTCCGTCGGGAATATCCAGCGCCCGGATGGTTTCGACTGCAAAACGCATCTGCATCGGACCCTGAAGCGGGGCGTCGGTTCCGAACACGATGTGATCGGCTCCGGCGATCGCATACATCTTCTCCATCACTCCCGGATAGACGTACATCAGATAATGCGCCGTGTCGATGTAGACATTCGGCAGGTTCATCTGCATGACCGCCTCCAGCGAATCCATGTTCGGAAAATACGGGTAATTGCCGTTCTGGTAGATGCCCGCCATGTGGGCAAGCACGAACTTCGTCTGCGGATGGTTCTTCGCGATTTCGGCAACCGTCACCGCGGGTGAAAAACCGGTGCCTGGCATGCACGAAACATGAAAGATCATCATCGGCACCATGTCGGCGACCGTCTCGACCCAGCGCCGGTTCGACGGAGCCGAAAGCACGAATCCGTGATAATCCGGATGAATCTTCACGCCGCGGAACTTCGGATTGCTTTTCAGCAGTTCCAGATCCCCGAGCGATTCGGAGAAAGTCGGGCTGACCACCACGTAGCCGAGCAGCTTCTCCGTCGCCCGGAGCGCCGCGTCCAGTTCCGCGTTCCCCTCGCGGATGTCATACATCAGCGACCGCGACGAGGAAACGCAGAGTGTGTCCACGCCGGACTTTTCGCAGTATTCCTCCAGCTTCGCGGCGTCCGCCTGCCAGAATGGCGCAATGTTGATGTTCCCGAGATGTCCATGAATGTCAATAATCATTTCGTTCACACTTTCAGAATGTTGAGTTCACGCCCGAGACTGGAAAGCTGTTCCGCCGGAGCGTCTTTTCTTACGATGAGCCCGTCCTCCCAGCGGAAGCCCATGCCTTCCCGGTGCAGGAACATGTCCGCCATGAAGGTCATGTTCTCCTCAAGCGTATAAGCGGAGGAGGTTTCGAGGAACGGATACTCGCATTCCATCTGCCCGCACCCATGCGCAGGACCATAGAGAATCGCGTCGCCGTATCCCTGTCCGCGGATATAGCCGTGAACCTTCTCCGCCACATCGGACGCCGCCCTGCCCGCCCGCATCTCATCGAACGTCATGTTCAGGGCGTCCAGCCCGACCTGGAGAAAACGGCGGATCTCGTCGGGGCAGTGTCCGAGAACGACAGGACGCCCGAGGCTGGTGCTGTATCCCTCGACTTTCGCCCCGATGCTGAAATGGATGATCTCGCCGCACTGCACCTTGCGCAGAGTCGGACGGCTGATCGCCTGATCCGAATTCGGTCCCGAACAGCACCACACGGGATAACCGGTCGCTTCCGCACCGTTCGCAAGCATCGCGGCGGTCGCGATGCCGCAGAGCTCCGCCTCGGTCATGCCGGGTCTGATATTTTCCAGAACCGCCTTGAATCCGAGCTCGGAAATCTTTGCGGATCTGCGCAGACATTCCAATTCCAGCGGGCTCTTTTTCATATACACCGGACGCAGAACCGCATCCGCGTTGACGATATTCTTCATGCCGCCCAGAGCGTCCGCAATATTCATCATGATCGTGTACGGGAACATGTGCCAGCCGGCAATCCCCAGCTTTCCGACGCCGAACTCACCGAGAATCGTCTTCCAGCCGGGATGCCTGGAGCCGGGATAATCCGGCTGCGAGGACTCCCGGAAATCCATGGTCTGGATTACACGCTCGATCCGCGTCCGCGCGGACGCATAGGTCAGACTCTCCGGACCGATAATCAGCGCGGGGCTCCCTTCCCTCGGAATCAGCACCCCCGCAGTTTCAAAACTCGGCCAGTAATCCGAAAAATAACGGACGCCCGCCGGTTCCGACTCCGTGGAAAACACCAACACGGCGTCAAGATCCGTCTTCCCGATTTCCGCCTGCGCTCTTGCGATTCTTCCCGCAAACTCCTGCTTCGTCAGAATTCTTCCTTCCATTCTTCCCTCTCTTTCGTTCGTTATATTAATATAAGGAATGCGCCGTTTCATTTCTCCGGGCGCACCCCCGTGTCGTCTCCCGCACGCACAATTCCTGCGGCAGCATCAGACGGCTCTTCTCCGGTGTTTTTCCGTCCATCAGGGAGCAGAGCAGCTGGACGGATTTCTGCGCGATGTCCCGGTAGGGCTGCCGGACCGAGGTCAGCGAAAGCGCCGAAAGTGCGGAAATTTCCATATCGTCGATTCCTGCAAGCGCAAAGTCACGCCCGGCGCGCAGTCCATGCCGCCCCGCCTCGTCCATGAATCCCAGGGCGCAGAGATCATTGACGCAGAACACCGCATCCGGCTCAAATCCGCGCACAGCCATGCGCCGGAAAGCCTCCGCGCCGGCTTCCAGAGTCATTCCAGCGGAAACGTAACGGTTCCCCACGGTCAACCGGAAATCCTCCAGACCGCGGAAAAACGCCTTGCGCGTTCTCTGAAACGCACTGAAATAGAGCATGTCCGGCGCCGCGTCCACATAAGCGGGCTTCCTGGAGCCGATCTGATGGAAATGTTCCGCCACCAGCCTGCCGCACTGTTCCAGATCATTGACGACATACGGCCCGGCATAGGAATCCGGCACACTGTCCAGGGCCACATACGGGATTCCCGCCTTGTCCAGCAGTTCAAATGCGGCGAAATTCTTCTCGCACGGACAGATCAGGACGCCCCTCGCCTGCATCCGGATCAGACGTTCCGCAAATGCGGTCTCCCTCTCCGCCTGCCAGTTGCTGCCGCCGGTGAAAAGAGTCAGACCCATTTCGTGAAACGCATTTTCCGCCTGTTTCATCATCATGGAGTGGAAGGGGTTGGCAAGATCGGTCACGATGAAACCGACGATGTCCGTCTTTCCGGTGCGGAGCTGCCGCGCCGCCTGATTCGGAACATAGTTCAGCCGTTCCGCAATTTCGAAGATACGTTCCCTTGTTGCCCTGCTGATTTTCGTGCTTCCCTTGAAAGCCAGCGAAACGGACATGCTGGAAACACCCGCCATTTTTGCCACGTCGTTGATCGTGCTTCTCATAGGTCATCCAATTTCAGTTTAACGTCAAACTTAATCTTTCCGCACTATAAGTCAGGAAATCCGGAAAACAAGGGAGCGCATCCGAAAAATTTCAAAAAAATCCGGAAAACAGCGGAAATAGTTCAGAGTTGAATGAGAAATGAGAAATGAGAAATGAGAAATGAGAAAGATTGCGAGATGGCGAGATGGCGAGATGACGAGGTTGCGAGATGGCGAGGTTGCGAGATGGCGAGGTTGCGAGATGGCGAAGTAATAAGGAGAAAGGTTACAGCCATTTCCACCACAGCTCACTGAAAAAGATTGCGAGATAGCGCGGGCTGAAAGGACACAAATAACAAGAAGGACTTGAAGGACAACACACGGGGTTGAGTATTAAATTTGAATAACTTGAAAAGAGAGCTATATTTTCTCATCGTGTCGCATAATCGTTATTATGTG
>CASDPB010000084.1 GCA_949282305.1 uncultured Lentisphaeria bacterium | reverse complement strand
TTTACATAGAAAGGACTGCAAGAAATTGCAGAGGGTGGATTTTTGTCTTCAAAAGACAAAAATGAGTTTAGAAAACGTGAAAAAACAAAAAAAACGTGAAATCTGGGGTTCAGTCCCTTGAATTTTACATAACAGGAATAATATAAGTCCTGTCGATCGGAATTGCAACACGGGAAACGCCCTTTCCTCCATAAAAAGCCGTTCCAGCCGCAGCGCAGGCGGCAGAAGGTCACTTCTCCGGACTGCCGATCCGCAGATTCGCATACGATGCCGTTGAAAAGTCGTTCACATCTCCGAACAGCCGGTAGTATCCGAATTTTCCATGGATCGAAACGTGCAGCGCAACTTGAATCAGGGCATCTTTTTCCAGAGGAAGCGACAGATCGAAAACGACTCCCTCCTCCGTATCCCTGTAGTCGAATTCCGTATCCGCGACTGGCACAATTCCTTCCGGACGGCGCAGGAAGTAAAGCGCTCCCCTTCTCCCGTAAAACGCAAAATACTGTCTCGGATTTTCCTCACCCGGCAAAGCCAGAAAAAGTTCCAGGCAGCTTCCTTCCCAGTAAATCCTGTCATCCCGGATACGGGCATCGTCTTTCGCTCTGGCAGTGACAGACAACCTGCCGTCCAGATATTTCATCCGCAGCGAGCCGCAGCCGCCGGGAAAGACAAATTCCTGCGGTTCCCTGCCGCACAGAATACAACTGCGGACCGGAATCTGAAAGGTTCTGCGGGCGTCCCCCATGTCAATGTGCAAGGTTCCGCACCGCAACTGACTGTCCGCAGATTTCAGCTCCAGCTGAATCGGGAGCTTTTCCCCGGGACGGAGCCGGTATGCAAGCGACCGCGGGACAACCTCCATATCCGGACTCGAAATGCCGATGACGCCGCTTAACTCCTCCGGGCTGGTATTTTCCGCGGCGAAGACAAGTTTTCCGGGATGTTCCCGCGTCGGATATTCCCCCTGCGGCTGAATCAGAGCAGACCAGTGGAAGCGCAGATTTCCGGTCACGGGCGATTCCTTCCGGCGCGCTTTCAGATGCTCCGGCAGCGGGCGGAGCAATTCCGCGAATTCTTCCGGAATCGTTCCATCCGCTTCATAGGGAACATCCCATGTGACCGCTCCGCCGTTTTTGACGATTTGGTGAGTGGCGTCAGCCAGAGTCTGTTCCGTAAAACGAGGATTGCGCCATCCCCACCATTCCCCCACATAGGAAAGCACATGGCTCAACGCCTGTTTTTCATAACGGCCGGCGGTCAAGACCTGCCGGGGATCTTTGCATTCCCCGGCGGTGTAATCCTCCTCGGGAGATACCGTGTAAAGTTCGGGATCCGCCACCCCGGGATTCCAGCAGACCAGCGAATCAGGGTTTCCGGCGCGCATCGCTCCGGCGAAACTCCGGAAATTCGGTTCATCGGGGAAATCATACATTTCACGGCACGTGTGGAAGTAACAGCCGTCGATCCACCAGCCGGCGACGGATTTTCCCCAGCGCAGAGACCACTCCCGGATGACACGTTCCCATTTCCGCTGAAAATTGATCTGGCGCGGATCCTTGTTCCCCTGTTCGCTCCATTCCAGAGCCTCACATGCCTGCCGGTCCCGGAACGGAGCTCCCCCCGGCAGGTAGACAAACAGGGGAATCCGATATTCCGCCAGAGCCTCCGCAGCCTCAAGAATCAGATCCCGGCGGGAACAGTGCGACTCTTCCGTCCTGCCGGTCAGTTCGTCGAGAGTCCGGTTCGGAGAACAATAATATCCGCTGTTCTGCCCGATGGTCAGCATCAGCCATCCCGCCTGAAGTTCATGAAGCTGGCGCGCCAGCTTCACGGTGTCGAAAGCGTTCACCCGGGCATTCCAGTTTGCAGGCGACTCGTCCTCCCCGCAGGTCAGGTCCGTCAGGAAGTGCATGAAGACTCCCCATCTTCCGCTCATGAAATCCGTATTTCTCATCATTCACTCTCCGATAAAAACTTTAGCTTCATACGGGGCGAACTGCAATACATTGCCGCCGCGTTTCACATCCAGCTTTCCTGCGCCGAACATCTCCTTGAATCTCATTGCGGTGGGGAAGCGGAACAGGGCATCCACGGGTTCCGGCTTGAGATTGACCGCGATCAAATATCTTCTGCCCAGCACCTCCCTGGCGGCAAACTGGACGCCTTGCGCAGAACAGGTGACTTCGAGCGGCGTCCCGTCATGAAGGATGAAATCGCTCAAGGCGCGAATCTCCCTGTTGAGTTTTCCGACCTCGTCCCAGAGGATGCTGTCCACAATCCACCAGTTTTTCCGTTTCGGATTTTTTGTCATGCCGTCCGGCAGCTCCGGGAATTCGCTTTTGCGTGCGGTGAAGTCTGTGCGATGGTCGTAATCCTCGTTATAGCTGTAATATACAAAGGCGCGGACATTGTTGATAATCGCCAGATAGATCTGAAGCCGCAGCTGCGCCGGCGTCGGTTCCGGCCCGTTGTAGACAAACGCCTGCGGGACATATCCGAAGACCAGTTCCGGCACATTGGCAATATCTTTTTTCAAGCTCTGCATTTCCTGCCCGAGTTCCGTAAAATCGGTTTTGGCGGACCGTATGACATAGTGATCGAACAGCAGAACGTCGAACATGCAGCCGTTCTTCAGAATATCGGAGGTAATCGTCTTAATGTAGTTGGCGGCATACACCGGATAATTCGTCTTGAAATTCTTGACGTCCGCATAAATCTTCCGCCCCTGCTGCTGGGCAAGCCCGCTGGACGCCTCGTCCGCGCCGTACCAGCCCATCAGATTGCGCGGAATGGTGAAGTTGCGCCCTTCCCTTATCTCCGGAATCAGCATCAGACCATGTCTGTCCAGAGCTTCCGCCACGGGGTTGATATCGGAGGAATCCGGTTTGGTCGCGGTATGAACCGCGTTGAAGCCGTGGGCGGCAATATCCGCATACGCCTCATCGTATGTCACGGTTCTGGAACCGACTTTGCGGCTGATTTCATTCGCACGGTCGATATTCCACATCCCCGCATGATAGATTCCGATCGGAATAAACGGCTTCCCGTTTTTATAAACGGTATTGTTCCTTACCTTGAAAACGGCGTCCGACAGAGCGCTCTTCCAGACATTCCGGGTGAGAGGTCCGACCTTTTTCCCCTCCGGGCTCACGATTTCAAGACTCAAAAGGTATTTTCCCTCCGGAAGGCCGGAAGCGTCAATGCTCCACGGCACCGCGGACGCACTCAGTTTTCCCGGAACTTCCATAAGCGTTTTTTCCGCATCGGAAGCATCCGCGATCTTCATGACGTAGGAACCGCCGACCTGGGAACGGAGCGGATAAATCGTGCCGCTGAATTTCTGAACGGGATTTGCAGGATCCAGAACGAGATTGACCGGTCTCCGGATGCTGAACCGGGCGGATGACTTGGACTCATCCTCCACCAGCCGGATGTTGCGTATCTCAATTTTGTCGCCTTTTTTCATAACGCCTTCCCAAATGAACTCAATGACACTCTTGTCCTTGAGTCCGGCAAGCGGCATCTGCACCTCGAATTCCTTCCAGATGTCCGTTGGATAAATCACGCTGTGGGTGTTGGGCGGACAATTTCCCGGGCTTGCCCCAGCAACACAAATCAGGTAAAACTGCTGCGACGCCGTCTGCCGCGCCTCGAACTTCAGCAGGAGAACCCCGTTCATATCGCACGGGGGAAGCTCCTGCCAAAGAGAATAAATCCTCTTCTGCGGCGCCCCTTTCGGAACATCCGACTTGACAAGCATACTCAAAGCCCGCGGAGCCGTCTTCACCTCCAGCGCCTCGGGGACACTGCCGATAAATGCGGCTTTATTCCAACGATCGTTCAGCAGGGACTGCGCCCGCCCGTCCATCATGCCGGCAATGACAGCCAGCAGCAAAAAATATTTTTTCATACATCTCCTGGGCCCCGCCAAAGGGGGCGTTTCAATGACAAAGATTTTCCTGACCCTGGAATATTCATTCCCGCCATGCCGCCGAAAACAGCGGCAGCTTCTCCTTCCGTGCGTTTTACTATCTCAATATCTGGAAATCCACTGCGCTGAATTTACTCCCATCGGCTTTTTCCAACTGACAGAAATCACTATGGCTCACGGCAGAAACATGCATGTCTCCAAAAAGGACATTGGCACGCCCGGAGTGAATCCCCGCAGTACGTTCAAAGGAAGGATTGCCAAACAGATAGGCATAATAATGCGGCTTGTCCAGGGAAGCCGTAATGGTATCTGCCATATAGAAGAATTTGCTCGGTCCCATGTTATACGTGACATTGCCATTGGAAATGATCCGGTTGCGGTCAAGCCGATATGCGAGCTGTTCCCCGGAGGGAATGTTACCCTGGTCTCCGTTGCGCATACCGTAAATGGTAGTTGTATCCGTATTGTTTTCCGGTTTCAGCCCGGGGCAGTAACCGATATAGGCGCCTCCGGTCTTCCACGGCGGCAGATACTTCATCACGGAAAGAGCGATGATATGCGTATACCATCCCTCCGGATACTGATCCACCGGATAAATCCAGGTGCTCGCCATAATTCCCCATCCCTTGTAATCGTTATAATACTGAACATGCGCCAGCCCGATCTGTTTCAGCTGGTTGACACAGGCAATCCCGCGTGCTTTCTCGCGCGCCTTGTTCAGCGCCGGAAAAAGCATCGCCGCCAGAATCGCGATGATCGCTATCACGATGAGGAGCTCGATCAAGGTGAATTTCCCTCTATTTCCCTCTATTTCCCTTACTGTTCTCAAACAACGTTTCATAATCTGTCCTTTCCTCGTTGAAATTGATCCGGTGTTCCCGGAAATTAAATAATTTCCAAAGCATCCACATCCGGCAGAACCGGGAAAGCCGCCGCCGGTTCCCGCTGATACCAGAATGCCACGGAGCAAATATCCGGCTGTTCCGGCAGGAAACGCCCGCCGTCACGCCAGCCCAAAGCCTGAATCGTAACCCGTATGTCCCGCTTGAATCGAATCGGGTCCATCACATGCCAGCGATACATGGCATGTCTCTGCTGTGACTGGTAAAGACCGTCCGGGCGAATCACCTGATGATGCCCCATAAACGGCGTGGAATAAATCTGGTAGCCTCCGACATCCCAGTTGTAGGAGCCGCCGAAGTAGTCCTCGGTCCCGGTTCCGCAGATCGTCGGATATTCCTCATCTCCATCCAGATAAAACTTGATTTCCCCTTCTCCCCACCAGCCGTTGTTATTGATTCCGCACCCCAGGACGGTTCCGACGTAATGCCCCTGCCCTCTCACTCCGTCCAGAATGGTATAGACATCCTGATACGGCAGCGGGTTCACCCGGCGGAACTGCGCATGAAAATATGCGGCATCCCCGGGAACCTCGGTCAGTGTGTAATTGACCTGATAAAACAATGCCGCCGTCATTGCCGCGTGGCGGTTCTCAATCGTAATCCGGCAATGATGCCGGAACGGCATTTCCCAGAAACAGTTCAGTCCGTTTTTCGGATTTACTGCAACCGGCAGGGAGTTCAGCATGGGAAAATATTGGGGCGTCAGCGGATCGCCCGGCTTATGCCACGGCACGCCGAAAAAGTCGCAGACAGGGCATTCCACGGCGGGCTGTTCTCTGTCATCCCAGTAAATCCGCAGAATCAGGTGACGTCCCACATCGCCGGTCATCCACATGCTTTGAAGCGCTCCGCTGCCGTCTATATCCGCCACGGTAAACACCTCTCCCGGTTTTATCCGGTCATAGGCATGACATTTCCAGCCTGTTCCGAGATCCCGCGACGGAGAATCCGGAGCGGCTGGCGCCTGCCCTCCCGCGCCTTTGGCTCCGCTCCGGTTTTCTGCGGAAATCGACCTGGTCTCCGCATCGGACAACCGGGAGAGAGTCCCAAGCGACATATTCAACCCATTAAAAAAATTCATCTGCATCTCCTGTTGATGTATTTAATGAATACAAATCTCCGGCACAATAAAAATCTTTCTTTTCGGCGCTTCCGGTTCGGATATGCGTTCCTTGAGCAAACGCACCGACTGACGCCCCATTTCCTCTTCCGGCTGCACAACAGTAGTAATATCTCTTTTTGTAAATTCTTCTCCCTGAAAAGCATCAAACTTGGCAAACTGCACATCCGCCGGAACACGCACTCCGCTCTGTATCAGGAAATGGCGTACCTGCAACGCCGTCATGTGCGACAGCACGAAAACGGCATCCGGTTTCTGTTTCTCAAAATAAAACCTGAGCATTTCCGTATCGAACTTTCCCTGAAGATCCAGAAACAGGGACTCTTCGTCCGGAAGTCCGTGCCGCCGAAGCGCCGCCCGATACCCCGCATATCGCTCCGCCCCGGAACTCTCCCCGAATTGCGGCGTAATCAGCCCGATCCGTCTGCGTCCGGAAAGAATCAAGGCTTCAGTCGCTTTATAGCCGCCATAGAAATTGTCCTCCACGACGCAGCAGACAGGCGATGAATCAAAATAAAGATCAAAGAGCACAAGGGGAGTCTTTTCCGCATCCAGCCTTTCAATCAAAGGCAAATCGTCCCGTCTGCCGCCCGGATAGAGAATCAGCCCGGAGGAATTTTTCAATGCCTTTTCCACCGCTTCCGTCTCCGACTGCAGGGACAGCCAGTCATACGGATAGATTGTCAGGGAAACTCCCTGCTTTCCGGCTTCGTCGAACATGGCATTCAGCGCCGCCTGCCAATAATTGGTCAACGGGAACACCACGCCGATCTCTCCGGCACTCCTCTTCCGCCGCAGAAGTTCCGCCTTCTGACGCACGATTACGGTTCCCCTGCGCCGGATGCGTTTTACAAGTCCCTGCTTCACAAGCACATCAAGAGCTTTTGCAACGGTAGACCTGCTTACCCGGAATTCCCTGCACAGCTCACTTTCTTTCGGCAGGCACCTGGTTTCATCATATTCAGAAGCCAGGATACGCGCAAGAATTTCCTCCCGCAGTTTTCTGTACCGCGGAGTAAACACCGAATCTTCCTTCTTCCGTTCCATCTGCTTTTTCCTGTTTTGCTGTAACTATAGAAAAATTCGCGGAAATGTCAATTAGGAAAGGAAATAAGTTCTTCTTTTTTGCGAATATGTCACAAATACTTATATTTTTACATACATATAAAACACAATGGATTGCGGTACAATATGTTGCAAACCGCAATCCACTGAAAGACAACATTCAAAATTCAATTTTCTCCCGTGCGGGGAAAATCACTCCGTAATCATGTCCCTGCAGGATTTTCCGCCGGGAATCATCGGCAGCACGTGATCCTGATAAACCGTATGGCAGTCCAGGAGGAACGGACCGGGCGTCTCCAGCATTTCACGGATCGCATCTTCGAGCTCGTCCGCGGAAAACACATCGCGCGCCGGAATCTCGTATGAGTTTGCGATGCCGACGAAGTGCGGGAACGGTTTATCCTCTTTCGTGCGCAGATCCGTGTTGCCCCGCTTTCCCCGGTAGAACAGGTCCTCGATCTGCGCCACCATGCCGAGATGCTGATTGTTCAGGATAATCATTTTCACGCCGATCTCCTCCGCGGCAATCGTGCCGAGTTCCTGAATATTCATCTGAAAAGAGCCGTCGCCGTCAATATTGATGACCAGTTCATCCGGCAGAGCCAGCTTGGCGCCCATCGCGGCAGGCAGCCCGAACCCCATGGTTCCGAGTCCGCCGGATGTGAGCAGCTGGCGCGGACGGGTGTACTGATAGAACTGCGCTGCCCACATCTGATGCTGTCCCACGCCGGGAACAATGACGGCATTGCCGTCCGTCATACGGTAAAGAGTCTCAATGACCTGCTGCGGCTTCAGCTTGTCCGGCACAGGGTGATATGCCAGAGGATGTTCGGTCTTCCATCGCCGGATCGTCTCCATCCATTCCTGTCTCGGGAGGAAAAGCGGTTCTTTGTTCAGTTCATGCAGAACCTCCCGGACATCGGCGGCAATTCCGATGTCGGCATGGACATTCTTATTGATCTCCGACTCATCGACGTCGATATGGACGATGAAAGCGTCGCGTGCAAATTCCTTCGCATTGCCGGTGGAACGATCCGCGAAACGCGCTCCGAGCGCAAGCAGAAGATCACACTGATCCGCTGCATAGTTGGCATAATAGGTGCCGTGCATGCCGAGATATTTCAGAGAGAGCGGATGCGTTTCCGGAAATGCGCCGATCCCCATTAGAGAGGTCGCCACGGGGATGTTGTATGCCTCGGCAAAACGGAGCAGTTCCCCGGAGGCGCCGCCGGAAATGATTCCGCCGCCGGCATAGATGCAGGGGCGCTGCGATTTTGCCAGCGCATGTCTGATCTGTTCCAGCTCCGCAAACGCGGCACACCGGTGAAGCGGTCTCCTGTGCAGAGTCGGAACCGGGTCGAACTGAAATTCCAGCGTCATTTTCTGAATATTCTTCGGAATGTCAATCCAGACGGGACCGGGTCTGCCGCTGCGCGCCAGTTCAAATGCGTTGACGATGGTGGAACTGATCTCGGCAGGGTCCAGCACAAGATAACTGTGTTTGACAATCGGGCGCGTCATGCCGATAATATCGGTCTCCTGAAACGCATTCTTCCCGATGTACCATGTTTCGACCTGTCCGGTAATAACCACAACCGGAATGGAATCCATATAGGCGTCCGCAATTCCCGTCAGCAGGTTGGTTGCTCCGGGACCGCTGGTCGCCATGCAGACTCCGACCTGACCGGTCGCCCTGGCGTAACCGTTTGCGGCGAATGCGCCGCCCTGTTCGTGGCGCGGCAGAACCACCTGAATGCCGGAATCCGCGAGCGCCTGGTGAAAATCGACTGCGGAACCGCCGGGATAGGCGAAACAGGTCTTGACTCCGAGGCGTTCCAGAGTCCTGATTGCAATCTGTGCTCCGTTGAGCAGGGATTTTTCCGGTATCATATTGTTTTTCATAACTTCAGTTCACTTTCTTTTTCATTGCCCGAATCAAATGCTGGAAACCAATTTCTCCCGTCTGCGGAATTCTGAACGGGAAGTCCCGGAAAGCGTTTTGCGAAAACGCGGAAAACGAACCCCGCCCGCATTACCGGGAGGTGTCTGCGGACGGGCTGATAACGACGACTGCCCTGCGAGTCAAAAAGATGTGTCTGATCCTGTTGTCCATAATGAGGGATAATATAAAGCAAATCACTTTTTTGTCAAATCCCCCTTTTCTCTTTCGGGAGATTTTTTTGCATATCCGTCAATGAGAGCGCGATCCGGCGGCGTGCGCGGTCCACTTCAATGACGGTGACTTCAAGGCGATCATGAACAGACACGATCTCGGAGGGATCGGCGATGCGGTGGTCCGCCATGCGGCTGACATGAAGCAGACCGTCCTGATGGACTCCGATGTCGACGAATGCACCGAACTTCGTCACATTCGTCACGATCCCGTTAAGTTTCATGCCCGGCACCAGATCGTCAATCGTATGGACATGTTCGGCAAAGGAGAAGACCTGGAAATCCTCCCGCGGATCACGCCCCGGCTTGGCAAGTTCGGAAAGAATGTCCTCCAGTGTGGGCAGTCCGACGTCCTCGGTGAAATACGGCTTCATATCGGGGCGGAATCCGGCGGCACACCGGCGCATGAGCTCCTGCACGGTCCACCCGTTCGCTTTCGCCATGTCATTCACGATTTCATAACGTTCGGGATGAACGCCGCTTGCGTCCAGCGGATTTTCCGCCCCCCGGATGCGCAGGAATCCGGCGCATTGCCTGTATGCCTTCGGCCCCAGCCCCTTTACGTTCAGAAGTTCGGCGCGGGAGGAGAACATTCCGTGTTCCGCGCGGTAGTCAATGATATTCCGCGCGAGACGTTCCGTAAGCCCCGATACACGGGCAAGGAGTTCCATGCCGGCGCTGTTGAGCTCGACGCCGACCAGATTCACACAGCTTGCCACAACATTGTCCAGAGACTCCTTCAATGCACCCTGATCGACGTCATGCTGATACTGCCCCACTCCGATGGACTTTGCATCAATCTTGATCAGTTCGGAAAGCGGGTCCTGAAGGCGGCGCCCGATGGATACGGAACTGCGGAAAGTCAAATCCAGGTCCGGAAATTCCCGCCGTGCCGCTTCGCCCGCGGAATAGATCGAAGCCCCGCTCTCATTGACGCTGACAATCGGCAGTTCCGGCGGCAGAATCTTCCTCAAAAACGCTTCGGTTTCACGCCCCGCGGTTCCGCTGCCGACTGCCACCGCCTCAATCCGATACTTTTCGGCAAGTCTCTTCACGGTTTCGCCGGAATCGGGACGCTCCGGAAAAATGACGAGATGCTCCAGAAGACTGCCGTCCGAATCCAGAACCGTTGTTTTGCAGCCGGTGCGGAAGCCGGGATCGAAAGAGAGGACGCGCCGGGCACCCAGCGGCGGCTCCAGCAGCAGACTGCGCAGGTTCTTTGCAAAGACCTGAATCGCATCCGCATCCGCACGGGCTTTCAGACGGTTCAGAAATTCGTTCTCCAGCGACGGCAGAATCAGCCGGGCATAGGCATCCTCCGAAGTCTGCTCCAGGAATTTCCGATACGGAAACCGGGGATTGCGGATCACCATGCGGCAGAGAATCCGCAGCGCCTCCTCCTTCGGCGGGCGGAGCTGAATCGTCAGAAATCCTTTCCCGGCACCGCGCATGACAGCCAGCGCACGATGGGAAGGAACCCGCGGAAACGGTTCGGAGTAGTCGAAATAGCCGCGGAAGACCTGCGCCTCCGCTTCGTCCGCCCTGGATTTGACAGCTTTCGAGACAAACAGCGCACGGCGCGCGAAAAGTTCGCGCAGACGGGTGCGTATTTCAAGGTCTTCGCTGATCCACTCCGCAATGATGTCGGACGCTCCCGCCAAAGCCTCCTCTCTGCTCATTTTCACGGCAGCGGATCGCAGGTCGATCGGAAAAACCCGCTGTTCATAGAGAAGTCTTGCGAGCGGTTCCAGCCCTTTCTCCCGCGCGGCGGAGGCACGTGTCTTCCGTTTGACCTTGTAAGGCAGATAAAGATCCTCAAGCATGGTCAGAGTATGCGCGGAATTGAGCCTGGCGGCAAGCGCTTCCGTAAGCAGATTCCGCTCCCGGAGCGACTCCAGCATACTGCCGCGCCGCTCATTCACTTTGCGAAGCGCTTCCATCGCTTCGTGCAGACGAAGCAAAACGACCTCGTCCATTCCGCCCGACGCCTCTTTGCGGTAGCGTGCAATAAACGGCACCGTCGCGCCATCCTCAAACAGAGCGGCGACTCTGCGTACCCGGTTTTCCGGCAAATCAAGTTCCTTCGCCAGAAACCGGCAGTCGGAATCGTTCACGGCATTCCCTCCCTTCTCAATTCACACAGGACGACATCAGAAAACAAGTTTTCCGCCGGATTCAAAACATTCATCGAAAGTATGTTCCAGCCCGCGGATCACGACCTGCCCGTTTTCCGCTTCGACGGACAGCAGATGCTCCGGCACATCCTGCGGAATGCAGTGTCTGTGCAGCTCCTCGATGCAGAACGTGTGTTCTCGCGCAATGTCCAGCGTACAGGTAAAGACGGAACGGTCGGACACCTTGGCGAGCACGTCGCGGAACATATCCGGATGAGGCACGGAGATCTCCCCCTCGTCCAGAACGGCGCCCGCACCGTCGGACATTCCCCATCTGCCGGTGTTGAAGTCAATGAGGACGGAACCAGCCTCGCACTGGATGCGGATCACCGGATTGCGGACTGTGTTTGACGCATGGCTGAAATAAGCGCAGACAGCAGTCCCGCCCGCCGTTTTCAGCCGGATGCCGCAAGTGTCAAAGTATTCAATGCTCTTTCTCGCCCGGTAAAGCTGTCCTTCAATCCAGACGGGATGCGCTGAACGCTCGAAAGTTTCACCGGCGAAAAACAGCGGCAGATTCAAATAATGCGCAAAGGCGTTGTTCGCCGGAGAGTCCAGCACCTGTTCGCCGGAGGCGGTTCTGATCCGCCCCGCCCAGTTGTTGCGGGAATAATAGGCATCGGCACGCGGCCAGATGCCCATCACGGCAATGGCTTTCAGTCTGCCGAGTCTGCCGGACAGAAGGTCCTTTTTAATTTTCCGGAACTCGCGGGAATGGATGTGCTGAAAACCGACCGCCACGAAACAGTCCGACTCCGCTTCCGCCCTGCGCATACGGTCCACGGCTTCAAGGGAACCCGCCGCCGGTTTTTCCACCAGCACATTCGCACCATGTTCAAGACAGCATTTCGTCAACGGCTCATGCGAGGAAATCCCTGTCGGCAGGCAGACCAGCTCCGGCTTCCGGGCGCAGTGCCCGAACATTTCATCCAGGGAATCGAAGACTTCACACCCCGCCGACTCGAAATACGCCATGTTCTCCGGCGTTCTCTCCCGGGGCAGAACCACGGCGGCGGACAATTCAATCCCGCCGGATTCCGCAAGCGGTTTCAGTTGATTCAGATGAACCTGGGCATAGCCATTGATGCCGACCAACGCTGTTCTCACTTTCATTTACGTTCCTTCCATCGCTTTCCGTTAACCGGTTGCTGCCTTGTGACAGGAAAAAAGCGCACATTCTTTTTCCCCTGTCGCAGATTTCTTCTTCTCAAACGGAATTTTCCGCCGTTGACTCCTGAATCCGCTGCAAAAAATATTTCACCGGGCTTCAATCCGGCTCCATGACATCGCCGAAAATCACCGCCCTGCTCTACTCTGCAAAGGACTGCTTCGGGGAATCCACTTTCAAATCTCTGTCCCAAATGTCCCCGAAACGCTCGACCAGAATCTTCGTCCGCTCCACGGGATCCCTGCGGACGATCAGAATCTGAATCCCGGGATTCTCCCCGCAGATTTTTTCCGCAAGAGGGGCGCCCTTCAGAAAAACGGAGGTGGACAGCGCATCCGAATCAATCCCTTTTGAGGCAATCACGGAAACAGACAGCATATTCTGAACGGGATAACCGGTTTTCGCATCAATGATATGGGTGTAATGTTTTCCGTCGATGACGACGTAGCGCTCATAGTCGCCGCTCGTGGCAATCACGGAATCCAGCATCGGCACCACGGTCATGATCCGGTCTTTGTCAAGCGGATTTCTGATCCCGACACGATAATGGTCACGCCCGACCTCCGGGATCGGCTCCGGAAGGCAGAACAGATTGCCGCCGAGGTCCAGAATGCCAATATCGACCCCGCGTCTCAGCACTTTCCTCCGCGCCTTGTCCAGCGCATATCCCTTGGCTATGCCGCCGAGATCCAGCCCGATCCCGTCCACGGTGAAACGAACCGTCTTGTTTCGGTCGTCAAAAATGACTTTGTTCAGACCGACCAGTTTCATCGCCTCGTCAATTTCCTTCTGTTCCGGCACCGAACTGCGCCTGCTGTAAAATCCCCACAGCTTCATCAGGGGTTTGACCGTAATATCAAAGGAGCCCTCCGAAAGCTCATAATATTTTCTGGCTGCCAGCAGAATTTCCCAAAGGTCGTCGGAACAGCGGAAAGGCTTTTGGAACGCGGTTGCATTCAGACGGGAAAGCTCACTGTTCTCATCGCGGACATTGCACATCGCCTCAAGTCTGCGGATTTCGTTCTGGGCGTCATCCGCCGCCCGGTTCAGCATGTCGCGGGAGTTGTCATAAAGATCCAGGCTCGCCACGGTTCCCATGAC
Source organism: uncultured Lentisphaeria bacterium (assembly GCA_949282305.1). Lineage (GTDB taxonomy): Bacteria > Verrucomicrobiota > Lentisphaeria > Victivallales > UBA1829 > UBA11452. The sequence goes on along the minus strand of CASDPB010000084.1, from coordinate 41,293 downwards.
GGGAAAGCGTCTCGTCTCCCGCTCCACCCTGCCATGTCCGGCAAAGAGAAAGAGGGCAACCGCAATCAGAACACTCCCCAGGAGCAGTGCGAACAGAATTTTTCCACGTTTCATTTTCACAGCCGAGTCCTCCACTGTTATTCCAGCTACGCCCGCGGATGGAACTTCTTATAAACGGACAGGAGCCGCTGCTGATCCACATGAGTATAAATTTGTGTCGTGCTGATGTCCGCGTGCCCCAGCATCTCCTGAATGATTCTCAAATCCGCGCCGTTTTCCAGCAGATGGCTTGCAAAGGAATGCCGCAGCGTATGCGGATGGATGTTTTTTTTGATGCCGGCAATTTTTGCGGCGTCCTTCACGACAGCCCAGATCCGCTCCCGGTTCAGGGGTTTGCCGCGGTTCGAGACAAACAGCATCGGTTCCTCGGGAGAAGAGATCAGCTCGGGACGCGATTTCTCCAGATAACGTTTCAGGATACCGACCGCAGTCCGTCCCATCGGCACAATCCGTTCCTTGGAGCCTTTGCCGAAAACCCTTACAATATCTTCATCGAAGTTCAGAGAGCCCAGCTTCAGCCCGGCAGTTTCGGAAACACGCAGTCCGCAGGCATACATCATTTCCAGAATGCAGCGGTTGCGCAGTGTCAGCGGGTCTTTGGAATTGGCGGAAAAGGCATTCAGAAAGGCGTCAACCTCGGCAGTCGACATAAATTCAGGCAGGATGCGCCACAGCTTCGGGGAATCCATGACGTCCGTAATATCGGCGCCGACAATGCGTTCCTGAAACAGATAGCGGAAAAAGACCTTGATCGCGACAAGACGCCTGGCAAGCGTCGTAACCTCCATCCCGCGCTCTTTGCAGTCGGCAAGGTAGTCAATGATGTCGTCGCGCGTCACCGCCATATAGGAATCGACGGAATGCGCTTTCAGATATGCAATGAAATCGGAAAGATCGGACCGGTATGCGAGCACTGAATTTTTGACGAGGCCGCGTTCAAGGGAGAGATAGCCGATAAAATGTTCCAAGGCACGTTCCATAGATAAAAACCAGTATCACTCCCAAAATATCATATCCTGTGACAAAACTCTGAAAAGCACGGCGCGCATCCAAGCCGAACCGTTATAATATACAGTCAGATCACGCGGTTGCAACAGACCGGGACAAAAATTCCGGAATCTTCAATCACCCGGTATGTTTCACAAGCAGAGCCCCGAAAGCGCCGTCATGAATTTCCGACGGCAGAAAAAGCGCCTGCCGCTTCAAGGTGAATTCGGGATGAAGCGCAAGAAAATTCTCGACCTGCTGCGCATTCTCTTCCGGCTCAATGCTGCATGTGGAATAAAGCAGACGCCCGCCGGGACGCACCAGTCCGGAAAGCGAGTTCAGGATGTCCGCCTGGAGCAAAGTCAGTTCCGCAATGCGTTTTCCCTGATACCGCCATGGAGCGTCCGGCCGCCGCCGGATTACGCCGCTGTTGCTGCACGGGACATCCGCCAGAATCAGATCGAACGACTCCCGGGAAAACGGGTTCTCCTGTGCCGAAGCCTGCACGGTACGGGCACGGACTCCGGCACGTTTCAGATTCACGCTCAACTGCCGCAGACGCTGGGGTGAACGATCCGCCGCGGTCAGCTTCAGGTCGCGTTCCCCCGCAAGATCCGACAGCATGATTGTTTTTCCGCCGGGCGCCGCGCAGGCGTCCAGGACGCGCCCCGACACCTCCCCCTCCAGAAGCGAGAGCGCCAGCGAAGTCGCGGGATCCTGCACATAGACCAGTCCCTTTTCCAGCCAGTTCTGCCGGAAAAACGCACCGGTGTCTGCGGTCTGGTAAAAACGGAAAACGGACGGCAGTTCATCGGAAACAATCCGCGAACACTTCAGCTCGGCTAACGTGCTTTCCGGAATCCCCTCCCCGCGCACCCGGAAGGCTGGCGGCGGATTGGAAGCGTAGAAAGAAAGAATCTGCGCCGTGGTCTCCCTGCCGAACTGTTTCAGCCATTTTTCCCGCAGAGCTTCGGGAAAGGACACTGCGGGAACATTCTTCACGTCTCTCGAAGAAAGAATGGAACGCATGATCGCATTGACAAAAGCGCCGGGACCGTGCCCATAGCGCCGCTTCACGTAATCGACCGCAATATTCACTGCCGATTGCGGTACGATCCCCGTCTGAAACAATGCCTGTGTCAGTGTGCATGCGACAATCACGCGCATTTCCGGTTTCACATTCCCCCTGCGCGCGTGCTTCCGGATCAGGGAATCAATGAATCCCTTATGGCGGAAGTATTCAAAAAGAAGCGACGCCACCGCGGATTTCTCGCACCCGTTTTCATTGCGCAGCTGTTCCAGGCAGTCATCCAGAGTCGCATTCCCGCTTTCCCAGTCTTTCAGGGATTCCGCGCCGCGTTCCAGTATTTTTTCAGAGACAGAATTTCGTTTTATCATCATACAACCTTTCTTTCCCCGGTAAAATAGCGCATAAAACATGATTTTTCATCTTTTTTCATTAACAAAATCAATATTTATGATATATTATGCCCCATGACGGAAAAACGGGCAAAGATTCCCGCATATCCGAAAAACAACGGAGACTTGACATGCTGAATGACAGAATCGCATTTATCGGCGCAGGCAAAATGGCAGGCGCAATCGCCTTTGGACTTGTAGGCAGAGGAATTTCCCCTGCGCAGCTGTGCGCATACGACCCCTCCCCGGAAGCGGCGGAAAAATTTGCGGAACTGACGGGAGCAGTCTGCACTGCAACAATGAAGGAGGCGCTGAAAGATGCCGGAATCGTGCTGTTCGCAGTCAAACCCCAGTATGCGAAAGCCGCGTTTGACGAGGCGCGCGATTATCTCGGAGGAAAACTGCTGATCTCCATTGCGGCGGGACTCTCCATCAGCAAACTGACCGAACTCTCCGGAGGACTGGAACGGGTCATACGGGTCATGCCGAATACGCCCGCTCTTGTCGGGGAAGGCATGAGCTGTTTCTGCGGAGCGCCAGGAGCGACGGAAGACGATCTGAAAAAAGCGGAAGAGATTCTCTCCTCATTCGGACTCTGCCGCAGAATGCCGGAGTCCATGCTCGATGCGGTCACAGGACTCAGCGGAAGCGGGCCCGCATATGTATTTGAATTCATCATGGCGCTTGCGGACGGCGGAGTCTATGCGGGACTTCCGCGCGATGCCGCAATGGAACTTGCGGCGCAGACTGTCTTCGGAAGCGCCATGATGGTGCTGAAACGCGGCAAAGATCATCCTGCGGTTCTGCGTGATGCGGTCATCTCTCCCGGAGGAACCACGGCACGCGGCGTCGCGGCGCTGGATGAAGGAGCTTTCCGGAGTATCGTGATGAAGGCTGTCATTGCAGCGGCGGAACGTTCCGCGGAACTCGGCAGACAGTAAACGTTTTTCCCGATGAGCACGGACTTCACACTGCCGCGCGGCGGCACCTCAAGGTGGATAGCGGTTCGGCTTTCCGGCAAAGGGCTTCAGACTGTTCGCAGGAAACATCCCTGGATTTTTGAAGACTCCATTGAAAAAATCTCCGCGGAAGCGGAACCGGGAGATGTCGCAATCATCTACGACAGGAAGAAAATTGCTGCCGCGGGCCTGGTCGATCCTCACTCCGGCGTGCGTGTCCGTCTGCTGACGTTCGGAGCCTCGAAAGAGGTGATCGGACCGGAGCTGTTCCGTCTGCTCGTGAAACGGTCCGCCGAGCGCAGAAACGGTCTGTTCGGACCCGAAACCAACGCATACCGTCTCATCAACGGCGAATCGGACGGTTTTCCGGGACTCGTTGCGGACAAATATGCAGACGTGCTTGTCCTGAAAGTCTATACCGCGTCCTTTATCCCGCATCTCGGAGATGTTACGGACGCATTGTTTGCGCAGTATGCCGAACTGAAACGGCTCTCTCTGCGCTTTTCACGTGAAGTATCCGCAATGAGTGCCGGAATCCGTCACAATCTGGAAGACGGCATGTTGTTTTCCGCTGCCCCCGAATGGAACGGACAGGTCGTCTTTCTGGAAAATGGACTCAAATTTGAAGCGGATGTCAAATGCGGTCAGAAGACCGGCTTTTTCCTTGACCAGCGGGAAAACCGTGCGAAGGTCGGGGAGCTGGCGGCAGGAGCCGATTCCGTCCTGAACGTGTTCTCCTATTCCGGCGGATTCTCGCTCTATGCGGCAAAAAACGGAGCGCACAGGGTCACGGACATTGATTTCAACAAACACGCGATTGCGGCATCCGCTCACAATTTTGCCTTGAACGGAGACATTGCAAATATCGCAAAATGCCGGCACCGCGGAATCGCAGACGATGCGTTTCATGCCATGAGTGAACTGGAAAAAGCCGGAGAACGGTTTCAGATCGTGATCGTCGATCCCCCCTCCTTTGCCAAATCCCTCGCGGAGCGCGGACAGGCGATGAAATCCTATTCGCGCCTCGCCGCCGCAGCGGTAAAACTGCTCAGAAAGAACGGAATTCTTGTTTTTGCCTCCTGCTCAAGCCGGATCGGCGCGGATGAATTATTTGAGGTGGTGCATCAGACCGCGGCAAATGCCGGACGCCCGCTGAAGGAATTCGACCGCCGCGCTGAAGCGCCGGATCATCCGGCACTGTTCAAAGAATCCCACTATCTGAAATGTCTCTACGCTCGCGTGTGACGGTCTCCGCTCCCTTCTGGATGCCTTCCCGCCCCGCCGATGTTTCCGGCTCATGCCTCTGAAGTCATGGCTGTTGTCGGAAAACGTGCTGTTCCTGAACTTGAAACCCTTGCAGTTGCCTGTTTACCCTTGCCGAGATCAGATTACCACGCTTCCTGTTCCATCTCAGACCTCGACAGAATTGAACCAAAAAAAATCCCCGGATGTTTTCACATGCGGGGATAAAATTCAAAGCAATAAATCCGGTTACTTCTTCGCCTTCACTTTTTTCAGAACCGGAACACCACTTTCCACAGTGTCGGCGGTAATGATGCACTCGGCAACATCCGTCCGGGAAGGCAGTTCAAACATAATATCCACCATCATCTGTTCGATGATCGCCCGCAGTCCGCGCGCTCCCGTTCCCTTTTCAAAGGCCTTCTGCGCCAGTGCTTCCAGAGCGGCTTTCTCAAAGGTGAGCTTGACTCCTTCGATTGCAAGCAGTTTTTCATACTGCCTCGTAATGGAATTCTTCGGCTCGACCAGAATCTTCACCAGATCCTCTTTCGTCAGGAGCTCCAGGCTCGTAATGACCGGGAGACGGCCGATAAACTCGGGAATCAGACCGTATTTCACCAGATCCTCCGGTTCGACGGCTTTCAACACCTGACTGGACTCCAGCTGACGGTTTTCCTCAATCTCCCTGCGGTCGGCGGCAAAGCCGAGCACATGGCGGCCGATACGCCGCTGAACCATCTTGTCAAGACCGACAAACGCACCGCCGCAGATGAACAGGATGTTTGTGGTATTGACCGGAATATATTCCTGCTGAGGATGCTTGCGCCCGCCTTTCGGGGGAATGTTCGCAACGGTGCCTTCGAGAATTTTCAAAAGCGCCTGCTGAACCCCCTCCCCGGAAACATCGCGCGTAATCGACACATTTTCGCCTTTCTTGGCGATCTTGTCGATTTCATCCACATAGATAATGCCGATCTGGGCACGTTCCACATTGTTGTCCGCCGCCTGGAGAAGACGCAGAATGATGTTCTCCACATCCTCGCCGACATAACCGGCTTCCGTCAGTGTGGTTGCGTCGGTAATGCAGAACGGGACATCCAGAAGACGCGCCAGGGTCTTGGCAATCAAGGTCTTTCCGGAACCGGTCGGACCGATCAGGAGCACATTGCTCTTTTCAATCTCGACGTCTTCGAACGCCTTCGCCATTTCATTTCCGTTCGTCTGGAAAAGACGCTTGTAATGATTGTGAACCGCGACAGAAAGAATCTTTTTCGCATCCTCCTGCCCGACAATATATTTATCCAGTTCCGCCTTGATTTCGGCAGGTTTCGGCAGCGGTTTCCGCGCCTGCTCCTGAAGAGCATCCTTCGCATTTTTTTTCGTCCGCTCCTCTTCAAGACCGAACAGACGTTCGCACTCTGCGACGCAATCCTTGCAGATATTTGCACCGCGCGGTCCGATCACCAGCGGACCGACCTCCGGGGTGAAACCGCGCCGTCCGCAAAATGCGCATTTCATTTCATCTTCGCGATTATTCGCCATGAAAAACCACCTTTCCCCAATCTTTATTTCGCGGTTTTTTCACGGATGCGATGCGGAAGAATCTGGTCCACAAGACCGTATTTCCTCGCTTCCTCCGCAGACATGAAGAAGTCGCGCTCCATATCGGTCTTGACCTTTTTCAGCGGATTGCCCGTGGTGGCGGCAAGAATTTCCGCCAGAATGTCATTCAGACGGTTCGCCTCCCGGACAGCCAGCTTCATGTCCTCGACCTTTCCTTCCGTTCCGCTGGACACGGAATGGATCATGATCCGGGCGTTCGGCAGCGCATAACGCTTTCCGGGAGCCCCGGCGCTCAGCAGAACGGCTCCCATGCTGGCTGCCTGTCCGACGCAGTAGGTCTTGACATCGCAGGAAAGCATCTGCATCACATCGTAAATCGCCAGTCCGGCGGTCACGCTCCCGCCGGGCGAACAGATATACATGTCAATGTCCTTCTTCGGGTCTTCGCTCTGAAGGAACAGCAGTTCGGCAATTACCAGATTTGCAATGGAATCGTCGATCGGCGTTCCGAGCAGAACGATTCTGTCCTTCAACAGGCGGGAGTAAATATCATAACCGCGTTCGCCGTTTCCGGTCTGTTCCACAACCATCGGAATTGTCATTGAATTGCGTGCCATAATTGTTCCTTTCAGAGTTTAATCAGAAATGACGGCTCAGGCCTTTGCCTGGGAAGCGATGAAGTCAATCACTTTGCCCATCAGGATGTCAGCCTGGATTTCACCATATCCGCCGTTGTCGCTCAACATCTTGCGGACATCCTTCTCCTTGTAGCCGAGATAAGCGCTCATATTGCGGATCTGGGTATCGACTTCCGCATCCTCCACCGTGATTTTTTCGGTTCTGGCGATCTTGCGGAGGATGAAGAACTTCTTCAGATATTTTCCGGCTTCCGCCTTGGCTTCCTCGACGTGTTTGTCCTTGTCTTTCTTGAACGCTTCAATATCGGCTTCACTGCGGACAAGACGCTCCGCGATCCGCGAGAACTCGCGCTGGGAGGTGGATGCAAGAATTCCCTTCGGGAGCGGGAAATCCTCGACCATGCCGACGACGGTTTCCGCAACTTTCGACTTGATTTCCTCCTTGCGGATCTGCTCCAGTTCGCGTTCGGCAGTCTTCCGGATCTCCTCATTCATCTTTTCGACGTTCTCCATGCCGAGCTTCTCAGCCAGCTTGGCGTCGTCCTCCACCGGAACGCGGCGCTGTGCTTCAAGAACTTTGACCTTGTAATTCACTGTCTTGCCCTGAAGATCCTTTTCACGCCAGTCAGCGGGGAACTCCGCCTTGAAGGTGTATTCCCCGTCTTTCTTTGCCCCGGTCAGAGCGGCAAGTACTCCGGGAATCTGTTCCGGCTCGGAAAGCCAGATCCAGCTTTCCTCAGACTTGACGGCTCTCTGAAGAGAAGCGGGCGCCTTTTCGGGAAGAACGAAATCGGACTCATAGGAGACTTTCAGCATATCGCCCTTCTGCGCGGGCTCTTCAATGGTCACATAATCAGCATAAAGGTCCTTGAGATATTTCATGCGGTTTTCAATATGCTTCTCCAGAGTCTCCCCCTTTTCGAGCTTGACCGCGACGCCTTTGTATTCCGGCATCTTGAACTCGGGAGCGACCTCCACATCCAGCGTAAACGCGTATTCCTTGTCCGCGGCGGGCGCTTCCTTGGCGTCCATTGCGCCGAAAGCGACAATATCGACGGACTCGTCACCGGTCACTTTGGAGAAAGCCGCCTGCTGAAGCATCTTGGTGACATCATCCGCAATGTAATCCTTGTATCTTGCCTTAATCATGGAGATCGGCGCCTTGCCTTTACGGAAACCGGGAACCTGTGCATGTTTGGCAGCTTCCCTGGAAGCATCGTTGAAAGCTTCGGCTACTGCTTCCTGCGGGAATTTGATTTCCGCTTTGCGGGCGCAGGGTTCCGTGTCCTTCCAGTCAAGCTGGACAGCTTTGAGCAATGAGTCAAGAGCCATAATAGTCTTTTCACCTTTTATTTATTTTTAACTTATGAGATATTTGCAATATGAAAGTAGGGAATATAACGCAGGAAGCCGTTTTTTTCCAATGGCAAATATAAAAAACAGGAAAATTCTTCCGCCGCGGCTCCGTTTCCCGGCTGCAACCCCGGTCCCGGACTGCACGGAAACTTCAAAATCAGAAACGGAAAGGACGGCGGCGGACTCGTCTGCCGTCCTTCTCCCCGGCAGCCACAGTCATATCCTGCCGCATTTCTTCATAAAAAATATTGTTTTTTTCTTGTTTTTTATCAATAAATACTTGTTGTCTATAAGAAAAGCCGTTATATTGTGGCACGATAATATTTTAATTTTGAACCATAGTAAAAACCGGGAGTCGTATATGGGCGGTTTTCCTAAACTTACAATTTTGTCTGAACAGTTGAGAGGAAAAACTTTTGAACTCAACAAAGACCTGCATACCGTCGGAAGAATTGAAGAACGCGATATATGTATCATGGACCCGACCATCAGCACGTATCACTGTTCCTTCATCAAAAGCGGCAACACCTATATTCTGAAGGACAACAACAGCACCAACGGAACCAGAGTCAACAACGTTCCCATCACGGAACAGGAACTGCAGAACAGCGACATTATCCAGATGGGCGACGTTGAAATGCTCTACGACTGCGAGGACAAGACGACGCAGACGGAGACCCGGACACAGACAGGCATAGATCTCAATAAAAATGTCATCTCCTCCTCAACGATCAAGAAGATGGACACGATTTCCCCTTACAAGACAAAGGAAACGGAGAACATCAAGAGAAATCAGCGTCTGATCCTGATTGTTCTCGGCATTCTGGTTGTTGTCATTCTGGCTCTTCTGGGAGTTTTTCTCTACATGGTCTTTTCCACGGAAAAACCGGCGGCGGCAGCGAACTTCACCCCGCAGAAACTTGTCCAAGTGCTCAAGGCGTGATTTGCAAGGCTGCGGAAACGGGAACAGTCCTTTCTTTTGTCTTACGGCAGAAGCGGCGGGGTTTTTCCGTATCCGCGCATAAAATATTAACCCAAAATGATAAAACAGGATAAAAATGAGCAATAACAACAGTCCCAGAAAACCATTCAAGGACAAACAGGCGCCCAAAGGGCCGCCGGCGGCACTTTTCATCTGGCTGCTGATCCTTATCACATTCGTCGGAATCATTATCTTCAGATTCAATCCGTCCCTGATGGGAGTTCAGGAATGGAATCAGACGCAATTTGAATCCGCGTTGAACAGCGGTTATATCGCGACGGCGGACATTACGCCTGAATCCGACTCCATCTATTACATTGTGGGAAAACTCAAGCCGGACTATAAACCGGCGGCACAGCCCAACGTGAAGGATCTGAGCGAGAAAGGCGGAGCGAAAACTCCGGACGTCTACTCCACGCGCGTCACGGCAAATGACGACCTGATGAAAAAAATGGAGCAGAAAGGGGTCGTAATCAAGATTCTTCAGAGGGAAAACTGGTGGAAAAGCCTGATCGTCAATCTCGTGATCGGCGCCCTCATCATCGGATTCATCTATTTTCTCTTTTCGCGCCAGCTCCGCAACGCGGGCGGCGGCGCCATGCAGTTCGGCAAGAGCCGTGCACGCATGATTATGCCCGACGAACACCGCAAGAAATTTGACGACGTCGCCGGCTGCGATGAAGCCAAAGAGGAAACCAAGGAAATTGTGGATTACCTCAAGGATCCGCTGAAATACAAGCTGCTCGGCGGCAAAATTCCGAAAGGCGCGCTTCTCATCGGCCCTCCCGGAACGGGCAAAACCCTGATGGCGAAAGCCGTCGCAGGAGAAGCCTGCGTGCCGTTCTTCTCCATCAGCGGTTCCGACTTCGTGGAAATGTTCGTCGGCGTCGGTGCAAGCCGTGTGCGTGACATGTTTGAACAGGCGCGCAAAGTGGCGCCCTGCCTGATCTTCATTGATGAAATCGACGCGGTCGGACGTTCCCGTTTCTCCGGAATCGGCGGCGGACACGATGAGCGAGAACAGACATTGAACGCCCTGCTCGTCGAAATGGACGGACTGGAAACACAGGAAGGCGTAATCCTTCTTGCCGCAACCAACCGTGTCGATGTGCTTGACCCCGCCCTGCTCCGTCCGGGACGCTTCGACCGCCAGATCGTCATTGACCTGCCCGACATCCGCGGACGCCGCAAAATCCTTGATGTCCATGCAAAAACGGTCAAGCTGGAACCCACCGTCGATCTTGACCTGATTGCCAAGAGCACGCCCGGATTCAGCGGAGCCGATCTTGCAAACCTCATCAACGAAGCCGCGCTTCTTGCGGCAAGATACGACCGCAAGGCGGCGACTCAGCAGGATCTTGAAGAAGCCCGCGACAAAGTCCGCTGGGGACGCGAGCGCAAAAGCCGTAAAATATCTGAAAAAGACCGCCGCCTCACCGCATGGCACGAGGCGGGACATGCTCTCGTCACTCTTTACTGCGACCATGCCACTCCGCTTCACAAAGTTACGATCATTCCGCGCGGAATGGCGCTCGGAATGACCATGATGATTCCGGATGAGGACAAATATTCTTTCAGCCGGCAGGAAATGCTGGACGCCATGGCGGTCTCCATGGGCGGGCGCGTAGCAGAAGAGATTGCGCTTTCCGACATCACCGGCGGAGCGTCGGCGGACATCGCCAATGCAACCAATATCGCACATGCGATGGTCTGCCGCTATGGCATGAGCGAAAAACTCGGCCCGGTGCAGTACGGCGAACGCTCCGAACACATCTATCTCGGACGCGACATCACCAGAAACGAGTCTTTCAGCGAGGAAACGGCAAGAGAGATTGATCTTGAGGTCAAGCGTCTTGTGATAGAGTCCAAGCAGAGGGCGGAACAGATTCTCAGGGATCACAGAGACAAACTGGACAAGCTGGCTCTTGCACTTCTGGAAAAAGAGACGATGGACGTCGCGGAAATCCGCACGCTCCTGGAACTTCCCGCTCCGAAAGAGGAAGAGCAGGACGAGGCGGCGACTTCGGCGGAACTCGCTCCGGAACAGAATGCCGGTTCTCCGGCGCAAGTCTGAAATGTCAAGAGGGCGCCGCTATGAATTCCGGTGAATTGTCACAAGCGCTGAAAAGCGCGGACGGCGGCGTCATTTTTTCCTGTCATGTTCAGCCCAACGCATCCCGGACCGCAATCTCCGGGATGTACGGCACCGAGCTGAAAATAGCATTGAAATCTCCCCCCGTCGACGGCAAAGCCAACAAAGAGCTCTGCCGCTTTCTGACCGACACCTTCAAACTTCCCTCCAGTTCCGCCGAGGTTCTCTCGGGGCACACATCCCGGAAAAAACGGGTCTTCCTGCGCGGCGTCACACTTCAGCAGGTGATTCAGGAGTTTGCCACATGACACCGGATTCGTTCAGAGGACTCCCTCCCGGAAGCGAACTGACGGTTGCGTTCAGCGGCGGAGTCGATTCCTCTGTCGCGGCATATCTCTGCAAACAGGCGGGCTATCGCGTGCGCGCCGTTGCAATGTCCATGCTGGGAGAAGAACAGTTCAACCGTGAAAAAGTCGCAGCCGCCGCGGAACGGCTGGAAATACCGCTGGATATTCTGGAACTTTCCCATGACTTTGAATCATGCGTCATGCGTTATGCCTGGAATGAATACAGAAACGGCAGGACGCCGAATCCATGCGCTGTCTGCAATCCTGTTTTTAAATTCGGCAGGCTGATTGATTTCGCAAAACGGCACGGCTGCGCGGGATTCGTCACCGGGCACTATGCCCGCATTCTCCATGCGCCGGACGGTTCGCCGCGGCTTCTGCGGGGCACTTCCCTTCAGAAAGACCAGTCCTATTTTCTGTTTGGACTGAGCCGCGGGCAGCTTTCATACTCTTATTTTCCGCTGGGAAATCTGGAAAAGCCGCAGGTCCGCGAAATCGCGCGTTCCCTCGGGCTGCCGAACGCGGACGCACCGGAAAGCCAGGATGCCTGTTTTGTGCCGCGGGGCGGCACTTCTCTGGGGGAAATGCTCCGCATGAAGTTTCAGGAGGACTCACCAGAGGGGAATTTCATTTCCACCGACGGCAAAATACTCGGCAGGCATACGGGGATTCACTCTTACACGATCGGACAGCGCAAGGGCACCGGCGTGGCGATGGGCAGACCGGCGTATGTGAAAAGCATCGACGCGATCTCCGGCAATGTCGTCCTCGCCACCGATCCTTCGGAACTGCTGACGGATGCGGCAATGCTGGCAGACCCGAACTGGATCCGCGGCGAATATGCGGAAAAGGAATCGTTTGAATGCGAGGTGAAAATCCGTTACCGCTCCCGGAGTGTGAAAGGAAGAGTCTCCCGCATCGACGGCAGAACCTTATGTCTGCGCTTCGATGATCCGCAGAGAGCCGTCACGCCCGGTCAGGCAGCAGTTTTCTACAAAGGCGATGAAGTCATCGGCGGCGCCTGGATACAGCCGGATTTCAACAGATAAAGGAGAGTGGGAAATGGTTCACAAGGTCGCAAATTTTCTGAATAAGGAACTCTGGATGATCCGCAGCCAGGAAATGCCGTTTTTCAAGCGCGTCTCGTTGAATACGGCAAGAATCCTGATGCTGACGGGACGCTTTTTCATCCAGAATCAATGTATGGTCAAGGCGTCCGCCCTCACCTATTACACACTGCTCTCAATCGTCCCGATTCTGGCATTGATTTTCGGTTTCGCGAAAGGATACGGTTATGCGGAGATACTTCAGGAAAAACTGCGCGGCTGGATGAGCGCCTATCCGGACATGGCGGAAAAAATCATAGAGTTCTCGGACCGGACACTTCAGAGCGCAAAAGGGGGCGTCGTCGCCGGAGTCGGCGTGATCCTGCTGATCTGGACTGCCGTCAAGCTGCTGTCCAACATTGAGCTGTCTCTGAACGGAATCTGGGGCGTAAAGCGGGGACGCACCATGATCCGGAAGATTTCGGATTACATCGCGATCCTGCTCATCTGTCCGTTTCTGATGCTGACGGCGGGAAGCGGCATCGTGTTCGCGGCATCGCACCTGAACGGTTTCACACAGAAACTGCCGTTTTCCTCCACGATCAACGCATTGATCAATTACGCTGTCCCGGTAGTGGCGGTCTGGGCGGTATTCACCTTTATCTATATGGCAATTCCGAATACAAAAGTCCGTTTCCGCGCCGCAATGCCCGCCGGACTGATTTCGGCGCTGGCTTATTTGATCGTGCAGTCCGCCTACGTGTTTGCGCAGTTCGTCGTGGTCAAATACAACGCCATTTACGGAAGTTTCGCGGCACTTCCGCTGTTTCTGATCTGGCTGAACCTGAGCTGGATGATTGTGCTCGCGGGCTCCGAGCTCTCCTTTGCAATTCAAAATGTCAACGAATATGAGATGCTGCCGGAAGATCATCTGCTGAGCCTCACGCAGAAGAATATCTACGCCATGGAACTCATCAGCCTGATCGCCGATGTTTTCCGGGACGCGAAACTGCCGCTCTCCGACGAACAGCTCTCGGAAACGCTTGAGATTCCGATCCGCACGACACGCAAGGTCTTGTATGAAATGGTCGCCGCCGGACTTCTCTGCGAAGTCTACATGAAAGACGAGAACACGCTCCGGGCATATCAGCCCGCCATGCCGCCGGAACAGCTGACGCCGCTGAAAGTGATCCGCTCGCTGGAGGATCTCGGCGGAATCCAGTTGGAAAATGAGCGGGACAAAAAATATTACGAACTCATCGGCAGGCTGCGAAGCGCTCTGGACACCTTGCCGGAAAACAAGCCGTTCGGACAGCAGGGGGATCATGACTGAGGAATCCTGAAGCATGGGGGGCTTCTCCCGGGGAGTTCCGCCGCGGCAGCCGGAATTGCACAGACTGCGCCGAATGAGTTTCCCGCGGCAAAGCGTCAGGCATCTTTTTCTGAACGAACAGCCGCACGGTGCAAAAGTGCAGAAACCGGATCTTTTTCTCCATGAACTCTTTTTTTCTCTTTCTTTGAGGATATATTACCGTTCAGAGCAAACGCGGGGAAGTGACCATGATTATGAACGGGCCGGTACCGCCGGAAAGGCAGGCGGCGTCCAAATACAACTACAAGATATTCGCCCTCATCAACGGGCTCTCCTACATGTGCCTCGGCGAAACCGTAATCATTCTGCTGGCGGTGCGTCTCAACTGCAAGGATTATATCGTGTCGGCGCTCGGGGCGATGCTCTACTTCGGCTTTCTGCTTCTGCCGCTGGGGAAAATTGTCACGGCGCGTGTCGGCGCGGCTCAAAGCCAGGGCATCTTCTGGGTTCTGCGCAACATCTCCGCCCTCATCGTCGCGGCGGCAACACCGGTCAGCATCTATGTCAGCCAGACGCTCGCCGTGATCCTTCTGCTTGCCGGCGCATTTCTGTTTTACGGATTCCGGGCCGCGGGCACAGTCATGGTGCAGCCTCTGCTCGGGGAAATGACAAGCCGGAGCGACCGTTCGGCATTCATCGCACTCACGACCGCCCTGTTTTACGTCACCAGTTTCCTTGCGCTGGTCGGCATCAGCATTGTGCTTCATTATACCCGCAGCATCTGGGCCCTTACCGGAATCATCATTGCCGGCGCCATGTTCGGCTTCACTTCCTCGCGTTTCATCAGCCGGATTGACGAAACGGGAGCCATTCGCGATTCCGCAAAGAAACCGATTCCGGGAGAGTTGAAAATACTCTGCCGCGACAATGCGGTTCTGCGCCTTCTTGCGGGTGGATTCGTCATCAACCTTGCGGTCATCATGCTGATACCGATTTCCATGCTGGCACTCAAACGCGGCTACGGGATCAGCGACACAAAAGCCCTGATGTTCGCACTGGTTCAGATGGCGGCGTCCGTCCTGCTCTCCTACGTGATAGTCAAAGCCACCAGAAAACTGGGACCGCGCCGGGTCATGATCGTAACCTACCTGTTCATGCTCCTGATCGGTTTTCTCTGGGCGTTCGCACCAGCGGAGTTCAACTGGCTCTACTTCATTTTTCCGTTTATCATCTCAGGAGGCACCTACGTATCCATGACGAATTCCATGACCCATTATTTTCTCCAGATCGTCGAAGAAGAACGGCGCGTGGCGGCGTCCATTCTGATCGCCGTCGTCACCGGAGCCGGCGCAGGCGTCACAGGAATGCTGATTGCGGGCGGAATGCTCGCCTTCATTGAAAAGCTGACGGACAAGCTGCAGGCGCCCGATCCCTACAGGGTTTATTTCATCGCGGCGACGATTCTGCTTCTTCCGGGGCTCTGTGTGCTGTCCGGCATGAAGCCTCTGCCCGTCGAAAAACGCATGATAAAAAAAACATGGTTTGACTTTCTGTGGTGAAACCAGTAAATTGACAGAATGATCTGAAACAGCAAGGAGCCCTGAAAAAATGGAAAAGAAACTGCCGGAAAAACTTCACTTCGTCGGTGTCGGAGGCATCGGCATGAGCGCGCTGGCGCAAATGGCGCGTTCTCTCGGACACGAGGTCACAGGCAGCGACCGGGCGCTCCACGCCCCGGAAAACAGTGCGATATTTCAGGCGCTTTGCGCACAGGGGGTCAAACTCTGCGAACAGGACGGTTCCGTCTATCAGAGTTTCACGCCGGAGGCAGTCATCTACTCTACCGCAATCGAAGAGGACAATCCCGATTTCAGGAACGCTCCTGCAGGAATCGAGCGGATCCACCGCTCCGTTGCTCTGGAACGTTCCATCCGGGAACTGCATGCCGAACTGAATTTCGCGGTCACGGGCACCTGCGGGAAAACCAGCGTCAGCGCATGGCTTGCGGAAGCGCTTGAAAACCTCGGACAGGACCCCGGAGTCATTTCCGGCGGGCTTGTCAATGCGTTCCGTTCGGAAATTCTCGCAGGCAATTACAGGAAAGGTTCCGGCAGATACTTTGTAATCGAAGCCGATGAAAGCGACAAGAGCCTTCTGAACTATCCGACTGACGCCGCATTGATTCTGAACATCGGCACGGATCACTACTCCAAAGAGGAACTGGCACGGGTATTCGGCGAATTCGCGGGCAGCACCAGCCGCATTTCCGTGCTGGAAGATCAGGCATACCGGACAATCCGCGACCTCCATAAAAAGGATTTCCTGCCGGAACATCAGGAAAAACTGCTGTTCAGCAGCGACGCTCATGCGCCGGACAGAATCGACGGAATCCGCGTCATCCGCCTCAACGGTTTCTCCAGCGGCAAGGACGGCGCTTACGCACAGATCGACGGACACGCGAAAATACGTCTGCCGGGTCCCGGTTTCTATACCGCCGCCAACGCACTGGCTGTCTATACGGCGCTTCTGACGCTCGGCTTCCGCCCCGGCGACGCCATCCGCAGCGTGGAATCATTCCACGGGGTCTGGCGCAGATTCAACGCGGCAGGAAAAAACAGCAAAGGCGCGCTGGTTTTCGACGACTATGCGCACAATGTGGAAAAAATCATCTCCTGCATTGAGGCAGGACGTGAACTTTCCTCCAACCGCGTCATTGCCCTGTTTCAGCCGCACGGATTCAAACCGTTCGGTTTCATGCGCGGGGAACTCTTTGCCGCACTGGAAAGAAACCTGCGCCCGGAGGATCGTTTCATCCTGATGCCCGTTTTTTACGCCGGCGGCAGCTCCAGCTTCTCCCCGACAGCGGAAGAGGTCGCGGCGGAATACCGGCGGAATACAAAACACGCGGAACGTTATCTGACTTTTCATGACAGGAAAGCGGCACAGGACTACCTCCATGAACACAGCGCCTCCGGCGACGTGATCCTTGTCATGGGAGCCCGCGACAACTCACTATCGAACTGGGCGCGCACCATCGCCCGGACAACCTGAAAGGAAATAACACCATGAAAAAAATCCTGACCATCTGTCTGCTGGCGGCATTCGCCCTGCCCTCCTTTGCCGCAGGCGAAAGCCTGATCGTCACTTCCGACGGCAAGCAGATCAAAACAACGTCCATCACGGCAAAGCCGAACGGCGACCTTGAATACATCTCGCCGGAAAACGGCAGTCTGCGCGTCCGGATTGCCAAAGGACGCTACCGTTACGCCTGGGTGCCGAAACCCGCGGACGTCACGGAAGCGGACGCAAAATATAAAAGCGGCGACTACAAGGCGGCGGCGGAGCTCTATCTCAAGGCATACCTCAATTACCGGAATCTCGGATGGGATGTCTACTGCATGATGATGGAGGCGGACACGCTCGACAAGCTCGGCATGACGCCCGACGCCGTCAGCAAGCTGGAGGAACTCCGGAAAACGAGAATTCTGAATCCGGAGCTCGAAAACGACTATCAGCGTGCCATGTTCCGCCTTGCGCTGCTCTATCTGAAGACAGGCAATACGGAAGCTGCGGAACAGCTTCTGGCGAAAGTCTCCCGAAGCAGGAATGATGAACTCGCCTCCTCGGCGTTCATGAAGCGTGCGGAAATTCTGGTCGGACGCGGCAACAGGAAAGACGCCGCGAACCTTTACTTTCAGGTTGCCCTGCTTTTTCCGAAAAGTGCGAAACATCCGGAAGCGCTTTACCGCACCTATGAAAACCTCAAGGCACTGAAGGATGCACGGGCGGACAAGTTCGCGGAACGCCTGAAAACGGAATATCCCGATGATAGTTTTGCAAAACGGTTGAAATAAGATTTCCGGCGTGCTATTAGTACGGGACATGAAAAATCCGACGTCTTTTATATTGAAAATATATTGATTTTATTTTAAACGGTACTGAAGAAAATGATCTACAATGAACGGGAAATGAGACTGTTACGCATCGGAATCTTTTACGATGGGAACTATTTTTACCATGTCAGCAACTATTACTGCTACGGGCATCCGCGGAAATCAAGGCTCAGCATTCCGGGGATTCACGAATTCATCAAAAAATACATTGCCATCCAGGAAAACATCAACCCGAAATTCTGCCAGGTCGTAGACTGCCACTATTTCCGGGGGCGGCTTCCGGCAATGGAGGCAAACGAACGCCAGATTCTGCTCAACGAGCGTGTCTTCGACGACATTCTGATGCGGGAGGGAATCGTCACCCATTATCTGCCGATGTCGCGCGGCGGGGAAAAAGGAGTGGATGTGTCTCTTGCACTGGAAGTGCTGGAACTTACCATATTCAAAAAGTTCAACGTCGTCGTGCTGATCGCCAGCGACGGCGACTACGTGCCGCTGGTGCGCAAGCTCAATTCACTCGGAACGCGCGTCATGGTGCTCGGGTGGGATTTTGAATATACCGACGACAACGGCAATCAGCGTTATACCAGCACGTCGTCCAAGCTCATGAACGACGCGACCTATCCGATCCGGATGCACGACGTCATCAACGGAACGAAGAAAATTCCGGAAGTCTGCCCCGACATGCTGTTCGTCAACCAGCAGTCGCCGGACAACCAGTATGTTCCCGCTCCCGGAGAAAATCTCTACTTCACGGACGAATCCTCCGAAAACCCGGCACAGCCGCCGCGTCTGCGCGGGAGAATCGTTCAGCTCCGCGGAGGATATGGATTCATTTCCACCGACATTCCGTCGAAAAACCTGTTTTTCTTCATAGAAGAACTGCGCAACTGCGATTTCAACGAGCTCCAGATCGGAGACCTCATGGAATATGAACCGGGAATGAATGACAGAGGAGAGTGCTGCAAGAACATCACCCTGATCTCTCATGCGGCGCCACGCTGACCATGGTCGACAGAAACAGCATATTTCTGCAGGTGGGAGAAGTGTCCTGCGTCATCTGGAAGGAGACCTTGAATCTGATTCTGTTTATCGGAGAGGTCACTTCCGCATGGTTTGACGCGCTCCGGCACCCGAAGAAAATACGCTGGCGCGAGACACTGTTCTACATGAACATGTGCGGTTCGGACGGTCTTCCCATCACGGCACTGATCTGCCTTCTCACGGGAATCATCCTCGGCTACCAGTGCGCGGTTCAGATGCACAAGTACGGCGCGGATGCGTTTCTGCCGGGGCTCGTCGGCTGTTCCGTGGTGCGCGAACTCGGGCCGATGATGGTTGCAATCGTCGCGACCGGCCGCGCAGGTTCCGCCTTCGCCGCGGAAATCGGGACAATGAAAGTCTCCGAGGAGATCGACGCCATGCGGACCATGGGTTTCATACCGGAGCGTTTCCTCGTAATCCCAAAACTCATCGCCATGATGCTGATGATTCCGATGCTTACGACAATCGGGGACATCATGGGCATCGCCGGCGGAATGATCGTCGGAAAATCCGCGCTGGGAATGCCTCTCCAGACTTATTATCAGCAGACCGTCGAATGGGTCAAGCCGGAATATTTCTTTGAAAGCATCTTCAAAAGCGTCATCTTTGCAGTCATCATCACGGTCACAGGATGCTGGCGTGGATTCCGCACCGGCAACGACTCCATCGCAGTCGGCAGGGCAACCACCACGGCAGTCGTGATCAGCATTCTTTTCATCATTCTGTGCGACACGCTTCTCGCTCATCTGTTCAACACGATCTTCTTCGGGTGACGCAATGGAACAACCGGCGATTTCAGTTCAGAATCTCTCCGCGGGATACGGCAGCCGCACGATCCTTGAAAATATCTCCTTCGACATCCCGGGAGGACAGATCGTAACGATTCTCGGCGGTTCCGGATGCGGCAAAAGCACGCTGATGAAGCACATGATCGGGCTCTATTCCCCGATTGCGGGCGATGTCCTGATCCACGGAAAAAGCATCGTCCGCAGTGAAGGAGACCGGAAACGTGCCATCATGCGGCAGTTCGGCGTGGCATACCAGGGCGGCGCCCTGTTCCGTTCGCTTTCGCTTGCGGAAAATATCGCGCTCCCGCTGGAAGAACATACAAAAATGTCCAAAGCGGAAATCAGGGACAAGGTCAGGGAAAAGCTGAAACTGGTAAATCTGGATGGATACCAGGATTACATGCCGTCCGATCTCTCCGGCGGAATGGTGAAACGCGCCGCGTTCGCCCGTTCCCTCGCACTGGACCCGGATATTCTCTTCTTCGACGAACCGTCCGCCGGGCTTGACCCGCTCAGTTCCGCCAGTCTCGACAAACTGATTCTGGACATCCGGGAAAAAACCGGGGCGACAATCATCGTGGTGACGCATGAACTCGAAAGCATTTTCGCCATCGCGGACCGCGCCGTCATGCTGGATGCAAAAACAAAGGGCATCATTGCCGACGGTCCCCCGCTGGAACTGAAAAACCATTCATCCAATCCGTTCGTCAGGCTTTTCCTGAACCGCGGGCATGACCCGGCTGTTCATCAACAATAAAGAGGTGCAGACATGGTGGAAACCAACAAATTCAAACTCGGGCTTTTTGTCACAATATCGCTTCTTCTCTTTATCGCGGCAGTCGCGTCAATGGGAATTTTCGATTCGCTGTTCAAGTCGCGTGCGCACATGGCAACCTTTGTGGAGGAATCCGTGCAAGGGCTGAACAGCGGCTCGGCAGTTAAATTCCGCGGCGTCCCGATAGGCAATGTCAGCGACATCACGATCATCATGGAAAGCCAGACGATCCGCATCGACATGGTCATTGATCTCTCCAAGTTCAAAACGAAAATCGGCAAAAACATCTTCACGCAATCCCCGATTTCCGCACCGGACTTCTATAAATACATCCTTTCCGAAATCGACAAGGGGCTCCGCTGCCGCATCGAGCCGGACGGCATTACGGGAATCAAATATGTCGAAATGGACTTTTTCAAGGACGTGAACGGCCGTATCGCGGACGCAGATGTCAAACCGGGACTTCACGAAGGAGTGTTTTATATGCCTTCCACTCCGTCGCTGATGTCCAGCCTGCGTTTCAACATGACGGAAATCCTTGCGAATATCGCTTCCATCGACTTCAGGAAAATATCCGAGGAAACGGTCACGCTTCTCGGTGCGGCGAACAGGACACTCAACGACCCGAAACTTCAGAACCTGCTGGACAATGCCGACGGCATCATCAGAAAGGCAGGCAAGGCGATCGACACGCTGAACGGCGCAGTCACTCCGGAAAAACTGAACGCCCTGATGGCGGAGCTGGAGCAGACGGTCAGAAGCATCCGCGAACTTTCCACCGGACTGGAAAAAACTGTGGAAAATTCAAAGATACCGCAGACAACGGCATCCATCCGCGAACTTTCCGACTCCATCAGCGACAGCGATTCCAGCATCAAGACGACGATCCTGAAACTGAACGAAGCGCTGGACGCCATGACGGATCTGATCCAGTACATCAATGACAATCCGTCCTCGGTTCTCCACGGGAGGGGAAAACGCGAACAGCAGTAACGGCACCCCCGCGGGAAAACGGGAAAAGGCATCCCGTCCGTGCGTCCGTTCCGAAAGAATATGAGATTTTTTTATTTGGCGGTTCATAAAAAACTTTGCATTTTCAATCGGGCGTGCTATATTGAAATCCTGTTTTTATAGCCGGACGTGTTGGTGCCCGGAGATGTTCGTTCTTTATTTTGACGACAACTTAACAATTAAAACAATAAACTAACAAACAAGGAGCAGCCAGTGCAGTATAAAATCATAGTGTTTGTCAAGCAGGTCCCTGACACACAGAATGTCACGGGACAGGCTATGAAACCCGATGGCACTGTAAACAGGCAGGCATTGCCGGCAATTTTCAACCCTGAGGATCTCAATGCTCTGGAGCTCGCGCTTCAGATCAAGGACAACTATGACGCAAAAGTCGTTGTGGCGACCATGGGACCTCCGAACGCATCCAAAGTTCTCAGAGACGCGCTCTGCATGGGTGCCGATGAAGCCGTCCTTCTCACGGACCGCGCCTTTGCCGGTTCGGACACACTGGCAACCAGTTATGCACTCAGCTGCTGCGCGAAGAAAATCGGTGATTTCGATCTGATCCTCTGCGGCAGACAGGCAATCGACGGAGACACCGCCCAGGTCGGTCCCCAGATTGCGGAAAAACTCGCAATTCCCCAGATTTCCTATGTGGAACAGGTTCTCGAACTCAAAGACAGGACGATCAGGGCAAAACGCGCAATTGAAGGCGGTTATGAAATCCTTGAAGCCCCGATGCCCGTTCTCCTGACTGTCATCGACGCCAACGAGCCCCGCCCGCAGAATGCAAAACGCATTATGAAATACAAGAAAGCCAAAACCCGTTCCGAATTTGCAGCGGCGCAGGGCAGCACCTACGCGGAGTCCGGGCAGATGGCCGAATTTGAAAAAGTCTACGGAGAGAAAGGACTTCTCATCAAGGAATGGACCGCCGCCGAAACCGGTGCGGACCTCAAGAGATGCGGTCTTGCCGGTTCTCCCACCAAAGTCAAGCAGATCATGAGCGTCGTGCTTACCGCAAGCGACTTCAAGAAAATTGAGCCTACCGAAGCCGGCATCTCCAGTTTTATACATGAACTTATCGAAGACCACACATTAGGGTGAGCAATATGACAAAAATCGGTAACGTATGGGTATTCATCGAGCAGGAAGGCGGAAAAATCGCCGACGTCAGCCTCGAACTCGTCTGCAAAGGAAAAGAGCTTGCCTCCAAACTCGGCGTCAAAGTCGAAGCGGTTCTTCTCGGCGACAACGTCGCGCACTGTGCCGACACACTGTTCAGCTACGGAGTCAAGACCGTGTTCCTCGCGGAAGACAAACGGCTTGAACCGTTCACGGTTCTCCCTTATGCGAAGGTCATCATGGATCTCATCAAGGAACACAAGCCCAACATCCTGCTCTTCGGAGCGACGATGAAGGGACGTGAACTCGCACCGCGTATCGCCTCCGAAAAACTCGCGGGGCTCACGGCGGACTGCACGGATCTCCAGATTGACGATTTCGACGACAAGGTCAACAAAAAGTCCTATACCGACAAACTGATGCAGATCCGTCCCGCATTCGGCGGAAACATCATCGCAACCATCGTCAACACCTGGGACGACCCGCAGATGGTTACGGTTCGCGAAGGCGTCATGAAGATGGACGCGCCCACACCGGGACTCAAAGGCGAAATCGTCAAAGTCAATGTCGCTCTCACGGAAAAAGAGACGGTGATGAAGGTCATTGAACGAATCCGCCAGGAGAAGAGCGTCAACCTCAAAGGTGCGCAGATCATCGTTTCCGGCGGTTACGGGGTCGGCTCCAAGGAGAACTTCAAGCTGATCCACGATCTCGCAGAAGCACTCGGAGGAGAAGTCGGAGCCTCCCGCGCGGCGGTCGATGCCGGCTGGATTGATCACGATCATCAGGTCGGGCAGACCGGCGTGACGGTCAGACCCAAGCTCTACATCGCATGCGGCATCAGCGGCTCCGTCCAGCATGTCGCGGGGATGAAGGAAAGCAAGAAGATCATTGCCATCAACAGCGATCCGGGCGCACCGATCTTCTCCGTTGCACATTATGGTATCATCGGGGATCTCAACACCATCATACCGATGATGATCAAAGCCTACAAAGCCAAAGCCTGAGAGGACGAACATCATGTCTAATTTTTACAATGACAACCCGGATCTGCTCTTCACGCTGAAGAACCTCGAACTCGAGGAAGTCGTCAAGCTGAAAGAAAAGGATTATACCGAAGCGGAAAAATTCGATTACGCTCCCGAAAACTATGAGGACGCCATCGACAGTTACGATAAAGTGCTTGCCGTCATCGGCGACGTCACCGGCGAAAGAATCGCGCCGCGCTCCAGACAGGTCGACGAGGAAGGACCGCATTTTGAAAATGGCGTGGTTACTTACCATCCCCTGACCAGAAAGAATCTTCAGGAACTCAAAGACGCGGGAGTCATGGGAGTGATTCTTCCCCGGCAATATGGCGGACTCAATTTCCCGACCACCATCTACACGATGATGACTGAAATGGTTTCCCGCGCCGACGCCTCTCTTCAGAATCTGTTCGGACTTCAGGACATCGGAGAAACCATCTGCGAATTCGGCGACGAGGAACAGCGGGCAAAATATCTGCCCGGATTCGCCAGCGGCGAAGCCGACGGCGCAATGGACCTCACGGAGCCGGATTCCGGTTCCGACCTTCAGTCCGTCCGTCTCAAGGCAACGCAGGATCCCAAGACAGGCAAGTGGTATCTGAACGGCATGAAGCGTTTCATCACGAACGGATGCGCCAAGACTCACCTGGTTCTCGCCCGTTCCGAAGAGGGCACGACCGATGGACGCGGTCTTTCCATGTTCATCTGCGAAAAATGCCCGGAACTGGTCGTCCGCCGCATTGAGCACAAGCTCGGCATCCACGGGGTTGCGACCTGCGAGCTTCAGTACAACAACGTTCCGGCGGAACTCTGCGGACAGCGCAGACGCGGACTCACGAAATACGTCATGTCCCTGATGAACGGTGCGCGCGTTGCAATCAGCGCACAGGCGGTCGGTATCGCCGAGGCTGCCTACCGCGAAGCGAAGAAATATGCTTCCGAGCGTGAACAGTTCAAGCAGAGCATTGACAAGTTCCCTGCGATTTACGACATGCTCGCAAGGATGAAGACGAAACTCGCCGCCTCCCGTGCGCTTCTCTATGAGACAACGAAAAACGTTGATCTGCGCAACTCCTACAACCATATCATGGAACACGGAACACCGGAAGAACAGACCGCCGAAGTGCGGGAAAAGTCGAAATACTATTCCAAACTTGCCGCGGTTCTGACTCCGATGAGCAAGGCGCTCTCCACCGAATCCGCAAATCAGATCGCCTATGACTGTATCCAGATTCACGGCGGAACCGGTTTCATGCACGACTTCGACGCGGAGCGCTACTACCGCGACGCCCGTATCACGAATATCTACGAAGGCACGACCCAGCTTCAGATTGTCGCGGCAATCGGCGGTGTCATGCAGCGTGTTCTCGACAAACATCTTGATGAGCTGTTCGACCGGATCAAAGCCGAAGGTCTTTACGGCAGACTCAAGTCCATGGTTCGCGACATGTATGAAAAACAGCTTGCCGCCGTTAAATTCGTAGCGGAAAAGAAAGATGCGGAATACCAGAACCTCAGAGCCAAGAACCTGGTGGAAAACGAAACATTCGTCCTTGTCAGTCTCCTGATGCTCCGCGACGCTCAGAAAGACGCAAGACGCGAAGCTCTGGCGGAACGTTATATTCTGGATGCGGTCCATGACTTTGAACGCAACAATCAGATCATTCTCAGCAATGACCTCACGATGATTGACAGACATCGCGAAGTGATTGACTACTGATCGAAAGGAGTTCTGTATGAACAACGAATATCTTGCAAGAGCAAGAGAAAAAGTGCCCGATGCCAAAACATTGATTGTCCTGGCGTCCAAGAGAGCACGTCTGCTTGCAACCGGAGCACAGCCGATGGTCAGATGCAAGGATGAAAACTTCCTTGACGTCGCCCTTCTCGAAATTGCGGAAGGCAAACTGGTTGCCAGCTTTGAAGACAACATTCCGGATGACTTCATGTCGGAAATCGCCGCAGCCAAGGCGGCTGCCGCCGCAGCGGAAGGCACCGGCAAAAAATCCGATTCCTGATCCGTCACTCCGGATTGTCAGGACTCATCAGGGACGAGCAGGACAGTAGTTTTCACCACTGTTTTACTCGTCCTTGGCAGTTTTTTGGAGATTTATTGAAAGGATAAATAAAATGGCAGCAGAAATCGCCATCATAATGGGCAGCAAGAGCGATCTTCCTTCCTTGAAAGGGGCGTTCGACACCCTGAAAAAATTTGATCTTACCTTTGAAGCGCGTGTCCTTTCCGCACACAGAACGCCGGACGCGGCGGCGGAATATGCAAAAAACGCCGAGGCACGCGGAATAAAGATTATCATCTGCGCCGCGGGAATGGCAGCGCATCTCGGCGGAGTCATTGCCGCACATACGATTCTGCCGGTAATCGGCATTCCCATGGCAGGCGAACCTTTCCGCGGATGGGATGCGCTCCTGGCAATGGTTCAGATGCCTCCGGGAATCCCGGTTGCAACGGTGACGGCGGGTTCGGCAGGCGCAAAAAACGCGGCACTGCTTGCAGTCGCCATCCTTGCGCTTTCCAATCAGGAACTTGCCGGAAAGCTCAAAGAATTCCGTGCCGCCCAGACTCGCCAGGTTGAGGAGGCGGACGCTTCCCTGCAGGAAGAAATCGCAAAGCTCTGATGAAATATTCATCACTCTCATGGAGACAGAAAACATGCTGCAAAGATTATTTTTCCACGCCAGTTTTTTTCCGTCTCCACTCCATTTCCTGCTGCTTTTTTTCTGTGCGGGAGCGGCTCTTTCTTTCCATGCCGGGGAAGACGTCTCCCCTCCCCTCACGCCCGCGGCGGCGCTGCTGGATTCCATATCCGGAACATTGAAAGCCATTCAGCAGGAATCCCCGGTCTTTTTCCATCAGATGGAATTGAAAATGATTCAGGATAAAAATGCGCTTGCGGCAGAATTCCTGACATCCGTTTCGCCTGCAATCACGGCGCATCCGCAGCCGGAAACCTCCGTTGTCCGGGGAAACGGATTTTTCTCCTCCCATCTTTCCCGCGACCGGATTCTCTACCTGGAATTCAAGCATTTCAATCAGGAACTCCGTCCCCTTCTGGAAGCGGAATTGAAACAGACAATCAAGCAGAAAATGCACCTGATCGGCATCATCCTGGATCTCCGCGGCTGTTCCGGCGGCAATCCGCAGGATGCGCAGCACGTCTTTTCGCTTCTTTCCTTCGATGCGAAACGGCAGACGATCCTGCATGTGCCTGTCCCGATTCTCGTTCTGACGGATTCCGGGACAGCCGGTTCAGCAGAGGTTCTCGCCAAGCTGCTGGAGCATACGCGCTACGGGCTCTGCATCGGCGAAAAAACCGGAGGAATGCCGTTTCCCCGGAAGAAGATCCGTTCCGGAGAAATCACCTTTTACATTCCCGTGATTCCGGAAGAGCTGGCGACACTGACGCCGGATGCTCTGACACCGGCAATCAAAACGGCAGTCAAACCGCGTATGACCCATGCCGACTTGTCTGAAAGCAAACCTGTCACCGAAAAGTCGGATCCCGCTCTCAGCCGGGCAAGGGATCTTCTTCTCAGTCTTGATACTCTAAACAAAAAATGGAGAAAATAGCATATGAAAACAAAGCTCCTCGCATTTCTGACGCCAGTATTTCTGAGTCTTCCGCTGTGTCTTCCGGCGGCACCCAACAGTTTTAAGGTTCTTTATGAAAACGGCAAGCCGGTTCCTTATTCCTGCATGCAGGGGGAAAAGAGGCACGTCATCGTCCCGACGGTCTACCAGCAGAAAAGCAACGAATTCCGCGGGGCCTGGGTCGCGACGATTTCCAATCTGGATTTTCCGAAAACCGATACCCCTTATGCGTTCAAGATGAAATTCCGGAATATTGTCACGAACTTGAAAAGAGCCGGTTTCACAGCGGTCATTTTCCAGGTGCGTCCTTCCAATGACGCATTTTACAAATCAAAATACAATCCCTGGTCCCGTTACATTCGCGGAACGGAAGGATATGCTTACAAAAACTTCGATCCGCTTCAGTACATGACTGCCGAAGCGCAGCGGCAGGGGCTTGAATTTCATGCCTGGCTGAATCCGTTCCGTGTTGCAAAATCAACGCCGTTAAGCAAGAACGATTACCTGAAAACTCTCGCCGCAAACAATTTCGCCCGTCAGAATCCCGACGCCGTTCTGGCTGTTCCTGTTCAGGGGGGAAACATGCTGATTCTTGATCCCGGCAATCCGAAAGTAAAAACGTTTCTGCTGAAGACGGTCGAGGAAATCATCAGCAATTACAATGTGGACGCCATTCATTTCGATGACTATTTCTATCCTTACGAAGGCATCCGGAACCTTGACGTCGCAACATACCGGACCTACAATAAAAATCCGAAATACACCATTCAGGACTGGCGCAGGGCGAATGTCGATGAACTGGTCTCCTCCGTTTCCTCCCTGATCCGCAAAAACAATGCCGAAAAAGGAAAGCAGATCCAGTTCGGCATCAGCCCATTCGGCATCTGGCTGAACTATGCCACAACAAAATACGGCTCCCTGACAAACGGAAGCGAGTCCTACTTCAAGCAGTTTGCGGACACCCGCTACTGGGTCAAGAAAGGCTGGCTTGACTACATCATCCCGCAAATCTACTGGAATTTCTCGCACGCCAAGGCACCTTACGCCGCTCTGACAGACTGGTGGTCCGACGTCGTCACCGGAACGCGCACCAAGCTCTATATCGGTCTGGGCGCCTACAATGCAAAACCGGGAGCATCCGCCTGGGGCAACTCCGATGAACTGAAAAATCAGGTTCTCTATACCATACGCCGCCCCAATATCAAGGGAGTATGTATTTTCAGCTACAAGCATCTCTTCACGCCGGACAATCCTGTCATGAAAGAGGCGGCGAAGAAGATTGTAGTCGACTGCTGGGAAGGCGAACTGCCCTATAAATAATACGCACGCCCCCGCTGCAAGGCATCTCGCCAACAGAATCCGGCATACTGAAAATGCGCCTTAAAGACAGGAAACAAGTCTTTAAGGCGCATTTCATATGAATCCCCGGGATGAAGGAACTTTTACCGCCCGTGACAACTTCCACGACAGGATTGCGGCAGACTAAAAGTCCTGCGCATCCGTCTCTCCGCGGACTGTCACGGGCGAAAACAATGTCCCCGCCCGCAGAACAAATCAGTCAAGTTTGCAGCAATCCATGGACATGAACTTCTTTGACATCAGTTCGCAGCCGTCTTTGGTGACAATACAGCCGCGCTCCCAGCGGAGCCCGTAACCGTCACCGGTGAAGAAGGTGTCAATCTGATAGGTCATATTCTCCTGGAGCTTGTATTTGCTGGTGGTTTCAATCCAGGGGCTCTCCGTTTCCATAATGCCGAGACCGTGAACGGGACCGTAGAGCATGTAATCGCCCCAGCCCTGATCGCATCCCCACTGGGTGTATTTCCTGGCAATGTCGGATGCCTCCACTCCGGCTTTAATCAACTCGAAAGTGTATTTATGGGCGCGCAGTCCGAATTCAACCAGCGCCAGCTGTTCTTTCGGGAGCTTTCCGAACCAGACAGGCAGTCCGATGGAGGAGCTGTAGCCGCCGACTCTGGCACCGATGTTCAGCTGAATGATCTCATTTTTCCTGAGCTTTGCGCCGGTGGGACGGCTGATGCCGTTGCTGGTGCGGTCGCCGCCGAAACAGTACAGGCTGTGACCTTCGTATTCGCCGCCGTTTGCATAGATTTCACGCTGTGCGATGCCGACCGCCTGGAATTCGGTCATGCCGGGTTTCATTTCATTGAGCATCGCCTGCACCGCTTTTTCCGCGACTTTGAATGCCTTGCGATGGCAGGCAAGTTCATTTTCGCTCTTGATCCAGCGGAGCGGACGAAATACATCATCCGCGGGGACAAGCTCCACATCCGGCAGCTGAACAGCCAGAGCATCCAATGTGGGCTTCGTCATGACGGCGGTTCCGACCAGACCGAGTTTCTTCAGTTTCTTTCTTCCCATGCCTTTTTTAGCGACATCGGCAAAGGTCGCCAGCGGAATGCCGGGATAATCCGGTTCTGCGGATTCACGATAAACCAGCAGCTGCATGATGTCCGGCACCACACTGCGTCCCTGCGCATATTTCAGACTCTCGGGACCAATCAGCAGGATCGCGTTCCCTTCCGCGGGGACGAACACACCGGCCTGTTCAAATGTCGGCCAGTACTCCGTCAGGTAACGGACATTGGCAAAATCGGACTCCGTGCCATGCACCAGACACGCATCAAGCCCCGCCTTCTTCATGTTCGCCTGAAGTTTCGCGATTCTGTCGAAATACTCCTGTTTCGGAATTGACGCCATTTTTATTCTCCTTGGTTTAGGGTTGAACTTTTCCCGGGAAAGAATATAGAACCGGCAAAAAGCCGAATCAAGGATGTTCCGGCAAAAAATATGATTTTTTATACCGGTAAAAAACATTTTCGGATGTAAAAGGCATTTATGAAATATATCGATATATTTATTTCGCCGTCTTGCATTTCCATATCCCGCATGATATATTCTCTGACCATGAACAGGGGAAAACCGGAAAAATATATCGCATTGGCAGGTTCGATTCAGCAGCTCATGCAGGATATGAGTCTGAAATCGGGTGACAGTCTGCCTTCGGAACGCAAGCTCGCGGCACATTTCAAGTGCAAT
The DNA here is from genome assembly GCA_949282305.1 of uncultured Lentisphaeria bacterium. Lineage (GTDB taxonomy): Bacteria > Verrucomicrobiota > Lentisphaeria > Victivallales > UBA1829 > UBA11452. The sequence continues at coordinate 10,956 of CASDPB010000084.1, read as the reverse complement.
CACATCACGGTGCGCAAGGCCCTGCGTCTGCTTGCCCAGAAAAACATCATCCACACGATTGCCAGCAAAGGAAATTTTGCAGGAGCCGCCCCGATTCAGCGCAGCCGCTCCAACCTGATCGGCTTCATCTTCCCGGAAGACGAAATCTTTTACTACAAAATCTTTTCCGCAGTGGAGAAGATGATCGCCTCCAACAAGCTGCACCCCGTAGTGCATCTGACAGGCGGCTCGGAAATCAAAGAAACGGAACTGCTGGACTACTGCGACAAAGCCGGTTTCCTGGCGCTGATCGCCGTTCCGAACCGTCTTTGCGCGGAACATTACAAACGGATGAACATTCCCGTTCTTTTTTTTGATATTCCGATGGAGGAGCTTGACATTCCGCAAATCGTGACAGACGACTATTCCGGCGCCTTCTCCGCGACAGAACATCTGATCGGTTACGGGCATCGCCGGATCGCCCATATCGGAAGCGAATATGATTTTACCGGGGAACAACGTCTGAACGGATTCCTCGGAGCCCTCGCAAAACATGGGATCAGATGCGACAAGAATCTGATCAAGATGCGCTATCCCAGCAGAGAATGGGGGTATTACGCGGCACGGGAACTGTTCAAATGCACAAAAACGCCGACCGCCGTCTTCTGTTCCAACGACACAATCGCATCGGGCGTGATGAACTACTGCGCCCAGAACGGAATCCGGGTGCCACAGGATCTTTCGGTGGTCGGATTCGGAAACACGCTGACGTCCGAAGACCTGAACCTGAGCAGCGTCAGCCAGAACAGTGAAAAGATCGTCAATTCTCTGTGCAGCAATCTGAATCTGGTACTGCGCGGAGAGCAGCCCCCCCGGAAGATCATCATCCCCACATCCTTCATCTCACGCGGAACCGTGGCGGTCCCGCCGAAGTGAACAGCACTCCGGCTCGCAGAAAAACATCCCCGGACAGGATTACTCCGCGTCAGGCATGTTCCAGCCCGGCATCCTCCACCATCTTCGCGTCCTCTTCGGGAGTCCGCCCCGGCGTGACCAGATAACCGCCCGTCATGAAGGCATCCGCGCCGGAGTTGAAAATCCATGACTGGAAGTCGCGCATATTGCACTCGCGCCCGCCGCAGACCCGGATTGACACGCCGGGCATCATCAGCCTCGCCACGGCAATGATCCGCATGCAGTCCTGCGGTGTCAGGTTCTTCGCATTTTCCAGCAGAGTTCCGGGAATCGGAGTCAGGAAATTGATCGGCACGGAATCGACCTCAAGCGAACGGACGGTTTCCAGAAGTTCGACACGCTGTTCAAGGCTCTCGCCGATTCCGAAAATGCCGCCGGAACAAACCGTCAGACCGACTTTCTTCGCGGCTTTCACGGTGTCAAGCTGGCTTTGAAAGGAGCGTGTGGTGCAGACCACATTGAAATAACTCGGAGCCGCCTCCAGATTGTGATGATAGCGGTCCAGCCCCGCCTTTTTGAGTTCCGTCAGAACATCTTCATCAAGAATGCCAAGCGAAGCGCAGGGCTTGATCTTCAGACGTTCCGCGATCATGGAAACCGCTTCGCAAAGCGTATCAAGCTCGGCGCCTCTGCACACCTTGCGTCCCGCCGTCACAATGCCGTAACGAACCGCCCCGTAACGTTCCGCCGTCTCCGCCGCCTTGAAGATTTCCTGCGCGGAAAGCATCGGCCAGGTTCTGATCGGCGCAGCGGAACGTGCCGACTGCGCGCAGAAAGCACAGTTTTCCGTGCAGTTCCCGCATCTGGCGTTCACGATGGAACAGGTTTTTATCTTATTTCCGGAATACTTTTCGCGCGCTTCGGTTGCACGCTTCAGAAGCCCCATCAGAGAAACCTGCGACGTATCCTTCAAAAGCTCCAGCGCCTCTTTTGCTTCAATGCCTTTCAATGTCAACACTCCTTCCGGTCTTTCAGACAGACCAATTCATTCAATGCTTTTTCGGCGGACGCCTCTTTCCGTGAAAACCGCTGCTCCCGCCGCCGTTGTTTTTCCGGTGCCCGGCAATCTTTCTCTCCCCCTCGTAATTCCGGAATCCGTCACGGCGATGCTTGAGCATCGCCAACTGCGTCCGGCGCTCGCGGAGCCCGCGGTTCACCACAATCGGTTCTCCGTCGGGAGTCTTGCCGGTATAATACATCGCCGCCCCCATCGTAAGGGGCAGCGGAATGTAATCCTGTGCCTGTTCCAGACTCCAGTTATGCGAAGCCAGAAAATCATCGACGACCTTCATTTCCGCCTCGGTGCACCCGGGAAAGTTCGAGATGAAGAGCGGGATCAGGTATTGCTCCTTGCCGCATTCCCGGCTGATCCGGTCAAAAATCTTCATGAACTCCTCCAGTTCGCCCGGCTGTCCCTTGCGCATCAGCGCAAGCACACGTTTGTGAAGATGCTCCGGCGCCACTTTCATGTGCCCGGAGACATGGTGGCGGATAATCTCCTCCGTCAGTTCCGGCTGCATCAGGGCAAGATCAAGGCGAATTCCCGAATTGATGAAAACATGCTTCACGCCGCTTTCACGCCGCAGACGGCGCAGCAGAGAGATCAGCGGCTTCCCGTCCGCCGCATAGTTCGGGCAATGATTCGGGAACATGCAGCTCGGCCGACGGCATTTTCTGCATAATTCCGGATTCTTCGCATGATGTCCGTAAGAGTTGCCGGCAGGCCCGCCGACATCGCTGATCGTCCCGCGGAAAAACGGCTGTTTCTTCAGGCGTTGAACACTTCTCATGATCGAATCTTCCGAACGCGAGATCACATGCCGTCCCTGATGGGAAACCAGTCCGCAGAAGGCGCATCCGCCGGGACACCCGCGCACCGCCGGAATCGAATCCCGGACCGTCTCGAACGCCGGAATCCTTTCTTTATAAGACGGGTGCGGACGCCCCGCATAGCGAAACTCGCACACGCGGTCGAATTCAGCGGTGGACATGGGAGGCTGAGGCGGCTCCACCAGTACATAGCGCCCGTTGTAATCCTGCAGCAGCTTATGACCGCACCAGGCGTTCATCTCCTTTTCGATAATAATCATCTCGCGCATCATCGCGTCCCGGTCGTTTTTCATCTCCTCGAACGAGGGAAGCATCACATAGGAATCGTCGATCCTGAGTTCGGCGGACGCCTTTCCTCCGAGAAAGCGCGCAGTTCCCTGGATGCCGTCAAGCGATTCGCCGTTCTCAATTCGATGAAACACCTGCGGCGTGGAAAGCTCCCCCTGCCCGTAGATCAGAATGTCCGCCTTGGAATCGACCAGCACGCTAGGCCGGATCTTGTCCTGCCAGTAGTCATAATGAGCGACGCGCCGCATACTCGCCTCCATTCCTCCGAGCACAGTGGGAATCCCCGGAAACGCCGCTTTGCAAAGCTGAGTATAGACAACGGTCGCCATCTGCGGTTTCAGTCCGGCGCGTCCCCCCGGGGAATAAATGTCATCATGCCGGAAACGGCGCCCGACGGTATAAATGCAAAGCATGGAATCCATATTGCCGGCGGTAACGGCACAGGCGATGCGCGGCCTGCCCATGACCTTGACCGAATCGGGATTCCTCCAGTCCGGCTGCGCAACGATGCCGACCCGCCATCCCTCCGCCAGCAGAAGACGCCCGATCAGCGCCATCGCAAACGAGGGATGATCCACATACGCATCGCCGGTCACAAGCAGGATGTCAAGTTCCTTCCAGCCGAGATGCTCCATCTCGGCACGGCTCATGGGAATGAATTCCGGTTCATATTTCATAAAAAAAAACTCCCGATGTAATCCGGTAATTTACACCGGAATGCGGCAACAATCAAGCCGGAAAACGGGAAACGGCGTCAATGCACCTCGGAGACATGCCTGTCTTTCGGAAAAACGGCGGGAAACACTGCGGCAGAAACACTCATGATCGAATACACCGGAAACGATACTGTCCGCAATGCCGTTTTTCCCGGAGACAACCGTCCTGAAGCAGACGGAAAAAGGGTAGGAATGCCCAAAAAACAAATATTCCCGCAATATGTCCGCGGCTGAATTTGAAAAACCGTCAGTCCCGCATTATCATATCTGAAACCAGAAACTTTCATACGGAGGATGCAAAATGGATCAGGCATTGGATTTCATCTGGCGGCGGCGCAGTGTAAGAGAATTCACTGACGCCCCGGTTACGGAACAGCAGCTTCAATCCCTGCTGGAAGCGGCAATGGCGGCACCGTCCGCCTGCTGCAAAGACCCGTGGGAATTTCTCGTCCTGCGGGACAGAGAGACACTGAAAGCCGTATCGGAATGTCTGCCGAACGGCCATTTCCTGGCAAAAGCTCCTCTCGGGATCATCGTCTGCGGCGACATCAGGCGCGCACATTCGGAAAGCCTCTCCTATCTGCTTCAGGACTGTGCGGCGGCAACGGAAAATCTCCTGCTCGCCGCCCCTGCCCTCGGACTCGGCGCCTGCTGGCTCGGAATCCATCCGCGGGAAGAGCGGATCACCGCCCTGCGGAAACTCTTCCGTATCCCGGAAAATATCATTCCGTTCGGAGGAATCGCCATCGGCATTCCTGCGGCGGAACCCAGCCCCCGGACCCGCTTCAATCCGGCAAAAGTTCACAATGCGCCGGAGTGGGCAAAACAGGAATAGCCCCGCACTGACCACGGTATGGGACATGATCTCTTCCGAGTCTTTTTCCGTAAAACTGAAAAAGCCCCGCGTCTCCGCGGGGCTCTCGGTTTGCGCCGGGCGATCATCTGAAGCATCCGGCAAATCATTTGCAGAAATCAGTAGTTTTCCGCTTCGATCTCGAAGAATGCCTTCGGGTGTTTGCAGGTCGGGCAGATTTCAGGCGCCTTTTCTCCGATGTAGACATGACCGCAGTTGCGGCATTCCCAGCGGCGCGGACCAGTCTTTACCCAGACTTCATTCTTTTCCACGTTTTCAAGGAGCTTTTTATAGCGTTCCTCATGGCGTTTCTCAATCTGGGCGACCCGCTCAAAAAGTCTTGCAATGTCGTCGAACCCCTCCTGTTTTGCTTCTTCGGCAAAGTTTTTGTACATTTCGGTCCACTCTTCATGCTCGCCGGCGGCAGCCGCGGCAAGATTTTCCGCTGTATTGCCGATGCCGTTCAGAGCCTTGAACCAGAGTTTCGCATGTTCTTTTTCGTTGTTTGCCGTCATTTCAAAAATCGCGGCGATCTGCTCGTACCCTTCCTTGCGGGCGACGCTTGCAAAGTAGGTGTATTTGTTTCTTGCCTGGGACTCTCCGGCAAACGCATACGCAAGGTTCGCCGCGGTTTTACTGCCTTTCAAATCAGCCATGTTGCTCTCCTCAGTTTTCGTTTTCCCCGTTCGGGATTCCTGGAATAACCTATTCCCTTTTTCATTAAATTCAAGTCTTCCCGGAAAGAAAATATCACTCTTTAATAATTATTCCTATTTCAAACTCATATTTTTGTAAAAGCAAATTGATTTTTTCCTTCAAGCGCTTATATTCCCATAGTTCAGGACAACAAGCAGAAAAGAGGTGCATTGATGCCAGGCTGGATCACTTATCCTATCAAAAAAGAAACGACACGCCAGATGCCGGTAATCTTCATTCCCGCCCTGCACAGCAAATGGATGCTGATAGCAAGCGACCTTCGGGAAAACAGCAACCCGGCGCAGGAAAAATCCGCCTCGCTCGGTTTTTACTGCGGACCTCTCGCCGGACAGACTTCCGCCGGTTATCCGTCGCTCACAGCCGATCTTCCGGAATATGCACCGGCCCCTTATCAGGCAAAATTCCAGATGACGCCGAAATTACTGGATCCCGCGATTCGTCTGCATGTCGCATCAAACGGTTCCACGGGCTGTTATCATATTGTAAAAACAACTGCATCCGTACAGATTTCCATACGCGGTTCCCTGCCTGTGTTTCCGCCGTTTCTCATGGTAAGAGAATGCAGGTATTTCGGATTCAGTCCCTATCTGATGAATGAATAACGGAAGCCCCGCGCGGGAACCGGAATACGCCGCATTCCCGGAAACGGACACCTGCCGCAGGGCGGAAAGTCCTGCATGATTCTCTTCCGGCGGGCACAGCATCGCGGCATCAGTCCAATGTTCTGAACGAACATTTCGGAGTGAGCCGCCATGTTCCGGAGTTCACTCTCCGCCGCCACCCGGTTGTTTCACCGGACGGAAAAAAGTTCCGCGCGTACCGGACTCGGAGACGACCATCCCGGCACGTTCCATGCGCCGGAGATGCGGGGCAATGCGATCGGCTTCGATCCCGACCGTGGCAGAAATATCCTCGGCAGTGCATGGACGCGAACGCAAGGTTTTGAGAATCAATTCGTTATACTGCTCGACATCCAATTCTTCATGATTCGCATTCTCTACGCGCCGGGCATGTTTCGCAATCTTCTCCACCGGGACGGAACGTCCGATCACCCCGGCAATCTGATTCAGCACCGCATCATCCGCCGGCTGAACCCATTCATAAAGCCCGGGACGGTCCAGCGTGTTCAACTGCACCTTGTCCGGCATGATCCTCGCGGCAAGCGCACGGAACCGTTCCGCGGACTCCATGCTGTCATTCACTCCCGGAAGAATGAAAATCTCAAGCCAGACGGCGGCACGGGAATGCCGCTTGAAGTTGATGATCCCCTTCACCACGCTTTCCAGAGTGATCCCCGCCGCCTGGCGGTTGATCCTGGAGAGTTCCCCGTCATTGGAGCCGTCCATGGAGGGAACGATCAGATCGACGGGCGCAACTTCCTCCGCGACCTGTTCCTCGTTCAGAAGCGATGCGTTTGTCAGCAGACAGATTTTCAGTTCGGGATACGTCTCTTTGATATGGCGGATAATCGTCCCGATTCCGGAATGCAGAGTCGGTTCACCTACGCCGGAAAAAGTCACATAGTCGATTTTCTGATGTTTTGCCAGGACTTCGTCAAGTTCCTGAATCACCAGCCGGGTCGGGAAATATTCCCTGCGCTCGCAGGTCAGATTGGTGGTCGCGCCGCATTCACAGTAAACGCAGTCCATCGAACAGGTCTTGTATGGCAGAAGGTCAATGCCGAGGGACAGCCCGAGGCGCCGGGAGGGAATCGGACCGAACACGCATTTTGTCTTGATTTGACTCATAATAAGCAGAAAACTCCTTTGAATAAAAGCACTTTTTGGTTTATAGTAATAATATATGCGTTCCCGGACAAGTAGTCCAGTGCAAAACGCAAGGTTAATCAAAGATTCAAGGAGGCTCCATTGGACTGGGCACAAATTTATGCGGCGGTATTCATCATGGCGCTGGGACTTTCGCTGATTCTGACTCCGGCATGCCAGAAAGCCGCCCAGATGATCGGATTCCTTGACATACCCAAATGCGAAGGACACAAACTTCATGCGAAATCCACACCGCTCCTGGGCGGTGTCGCCATGTTCACCGCATGGTTTCTCACGATTCTGGCGGCTCTGGCGGCGGTTACGTTCATTCTGCCGGAAAGGGCAATGCAGGATATTCTCGCAGGAGTCGCGGGAATCAAACTGATCCTGCGCGAATTTGCCGTAATCATTCTCTGCACTTTGGCGGCGCTCCTCATGGGGACGTATGACGACAAACACGCCATGAAGGCGCATCACAAGCTGTATGGGCAGATCGCCATCGCCATCGCAACCGCGACTTTCGGCGGTGTTCACATCACGCTCTTCCTGGATCTCCCGTTTCTGAGCTGGATTCTGACCGTATTCTGGATCATTTTCATCTTCAATGCAATCAATTTCTTTGACAATATGGACGGTCTTGCCGTGGGGACGGCTGCCATTGCGTTTCTGTTTTTCACCACCGCGGCGATTGTCAATGAACAGTATTTCGTGGCGTGCCTCGGCGCCTGCTGTGCCGGTTCGGCAATCGGGTTCTGGTTCTTCAACCATTCTCCGGCATCCATCTTCATGGGAGACGGGGGAAGCCATTTTCTAGGTTACATGCTGGCGGTCATCAGTGCAAAAGTCACCTATTTCAACCCGCTGGTCTCGGAATCGCGCCTTTCCATCCTGATCCCGCTGTTCATTCTCGCCGTCCCGATCTTCGATACGCTCGCCGTCGTCGTGATCCGCATCCTCAACCGCAAACCGATCTATGTCGGCGACCACAATCACATCTCCCATCGCTTTTTCCACATGGGAATGTCGCGCAAGCGCGCTGTCCTTCTGGTGCATCTGCTGTGCCTCATTGCGGGACTGGGCGCCATGCCGCTGCTCTGGGGAGACGAGAGATCGTGCCTGATCCTGATCGCCCAGGGAGTCGCAATCCTTCTGCTGCTCACGCTGATCCAGTATTCCGGAACCCTTCAAAATAAACAGCAAGTCCAACCACGGGAAATCTCCTCCAATGAAAAATAATCCAGTCTCCGGACAGATGAGTTTCGAGCGTGTCGGCGCCTCCTGGCAGATCGCTGTGAAAACCGCGGAAGATCTTTTTCATGTCAAAGACCTTGACGCCGCCCTGTGGGCAATGACCAGTCTTCCGATCGACTCCATCTCCTGCGATCCTGAGTTCCTCGCATTCATGGATGACGACAGCAACGGCAAAATTCGCGTGGATGAGGCAAAGCGCGCCATCGGCTGGCTGTTGAACGCCCTGAAAGACTATTCCGGAGTCAACAGCGCTTCCGATGTCCTGAAATTCTCGGCGATCAACGATGAAACGCCGGAAGGCAGAATGCTTCTCCGGTCCGCAAAACTCGCCATGGAAAACACAGGCACGGAAGAACCGCAGGAAATTTCTCTTGCGGACATCCGCGACCGGAAGAGAATCATGGCGGCGGGTCTCCAGAACGGCGACGGGGTCATCCCACCTGCCCTGATTCCCGATCCGGACGTCGCGGAATTCGCAACTTTCGCCATGAACTGCATCGGGAAAGTCACCGACATTTCCGGGCTTGACGGCATCAATCAGGAGATTCTGACTCAATTCGGAGACAAGGCAAAAGCCTATCTGGAATGGTATGACGAACCCCTCGCCTCCCCTGAAATCCTGCCTTACGGCGATGCGACGAAAGAAATTTTCGGGCAATATCAGGAACTGGGACCCAAAGTGGATGAGTTCTTCATGTTCTGCGGGATTCTGCGCATGTCTTCCGGCAGCACCACCAGAGCAATGCCCGCACTGGATGTCATGGACTCCGCCGCAATGGAAAAATACCTGAACGCGGCGCCGGTCTGCGAGCCCAATGAAAAATCGCTGCTGCTCCTGAAATCGGATCTGAATCCGCTCTGGGGTGATCGCCTGGTTTCATTTTTCGCAGAAACCCTCCCCGGAAAAAGCGAAATCACACAGGAGGAATGGAACACGGTCAAAGCAAAGCTGGCGGTCCATGCCGCCTGGCTCAAGCGGAAAAACACGGATTGCCTGGATACGCTCCCCATCGACAGGCTCAGATCGTTCCTGTCTGAAAATATCGCGGACAGGATTACGGCGATGATCGCGTTCGATGCGGAGCGCAAGGATGAAATCGCCTGTTTCAAGGACGTGCGCAAACTCATTCTCTATCAGCGCCACATGCTCGAATTCATGAATAATTATGTATCGCTGAAGTCTCTGTTCGACCAGGAGATCACCTCCATGCTTCTGGCTGGCAGACTCATCATGGACGGACGGCATTTCACCCTCACAACCCGTGTGTCCAATGTCGCAGCGCATAAGAAACTGGCGGTCAACTGCAACATCTGCACAATGTATGTTGAGGTCTCCACCGGACAAGTCGGAGCGGTCAGGAAGATGACTCTCGCGGTTGCGGTCACGTCGGGGGACATGTACAACCTTTTTATCGGCAAAAGCGGCGTATTCGTCACTCCGGACGGAATCACCTGGGATGCGCAGGTAATTGATTACATCCAGCAGCCGGTATCCTTTTCGGAGGCTCTGCGGATGCCGTTTTACCGGTTCGGAACTTTCATCGGCAAGCAAATCGACAAATTCTTTTCGGCACGCACCAAAGAGTTTGAAACCGGTTTTGAGAAATCCGTCGCCCAGGCACAGTCTTACGATCCTAAAAATCCGCCTGCGTCAGTTAAGCAGCAGACTCCGGCAGTCAGCGGTTCCATGCTCCTGATGGGCGGAGGAGTCGGGCTTGCGGCAATCGGAAGTTCCATTGCCTTCATGGCGCAGGCGTTGCACAAGATTTCCTTCTGGAATGTCATAGGCGTTCTTTTATGTATCCTGCTGATCTTCGGCGGACCAGTGGTAGTGGTATCACTGGTCAAGCTCTACCGCCGTAACGTCGCCGGATTTCTGGAGGCGGGCGGCTGGGCGCTCAACAAGCGTATGCGCCTTTCCAGAAAGATGGGACTCATCTTTACGAGCCAGCCGAGAATACCAATCACAACCCTGTTGAATCCGGTGGATGTCGTTGGCGGCTTTCTCAAACAGCAGAAAGGGGTTAAAACGGCGGCCGAGATGTCCGGATGCGCCAGGTTCCTCATTATTCTCCTTGCCCTGCTTCTGGGATCGGCGGCGGGAGTTGCAATCTGGTATTTTTTCCTTCAGAATGTCTCAATCCGCTTCTGAACACATCTTATGTGCCGGATTCGTATCCGGGACGGATCCGGCATGATTTTCAGTGATGCGGTCCTAGTTGCGGCAGGATGAGACCGGACTTCAAATCCGGCAGAATATTCTGCTCACTTCAGTCTGTATCTGCATAAAAAAATCAAATATTTTTCAAAAACGACCTTGATTTTTTATTCTATTCAGATATATTATACGCATTCTCTGCAACAGGAGATGCGCCCATAGCTCAGTTGGTAGAGCAAATGACTCTTAATCATTGGGTCCAAGGTTCGAGTCCTTGTGGGCGCACCATTTTATACTCTTAGACATAACCACATTGATATCAAACTTGCCTTTTGATATACATTGAATATCTTTCAGAATCGCCATAACAAGATTTCTCTTGACAGAATAATTATCGGGCAGTTTTGACAGCACATCATTCCA
>CASDPB010000083.1 GCA_949282305.1 uncultured Lentisphaeria bacterium | reverse complement strand
CCAAAGAGGGCGATCCGCTCGCCTCCTGGGGACAGAAAAAGCGTTTTCTGGAACTGGTCCGGGAAGGATTCCTGCGCGGTGTCAAGCGCGAGACCTTCAAGAATCTCCGCAATGAACAGATCAAGCGCATGATCTACAAAGGCATGAAGAACAAGGAAGCCGGAACTTTTGCCGAACCGTATCTCCATCCGGACGATCCGACTCCGGCTGCCGCCTGAACCGCCCCATTTCCCGGCTATGAAACTCATCTCATAGCCGGGATTTTTCTATTCTTTATTACGATCTGCCGAGAGTATTTCACGAACTCCATCCATCAAAGGAATCAAAGTCCGGTATGGTTGAGGAATATCGGACTTTGTTCGATATACAGCAACACCCATCGGTTTATTGAAATCCCGTATAGCCAACTCCACAACCGCTTGATTCGCCTCCTTGCATAACAATAAACCGATACTTTGATTTTCATCTGGATGACGCTCCTGTGCATCCAATGCGGAAAGATAGTAATTCAACTGCCCCAGATAAGCCGGTTTGAATTTTCCACGCTTCAACTCAATTGCAACAAGTGAACGAAGTGAACGGTGATAAAAAAGTAAATCAACAAAGGCCTCTTCCTCTCCAACAATAAGACGGTGCTGATTGCGGATGAAACAGAAATCCGATCCTAACGTTTGAATGAATTTACGAATTTCGGAAACCAATGCATGCTCCAGGACCCGCTCATCCACATCCGATTCATCCTCTGCGTCCTCAACATTGATAAAATCCAATAAGTATTCATCTTTGAAGGCTCTGACAGCTTTCGCAGCTCGTTTTACGTCCGGTATCGTCTGGATGAAATTATTGGACAAGACTCCTGTGTGATGAAAATCATCCGCCCGCAAATGCGATTTCAGAACTTCTACACTCCAGAAATCCGCAGCGCAACGCCGGATATAGTACCAACGCTCTTCCTGCGTCCGGCAAGACGAAAATATCTGAATATGATGAGTAAATCCAATCTCCCAAAAAGCATTCATATCTGTGTCAGTCAATTCGCCAATCGGCAATTGGCGAATTGACTGATTCCCGGCGCCTTTCAAGGATTCGTCTGCCAAAAGCAGGCTTCCCTTCATTGCAAAATTACTATCGGCCTGAAATTCCTCATTCCAGACCTCGAAGAATTGTCGCATATATTTGATACTGCTGGGGGAAAAGCCACGCAACCCAGGCAGTTCCGCCTGTAATTGGCTGGAAATTTCTTCGATGGCTCCTGTCCCCCATTTTCCTGTTCTGGTATTTGCCGAAACATAACGGCCAATGTTAAAATAAAGTTTCAATTGTTCAGCATTCGCCGCCCGGACTGCGCGATAGCGACTTTGAAGAATCGCTGTCTTTATCATCTGAACAGCTTCCTTGTAACGTGTAATTCCTGTCATTGCTGTCTCCGACAAATGGTTTGAATAGCCGTTTATGTCTTTGTGCTCAATATCCGTAACGTAATAGAGCATAATAACAGGAAAAAACAACAGTCATTCTTGATTCGCTGAGGCTTTTACATTCACGCCATCGACCGGATAAATACACCGGACACGCTCAAGCTGCAACATGCCGTAGAGTTGCTTCTGCGGAGCTGCCGCCGCGATTGTGAACGAAACTCCAAGCGAAGTATGAATCTCGATCACCCGGAAAGAACGGTCGGACTTCACCAGCGCCACATGCACCCACGGAATCAGAAAATCCTCCAGTTCCGTCACGATCCGCAGACGCGGCAGGACATGGGCGCTCCTCTGCCAGCAGACGCTCAAATCCAATTCCCTGTCAATCGAATCCCATTCCGTGTCCGGGCTTACTCCGGCGCTGCCGTTCCGTTCGTTCCTGTTCTCTGTTTTCATTGTTTACCTCCGTTCCATATTTTTGATAGAATTGACGCTCGAATTCTTCCAGTTCACGTAATTCGGCAGCCGTTTTCGGGTTGACTTCTTCCGTTTGAACACCGGACTTTTCCGGCACGACTGCCGGAGCCTCCCGCTTCTGCAAATCCTCCTCTTCCTGCCGGGCGATTGCCTGACGATTCTGATAGGAACCGTTCAGCAACAGCATCTTTGAAAGCGCCGCCCTGGTTTTCTTCGTGATTTTGCACAGGACGTCCCGGAGTTTGTCCTGCCGGCGTTTCCGCACCAGCTGATGCGGATCAGGTCGGCACTCCTGCGTGATCTGCTCCGCGGATTTCCGAACCGGGATCTTCGTTATTTCGCCCGAGGCAAGCAGGTCATGAACGGAAAGACGTTCCGTCCGGATCGCCATCAGCTTCTTTTTGAAATACTCCTTCTCCGGCACATGCAACGCCAGGTTGAACTT
>CASDPB010000082.1 GCA_949282305.1 uncultured Lentisphaeria bacterium | reverse complement strand
TGCATCGCGGCAAAATCGAACAAATCCAACTGTATTGCTTCCATCATCCTTATCCTTTCGGTTGATTTTTTACCCGAAGGCTGACGGACCGAAACAGGATGCAGCGTCATCCGGTCCGGCAGCCGGGAAATCAAACGAAAGAATTATTATTTGCTTGAATCAGTGCATTTTCTACAATTTATAATATGGTTTTATTTGAACTAACCGCTTTGATATGGTATTGTATTCCATTACACGAGTTTATCTCACAGACTGAATGCTACAAGGATTATGTATGTCGCACTCTATAGTAACTAGCAATTATGACAATGCCGTCAAAGCAATCAAAGCTGCGATATTGAAATCTCAATATAAAGCTGCAAAATTAGTCAATCAAGAACAATTGATCTTGTATTTTGCCATTGGGCGTTATATATCTCTGCATTCACGAGATGGTTTTTGGGGAACTGGAGCAATAGATATCATCAGCGAAAAATTGCAGAATGAACTTCCGGGGCTGAGAGGTTTTTCTGCTCGGAATCTCAAGAATATGCGGACATTTTATGAAGAATGGAGCTTTTTGGAAAGCAATCCGGCAGTTCTGACTGCCGAATTATCTTCTGATGAACGGCAGGACATTCCAATTCGGCAGTTACAATTGCCGAATTGGAAAGATTTCCCTGTAGAGGCTTTCTTTCAGATTGGTTTTACGCATCACTGCCTTATTCTCACCAAGGTAAAGTCTTTGGAAGAACGCTTATTTTATATCCGGTTGGCGGCAGCCAATTATCTGAGAGTCGAAAGACTGAAGCGCGATATGGAAAACGATGTATATCACCATCAGGGAGCTTTGCCTAACAATTTCACTCAAACGTTATCTTCTGGCGAACTCGCCAAAAGAGCCATTTTAGCTTTTAAGGATGAATATCTTCTGGACTTTATCAATGTTGAAGAACTCGGAGCCAGAGATATCGAAGATGTGGATGAACGGGTGCTGGAAAACACGATTATCCAAAACGTGAAAAATTTTATTATGGCATTCGGACATGATTTTTCCTTTATCGGTAATCAGTATCGAATAGAAGTTCTGGGGCATGTTCATATCATTGATTTGCTGTTTTTCAATCGTGAACTCGCCTCACTGGTAGCAGTGGAACTGAAAACAGGTCCATTTAAACCTATATATCTTGGACAGCTCAATGTTTATTTACAGGCACTTGATGATTTTGTGCGTAAACCGCATGAAAATCCTTCCATTGGACTCGTTCTTTGCAAGAGTGCTGACAAGGCGTATGTTGAGTATGCTGTTCGAGACTATAACAAGCCAATGGGAGTTGCCTCCTATCGAACCGCGGATGAAATGCCGGAACGCTTGAAAAAGGCTTTGCCTGATATAGAGGATTTGCGAAAGCAGTTATCTCAATCTGCAGAAACAAAATAAAGCTCATTGTCGAGTGAAACATTGAATTTTCATAAGATGGCAGCAGCTATTCCTGCGAGCAGTATGGCGATGATGATTCCGGTCAGAAAGTAAAAAGAACAGGATCACTTTTACCGTGTTGAATTTGCCGATCGGATTGATGCATGATCCATTTGTAAATGCTGTAGACCAGAAGAATCAGCGCAACCGGCGTTGTCAGAATAATATACATAATTTTCAACCCGTGCGGGAAACACTTTTGCGCGTCCCGCACGGTTCCTTTCTTTCTTTTTTAGCTGAACAATTCAGCGGCTCCGTCGGTGATGACGGGGACATTGTGAGCGTCGACGGTGGCGTATTTTTCGATCAGTTCACAGCCTTCCAGCGACAGCAGGTTCTCCGCCGGTGTGCCGCCGGTGACGTAATGCACACCTTCCTCGACCTGTTTCCCAGTTGCCTGATAGTATTTGGCGCGGGTGTCTGCCCATGCACAGGCAAGCTCCGGAACTCCATAAAAAAATCGTTCTTCCGATTTTTTTGAGTTCAGATGGGCGGCAAGTTCATTCAGAGTGACAAATTTTTTGTTGTTGACGATCCTCATGCGCTTTTCCTTTCCTGGATGTTGTGTTGATTGATAAGTGCGTCCAGCAGTTCTCTTTCCTCCGGGTTCAGACGGTCGATGACATTCAGCACGAGCGCAACGGAAACCGGAAGTTCCGCTTTGGGCTTCGACGCCGACGAAATGAACTGTGAGGCTTCTTCCTTTGTCATGTTCTCCCATTGCCGACGGGTGATCGTGGGAAGTCTGCCGTTGCAGATCATTTCAGCCAGCGCCGCTTTCTGCCGGGACGTGGCGAGTCCGGTCCGCATGACCGGAACATATTCCATCTCGAATCCACGCAGGATTTGAGAGGATGAAATCGGAGTGACATCAGCCGCGAGCCGTCCGGCGAGGTCGTCCGCAGAGACGATTTTTCTGCCGAACGCGAAGTAGTGATACAGTCCTTCCAGCGGATTCAGGTAGACTTCCCGCTGGAGCCCGGTGACGGCGAATACTTCCTCCGGGTGGAGTTCCGGCAGACGAGCGATCAGCTCGTTCAGATGTTCTTCCGTGAACGCAGAAAGCGTCATCAGACGGAGCTTTTTCTGACGGTTGCGACAGGCGATTTCCCGGCAGAACAGGAACCCGATGTGGAGAATCAGTTCGTCGATTTTCCTGTCACAGGTCGGAAGCGGGAAATCCGCCGGAATCAGTCCGGCGGCGCGACCGCGCAGAAATGCTTCATGTTCCAATTCAGTCAGATACATCGGCAGTCCTCCTGCGGTTCATTTCTCCGTGCCAGATCAGGCGTTCGGCAGACAAATGGCAAAGTTTCATCAGAACTTTTGAAGAAATCCGGCGCAGATGCCCGTCCTTGCCGAGCTTGATGATCCGCGAAAGCTGTTCCGGATCGGCAGGAGCGGTGTCGAGCTCCGTCTGCCAATAATAATCGGACAGACTTTTCTCCGTCAGCCAGCGGTTGTCCTCGGCGCATCGGATGAGAAAATCCGCTTCGAGCGCAGTCAAATCCTTGATATCTTCCGGATGAAAACCGGGAAGCAATCCCTGCGCATGATAGGAGCGCAGCAGATTTTTGCATTCCAGAGAAACCGGCGAATAAGTAAGCGGCGGTGTATTTTGAGCCTGCTGAATGAGCTGTTTGCGCTGATGTTCGGTCAACGCATCCCATCCGGAAACGGGGACGCAACGAAGCTGCCCGTTCCGAACGAGCTGTTGCAATAATTCTTTTGCTGTGGACATAAAACCTTTCCACACACCCCGCAGTTAATCTACAGGGGGGTTTTCATTTTTCAAGTTATTTGACTCGTAACGGCATCAGAATATAGTGAAAACCCTTGCCGTCCGCAATCATGACCGGGCTGCTCGCACCGTTCATCTGGAGACGGTCGCTTTCAAATTCAAAATATTGTCCCTGGTTTCAAGCCGGACGTTGTTGAGGATCGGCAGAACCGGTCGGCGGCTGACGATATTGCAGACCTTCTGCAGATGTGTCAGCAATGCTTCTTTTCCAACGGTGCATTTCATTTTCTCAAGTTCCTTCTGTTATTTTTTGAAATCAAACACTTTGTTCGAACACCAAAACAGAGCGGCCGCCGTCTGAATGGACGGCGGGAAAAGCGAAGGTCGA
>CASDPB010000081.1 GCA_949282305.1 uncultured Lentisphaeria bacterium | reverse complement strand
CCAGATTGTCCGTCTCTGCCCGCCGCAAAGACAGGAGAACAGCCGGATGCTTCTCGGATTCATGGCAACCTGTCTGGAAAGTCCCTACTTCGCCAAACTCGCGTGCCATGCGGAGGAATTCGCACACTCCATCGGCGCAAGCCTGATCATCGCATCCAGCAATTACAATTTCAAGACGGAATGCGAACGCCTGAAAATGTTCTGCCGCCAGGGAGTTGCGGGAATCATGATCTGCCCGTGGGCGTCAACGCCGGAGGAGGAAAGTTTTTACAACACCCTGGACGTTCCCTATGTCATGCTCGGGCGGCAGCTTGAGTCCGTGGAATGCGATGCGGTGCTGGTCAACAACCAGAAAGCCGCGCAGCAGATGGCGGCGCACCTCGCGGAACAGGGGATCAGAGAATTTGCATACATCGGACAGGCGGGCAAGCAGCATGACCAACGGCTTCTCGGCTTTCGCACGGGACTGCTGGAGCAAGGAATTCTCCTCCCGCAGGACCGGATCATTCAGGCGGATTACAATTCACCGGAAAAATGCCGCGCGGACATAACAAGGCTTCTGAAGAAAAAGCGCGGCGGCAGACTCGGCATCTTCTGCTATCACGATCTTTTTGCCACACGCGCCATCAATCTGTGCCATGAACTGGAAATCAAAGTCCCGGAGGAGGTGGCAGTCGCCGGATTCGACGATCTGCCCATCGCATCGGAAATCTACCCGCCGCTGACCACTGTCTCCTATCCGGTCAGAGACATTGCGCGGATCGCGTTCGAGACACTGTACACACGTATCAAATTTCATTCACTTGATACCGGAGTCTGCCGTTACCTGGATTCAAAGCTGGTCATCAGGAAAAGCTCCGTCATCCAGCGGAAAGGAATGCCGAAATGAAGATTCCGGAGCAGATTCATGCGGGGCTGATTGACGGCGCGGTCGTTCTGGGCGGCACCGGAACGGAAGTGTTCCGCCGCGAAGTATACGGCATCGCAGACCGTGCGAAACGGATTCCGATGCAATTTGACTCCGTATTCGACATTGCCAGCCTCACAAAAGTTGCAGGGACGGCGGTTCTGCTGGCGTTCTGCGCGGAAGAAGGAGTCATCGACCTTGATGCGCCGTTTACGGAATATCTGCCTTACCGCGGCAGGCTTTTCGCACCGGTCACGGTAAGACAGCTCGCCACGCATTATTCGGGGATTCAGATCAATTATCCGTATTTTCCCGGCGAAGAAAAGAAGATGATCGAAGCGATTCTTTCTCTGGATTTTGTACGCCCTCCGATGACGGAATATGAATACACCTGTACAAATTACATTCTGCTTGGACTCCTGATCGAGAGAGTGACGGGGAAACCGCTTGAACAGCTTGCAGAAGAACGGATATTCCGTCCGCTGGGCATGAACGATACGAAATGGGGCGCTCCCGTCGACGGCGCCCTGCCGCGGACAATCCGCACAATCAATGCGGATCCCGGTGTGATTTCCGATCACGGAGCACGCGCAATCGCGCCGCACCGGATTGGAAATGCGGGGATTTTCTCCACGGCTTCCGACCTTGCGAAATTCTGCCGGATGATGCTGAATCACGGCAGGGGATTTTTCAAAACGGACGTCGCGGAACTCTTTTTCACCAATCAGGCTCCGCCCGGCATGACGCCGCGTTCCATCGGCTGGAACATGGCGCCGGATTTCATTCCGGAAGGCTGTTCCGCATCGACAATCCATCACACGGGCTGGACCGGACAGGCAATCTGGATTGATCCGGAAAAGCAACGTTTCCTCATAATTCTGACAAACCGTTTCGGGGACTCCATTGACTCCTGGAAAGGACGCCTGGCGGCGGCACGGGAAATATTCAATACAATCGTATAAGAAATAACAAAAAAAGGAAAACGGAAATGGCAATCACACAGACGGCAATCAGCTATTACGGGCTCAACTACGTGGAGCACGCGGAAAAAGATTTTCAGGAAATGCTTGAACACGGATGCACCACCGTCATTCTGGCGGTCACGGAATTCGATTTCGACTTCTGGCGACCGAATATTCCGAAAATCGTGGCGAAGGCGCACGAGATGGGACTGCGCGTCCTGATCGACCCGTGGGGCAACGGAAAATACTTCGGCGGGGAACAGGTCAGCAAATTCCTGCAGGACAACGTCGAAAACCGCCAGGTTTCCGCACTCACCGGCGAGAAGCTCCCGTATGCGTGTTTCAACACGAACAGCTACCGCGACTACTTCAGGAACTTCTGCGTGACACTGGCGCGCGAGACCAGTCCCGACGGCTTTTTCTGGGATGAACCGCACTACGCATTTCCCAAAGGCATCGCCTCCATCACCGGCGGCGTGGCGGACGACTGGACCTGCTACTGTCCGGTCTGCCGGAAACGGTTCGAGGACTATTACGGCTATTCCATGCCGCGCTATATGACCAACGACGTCAAACTGTTCCGCTGGCGCGAGGCGCTCGTCGTGCTTTCCGAAACATCGAAAGCACTCAAGGAGATCAATCCGAAACTGGAAATCACCTGCTGTGTCCATGCGACGCAGAACGGCTATTACGTATCCGAATACCGGGGCTACGACAACTGGGACATGGTCGCGGCATGTCCGTACTTCGACGTGTTCTCCACGACAATCGTAAACTGGGCGCTGCCGGAGGATTTCTTCCGGGACATCACCGAACGCACGGTCGCCATCGCAAAGAAATACAATAAAAAATCCGAACGCTGGCTCATGGGCTACTACAAACAGCCGAAAGACTGGGCGCAAGTCGCAAAATGGACGGATATTGCGGTGGAGGCAGGCGTGGACCGCATTGCCGCATGGACCTACCGCGGCGGTTACGGAACAGTCGTAGGCGCGCCCGATGCGCTCAAACTCTGGGACACCATCGGAGAAAACTATAAGCGCGTCCTGAAAAAATAACCGATGGAGTCCATCGCTTTTTTGAATCCGAAGCGGACTGCCGCTGTCTCCGGGAAGGAGACATTCTTCCCGCGGGCATTCAGGCATTGATCCGCCATGCGGAGAAAGTCTGCGGGGAAAACAGGAAAAATCATCAGATAAAGGAGTTGAAATATGGCTGAATTCAATGATTTCGGTTATGTCGCAAAGGCATTCGCCAACATTCAGGA
Organism: uncultured Lentisphaeria bacterium; assembly: GCA_949282305.1. Lineage (GTDB taxonomy): Bacteria > Verrucomicrobiota > Lentisphaeria > Victivallales > UBA1829 > UBA11452. The sequence goes on along the minus strand of CASDPB010000081.1, from coordinate 27,726 downwards.
AGTCGTCGAAAAGCAGGGCGGCAACATTCACAAGGCTGCATCCATGATGGCGAATGCGATACAAAACGACAAGCTCATCAACGTTTATGCGGGCGGCGGTCACACCACCCTCGCCATGGGGGAGATGTTCTTCCGCGCGGGCGGACTCGCCAACATCAATCCAATCATGGAGACGGCACTCTCCGTTTTCAACCAGGCGCTGAAATATCTGGAACTGGAACGCACCGTGAATTTCGGCAGTTCCATCGTGAAATATTATGACCTCCAGAAAGACGACCTGCTGATTATTTTCCACAACATCGGCATCAACCCGGCGACCATTGACGCGGCGATGGAGGCGAAGAAACGCGGTGTGAAAATCATTGCCGTGGCAAGTTCCCACTGGCAGAATGAAATGCCGGCGGATCATTTCATCCGCCATCCGTCCGGAAAAAACCTGTTTGACTTTGCGGACGTCTGCATCGACGACTACAATCCCGTGGGAGATGCAATCGTGAATGTCCCCGGGCTCGACACGCCGATTGCCCCCGTTTCCAATGTGGTCGATTTCACCATCGCGCATCTGCTGGAAATTGAAACGGTCAGAATCTGCATTGAGCGGGGTATCATTCCGCCGGTCTGGTGCAGTGCCAACGCCCCCGGAGGCGATGAGAAGAACGCGGCTTATCTCAGAAAATACAAACCGCGGATCAAGAGTCTGTAAGACGATGCCGAAGTTCATCACAAAATTTCCGCTTTCGCATTTTGACGAGCTGGTTCCGCTGCTGATGCGCTGTTTTCCCGATTTCTGGGAACCGCGGCTGAAACGCGGAATGAGATCGTTTCCCTACGATCTCAAGCTCTTCTGCGCGAATCTGGAAGGACAGCGTATCGGAACAGTCGGAATTCACGACTATCAATTCCTGTTTGACGGGATCGTGACCCCCTGCGGAGGACTTTGCGACGTCGGAATCGATCCCGGTTTCCGCGGTCGCGGATATGCGCGGAAACTCCAGGAATTCGCCCTGGAATACTGCCGCGCGCATTATCAATACTGCCCCATGGTGCCGCTTTATACGGACAAGCCGCCCGTATATGCCTCATGCGGCTGGCAGCTCTATGAGCCGGACCGGAGCGGAGAAATCCGGACGGAGGATTTCCCGAAAAAAGGCACATTCCGTCTGGACGCCTCAAAACTGAGCAGAGGATTTCTGCGCAGGTGCAAACCGGAAACCCCGGAAGATGAAGTCATGTATGCAATTCAGCGCATCTACATGCAGGGCAGAGAATTCAACGGCAAATGCGTGCGCTCCGCCAAGACATGGCTGGAGCTCTTTGCCGAACCGGAACATGAATGGAGACTGGAGGACCAAACCTATTTTCTTTACCGGAAAGACCGTCTTCTGGAAGCCTATTCCGCCGTTCCGGAGCACCCGGTCAGTCAATTCATTCCGGTTCAGGGCGGGCATGACTCCAACAAGCTCATGCTGAATCTTCAGGGATGCGCGGGCGGACTTGCGAACACAATCAGGCGGAAAGCGCTTCTCTTTCCAATCGCGGACACGTTTTGAAGAAATGCAGAATCATCTCTAACAAGGAGAATCAAATGAAAATCAAGGAAATGAACGAAGCTCTCCAGCGGCTTCGCGACAAGTATGCCGTCAAAGCCGACGGCACGCTCACGGCAACCGCTTCCGAATTCATCGGCGCGGGCGCAGAACTCAGACTTGCGGACGGCACGGTCGCAAAACTCCTTCCGTGGAGACAGGAGCGCCGCTTCGTCGAGCTCAAGAAGCTCGTGGACGGCAAAACTCTGGAAGATGTTTCCACACTCCGCTTCGCGGCAATGAGCGCGGAAAAATCTCTTGAAAGACTGCTCTACCGGGAGTTCGACCTCTGCGCCTGGCTCGGAGAATCGCCGATTGTGTCCGTATTCGCGGTCACAAACGGAAGGACAGCCAATGCCATTGTCAAACTCGCAGACGACAAAAGCTGCAGCGTCGAATGCTCCGCTGCCCTCCCCGAAGGAACGGAAGAAATGGACCGCCATGAGATCATCGCACGCCGGGGAATCGCCTGCGACCGCACCGTAGACACCCAGGTGCCGCAATCCTCGATCTACCAGTTCACCAGAAACGGGGAGAAACGCTACACCGACACGGATACGGAACTCTTCGGGTTCTCCACCGATGAAATCATCCTGATCCGCGCCGCTTTTGGAGTTCTTCAGCATCCGGAACTTGCAGAAATCTGGAACGAAGCCGACGCTAAGCTGATCGAAATCACCAGAGCCGCACTCGAGAGCGGGAAAAACGGCAAACCGGCAATTTTTGCGGAGGGAAAATAACATGAAACCTGTAAAAATCGCAATGATGTCCCTGACCCACGGTCATACACGCAAATATTATCAGACCCTGCGCGAGAATTCCAAGCTCGACTGGGTCGCATCCTGCGCGGAAGATCAGACCGCAAAAGATGTTTATGACCTCTACGACAACGGCGTTCCCTGCTACCTCAGCGCGGAAGAGATGTTCGAGAAACATCCCGACATCGAAGCCGTCGTGCTCGCCTCAGCCAACGACAAACATCTGGAACAGGTCAAGGACTGCGCACGCCGCGGCGTCCACATCCTTTCCATGAAAATCCCGACTTTCGATCCGAAGGAATATGACGAGATGATCGAAGCCGTCGAAAAAGCGGACATCATCTGTCAGATTGAACTCGAAATGCACTACAACCCCGTGGTGAAGCGTCTTCAGAAGCTGATCGCGGACGGTGAGATCGGAAAAATTCTTTCCGTTCAGGCAACCAATATCACGCTGTCTCCTGTCTGGGCGTTCCCGTGGCAGGGCATCCCCGAAGCCAGCTACGGAAAGCGCGTCCCGCTCAAAGCGGCGGACAACCGTTTCCGCGGCGGCGCCCTCTGCGATCATCCCCATATCTTCGACCTGATCCGCTGGCTCACGAAATCCGACTTCGATTTCGTCTATTCCGAAGTCGCCCCGAATCTCCGTCCCGACATCCAGGTGGAAGACATGCTTCTGGTCAACGGCAAAATGAAGGACGGCACCTCTTTTCTGTTCGATCCCTCCTGGTCGCGCATGGAGGAACGTCTCAAAGTGCCGGCTCCCGGCTGGGAGGTCTTCCCGAAACGCATGGAGGTCAATGTCACCGTGACCGGCGAAAAGGGAACCATTGTCTGCGACTGTTTCGGCCCCAATGTCTATCACAACGGCGCGCCGAACGACCGCTACACGGTTCAATACACCTACTTTGACGAATGGATCGGACTGATCGACGAGTTCGTCGACTGCATCCGCAATCACAAACAGCCGAAGATCAATCTCCGCTGGCACCGTCAGACCATCGACTGCATGAACGCATGTTACAGGAGCATCGAATCGAAGATGCCTGTGAAGGTCTGAACATGAAAGCCGGGGAAGGAAAAGACACCCCTGCACAAAGAGTCTTTCCCCTCCCCTTACTCTTTCCCAACAAGCAAAGGAAAATCGTTATGAATTCCCATGAGATCAAAATTCTGACTGACCGCCTGATTCCCGTCCCGAAGGAGATCAGATTCAAGGACGGCGGAGAATACCTGATTGCCGGAAAATGCAAAGTCGCGATCCATGCGGCCGAAACCGGCGGAATCTCTGAAAAAGCGGAAAAACTGTTCCGGGATTACTGGAACGCGGAAGCGGAAATCACACTGAAGCAGGATGCCGCCGCAAAGAAACTCGGAACGGACGCCTATAAGGTCAAAGTTGCGGAAAAACAGCTTTCCATCACAGTAAAAGGCATGGCGGGACTCCTGAATGCGTTCAAGACGCTGCGCCAGCTTGCGGAAGTTCAACGCGGAACGGAAAAGGTCGCGGGCTATTTTCTCGTCCAGTGTGAAATTGATGACGCACCTGCAATGGAATTCCGCGGAATCCACCTCTGCATCTTCCCGGAAACGCCGCTCTGGGACATCGAAAAGCAGATCCGTCTCGCCGCATATCACAAGTTCAATTACGCGGTCATTGAAACATGGGGCGTGTTTCCCTTCGATTCCCACCCGGAATTCTGCTGGGCGGACAGGAAAGTCAGCAAGGCGGAACTGAAAAAACTGATCCTGCTGGGCAGAGAACTCGGCATTACCCTGATCCCGCAGTTCAACCTGCTCGGTCATGCCGCGGCAGCCCGCTCCGTGACAGGCAAACACGCGGTTCTGGATTACAATCCCGCGCTCCAGCCGCTTTTTGAACCGGAAGGCTGGACCTGGTGCCTCAGCAATCCCGAAGTGCGCCGCATTCAGACCGATCTCGTCATGGAAATGTATGAGTTCTACGACTGTCCGCCCTTCTTCCACATCGGGTGTGACGAAGCGGACAACATCGGCACCTGCCGCGACTGCCGCAAAAGCGTTCTGAAAGACCTAGTGCGCGATCATATCGTCTATTATCATGATCTGTTCAGAAAGCGCGGGGCAAGAATCATCATGTGGCACGACATGCTTCTGCAACGGGAAGACAAACGCTGGAAAGGGTATATCGTCTGCGGTCTGCCCGAACATGAACTGGATCAGCTTTACAGGGAACTCCCCAGAGACATCATCATCGCCGACTGGCAGTATGGTTACAAGGCAAAGGAAGATGATCCGGAACCGACCTGGCCCACCACGAAATTCTTCAAAAAAGAAAAATTCGACGTGCTGGTCTGCCCGTGGATCGAACAGAAAGGGACGAAGAGCCTCGGCGAGTTCGCAAAAAAGGAAAAACTCATGGGACTGCTGGAAACGACATGGCATATTTATCACGGCCCCCACTATCCGTATGTCTATGCAACGGCGGCCTATGCGGCATGGAATCCCGCGGTCAATCCGATGACGACACTTACCACGCGCCTGAGCACTGCCATGCACATGCGTCAGGTCGGCTGGGACATGGATGTCGTCGATTATGAAAAAACCGGCTGGAATCAGTGTCAGGTGGATCCCGGGCACTACCCGCATCCGGTCCACTGAAGCATCTGAATCAACGGGAAAAACTTGGAAAAACGGTCAGTTTCATTTACCGCTTTTTCAAGTTTTTTTGTATCTGTTTTCTGAAAAAGAGAGGAGTTTTCCACTGTTTTTGTTTGACGCTCTCCACATGGAATAGAGAGGAGTGTCGTATGTACAGTAAAAAAGACAGTAAAACGGAGTCCCGGCCGGAAAAACCGCTGAAGAACAAGCGGCATGAGCTGTTCTGCAATGTCTATGCTCATGAACTCTGGGGACGCCCTGCCGAAGCGGCGGAAAAAGCCGGTTACAAACCCAGTCGGAAAACAATACGCGATCTGTTCGAGAACCCCGGCATCAGAGCAAGAATCCGCTTCCTGCGGGAATGTCTTGCGGATCAGTCCATCGCCGACGATGCGTGGATCCGGGAAAATTTCATTGATATTATCATGAACGCCGACAAACCGGCAGATAAAATCCGCGCTCTCGCCACACTGCATCGTGCGGTGGTCGCCGGAAGACGCCCGGACAACCGCCGGAAAGACGGCGAAGAGTATTCCCCGGACGCCCTGTTGTCCTTCTTTGAAGGCGGCGAAGACGGCGAAGAGTATTAAGCGGAACCGGGAAATCCGACAGGCAGACGGATGTTCACCGGATTCCCGTTTCCGGGACACCGGTGAACATCTCCCGTTATTTCACCATCCCCGTCCCGTTCGCCTCAATCAGTTTCATCTGATTGACGGCGGTATAGAGACAGCGCGGAAGATGGAACATCGTCTTCCATTTTCCGCCTTTCAGCATGTGCGTCGGTTCCCCGCGGCGGTTCAGGTATGCAAACCACTCAGGATATTCGGCATCCTTGAAATGCGCCCACGACCACTCGTCAATTTCCTTGAAACGTTCCCAGTAATACCCGTCGCCGGTCAGCCGGTAGGCAAACAGCGTCGCCAATATCGCCTCATTATGAGGCCACCAGAGTTTCATGTCCCACTGCAGTTCAAGATGCGGCTTGCCAAGAACATCCATGAAATAGTAGATTCCCCCGTATTCCCTGTCCGTCCCGAATTCAAGCAGGGCTTTCACAATATCGGCGGCGCGGCGGATCATAGCCTGATCCTTCCGATGCTCCGCGTAGTTCATCACGAACCACATGGATTCCAGACCGTGGCCAGGATTGATGAAACGGCCCTCGCAGGAGTCCAGATCAAAAGTCCCGTCCGGATTGACGTTCTCAAAAAGAACGCGGTGTTCCTCATTCCAGAATTTGCCGAGCACCGTGTTCACGGCACGTTCGGTTTCCGCGTCGTATTCGTCGGTACCGAGACAATCCTTCATCACGCTTCCGAGATTTGCAAGAATCATGAAATGCCCGTGGGAGAGACGTTTCGGCTTGCCGGGCATCGCTTTTTCCCAGCGTCCCTTCGGATTGTCCATCCTGCGGATATAGTTGCGCATGGCACTGTCCGCCTCCTGTTTGTAACGAGCCTCTCCGGTCGCTTTGTACATTGCGGCGGCGCCCATCGCGGCGAAACAGTCGGAAAAGATGTTGGACGGCGCCATCGTCGGAACGCCCTGACGGTTCAGGGCAAAATAATAGGTTCCGTCTTCGGACTTGCCGTGTTTCGTGAGAAAGTCGAATCCCTGTCCCGCAATCTCCAGCCAGCGGTCCTGACGGTATGGACTCATGTAAAGCGTCGCGAACATATAAACAATGCGCCATTGCATCCACATGTATTTTTCCGTGTCATATACGGAACCGTCACGGTCCAGCGAGGTAAAATATCCGCCGTATTCCTTGTCGACGCAATGCTCTTCCCAGAACGGAATCACATTGTCAACCAGTTCATTTTCATAGCGCCGCACATACGATGAAAGCTCCATAACTGCTCCTCCTGTTTTTACTAAAGCCTTTTAGTATTCAATAAAAGAATATAATACAACCAAAATCGGGAAAGTCAAGCGGGAGACCCAATTCAATCCGGCAATTGTGAAAAAAGAATCCGCCGCGACATCGTTCCCGGAGCAATATAAGCAATGCGCCCGGTATTGTCCGCCCCGAATCCCGCGTCTGCCGTTGCGAGACTTGCCATTCCGCATGAAGAAAGAGCGGAGCATGTTCCGCGAAAACGCAAGGCGGTATGAAGGCTCCGACAGAGATATTGCACAGACCGTACGCCGGCGGCTTTGCCGCAAGCCCCGGCTTATGCCGGAATCGCAGCGGCGGCGATCAGAATCCCTTACCAGGCTTCCGTGGTATATTGAACAATCAGGTTCGCCATATTGTAACATGCCTGAGTCAGACCGTTTTCACGCCCGATGGCGGGGTCGGCGGTAAACTGATAAGTAGCGGAACCGCTCACTTTCCGCAAGGGGACAAGCGGCTCCGCGGAACCGGGAATCGTCACCGTAAACTCGGCATTGACGGTGATGCTGAATTCGGAAGGACGGAACGTCATATCCTCGTCCGTGCTTTTCCAGACCACGCCGATATTTCTGATGTTGAGAATCCGGCACATCACAATGCAGTCCGCCTTTTCGGGCGTTGTAATCTTCAGACTGTTGTCAAACTGAAAACGTTCAGCAAGCTGTTTGCGCATGATCGTTCCGGCAAGCACTTCGCGCGTCTCGTTTCTGACCTCCGCAATCGCCACCGTCTTGATCTGCGGGTGCATCATGGTGCCCATGTGATAACCGCAGGAAGAAAGGAACACCAACGCGAAGAGCATCAGCGCCGCAGGAAAAATTCTGTTTTTCAGGATTGAAATCATCTGTCCGCACCCATTTCAAGATTCAATTATTTTCAGGTTCGCGAATAACGCTTTTCTTCAAATCACGCACAGGCAGGAGCCAGCGGTTGCCGCTGTTTTCCGGCACAACCATGATCGGCGCCGCGTCTTCAGGAGTCGTCCCCCGTTTGTACTGCACTTTATACGGAGTGAAACGCTTGTCCCGGTTCGGCGGTATCTCATAATCCTTGTCAATTCTGGCGAGCAGATCCTCGGACTTGTTCGCCTGCTCCGTATTTGAATAGTTCTTAACGACGTCCGCAAGATACCGTTCCGCAATTTCATCCTGTCCGGTCCGGTGATAATAGGCACCAATGGCATGAATGCGTTTCGCCATCAGGTTCAAAACCTTTTCACGCGCCTTCTTCACCCATGGAACCTCCGGCGAATCCGGATAAGTTTTCAGATAGTTGTCAAAGGCTTCAATCGCCTGTCTGCTGTAAGAGTTGTCGCCGTCGCCGCGTTCCGCCATCTGGAGCAGAAGACTGCTCAGTTCCAGGGACGCATACTGTGCGGATTCACTGCCGGGATACAGTTTTGCGGTTTCATTCAGGTGCCGGATCGCATCATCCGGTTTCTGTTCGTCAATATACATGCGCGCAAGACGCAGACGCGATTCCCCCGCCTGGGCGGAACAGGGAGCGTTTTTCAGCGCAGCCTCATAAATTTCCATGGTGCGGTCTTCCTTCTTGATGAACGGAAGCCATGAAACGGCGACATCGCGATGCCCCTTGAAAAACTCATCCCCGATCTTGTATTCACGATCCACCACCTGCGCGAAATCAATTCCGCCGAGATGTTCCTTGATCAGTTTCTGGAGACAGTCAAACTCATCCCCGTAAAGTTTCGCTTTCCGGTAGGCACGCGCGGCGGCGATCAGGGCATTGCCTTTCAGGACAGGCGAATCCGCCATCAGCCGGGCATCCATATATTTTTCAGCGGCGCGCCGGAATTTTTCCTGTTTTTCCAAAGTGCGCCCGTCCATGAACAGCGTATTCGCCTCCGCGTCATCCGCAACCGCAGGCAGCCACAGCAGACACCCCAGCACGACCACGGCAAACATTCCAAGAAATCGATATATCATAGAATCATCTTTCAGCTAAAAGTCATAACAGAACCGCAGGTGGATACATTAGCACACTTCGGCAGAATGGCAAATTCCTAATTCCCCCTTTCCGACGAATTATCACGTTTTCTTGCGTCCCCACTCAATCATACGCTGGATTATCACGTAGAAAACGGGAATGAGAAGCGTCCCGACAATCACGGAAACCAGCATTCCCCCGAAAACGGCAGTCCCGAGAGAACGGCGGCTGACCGCTCCCGCTCCGAGCGCCACCACCAGCGGGAAAGTTCCGAGAATAAACGAAACCGCCGTCATGAGCACCGCGCGGAAACGCAGCTTTGCCGCATATTCGGCGGCTTCCAGTATCGGCGTACCCTTCTCATGCTGCTCCTTTGCGAACTCAACAATCAGGATCGCCGTCTTGCATGCAATGCCGAAGAGAAGCACGAAACCGACCTGCGTGTAAATGTTGTTTTCGATCTTCAGGAGATACAGAGACACCACCGCGCCGAGAAATGCCACGGGGACAGACAGCAGAACCGAGAACGGAATCATCCAGCTTTCATACTGCGCCACAAGGAACAGATAGATGAACAGCAGCGCCAGCGCAAACACGATCACGATCTGATTGCCTGCCAGTTTCTCCTGATAAGACATGTCCGTCCATTCAAACGACATCCCGGAATTCACTTTCTTCACAATTTTTTCCATCTCGTCCATCGCCTGACCCGAACTGTATCCGGGAGCGGCGGAACCATTGACAAGCACCGCCTGGAACATATTGTAACGGGTCAGGAACTGCGGCACAAAATTATACCGGATATTCACCAGTGTTCCCAGCGGCACCATATCGCCCTTGTCATTGCGGACATACGCCTTGCCCAGGTCGCGGACATCATCACGGAACAAGTTGTCGCCCTGAAGTTCCACCTTGTAGGATTTGCCGTACTTGTTGAAATCGTTCACATAGGCGGAGCCGAAAAATCCCTGCAGCGCGGTGTTGATGCTGTCCGGCGTCACGCCGAGCTTGATTGCCTTTTCACGGTCGATGTCAAGATACACCTGCGGAAACGAGGCGCGGAATGTCGAGTAGACACTGGAAAAAACCGGCGAATTGTTCGCTTCCACGAGAATCTCGTTCAGCGTTTTCTGAAAATCCTGCGGAGTCATATTGCCGGAGGTATCCTGAAGCATCAGGGAAAATCCGCTTGTGGTTCCAAGTCCGGGAATCGACGGGACACCGAACGGCACGATCGACGCATCCGGAATCCGCTGCGCTTCGGCATGGAATCTTGCGATGACCGCATCCTGCTGTTTCTCCTTGTCCCTGCGCTCGGACCAATCTTTCAGTGTCACGATTCCGAATGCGCAGTTGGACGCATTAATGCCGTTCAGGATATTGAACCCGGAGGTAAAGATATAGTCCTCAACCTCGGGAATCCCGCGCAGTATCTCTGTCACTTTCCGCGTCACCTTTTCCGTCCGCATCAGCGAAGCGCCGTCAGGAAGCTGGACGCTGACGAAAAACGCCCCCTGATCCTCGTTCGGAATGAATCCGGTCGGCAGAAGCGTATAGAGCTTAACTCCCCCCGCCCCCGCGACCGCATACAGCAGAAGCACCGGAATGGATTTCCGCAGAAGCGATTTCACAATGGCGGAATATCCCAGCGTCAGTTTTGCAAAACCGGCGTCAAACCAGCGGAAGAAGAAAAATTTTCTCCGGTTCGGATCCACCGGTTTCAGAAGCAGCGCACAGAGAGCCGGACTGAGAGTCAACGCATTAATCATCGAAATGAACACAGCCACGGAAATCGTGACCCCGAACTGGCGGTACATCACTCCCGTGATGCCGGGCAGGAAACAGACCGGAACAAACATCGCCAGCAGGACCGAAGTCGTGGCGATGATGGGTCCCGTCACCTGCCGCATGGATTTCAGCGCCGCTTCTTTCGGCGGCAGATGCTCCTCCTCCATCAGCCGGCTTACGTTTTCAATCACGACAATCGCATCGTCCACCACAATACCGATCGCAAGAATCAGCCCGAACAGCGTCGTCATGTTGATGCTGTAGCCGATCCCCAGCATGACGGCGAATGTTCCGACAAGGGAAACGGGAATGGCAATGGTCGGCACCAGCGTGGAACGCCAGTCCTGGAGAAAAAGAAACGTGACAAGCACCACCAGCAGAACCGCTTCAAAGAGCGTATCCTTCACCTCGTCGATAGAGGCGGTGATGAATTTGGTCGTATCATATTGGATGCCGTACTCCAGGTCTTCCGGGAAAAGATTGTTTTTCAGGTGTTCCAGGCGCTTGTTGATCTCCGCGGCAATTTCCAGCCCGTTTGCCTCATTCAGTTGATAAACGGCAAGCATGGCGGCGGGTTTTCCGTTCAATGTTGAAATGCCGCTGTATGTCTCAGCCCCCATCTCGACGCGGGCAATGTCGCGGATTCTGACCTGCGAGCCGTCCGGATTGGAACGGATCACGATACTTCCGAACTGTTCCGGATCCGCCAGACGCCCCTGCGCGGCAATGGAAAGGCGCTCAGCCTGTTCCGCGGAAGACGGCGCATCTCCCAGCGCTCCTGCGGAAACCTGAACGTTCTGCGCGGCAATTGCGCTCTTGACATCTTCCACAGCAACCTTCAGCGAAGCCATGCGCATGGGATCCAGCCAGATCCGCATGGCATAGGTCATTTCGCCGAACTCCATCACATCGCCGACGCCGGGAATCCGCGCGATCTCGTCCTTTACGGAAATCGACATGAAGTTGCTCAGCTCAAGCTCGCTGTAAGTCCCGTTCGGGGAATAAAGCGTAATGACGGCAAGGATGTTGCTTGAAGCCTCCTTTGTAATCACGCCCTGGCGCTGCACCTCCTGCGGAAGCTGCGCCGTCGCCCAGTTGACGCGGTTCTGAGTGTTGACTGTGTTGGTGTCGCCGTCTGTTCCGATGTCAAACGTCACCTTGACCGAAGCCGAACCGTCGTCCGTTGCGGTCGACGACATGTAAAGCATCCGTTTGACGCCGTTGATCTGCGACTCAATCGGCTGGATCACGGTATCAAGCACCGTCTGCGCATCGGCTCCCGGATAACGGGTCGAAACGGTAATCACGGACGGCGTGATATTCGGGTAAAGCGTAACCGGCAGGGTAAAGAGCGCAATCAATCCGCTGAGAAGAAAAAGAATCGCAATCACAATCGCGAAGCGCGGACGGTTGATGAAGAACTGGCTTATCATAAGTTATGCCCTTTTATTTCGTTCCCGCAGCTGGAGTCGCGGCTCCGTCCGGTGCCTGCTCCCTGTTCACAACGGGAGTCACGATACTTCCCGGCTGCGCTTTCTGCAAACCGGAAATCACGATCCTGTCCCCTTTCTTCAGTCCTTCCCTGACAGCATAAAGATCGCCGTTTTTCCCGCCGAGCGTCACCTTGCGGCGTTCCACTTTGTTGTCTTTGCCGACAACGAACACAAAATTGCCGAGCTGTTCGCGGATCACCGCCTCATTGCGGATCATGATCTGCCTGGAATAAGGCTCCACCCGTATTTTCACGCGGACATACATGCCGGGGAACAGTTTGCGGTCGGGATTCTTCGCCACTGCCTGCAACCGGAATGTGCCGGTACCGTCGCTGATCGCGTTGTTCCATGCGCTGATTCTGCCGGGATATTCATATTTCACACCGTCCTGAAAATAGATTTCAACCTCGGGGCCTTTCCCCTTCGCATCCCGGTCAACGCCGGGATAAGCCCGGAGCAGCCTCAGCATATCCATCTCGCTGATGGAAAAGAAAATCTTGACGTCGCCGTTCCTCACGATCGTGGCGAGAACGCCGGAAGCCGGACCGACCATATTTCCGACACTGTATCTCTTGAAACTCATCCATCCGTCAAACGGGGCGAGCACCTGCGTATAGGAAAGGTTGACTTTCGCCTGTGCCAGCCCCGCCTCTGCGGCAAGGACGTCCGCCGACGCCGTCAGCTTATTCATTTCGGCAAGATCAAAATTGCGTTTCGCCGTGGCGTCCTTGCGGAGAAGCTGGTGCTGACGTTCATACTCGATTTCCGCATTTTTCAGATCCGCCTGCGCTTTCTGGAGATCGGCGGACGCCTTTTTCACTGCGGCTGCATAAACGGAGGGGTCTATCTGAAACAGTTTTTCCCCTTTCTTCACCAGTGCCCCTTCCTTGAAGTTCACCTCGGTAAGAAAACCCGAAACATTGGCAACCAGGTCCACGGAGTCGAATGCGGCAACCGTGCCGACTTCCGTGCAGGAATCCGCAAAATCCAGTTCCGCAGCCTCCTCGACTGCGACCGACGGCGGAGGCACCGCCTTTTTCTCCGTTTCACGACAGCCGGGTACGGCGGCAAGGAGAATTCCACCGACGGCGGCAAGCACAGAAGAAAGTTTCATAACATCCTTTTTGAATAATTTTGTATGTGACATTTGTCTGAAAACAACACAGAATCCTATAAAATATCACGAATACGAAAGTTTTTCAACCAATTTCATAAAAGCGGGATATTGATTTTATTCTTTTTCTGTTTATCTTACTCTCAAATGCAACTGCAATTGAAAAGGAAGGGTTTTACTATGAAAGCTGTCAGCGGAACAGTAATGCGCAGTCTTGACCGCCGTGCCATCGAAGAAGCGGGGATTCCCGGAGAACGTCTCATGAGAATAGCGGGCGCACTCGTCACTTCGGCTGTCATGGAATATATTTCAAAACTTATGAAGTTTGATGTTTTTCCCCGCAACATCATCATCCTTGCGGGAAAAGGCAATAATGCGGGCGACGCTTTCGTGGTGGCAAAACTGATGGCGAATCTCAGCGAATACAACGTGTTCCTGCACTGCGTCGCCGCCGAGGAAGAACTGCAGGGAGAAGCCCTTGCCATGTTCAAGGAACTGCCGGACAAGATCAAGGGCAGGATCACTTACGGACTGCAGAAATCCGATCTTGAAATTCCGAACGTCCTGATCGTGGACGGACTGCTCGGCACCGGCTTTCACGGCGAACTGCGCGAACCGTTCGCATCATGGATCAGGATTGTCAACGAATCGGGACACCCCGTCGTATCCCTTGACGTTCCCTCCGGGCTCAATGCCGACACGGGGGAAATCTCCGGCGACGCGATCACCGCCGATCTCACGGTCACGATGGCGCTACCGAAAGCCGGTATGCTCTCGGAGGAAGGCATACGCAGATGCGGCAGAATCAAAGTCGCGGACATCGGAATTCCTCCCCGTTATGTGGAGGAGGTTGCGGAATATACCGAATGCACCGTCGAAGCCGACGTCAGGAGATATCTGCCGCGGGAGGCATTCGACATTCATAAGAACTCGCGCGGGCATCTTCTCGTGATCGGCGGCAGCAAGCTCTATTCCGGCGCTCCGGTTCTGGCGGGAGAAGCGGCGCTCCGCACGTCGGCGGGACTCGTCACCGTGGCAGTTCCCGAAAGCGCCCATCTGTTCGCCAATCCGCCCAAGGCAGTGATAGTCCGAAAGATTCCGGACTCCTGTCTCGGCTTCTTCTGCGAGGACTCCAAAACGGGAATCGGGGAACTGCTGGAAAAAGCGGATGCCGTCGTGATCGGCCCCGGCATGGGAACCGACTCCAACTCCCTGTCCGTGCTGGAACAGGTGCTGACCTCCGGAAAAAGAGTGCTGGCGGACGCCGACGCCCTGAATCTGCTGGCGGGCAATCCGGAACTCGCGGAAAAAATCAAGGCGGATACCGTGTTCACGCCGCATCCTGGCGAAATGAAACGTCTGGCGGAGGCTTTCGGAATCGGCGCAGAAGAGTCCCGAATCGAACAGGCGAAGGCGCTTGCCGCAAAACTCCGCTCCACGGTTGTGCTGAAAGGAGCGCATACGGTCATTGCGGACAAAGACGGCAGTTATGCGGTCAACCTCAGCGGATGCCCCGCACTTGCCACGGCGGGAAGCGGCGACATTCTTTCCGGCATGATCGGGGCATTCCTCGCCAACGGCAGATACACGGTCTTTGAATGTGCGCGCGCGGCGGCGTTCCTGCATGCTTACGCGGCGGAACTGGCAATCCCCGTCGGTTCGCGCGGACTCATCGCCGATGACCTGATCTGTTTCATCCCGCAGACCATTCGAAAGGTATCGGTGACGGCATGAACAGGGATTCCGAGCTGAAGACGAGGATTGCCGCATTTCTGATCCTTCTCGCCGCGCTTCTGGTGGTGTCTGCCGGATTCCTGGGATTTTTCCGGGACTACGGCGGCATTTCCCCGCAGGAAGAGGAAAAAACGACGGATGTCCCGCAGGATATTGTCCTTAAATGGCAGAATGCCGTCGAAAGCGGCGATATGAAAAATGCCTTCTTCTACGCTTCCCAAATCGTGCCCGACTCCGATTTTCAGCTCCCGAACGCCGTCTACATCGACTTTTTCGACACCTGCGGGCAGCCGCCCTCCGTCCTGACTTCGCCCTGGACGCCTGACGACTTCCGACGCTGGCAGACATGGCTCGCGCAATCAAAACAGGTTCAGCAGTCCGCGGACCTGGACACCATTCTCGCACAGCTGCAGAAGGTTCCGCTCCGCGAACTCTTCGATCTTGCGGCGCTTTACGGATTCGATGTATTTGCCGTACGCATTCTGAACAGCGAAACGCCGCAGGATCTCTATGAATTCCGGAAAGACGGACAGGCTTACACGATGTCTGCCGCAGACCGCAAATTCGCACGGGGAACGGCGGAAGAGCTCGTCCCGCAGGATGCAAAGCTGATTCACCTTTATCCTGCGCAGCTTGCGGACTACAGACGTTTCAACCAGCTTCTGTTCCGCCGTGTTGAACCTTATCTCGGGCGTATGCCGTCCGCTCCGGCGGAAGCATTGGTCGAACTCAAGCAGAAATACCCCGACATCGCCGTCCTCGCCTTCCTGCCGGATACGGTCCGTCCCGCGGCGAAGATCACAGTGAAATAGCTCCGGTGCAGAAAATCTTCACCGGCTCCCGGAAACGGGATGGACTCAGAGCGGCAGTTCGGCAATCCCCTGTTTCCCCGCTTCATAGACTTTGGGCTCGTAGGGCGTGAAAACATCATTGATGTCGCCGTTCACCGTTTTCATGACAAGGCGTTTTTCCCCGCCGGAAAGATTCACCGCAACCAGAATCACCTTGTCGCCGCTTTTCCTCGCCGCATAAGCGAAACCTTCCGGGGATTTCAGCACGAAATCCCTGCACAGCTCCCCTTTGCGGAATTCAGGGTAGAAACGCTGAATCTCGGCGTTGATGCCGGAGATCAGCGACCAGAGGCGCGAACGCTCCTGCGGGAGATAGCCGTGTCCCATGTGGAAAATCACTCCCGCGAGGTCATGAATCACGGCAAGGTAGACCCCTGCCCGCAGCTCTTCGGCAGTCCGGCACAACGGATTGGGAATCGTCCCGCCGAGCCAGAAAATGACCGGCTTGCAGCCTGCCGCCGTCCTGGTTTCTTTCATGTCACGGCAGAGATTCGGAATCATGGCTGTTGAAAAACTGGAACTCCAGTAGGAAGTCTCAAAAACATCACAGCTGGAAGCAAACTCCTTCAGGTTGTCATGGTGGTCAATATGAATCGAAAAATAACGATCCGGCGCTTTCGACTTGAGATACCGGTATAAACCGGCGTAGAACTCCGGCGGATTTTTCACCTTCAGTGTTCCGTCCGCATTCTTTTCATAGACGTTCATCTGCGCTTCATAGGCAATCCGCGTGAAGAAGCGTTTCATTTTCCCGCCGGATTCCAGCGACTTGTCCACGATCCGCCGGAATTCGGCATCCGGCGGAAAGACATAGCCGGTGGCAGGCTCCCTGGTCAGGCGGTATCCGGGAATGCCGAGGATTTGAACCGCATTCGGCTGAACTCCGTATCTGCCGTAATCGACATTAAATGCGTCCCCGAATTGCAGAAACGCTTTTCCGGTCGGGCTCCCTCCCAGAAGAAACGACGGCATGCCGTCCAGCGTGAAAATATCACCGTCGATTTTAAGTTCCGCTTCGGCGCGGATCGGAGCAGGTGCCGGCACTTTGTCGAGAATGAAAAACACACGTGAAGTTCTCTTGTTTCCGGAAACCGCTTCCATGACATAACGCCCCGGAGCCAGCTTCGGCGCCGCCTTCTTCCCCGGAGGCGGTCCGGCAAAACGAAACGCTCCCGTTTCTTCCGCATTCCGAATGGTCCGGCAGACTTTCCCGTCCCGGCTTACGGTAATTTCGGCGGGCTCGGCAAAATCATGGGAATAATTGACTTTTCCGTCCTCATACGTATAGTAGAACCGGTCAAGTTGCAGAGCATCCGTGCGTATGGAATTTGCCACGGCTTTCTTGTGAAAAAGAGTCCGCCCGTCCGGCTTGTCCCTGACCAGCACTTCAAGAATATGGCTGCTCTTCTGGGACAGGTAATCCTGCGTCAGCGGGATTTCCCACGAAACACTCATGCCGTCGTTTCCGGATTCCGTCTTTTCCGGTTTGCAGACCTGTCCGTCCAGCGCAACCCGTATCCATGGAGACGGCATATCCCGTTTCCCTGGAATCTCCAGTGTCAGGGAAACAGCGTCGTCACAGAGAACCAGCTGACGAAGTCCCGCAGAAAGCGGTGATTCCGATTCCTCACCGTCCGTAAAAATCAATTTTCCGAGCTGTTTCACATCATGGTAGTCCGATGCGCCCGACCAGTTCACGGAATAACCGCCCCGATCAGTGCGCCCGGTTGCGAAATTCACCCCCCAGACGGTTCCCGGCTTCGGCGGTCCTCCGGAAAGCGCGGCAAAGGGAATGTCAACGCTGACGCGCCACCAGCCGTTCGTGCGGGTAATACTGTGAGCGGCAGGGATATGCCAGCTTCTGTCACGCATCTTCGCGGAATAGAAAGCACCGCTCGGATTGACGGCTAAATGGTAGTAGACTCCGCTCTCCGGCTCCGGGGAAAGAATGATCTCCACGACATCACCGCCGAAAATGGAAACGTCGTCATTC
The DNA here is from genome assembly GCA_949282305.1 of uncultured Lentisphaeria bacterium. Classification (GTDB taxonomy): domain Bacteria; phylum Verrucomicrobiota; class Lentisphaeria; order Victivallales; family UBA1829; genus UBA11452. The sequence goes on along the minus strand of CASDPB010000081.1, from coordinate 9,922 downwards.
TTTCTCCCTATTCCCCGGGGAATCTCCTCGATGTCAAGATAATTGATTACCGTCACATGGAGATATTTGGCATCCCGGTACAACTTGACTTCCGTATTCAATCCCGGAATCTCGCCGCGCGTCGTGACAAATCCCCCCACGGACAGGAGCTTCCCCGCCGGCAGACGAAGCTCCTGTGCGGAACAGACGCCTGCCAGGAGGATCCCCGCAAAAATCATCGCCGGAATACGCATTTCCCCTCCTTGAATTTTACAGTTGAATCATCTTGCGGTAAGCGGAAATCTCCCGCATCATGCTCTCCATCTGACGTATCTTCCATTCCAGATGCCATTTGTCGCAGACATACTCCATACTGGGCTCCCAGCCGATGCGTGAATCAGCCTCGACGCACGGAATCGTGTCAAGCACATTCTGAACTTCCGCTTCCGCAACGGCTTCGATTTTGTCCAGCACCGCAAGCATCTCCTCCCGTGAAGAAAGACTCTGGAGCCTGATGTTGAGCAACCACCAGTTTTTCATGTGAATCACGGTGCGCACGGCATTGCGCATGAATTTCGCAAGCGCATAAAGACGGTCGCCGTTATCACGTTTTTCCGGCGGCATCAGCGGAAGCGCCGCTTCCAGAACGGACAATCCCTTCTCCCACAGTTCAAGCATCTTCTCCAGATCTTTCAGCTCGACCGGATAGCGGAGCGGACCCGGCGACTGGTTCTCGTTTTCATAGGGCTGATACAGCGTTTTGATGATCCTGTATCCGAAATGCGCATGAGGCGCAGTCGGAAACTGAATCTCCTTGTCCGCCATGGTGCGTGAAATATTCGGCTGGAAAATGAACGGATAGGACGGTCCCGTCCGCCACGGTCCGTACTGATCTTCATTGGAAGCGACATAGAAATCCATGGCATTGCTCCAGAAATTCCATGCTTTCACAACGCTGTCCGCCGCCTCTTCGCCGTAATCGCGAACGGCGAGCTGACGGAGAAAACCGTCCAGTTCGTCCTCTTCCGGCGTGAAGAAAATCTTTTTTGCAAGGTCAAGCGTCGGATTTTCCCACCAGCCGTAGTGGTGATTTTCATAAAAGCTGTTGACGCCGCACTCCTTGAGGTAACGTTTCAGGCTGAGCATCTTTCTGATCCAGCGCTGCGGGACGGGAACATACGGGGTGCAGCCGAAATCCCATGTCGCTCCCGCCAGATTGCTCGTCGCGCGGATGCGGAGTCCGAGCTCATGCGCAATTTTCGCCTCGCTGGAAAAGTAATAACCGGGTTCCGTCGCGGAAATCGTATAGTCCATGACAGGAGTCTTGAGACCGCCGCGTTCGTTCGCCTTGAAGATTTCAAACGTGATCTGGAGCGTGACATCCTTCGGGAAACTCTCCAGAAATTTTCTGCGGACCTCCAGCGGCGCCCAGCCCCAGTTGTATGTGCTGAAAATCACCTCGATTTCCGGATTCACCTTGTGAACGGCGCGCTTGATCGCATTCAGGAACGCCGGATAGTCGCAGCAGGGATACCAGCCCGGACTCGGCCGCGTGTCCGGAATGCCGTCCACGACGCTGTCGCAGAAGCGTTTGCCCGTGGTTGCGGGATCCTTGCTGGGAAACTCCAGAGACTCGCCGACAAGACTGATCGCGCGCGCTTTCGGATAATGCCGCGCCAGATTGCCGTAAACGGAATCGAAGAACTCCTCCGCGTCCGCGTCGTCGGGATGTTTGTAGCAGCGGATATAGTTGTAGAGCACCACGTCGATTCCATATTCGGACGCACGTTCGATAATGTCGTTAATATTGCAGTATCCGCGCGTCGTCGTGTCGATCCCCTTCACAAAAACGTCGATCGCGTTGAATCCGGCATGAACAATCGCATTGAGCTGCCAGTCGGGAAAATCGTCGACGCCGGACCCCGAATGGACACTGCGCATTCTCACGAGCGGCTCCCGCAGATACGCGCATTTTTTCAGATAGGGCGCTTCCCGCAGATTCATCAGGTCTTCGATGTGAATCGCGCCGTAAAGAACGCCGCGTTCCTCCGCTCCGCAGACGAGTATGCTTTCCCCGTCACATTCAAAGAAATAAGAGCCGCGTTTTTCCGGAACAGACGAAAGCACACCGCTGAAATCGCTTTTCGTCACAAGAAGAATCCGTTTCGCCTTCTTCTCCGCCGCGGCAGTTTTTTCAATCCGGATGGAGACATTCATGCTTGTGAACAGGTAGTCCTGCAGATCCGCCGCCGCTTTCCTCACCATCTTTGAGGCGGAGTTCCTGACCGCGATCACCCACGAGGAATCGACAACGGTTTCGCCGGCGACGGGTTCCAGTTCATGATTGCGCCTGTCCGCCTTATGGATTTCGCGCATCCGGTAAAGAAAATCATAATTCTTTTCCTCTTTCATAGATACACCCTCTTCTGATTGTTCCCGTTTAAGTCGTTTCCATAATATCACCCCCGATTTCCCCATATCAAGAAGGTGAAGGAAGAAAATCGGCGGAAAGAAGGCGGACGCGAATCTTTTGAACTTTGATAAATATAGTGCTTTAGTTATCAATGGAAATCCATTATTTCAATTCCGGAAAATATCCGGCGGAGCCAGTTTGACAATCCCGAGAGAGCATGGTATATTAAGCGGCTTTCACTGACGGAGGGGCAAATTGAGAAAACACCTGTATTACCTTCTTCCTCTGTTTCTGCTTTCGGCGGCGATTCTCTTTTCCGCCGCATCCTGCGGCGGAAATCCGGCGGCATTTCTTGAAAAACATGAACTTCCCACGGCGGCATCCGGCAAGACTACCTTTTTCACGGTGCTCTGCTATAATATCCAGTCCCGACCTGTACTGGATCACGCATCAGAAAAAAATCCCATTATCGGGCGTCTGCTCCGGGAATATGATTTTGCAGGAATCCAAGAGGCGTTTGTCTCGCATGAAAAAATGTTCGAGGCTGCAGATTCTCTCGGCGGTGTTTACTTCGGAAAACGACGTCATTTGTTCAAACTTGCCAACTCGGGACTTGCAGTTCTGTCCAAATATCCGGTTGTAAAAGCGGAAGCGGAATATTTTGAGGACGAAGGGTCTCTGGAAAATAGGCTAGGTTCAAAAGGCATCTTGATGGTACGTCATGCGCTGAACGGCGCTGATCTTGATTTTTATACAACACATCTTGCAGCCGGAACGGAAGCAGATTCCGGAGAAAGCAGACGGAATGAAATGAAACAGATCATAAGTTTTATCCGCAGACATTCTCCGCCGGAAAATGCGGTGATTCTCTGCGGAGACTTCAATTTGCAGCAGGATGCCCTGAACCCCTTCCTGGAATTCGGCTTGGCAAATTGCGCAGAGGAACTGGGATTCGGAGCACTGACGGGAATCGACCACATTCTCTACCGTTCGGGAGGCAAACTCAAGTTAACGCCCGTGGAATGGAAGATTCTGAAGACGGAATTCCTATTTCCAGATGGGAAACAACTAAGCGACCATTCTCCCGTCATGACATCGTTTCAGGTTAAGGTCATCCCCTGAGTCTTGTAAGGGAGGACTGGAAACTGTGCTATGCAGTGTAGTGAAAACTCAACAAGTTTTTCTGCAGTGAACCGGCCTGCCTCTTTTTTCTACTGACTCAATTGATCCGTCTTTTCCACCAGCTCGCATATCACGGGAAAAAGCGGATGCGCCCGGTTGGCGGAAAAGTTGATCCGGTTGCCGTCGGTATTCTGACGGACAAGATCCAGTTCAAGCAGATTCCGCAGCTCACGGTGGATGACCGGAGCGCTGAATCCCGCTTCGCGCGCAAGTTTGCGCAGATAAAATGCCGGCGCGCCCTTCGTAAACAGCTTTCTGAAAATTTCCGCGCGGCTCTGCGAACCGATAATTTTTTCCAGCATATAAAGTCCTCCCTGGATTATTTGTTTTCATTAAGATAACATAAGTTATCAAAAAGTAAACACTTCAAATAAAAAAATCAAGTCTCCCTTCCGTTTCCACCCTCCTTTCAGGCATAAGAAGCCTGTTGCTTCCGCTGTTCCAGAAGATAAGCGACAAAGTCGCCCAGTGTGATATGATTCAGTGTCTCATAAAACCCGTCGGGAATCGAAATCCCGAAATGCTCTTCCACTTTCATGACGAATTCCACATCATCCATCGAATCGGTGCGGCAGAAAAACAGCAGCATCGGATCGTTCGGATAGCACATCGTATCGGCATCCCACCATTCCGCCTCAACAAACAGTCCGCGCACACTCAATGCCGCCGCAGCTTCTTCACGGGTCCGCCAGTAGGAACAGAAACGAGACTCCGAAAATTCAGGACGCGCTTTCATCTCCTCCTCCGAAACCAGGACGTTGATTCCGCCCCATGAACCACGCCGGAGATCATAAGCCCTCGCGAGCCGCGCGGAGAGCGGCGGCGCGGATGCCGTTCCGACCGGATGGAACACATCCTGTGCAGACTTCGGAAAAGGACGGATTTGTCCTGAGGCAACTTCCCTGACAAGTTTTCCGAAGGTCACAGGACGGATTGTCATCCGAAAAATCTTTTCCAGACGTTCCTTCACCTGCGGGTATCTGCCGCCGCATGCCAGAGGAAAGAAATCCTGCGGGCGGATCAGGAAGTCAAGTTCCGCCTGACAGCAGATTCCCCAGGCAATGCACGCCTCTTTTTCCGTCTCGAAAAGACGGCAGATCCGGCTCTGCGACCGGGTGTCGCCAATCCACAGATACGGACGCGGATTCTCCGACAGCAGTGCGTCTCTCCGCCGTTCCATCGCACGACAGACTTTCTGAAAACTTTTCTTCTGCGCACATAAAATGATTCCAAAGACACATGCCGGAACAAGATTCAGCAGCGTCCCGTACAGCGCGGCTCTGAAATTCCCGTTGAGCAGGACAACTCCGGCAAAAATGCAGAACAAAGTCAGCAGCCATGCTCCCAGGGAGTCAATTTTCCGCAACCTCTCCTCCTTTCCGGCAATCTTCTTTTCCATTTCGGGATCGCAAAGACAGAATCCATCTTCGGGAAGTGCGGTTCCTCCGTCTCCTTTCGGGACCGCCCCGAAGCATACGAGTTCCGTTTCCTTTGTCGAAAACCGGAGTTTCATAACAGTCAAGGTGATCCCGAAGACAGCCAGCGCGGTGAAGAGATGCCACCAGCCGCCATAAGCCGCAGCGGCGACGGCAGCACTCCAGAGTGAAAATTTCAGATACGCTTTCATTTCCAGATTCCTTTCTTTTTCGGTTCCATCATTTGAAGCGGCAATATTTTTTGTTATCAATAAGATAACATTAGTTATCTAAAAAGCAACATAAAAAAAGATTTTTTTAATTTTATACCTTGAAAAATCAACTGAATCGTTTAAATTCATTTATTGAAACGATTCAATGAACTTTCACCGGATGCCGGGGGAGCTCCTGACCAGGAAAGAATGTTCCGGCGTTCTTTCCTCTCCAAGCCGTTCCAGGAGCCGGAGACGGAATCCAATGGGAGCAATCATTGGAGCACAGAAGCATGCACAGGCTCAAGGCACGCATGCGGCACTCGGGATTTTCTTTCTCCGCGGCTTCATGGCGGAAATGAAGTTCCGGCGGAACCCCCTTGCGGCGGAACAACACAACAGGAAAGCTGTTTTTATGATTACTTTGAAAGATATTGCGGCGGCAAGCGGAGTCAGCGCAGCTACAGTCTCCTATGTCATGAACCGGTGCGGCAATGTGAAAATTTCCGCCGCGACGCGCAGGAAAGTTCTTGAAGCGGCAAAACGGCTGGGATACGCGCCCAATGAGCTGGCACGTTCCGTCCGGCGCGGCTATTCCAACGTGATCGCGCTGGTCTCGACCACCGGGCTTGCGTCCGATTATTTCTACAACATCTTCAACAGCATCTGCCGGACAGCCACAAGGCACGACTTCGCCGTCAAGGTCTATTCCCTGGAAAACGACACGTCTTCTGCGCTGAAGATGCTCGTGGAACAGCGAGTCGCCGGCGCGATCTTTCACGCAGCGGATTTCAACAGCTGCCGGTCTCTTGCGCTGGAATTGCAGAAGCGCGGCATTCCCGTTGCCGCGGTCAACTGCCGGGCGACCATCCCGCACTGCCCCAGTTTCGCCTCGGATGACCGCATGGGAGCACGGGAAGCGATTCATTGTCTCTACAACGCCGGATGCCGCAGAATCGCATGTATGACTCACGGGGGCGGATTCGACTACATCCGTCTGCGCAATGAAGGGTATCTTGAGGCAATGCGGGAACTGATGCCGGAGCAGTCTCCCCTTTTCATCGAAACAGCCGGCGACTGCCGCAGTCCGGAGCACCCCGTCAGACGGCTTCTGCAAAACGGGGAAAAGCGTCCCGACGGTATTTTCTGCATTGCCGACGGACACGCATTTCAACTTTATCAGCTGGTTTATGAGCTGGGAATCAAGGTGCCGGAGGAACTCTCCATCATCGGCTACGGCGATCTCTCCGGAGCGTCCACGGCAATGGTTCCGCTGACCACAGTCCAACAGGCATTCGAGGGAATGGGGCGCCTTGCGGCGGAAGCAGTCATCGCGGCGGCCGGTTCCAGAAGGCAAATGGACAGCAGAACAGTGGAGCTTCCCGCCTCCGTTCTGATACGGGAATCCGTCAAAAACACGGCGGCAGACGGCAATCAGTGAAACTCGGCAGAGTTTTCCCGGTCCGGGGATTCTGTACAGATATGCAACAAAACAAGGAGCTGAATTTATGGCAAAATTCAAGTACGGGCTGTTCTACGACTTCCACACACCGACAACGATTCCCGACGTCGGCGCACGGTTTGACGTGGAGGCATTCACGGATCAGGTGAAATCCTGCGGCGTCGACTTCCTGACATGGCACGCGCGCTGCAACCAGGGCAACGCCTATTACAACACAAAATTCGGGATGCGCCACCCTTCCCTTTCCTTCGATCTCATCCGCGAACTCGGAGAAGCCTGCGCCAGAAAGGGAATCCTTCTCAGCGTCTATTTCAACGGACATCTGAGCGACGAGGAATTGATCCGCCACCGTGACTGGATGGTGATTTCCCCCAATGGCGAAACTTACCAGAGAGCGGACAGACCGGCAGGTTTCTCGGGACCCTGGACGCGCATAGCGTGCTACAATTCACCGTTCCGCGAACATCTGAAAAACATGGCTCTCGAACTTGCGGAAAATTATCCCGTCGACGGCTTCTTTTTCGATTGCCTCGGCGCCAGTCCATGCGTCTGTGAACATTGTACCAAAGAGATGCGGGAAAAAGGAATCGACATCACGGATACGGAAGCGGTCACGAAATTCAGCGCCTTTTCCGCACACCGCATGTGCGAGGAACTGAACGGGGCGATCCGCAGAGTCAAGCCGGACGCCCTGCTCTTCTTCAACGGACGTCCTTTCGAGGAAGTCATCCACATGGAAAGCCATCTCGAATGCGAATGCCTGCCGACCGCGGACTGGGGGTATGAGTGTCTGCCAGTCTACGCCCACTATATGCGCACGGTCGCGGGACCGGACAAAAGCATTCTGAACATGACCGGGCGCTTCAACGACTGGGGCGACTTCGGAGGACTGCGCACAGCGGAAGGGCTCGAATACGACCTGCTCTACGGAGCCGCCAACGGACAGCGTCCCGACATCGCCGGGCATTTTCATCCGCGCGGGGATCTGGATCTGCCGGTCTTCGACCGTATCCGCGAAGTCTACGGCAATCTGCAGAAATATGACGAATGGGTGCTTGACGCGGTCAACAAGCCTGAAATCGCACTGGTTTATCCGCGAAAAGGCATGTACTGCCCGAACAGCGAGGGAGTCACGGCGGCAGTCCGCATGCTGACGGAACTCAAGGTGCAGTTCGACCTCGTCACGGACTTCGTGCCGTGGGACAAATACAGGCTCCTGATCTTCCCGGAGGATGTCCCTTTCACGGAAGAGTATGCAAAACGCGTCGAGGCTCACCTGAAACGCGGCGGCGGCGTCCTTGCCACCTCGCGTTCCGGTCTGGATCCCGACGGGAAAAAATTCGTCATCGACTCCTGGCCGGTCACGTATGAGGGAGAGACCGGTCATCATCCGCTCTACTTCATGCCCGCGGGCAAGTTTGCGGAAGGAATAGCAAAGATGCCGCTCTCGGTCTATGCCTCCGGCTCGAAAGTAAAAGCCGCCGATGGCGCGGAAACGGAAATGTATTATGTCAAGCCTTATTTCAACAAAGGCTGGGACGGGCTCCGCTCCAACTACTACACTCCGCCGCAGGAAATCACGAATGAACCGTTCTTCGTCAGAAAAGGAAACATCATCTACATTGCAGCGGAAATCTTCAACGGATACTACAACCGCGCGCCGGTTCAGCTTCGCCGGCTTCTCGGCATGGCGATCAATGCACTGGAACCGAATCCGAAGTTCAAATCCGCCACACTGCCGAGTTTCGCACGGGCATTCGTTCAGGAAAAGAACGGAATGGAGCTGGTGCATGTTCTGGCATATTGTCCGGAAAAGCGTTGCAACGCCATCGCCGTGGAAGACCGGATCACGCTGCTGAACACGGAACTTTCCCTGCGGACCGACGGAAAGAAAATCAGCAGGGTCTATCTTGCGCCGGACAGGAAGGAGCTTCCGTTTGAACTCAAGGACGGCTACTGCAAAGTAACGGTTCCGGAAATCACGGGGTATGCCCTGATCGTTTTTGAATAAAAAACCTCCCCGCGGCAGGACAGAATTTCATCCATAGCCCTTGCAAAACCCCGCGGGCATAATATATTTGTCACAAAAGGCGGTCCGTTCCGGGCATCCATCCGGGACGGACGCCGCAGAGATTCGTTTCCAGCAGGCAGAGGAGAACGTAAAACATGCAGATCCGGCTTATGAACATGAATGATTATGAGGCTGTTTTCGACTTATGGAAAGCGACTCCGGGAATGGGACTGCGGGCGGGTGACGACTCCAAAGAGGGAATCGGACGTTTTCTGAAACGCAATCCGACCTCCTGTTTTGTTGCCGAGGCGGACAACGAAATTATCGGAGTCATACTCGCCGGACACGACGGCAGACGCGGTTATATCTATCATACCGCAGTCCGGGAAAAATACCGGAAACAGGGAATCGGAAGCGCTTTGGTCAGGCAGGTCTGCGAGGCGCTTGCCAGGGAGGGCATCAGCCGCGCCGGACTGCTTGTTCTGAAGACCAATCAGACAGGCAGGACTTTCTGGACGAAACGCGGCTGGCAGGAACGTTGCGATCTCCTCTATTTCGCCCGTTCAGTCGACTCCCGCGGTGAAAACGGCAATCAGCGTCTTTGACCTCCCGGAAAATCAATCCGCCACCTCCGCTTTTTCACTCTTTCACAAGGCTGTCAGGGAAGGAGTGAATTCAACGGAAAAAATATTGCACAATATGATTTGCAATTCATTCATTTGCAGATTATATTAAGCCGATAAAGATACAGCTTCAATGTGTTTTTCCGCATTGATGCTGTATTTGAAGACCGTTGCACTTCGGTAAATACGCCTGGAGACAATCCGGGAAATTGTGTCTGCACATTCTGCCGGACGTTCTCGGGACAGTTTCCGGAGCGTGCGTTCATCGTATGCCGGGAAGCAGCAGGTTCTATTCAGCAGATACGTTCAGGCGTGCCGGTTCTCCCTGTGGAAAACCGGGATGTCGGCGAACAGCAAAAGCAAAAACAAGGGTCAGCAAGGATGACAGTTGCAGCAACAGCGAATAACAATGCCCCGGTGTTTTCAACCGGAGGACTTGCTGTGTCCTTGTTTTCTGACATGACCTCTGCAAGCAAGCAATAACCATGCCAATTCTCTAACTTTTTCTAAGAATCCAGACTCTCTTTCTCTGGGAGTCCTGTATCCACAGTCTTTGAACGCCGTGAAATCCACAACTGGATTGTCGCGGTATTTTTTTGTCTTTAACCATCTTTCTGCAAAGATT
>CASDPB010000080.1 GCA_949282305.1 uncultured Lentisphaeria bacterium | reverse complement strand
GTCAGAGCCGCAGAACTTGGCGCAATCAACAGCTCGGATATTGTACCGGTGTACAAGGAATTCAAGAATCCCTCGCACGAGGAGTTCGCCGAGCCGACAAGATGGAGCCTGTTGAATGCCTTCACGGAGACGGTCAGGAAATACACTCCGCAACGGGTGGACGTCTCCTACGCCGTTCTGAACCGCTGCTTCGGTCTGGACGGAAAAATACCGTTGTTATGGGAAAAGTAATCATGGGTATTCACCCCCTGGTACGCCCTCCGGAAAAAATGGTGCGATTTCCGGAGTATCGTGCACCCCGGCGGCTTCAGTCGCCGGTTTTATCATCTTAAAACAAGGAATCGTTATTATGGCAAAAGTTTTCTGTCCAAAATGTTCTTCCATAGCCAACCCGCTTCACCGGGCCTGCACGGTTGGAACCGCAACCGGGATTGTTGCAGGAGGAGCAACGGTAATCGTCGGCATGGTTCGCGGCGCCCGCATTGGAAGTGCGTTGGGAGTTGCCGGTACTGCCATCGGTGCGGCTGCCGGAGCCGTGTTGAATCTCCTCTGGGGAATCACTTCCGGGGGACTGATCGGCGCTCAGGCGGGCAAATTGATCGATGAAAATGTAATCGGTCTGTACCGCTGTCCGAAATGTCATCTGCGGTTCAAGGCGTAGATGATTGGAAACTTCAGAGATACGCAGTAACAATGCGTGTCTCTTTTTTCGATTCATGCCGGAATATCAGATTTCCGCAAGCATTTCCACAATTTCAATAAAACGTGCCGGAGTGACAATAAACATCTCCGGCGGAAAATGTTTGATATTGCCTGTTACAAGATAAGTATCATCCGTACCGGATTCTAATACAACTTCATAAAACGGCACATCTTTTTCGTCTGGAAGTATAACGCCGGTTTCTGTGACTTGAAGCTGTTTTCCGCACTTGCGCAGTTCTGCTAAAAATGTGTCTACAAGTTCCGGGTCAAAGCCGAATTTTTCTCTGCGCAGCACATCGCCATATTCAGCAAGAATAGACTCGCTGAACACTGGAATAACCGTTCCATCAAACAGGTGATTCACAACTTTGACTGTTGCTGAATTTTCATGTTTTGCCAGCAATGCCGAAACCAGAACATTGGTATCAATCACTGCATAACATTTCTTTTTTTGCCTCTGGCACGGTCTATTTCAGAATTGATTTCAGATAGAGACATTCCCTGAACACCATTGGCTTTCGCCTGTTTGCGTAGAGCTTGAAACGCGTTCGCCCCGGCTGTTTCGCCGGTGGCAAGCGAGATTTCAAATGGAATCCGTTTCTCGCGAATGACCGTTCTTGCAAAAATATTGATTGCAACGGAAGTATTCAAGCCAAGCTGGGCACAAACTTTGTCCAGTTCATTCTTCACATCGCTTTCCATGCGAACGCTGAATGTTGATATTGCCATAATGCACCTCTTGTGTTATTATTTATTGCAAATATAACGTAACGTGTTCTTTTTTCAAGTCGTAAATCAAAAAACTGATGAATCTGTATCGGTTCGCAGATACTTGTGGCTGCCCCATGTTTTGCAATAGATGCCCCGTAGAGCAGGAACTCCTTTCAAAGCCAGTTGAAGCGATCTCATTCCTCCGCTATGCGAGGAAGAAAATCGCTTCATTTTGCAGAATGTTATCAGATGGATCATTCATCGAATTTAGAATTAGGGAACGGATACTTGGTCAGTTCGATCAGTTTTCTGTATTGTTCTTCGGTGCGTATCCGGTCTTTTAATTTCGGTACGATATTGAGTCTGCGCCAATCTTCTTCGCTGAACAGATCAAGACAGGGACATTCCGACAGCAGTTCGGCAGAGCTGTGAAGGAGGCTCCACCACATCGGTTTCGTAAACTTCTCCTTGAAAGGACATTGGAACCAATGGCGCGGATTATGCTTGATGATCCAGAACCAGTCGCCAAGAGTGAAATCATGCGTGTCGATATCCCTTTCGTGACACCAGTCGCTTGCCAGCAATCCGCTTCTTACAGCCGGGTGATTCGGGATCTCACAGTAATGAAGCAAAGTCGGCTGGTGCCGTAACAGGCGTTGCCACTGATACTGGGTGAAATCCTGCCAGCAGGGACATCGCCATGCAAGCGGAAGTTGTCCGGATAAGGCTGTCACCCAGTCGTCCGGGGTGAACTCGGAAAACGGGCAGAGCTCCTGCAGTTCCGGATGCCGTGAAATAATACGTGCCCATTGTTTCGGTGACAAAGGAGCGGATACGGATTCTGTTTCTGCTGCAAAGGCGGCACAGTTCCATTCAAGATCAAGGAATGTGTTCAGTTCTGTTTCGGTCATGATGCACCTCATGTTTTTATGTTGTGGATTTTGTGACAGGAGGATGCCTGTCATAATATTGTTGTGCGAAAATAAAACTGATTGCATAAGTATCCGGCTGGTGCGGTTTCCCGCACACAAGCCGGTATCATCAAATTATCATCATCCGGACTCCGCCGGACT
>CASDPB010000079.1 GCA_949282305.1 uncultured Lentisphaeria bacterium | reverse complement strand
TGTTCAATTGTTCTTACTTCCCTATTCCTTGTTCAATTGTTCTTACTTCCCTATTCCTTGTTCAATTGTTCTTACTTCCCTATTCCTTGTTCAATTGTTCTTACTTCCCTATTCCTTGTTCAATTGTTCTTACTTCTATTTCTTCCTCATCTGTTCTCTTAAATCCTCAAGCACCTTGACCTCTTCAGGAGTCAGACTGTTGATTCCGGTACGGGAAAGTTTGTCGAGGATGCGTTCTGTCTCGCCGCTGCCGCCGCGCGGAGACGGATTCGGATTGATGGTATAGGTCGGACGCGCAGACTGTGATACGGGACGTCTCGGAAAAACCAGGTCGAGCAGTTCCCATTTGACATACTTCCGCGCAAACAGCTTCATGAAAAGATAACCGCCGAGAAAACCGCCGACGATCATGGAGGAATATACCGACATCTGGGTGAACAGAAGGTAAAAGACGAAGAACACAATTGCCATCGTCTTGATCTTGATCGGGAAAGGAATGAACAGGAGATACATCTGCATGTTCGGCAGGATCATCGCGGACGCCATGAGGACTCCCATGACCGCGCCGTAACAGCCCAGAATGGGAGTATCCGGATACCGCCAGACGAACGCCAGCAACAGAAGGTTTCCGATCACGCCGCTGAACAAATACAGAAAAATCGTCTTATGAACCCCAAGAACCGGAGTCGACAGATTGCCGAAGATATACAGTGTGAACATCCCGAAAAAGAGATTCCACGGATCATAGTTGACCAGAAGCGAGGTCACAAGCCGCCAAAGCTGAAAATCCCGCACCGTTCCCGGCGTCAGCGCCAGGAAATTCACCAGCGGCGTATTCACTCCGCCCCGGGTCAGAATGTAAAAGAGAACGGTAATGCAGATTATTCCGAACAGTGCAATATTACCGCTCCTGGAACGCGCTTCAAAATCATGATTGTCCATAAATCACCCTGTTGTTGCTGTGTACATTTCTCAATCGCAAAGAGAGCATAATATACAATGCGGTTCCCGAAACTTCAAAAGAGAGTGAAAAAAAATATGATTTTATCATCAGCCCCCCTTGACAGCAGGCAATTTTCCGCTTATAATTACAGAGATGAAATTAGGATACAGTTAGTGCACATCAATATTTAATCAGACGCTAAATGCAAAGACGGGAAAAGATATGGAACTTGGATATGCTCCGAAACATGTGCTGATTGCCAACCGGATCCGTGAAAAGATTCTGAAAGGCAGGATCAAGGTAGGCGAGCGCCTGAAACCCGACACCGAACTCGCGGCGGAATACGGAGTCAACAAGCGGACCGTCGCCAACGGAATGATGATCCTCGTTGAAGAGGGGCTGATCGCGCGGGCGCCGGGACGCGGCTCGGAGGTATTGCGCCGGGAACAGGTGCGCCGCACCTCCGGCGCGGTCGGGATGTTCCTTTACAACAGCGGGCATCTGTATGACACCATCGCCGCGGAAGCCACCATGGGACTCATGCGCCGCGGGCTTTACCCGGTATGGGTCAATCAGTCCCTTTTTTCCAATGTCATAAGTTCGCCGGAATATGCGTCCCATATTCAACGTTTCATGGAACAGATGCTGGACGATTCGCCGTATGGAATGATTGTGGACGGTGATCGTTTCATGCCGTTTGACTTTCTGCGCAGAAACGTATCAAGAATCAGGAATCTGGTATTCTGCGATCATTTTCTTTACCCGAAGAAAATCGACGGCGCAAAATATGTCCTGATCGACCGCAATGCCGTCGGGAGAAAAGCCGCGGAATATCTGTACAGACGGGGACACCGCCACATCACTTTTTTCCCGAATGCGGAAACTCCCGCCGCGTCTTCCGCAATGCGGCACCCGCAGTCTTTCATCATCGACGGCATGAAAGAGTTCTGTCTGGAAGCGGGATGCCGTTTCAATGAACAGATTCCCGAACGTCTGCGGCACGGTGAAGCGGCGGAGAAGGTTCTGCGGGACTGTTTCGGCAAGGAGGACGCACCGACCGGGTGTCTGCTGTTACAGGATGTGAAATGGGTTCGGGAACTGGAACCAGTCCTGTCGGCGATGGGACTCTCCTGTCCCCGTGATCTTTCCGTCATCGGCTGCAACAACACGCCCTGGAGCGAAGAGGCGCATCCGCGTCTGACCTCCGTCGCAATGCGGGAGAAGCTGATGGCGCGCAGGGCGATCGAACTCCTTACCGGCGAGACGGATGCAACGGAAATTGCGATCACTCCGGAGCTGGTGGAAAGAGAAAGTGTCATGACACGATGAAATACAGAAAACAGAAAAGGATGGAAAAGGAGAGCCGGAGATGAGAAGAAAAACATTCACTTTGATCGAGCTTCTGATCGTAATTGCGATGATCGCGATTCTGACGGCGATGTTATTGCCGTCTCTGAATAAAGCGAGGGAATCGGCAAAAAGAATATCCTGCCTGAATAACCATAAGACCATCGGACTTGCGGTCAAAATGTACGGAGACGATTATCAGGAGTGGGTGATGTCGCGCGCCTGCTATAACCAGGTATGCAGAGGTTTGAAGCCTTATATGGAGTATAAGGCATGGAGCTGCCCCTCCGCAAATTTTGAAACATGGACTCCGGACGGAAAATCCTATCAGCATATCGCGTGGGAGCATGTGCTCGGCAATCTGGGACCGAAATGGGGGGCTATTAAATTCAGTGAATTGAAATACCCCGGTAAGGTTACCTATGCCGCTGACAGAAAAAAAATGAGTTCAAGCGATACCAGCAATAGTTACAATTATGGTTTTGCCAGTTTTGAGTCCTATTATGGCAGACATATGGATGCCAGGCACAATGGCAGTTTTAATATGGTTTTCCTTGACGGAGCGGCGCTGAATTTCCGTTATCCTTTGAATAAGGGTGCATGCCAGACTCTTTCTGCATACCGAAAGGGATATTTGCCTGATCAATATTGGAAAAAGAATTTCTGACAAACGAGGAAACAATTTATGAAATACCTGATTTATACAGCTCTGCTCCTACCTCTTTTCACATTCGGATTCGAAATCCGACTGCCGGAAGATGCCGCCGTTGTGGAAAAAAAGGCAGCGGAGGAACTGAAAAACCATCTGGAAAAAATGACGGGGCAAAAGGAACAGGCAGGAACGGAGCCATGTTTCCGTCTCGTCAGCCTGCCGGCGGAAGACGGGGAGTCATGGCGCATCCGAAGCATTCCCGGAGGCGTTGAGCTCAGCGGCGGCAGACCGCGCGGAATACTCTATGCCGTTTACCATTACCTTGAAGATGTCTGCGGAGTCCGCTGGTGGAATCCGTGGGAGGAACATATCCCGGCACGGAAAAAGCCGCCTGCGGAAAATCTGAACCTCGCGGGAAATCCCGCATTTGAAGTTCGTGAAATTTATTCCGTTTACGGCAATGACGACGGCAGATTTGCCGTCCGGCAACGCTTAACCCATAACGGAGACCAACATGTAGCCCCGGAGTATGGCGGATACCGGCTTTTCGGACCGCCTTATTCGGTTCATACTTTCTCAATGTATATTCCTGCCGCCGCGTATTTCAAAACACATCCGGAATGGTTCGCGCTGAGAAACGGGAAACGGGAAAATGCGTATGCGCAGCTCTGCCTGAGCAACAGGGAATTGAGGCAGGAAGTTCTCAAACGTCTCCGCATGTTCATCAGACAGGGCAGACAACGTGCTGCTGCCGAGGGAATGCCGTCGCCGGAAATTTACGACATCTCGCAGAACGACAATCAGCGTTACTGTCAGTGCGCGGAATGCAAAAAGCTCGCGGCAAAATACGGCAATGCGCAGTCCGGTGTCCTGCTGGATTTCATCAATGAAATCGCCTCGGCAATCGCAAAGGAGGAGCCGGACATTCAAATATCCACACTGATCTACCAGTATACGGAACAGCTCCCGTCCAATATCCGCCCGGAACAGAATGTACTGATCGTCCTCTGCGATACCCTGAGCAATGCGGCACGCCCCGTCACGCGGAAAGACAATCCCTATTTCCACAAACTTCTTGCTGACTGGTCGGCAATCGCCCCGAACCTGCGAATCTGGGATTACTGCGTCACCTATCAGATGCCCAACGAACTCCCGTATCCAAGCGAATACACCTATGCCGACGACCTGAAATTGTTCCGCGACTCCAATGTGAAACAGGTCTTTACGGAAATGGAATACCCGCTGACCGCGGATGCGCGGGACTACAAAATCTACCTGCGCGCAAAATTTCTTGAGAATCCCGACAGCAGTTTTGAAGCGCTCAGCAGAGAGTTCACCGACGGCTTCTACGGTCCGGCGGGAAAACTCTTCCGGGACTACCGCGCACTTCTGTATCGGGCGGCACAGAAGGCGCATCCGCACATTTCCATGTATCCGACTCCCAATGCCTATACGCACCTGACGCTTGACATGATGGTAAGAGCACACAAAATCTTCGATGAAGGCAGCCGGATTCTCGCCGGCAGCGAAACACTGCTCCGCCGCTGGCGCCACGCCCGTCTGCCGCTGGACCGCGCCTCGTTGATCCTCGGAAAGAAATTCATGGGGGAATACCTTAAAAAACATGGCAGTCTGGACGGTTATCCGCTGGACCGCGGAAAAATATCAGATCGAATCCGGGCGACATGGAAGGAAGAGGCAGGGATGCGTCTCCGTCCGGAGGCGTATGCAAAATCAATTTCTGAAATGGAAACGGAAATCAAAAAGTTCACGATGCCGGTTAATGGGAAAGCACTGTCCGTTCCGGAAAAATTCACTCATATTCCGGCACAGAATCTTTTCGACTATACAATGGAAACGGCTTCCCGGTGGCACAACGTCGTCAAGCTGATGGAAGACCCGGAATCAGAGGTCGGGACTGTCGCCTGCCTGGAGTTTCCGAATGAAGACCCCGGCACCAGGCTGGAAAAATACAGAATGCCGCTGCTGTTCGGCATTTATTCCCCGGCACGGAAAAAAACAATCTGGGCAAAACAGCTCTCCGCGCGGGAGGTGCGGGGACGGGGCTACCAATGGTATAAACTCGGAGCCTCACGCCTGACGCCGGACTGCTATATGTATTTTTTCTGGAGCTGGTATATTCAGCAGGGAATTGCCGACGGTTTCGATCCGAATCTGGAAAACCGGAAATTCGATCTCTGGATCCGCATGAAGCTGACCGGCCCCGCCTATCCGCATGGCAGAACGGACGAGAAAAACGCCATCTGGATCGAACGGATCGTGCTGGTCAGGAAATAAGGCGATTCCATCCGCCTCGCCGCGCGGCTTCTTATCATGGAAACGGTATCGGAATACCGCCTTTTCACAATATGATGCTCCTGACGCCCCCCAGACATGCAGAAACCTCCCCGGCTCCCGCACCGGCGGACTTGATTTTTCGGAAAAAGAATCTATCTTCTCCGCATGGAAAAATTACGCAAGATCATACATGTCGACATGGACGCATTTTATGCGTCCGTGGAAATACGGGACAACCCTTCCTTACGGGGAAAGCCGGTGGTTGTAGGCGGTATGCCGAACAGCCGCGGGGTGGTCTGCACCTGCTCCTATGCGGCGCGGAAATTCGGCGTTCATTCCGCAATGCCCGCAAGCAGGGCGTATCAGCTCTGCCCGCAGGCGGTTTTCCTGCATCCGCGCTTCGAGGTCTACAGAGAAGTCTCACGGCAGATACGGAGAATATTTTTCGACTATACGGATCTTGTCGAACCGCTCTCGCTGGACGAGGCGTATCTGGACGTCACATACAACAAGCGCGGCATTCCCTACGCCACGCGGACGGCGCGCGAAATCAAGGCGCGCATATTCAGGGAGACAGGCGGGCTTACGGCTTCGGCAGGAGTTTCATTCAACAAATTCTTCGCAAAAGTCGCTTCCGACCTCCAGAAACCCGACGGACTCACCGTGATTCCGCCGGACAAGGCGGAAGAACTGCTGGCGACTCTGCCGATCGGAAAATTTTACGGTGTCGGCAAGGTCACGGAAAAGCATTTCCTGAAAATCGGAATAAAAACGGGCGGCGATCTCAAGAAACTTTCCAAACTCGAATTGATGCGGATGTTCGGCAAAACCGGCGAGTTTTATTATGAAATCGCGCGCGGAATCGATACGCGGGAGGTCGAACCGAACCGGGAACGGAAGTCCCTGGGAACAGAAATCACATTCCAGAGCGACATCACCGACCTGACAGAAATGATTCCGGTCATCCGGCAGCAGTCGCAGGAGGTTTCGGACGACCTGAAGAAAAAAGCGCTTGCGGGCAGGACAATCACCCTCAAGGTCAAATTTTTCGATTTCAAAACCATCACGCGCAGCCGCACGCTGGACTCTTATACGGACAATGCGGATGTCATCGCGTCCGTCGCGCGGGAACTGCTCCTCGCCAGCGACGCGGGGAAAATCGCCGTAAGACTGCTGGGCGTCACGGTATCTAATTTCCCGGAGCTGGAGAAAATCGAAAGCCCGACCGGAGTCTGGCTCCAGCCGGAATTCGATTTCGGCGAAGAACTGTGACGGACTCACTGCGGAATGTCGTTGATATTCCAGCGGATCTGTTCCAGAACCGTTTTCATCGCCCGGATTGTCGGCTGTGCAAATCCGTAACGAGGGTCATAGCGATGAACCGCAAACAGAATCGCCGTTCCGAGAAGCGGGCAGAGAAAACGGTGCGGACGGCTGAACTTGCCGTTGCAGAGGTGGATAAACGGAACTTTCAGTTCATGCCGCAGCAGCATCGTCGTGCGGACAGCCTCCGCCAACTCCGCCTCCGTATTGACGCAGGTCACGATCTTCACGACATCCGCGCCGCGCTTCTCCACTTCCAGCAGGTGCTCCGCAACCTCCTCCGCAGTCCGGGCACATGCCATGTGGGAAGAAATCACGACATCACTGCCTTTCTCATGAATCCTGCCGATCAGCCGTTTCTGTTTTTCCACCGCCACCGGACTGTATGTGATTTCCATGGGCGACGGGTCATACAGATCCCCCATCACATCAATCATGGAAGCGCCGGCATCGGCGGCGGCAAGCAACAGTTCCTGCCGTTCCTCATCGCCGGAATCCTTCCACATGTCGTTGCGATAGAAGCAGAACATGAACGGCAGGCTGACGGAATCAATGACACCTTTCAATGAATCGCAATTCCGGAATTCCGGTTTCAAATCCTTGAGTTCCACCGTGATGCCCTGCGCGCCGTCCGCCTCCGCTCCTCTCGCTTCCGCGATCAGCTCGCCGGGAGTCTGCCCCGCCATGATGCCGCTGATCACCGGATACGGTTTGTGCAGAAAAGAAAGTCTCATCGCCGCATCCTTTGTCAGAATGTCAGTACGACCTTGCCGATGTTTTCCGCGCGCCGGAGCACACCGTGCGCCTGTTCAACCTCCCGGATCGGAAACACAGCATGAATATTCGTGATGAGTTTACGCGCGGTGAACAGCGGCCACAACTCCTTCTGCAAAGCCTGGAGAATCCGGCTCTTTTCTTCGGAGGTGCGGCTGCGCAATGTGCTTCCGATCAGGCGAATCCGCTTGCGCCAGACCGTTTCCAGATTGATTACGGTCTCCGCCCCGCCCATCGTCGCAATCATGATCCAGCGTCCGCCGAACACCATGTGGCGGAAGCACTCTCCCATCTGTTTTCCGCCGATGCAGTCCAGGGCGACCGTCGGCGGATGCGCCTCTATGACCGGACGCACGTCCTCCGTGCGGTAATCCAGCACATAATCGGCGCCGAGCTTCCGCACGAACTCCGCCTTCGCCGGAGAATCAATCGTCGTAATCACCTCCGCCCCCATCTGTTTGGCGAATTGAATCGCGGCAAGCCCCACGCCGCTCGCGCCCGCCTGCATGTAGAAGACGTCTCCCGGTTTCATGCCCCCCGCTTCCAGCTGCAGATTCAGATAAACCGTGCTCCAGACCTCCGGCAGGGACGCGGCTTCGATCATCGACAGTCCCTCCGGTACCGGAATCACCATTCCGGCGGGAACCGTCACCAGTTCCGAATAGCCGCCTCCGCCGAGGAGCGCGCAGACTTTATCCCCCGCCTTGACCGCGGCATCCGCCGGAGCCTCAAGCACCTCGCCGGAAACCTCCAGCCCGCACCATTGCGGCCACTCCGGAGGCGAAGCGTAACAGCCGTCCTTCTGCATCAGATCCGCGCGGTTGACCGCCGCGGCATGGACTTTAATGAGCACTTCGCCCTCTTTGCGCACCGGATCGGGAACCTCCGTCCAGAGAAAATTTCTGTTTCCGTCAAGAATCATTGCATACATCGCATTACCTCCATTGTGTATATCCGGAAGCCGCCAGAAGGACTTTTTCAACCAGATAATCGTGTTCATAAGTATAAGGATTCCGAATTTCGCCGCGGATCATCCCCGCCAGCTCCGTCAACTGTTCCACATAACGGTCCCTGCGGATGCCGAAATCCAACACATGGTTTCCGGCGGCATACGGTCCCCGGTCTTCCGTAAGCGACATTTTCAGCAGCAGCGCCTCATCGTCGAACCGTTCCAGCGGACAAAGTTCGACCCAGCCTTTCGTTCCGGAGATTTTCAGCCTGCGCCGCGGCAGGACACCTCTGCTACAGCACCGCAGAATCACGGTCGCATGAGGATATTCCAG
Organism: uncultured Lentisphaeria bacterium; assembly: GCA_949282305.1. GTDB lineage: Bacteria > Verrucomicrobiota > Lentisphaeria > Victivallales > UBA1829 > UBA11452. Next base: position 6,765 of record CASDPB010000079.1, on the reverse strand, counting down.
AACCGTCAGACAGTTGTTTTTGATCGCCGGGGAGACATCGGGAGTCGATTTCAGGAACGGCACGACATGCTCCGGCGCTCCCATCATGGCGACAACGAAATCGATCAGATGGCACCCGAGGTTGAACATGATGCCGCCCTTGAAATGCCCGAGATACTCCTGATAAGACTCCCCGCCGTAACTGTGGTTCATGTCTGCCTCGACCTCGAAAATATCGCCGAGCCAGTTCTCCTTCACGATTTTCAGGCAGAACTGAAACGCCGGATTGCCGCGGAACATATACCCCATCTGGAGCGGCAGGTTCTTAGCCCGGCATCCGTCGAGCAGTTTCCCGAACAGCGGCAGATCCTCGCCGGCGGGCTTGTCCAGATGCATCGGCAGATTGTGCTCCATGCAGCGGATCGCAGTCGGAACCAGTTCCGTGTTCGGGACTTCCACGACAACGCCCTGCAGTCCGGGGTATCGGAACACCTCCTCCTCGGTCATTCTTCTCAATCCCTCGAAATGCTCCATTCCGTTCGGAAATTTCGCCGCGGTCGTGGCGCTGTCATCGACCACACCGACGATTTCATAAACGTCGGACATCTTCCGGAGGGTGATGATCTTTCCCGCCGCATGTTCATGCGAAACACCGATCTGTGCAATTCTGATCCTCTCCATTTCCATCTTCTCCCTGTCAGTCAGAATATTGTTTCCAGTCAAACACGATTCCGAGCGGCGGATTCTTCGTCGTAATCAGGCGTTCATAGACCTCCCGCGCCTTTTCCGGCGAAACGATTTCTGAAATCAGGGGACGGACCTGCATTTTGCCTGCCGCCAGAAGTCGCAGGAACGTGCGATAGTCATCATGTTCGGTCCATTGCCCGGGACGCGATTCAAAACGCGGACGGTTCATGGTATGCGCCCCGATCAATGTCACGCCCGGACAATGCACATCCCGATAAAAATCAATGGCGGCGTCAGGCACTCTGGTGCATCCGAGAAGCGAGATCCGCCCTTCCCTCGCAACATATTTCAACGCCTGTTTCAAAGCCGCGGCAACGCCGGTCACTTCAACGACCGCGTTGACTCCTCTGCCGTCGGTTGCCTCCCTGACCTGTTCCGCGAAATCCGCATCCGCGGGATTCAGCGCCGAATCCGCGCCAAGTTTCAGGGCAAGAGCACGCCGGGCGGGATCATAGTCCGACACCAGCAGCGGAACCGCTCCGGAAAGAGCGGCGATCTGGAGTGCCGCCAGTCCCAGCAGTCCCAGCCCCGCGACCATGACCGACTCCCCGAGTTCCAGGCGCAGACGGCGCACCCCGAGCATCGGAAAAGAGACGATATGGGCGAACGCGGCATCCAGCAGGTCGATGGAATCATCCGTGATCTTGAAAACCGTATCCGCTTTTTTGACGGTATGGGAACGGTGCCCGCCCCACGTAATCAGAACGCGGTCCCCGGTTTTCAGATTCGTAACCCCGCTCCCCGCGGCGGCGACATATCCGGATGCACTGTATCCCGGATAATAAGGAAAATGCTGTCCCGGATTGTTGGACTGCCCGAGAATCCAAGCGCGTTCCGTTCCCGCGCTGATCACGCTGTATTCATTTTTCAGCAGTACTTCGTCCGGCTTCAGGTTCCGCGGTTCGTATTCCTCCGTTCTCAGAGCAACATTTCCGGGAGATTCCGCAACAACACAGGAAATCTTCATCCCGACCTCCTTTTTCCCGTTCAGAAACGCCCCGCGGCACAGCTCCTGCCGCCGTCAATCAGGTAATTGCATCCGGTAATGAACGCTCCCTTGTCTGAACAGACATACAGGATCAGGTTCACGATCTCCTCCGGCTCCGCGGCACGCCCGAGAAGCGTCCGCATGTTCGCCATCGCCGCGCGCGTCAGAACCGGGCCGGGAGAAATGCAGACGGAACGCACGCCGTGTTCCGCGCCGTAGTTCGCAATTCCCTGGCTCAAGCCGATCATGCCGCATTTCGATGCTGTGTAATCAAGGCACGCGCCGCCGCTTACGCCGTCGATCGACCCCATGTTGATGATGACGCCGTAATGCTGTTCAAACATCCGCCCCAGAACCGCGCGGACAAAAAGGACGGCGCCTTTCAGGTTCACATCCACCCCCCACTCGATGCTTTCCGGCGTGGCATTCACGAAACCGCCGCTCTGTTTGCAGACACGCTGGGAACATCCCCCGGCGGAATTCATCAGATAATCAATCCTTCCGAATTTCTCCATTGCAATATCCGCGGCATTCTGAATCTCATCATACTTCCGCACATCGACCTTGATTCCGATCGCGTTCCCCCCTTTCCGGCGGATTTCCCCGGCGGCTGCCTGAACCGCGTCTTCATTCACATCGGTCAATACGACATTCGCGCCATGCTCCGCCATTTTCTGCAGAAAAAGCAGAGCCATTCCCGAAGCGGCTCCCGTCGCAATCGCTGTTTTTCCTTTGAATTCCGGATACTCCATTGTGTTCCTCCTTGTCTTTCTTTCATTCATTCCAACTGGCATTCTTCGGCCCGGCAACGCGCCCGCCGTCCACCATGTAATTGCTTCCCGTAATGAAATCGGCTTCGGGCGAGGCAAGATACACAACCATGTTTGAAACATCCGCCGCGGTTCCCGTTCTGCCGAGCCATGTTCCCTCGCTCGGCTTCGCCTCTTTCCCGATCATTCCCGGAGAGATGCAGTTGACTGTAATCCCGTATTTTCCCACTTCCATGGCAACGGTTTTGCTGAACATGAGCACTCCGCCTTTGGAAGCCGCATAATCCGCCCATCCGGGAAGCCCGGACACACCGGCAATCGAGGCGATATTGATGATTCTGCCGTATCTGCGCGCAATCATGCCGTCAAGCGCCTGACGGGTGCAGATCATGGTGCCGAACAGATTCACTTCAATCAGTCTTTTCCAGTATTCTTCCGCCGTCCTGTGGAACGCCTCACTTTTCCCGCGGACGATTCCCGCGTTATTCACCAGAATATCCACCGGCCCCAGCCGCCGTTCCACATCCTGAAACACGGATGCCGCTTCCCGGCTGTCCGTAATGTCAAGCCTTTCCACTACGGCTTTTCCGCCGGCGGCGGCAATCTCCCTCACAAGTCCGTTGAGCTCATCCGATATGGCAATATCCACGGCGGCAACGCCTGCACCGGCTTCAGCGAGACGGCGCACCGTATCGCGCCCGATCAGTCCGCCCGCCCCCGTGACCAGTGCAACTTTTCCATGCAGCTTTTTTTCCATTATGATTCTCCCCTGCTCCGATGATTTCAGATGACTTGATTTCCTTCCTGCAAAGTCATCCATGCAATTCTTCAATAATGCGAATCCTTCCGGCATACGCTTTCTCCCAGTCGCCGGTTCTGGAGGTCAGCACCACGGCGGCAAATCCCTGCACAGGATCAATGCAGATGGACTGTCCTGTCCACCCGGAATGATAAATCGTCCTGTCCGAAAGATTCCGCGGGCGGTGCTCCGCCGACATGTCCCAGCCGAAACTGCGCCTCGCACCGTTCTTTTCAAAACCGCACGTCGTCATGAGCTCATAATATTCCCGGGGAAAACACCTGCGTTCAAGAATGTCGCAGGCAAACCGGAGCATGTCGCCCGCCGTCGAAAAGCAGCTTCCGCTCCCGATCGGAAACGGCACGTTGCGGCAGACCGAATCATTATGCTGTCCGGGGGGACGATTCGGAAACCAGTGTTCCACTTCATCCGGTCCCTCCCCCGGCGGAATCCACTGCGTCCGGCTCATCCCCAGCGGCCCCCAGACAAGTTTTCCCGCCAGTGCATCCAGATCCATGCCGGAGATCCGCTCCGCAATTTTCCCGAGCAGAATGAAATTCGAGCAGGCATATTCAAACGCTTCAAGACGGGGACGGACGGGAAGTTTATTGAAAAGTTCCCTGTGGAAAACATCGACATCGTCCGAGTCATACGGTTTACTGTTGTCAAATCCGCCCGTATGCATGGCAAGGTCGCGAACAGTAATGTCACATTGCCTGCCAAGCGCATGTTCCGGCAGATATTCCGTGAACGGCGCATCCGGGTCAAGTTTTCCGTCCGCCGCCAGCAGAGCGCAGCACGCCGCCGTAAAAACCTTGCCGACCGATGCAATATCGAAACGGGAGTTCTCCGTCATTGCCCGCTCCACAGGCTTCACGCACTGTTTCCCCAGCGGAATCACGGGACCGCCGTTTACCGTGAAAACCGCCCCTTGAATCAGACCGCTCTCAATCTGCTTCAACGCCTCGCATTTCGCATTCTCAAACCGTCGTTCCATCGGAGTGCCTCCATTCCATTCTCATTTTGAACTCTCCTCCTCTCCGCTTTCCAGCGGATGTTTCCGGTTCCGCAGCGGAAATTCGACCCGCGCCCCCGCTTTCAGATGGGATGCGTAAATACCGTAAATCATTTCCAGCGTCTTCCTCGCGTTATAGACATTGGAAACGGGAAGACGGTCCTCTTCGATCGCGCGGATCAGATCCCATGCCGCGAAATGGTTCGCGCCGATAAAGAACTGCGTATGCGGAATCCCCGGCACGGTGCGCACGAAATCATCCATCGGAACCGCTCCCGGAACAGTCCGCGTCTCCTGCACGGGGAAAAGTTCAAAGGGAACCCCGTATTCCGCAGGATACGGCGCACGGCAGATCCGCACCGGATCATCCGGCAGTCCGTCGGTGAAACGTTCACTTAAAATGCCTTTGGTTCCAATGACGGAAAGCCCCATATTGGTCTGCGTCCCGCCATCATAACGGAAAAGCCCTCTGCGACTCTCGAACGTCCCGCGGACGCCGTTCGCGAACCGGAATTCGGCGGAAAGCTCCTCCCCCGCACAGGGACCGATCTCCTCCACGGTTTTCGTCCGTTCGGATTTCAGAGTCGGAGCCCCGCCCGTATAAAGTTCCGCGCGGACACTGACCGGGTCTCCGAAGAAAAAAATCATCAGGTCAAGCAGATGCGTCCCGAGCGTCATCAGATCCTCCCCGCCCCCGCGATGATCGCACTTCCCGTAAGTGGAAACACGCAGAGGCGTTCCGATTTCTCCGCGCTCTACAGCCTCCTTCATTGCCCGGTATGGCGTCCCGTAACGCCCGGGATGCGCCATGCAGAGCTTGACGCCGCTCTCTTCGACAATCCGGACAATCTCATCCGCCTCCTCCAGACTCGCGGAAACCGGTTTTTCGCAGTAGATATGGCAGCCGCGCTCCGCCGCCATGCGGATCTGCGGCAGATGGTCAAACGGACGGCGGGAGGTGATGATTACAATGTCCGGGCGCTCCCGTTCAATCATTTCAACCGGGTCATAATAGCGTCTTTCCGCCTGCGTAAACTTCATGATGTCATCAGACATCCGCGGATTGGAATCCGCCAGGGCGGCGATTTCAACGCCCGGCAGTCCGAGAAACGCCGTATGGAGCCCGTGCAGCCCGAGATCCGGCTTTGAAGTGTCCTTGATGATTCCGATTTTCCAGTGCTTCATTTTCGCTGGTTCCCTTTCTGAATGACACAGTATTGTTCTCTGCCTTCAAGATACCATCCCGCAAAGCGTTCCTCAAACAGAATCTTCTCATCTTTCTGAAAAGGATCATGCAAACCGGTGCTTGATTTCAAAAAATATCCATGATATATTGCAAATGAAGCATAACAACAGGAAAATTATCATGAGAATTCAGGAAATCGCCAGACTTGCGGGAGTGTCGCCGTCCACCGTGTCACGTGTATTCAGTCATCACCCGAACATCAGCGAGGAAATACGGGCGCGCGTCTTCGCCATTTCAAAGGAACATTCCTATCATCCGCGGCTTTCCACGAAACAGCGCAACGTGGTCATCATCACGCCGTACCAGTCGGTCTATCCCGTTCAATGCTGTGTCGAAATGATCTTGATGGCGCTCACCCGGGAACTGCCGCAGCGCGGGTTCCGGCTCGAAATACTGCCGCAGGACAATCTGGAACGGCTCGACGGAATTCAGTTCTGCGCCGCCGCGGCGATCGGCGCGGAGCCCGGGGACTTCAAGCACTGGGCGGATCGTTTCAGCGTGCCTCTGGTCATTATCGACCGTGAGGCGAAACTCAACTCGCCGGAAGTTTATCTGGTCCGCTCGGACGAGGCGCAGGGCATGGAACTTGCCCTCAATCATCTTTACAGCCGAGGCTGCCGCAAGACCGGCTGCATCATTCACGGCAAACCGGGCACGGGAAACGCGGACATCCGTTATGAGGCAATCCGCCGGATTCTGAAGAAAAAAGGACTCCCCGCAAATGACGCGCTCATTCATTTCGGCAGCGACGAGGAATATCTGGAGATCATCGGAAAACTTCTGCGCCACAGAATCGACTCCCTGTTCTGCCCCGGCGGAAGCGGCGGCATCCTGGCGGCATACGCACTTTCCCTCTTCGGCAGGCAGATTCCCGAAGACATCTCCCTGATCGCCTCGGAACAAACTTTCTTTTCCCGGTACGGCACTCCGCCTCAGACCACGATCACACCGGATTACAAAGCGATGGCGTCTTCCGTTGCAGACGTCATTGAAGCGCGTATCGGTGGACAGAAGTTCCCCCCGCGCACCGTCCTGCCCTACCTCCTGATCCCCCGGGAAAGCGTCAGGTAAGATTGCGAGATTGCAAGATGTAGAAGTTACGACATCATCTGACGATCCGTCATACTTCTTTTTGGTTTGGAATGTTGTTACTATACTGCAACATTTTCTCTTTTGCAAGTGGCAGGGAATCCAGGAATGTCTGCATCGGCGTTTTCCCAT
>CASDPB010000078.1 GCA_949282305.1 uncultured Lentisphaeria bacterium | reverse complement strand
TGAGAAACTGAAAGAACTGATTCTGACGGCGCGGAGGTTGAAACTGGAACACGTTGAAATCCTCGACAAATACAGCATTACAGGAATCGCCGAAATCTACAACGGAATCGGGCCCGACCGGTTCCCCGACTGGCTTCGGGAAATCGTCACGAAAAGCGCGGGACTCTTTGAGCCTGCCGCGCTGATTCACGATGTGGAATATCACGAGGGCGGGACGCGGGAGCAGTTCACCGCCGCGAACGACCGGTTCCGGCGAAACTGTTATGCGCTGGTGAAAGACCGTTACGGCTGGTGGGACATTCGGCGCTATCTTTGGTTGAACAAGGCGCGCCGCTGGGGCAACTACTGCCAGCTCTTCGGGTGGGAAGGCTGGACGAAGAAAGATTGCGAGGTTGCGAGATCGCGAGATTGCGAGGTTGCGAGGTGTGGAAAGGGCTGACCGCCCTTTGACACGCTTTCATTGCTCATTAATTATTTTCAACAGGGAGATTTTTATATGGATGATTATCAGGCTTTTGTTGACAAGTTCAAACCGAAGCGGACGACCGATGACTGTTACACTCCGGAAGCGATTTATGACGCCGTCCGGGACTGGGCATGCGCCCGTTACAAAATTGATCCGGGGACAATTGTTCGTCCGTTTTACCCGGGCGGGGATTATCAGACCGCCGACTATCCGGAGGGATGCACGGTTTTGGATAATCCACCGTTCTCGATTTTTTCAAAAATTGTGCAATGGTATGAGGCGCATCACATTCGCTTTTTTCTGTTCGCGCCCGGGCTGACACCTTTCACTGCTTTAAAATTGGCGCCGACAATAACCGTATTATGCGTTGGCGTCACAGTTGAATATGAGAACGGGGCGAAGGTGAACACGTCCTTTGTGACTAACCTGGAGCCGCCGGACATTGTGGCACGATCCGCGCCGGAACTTTACGCCGTTTTGGAGCAGACAGTGAAACGTGAGGCGAAAAAGAAGAAGAAGCAGGTGCGAAAACTGGCGTTTCCGCCGGAAATTATTACAGCGGCTAAATTGAGCTGGCTCAGCAGTAACGGTATGACACTGACAATCCGTCGCGAACAGTCGCTTTATATCAAAAAACTTGATCTTGACGACTCGGAAAAAAGCGGAATCTTCGGTGGGGGGCTGCTTTTGTCGGAACGTGCGGCGGCGGAACGTGCGGCGGCGGAACAAATACCGTTATCCGCGCGAGAACGGCTGATTGTGCGCGGTCTAAGTGCGAAGTCGCGAGGCGTGGAAAAGGGAGGTGCCGCATGACTGAAGGCTGGGCAATCGCCATGCTTTCCGGAGCTCTGGTTGTAATGACGGCTGTATTGGGGTGGGTGGCAACGGAAATCCGGCTGCTGAATAAGTCGTTGACGCAATATGTCCGCAAGGCGGACTGCACAAACGATATGAACGCTCATTGCGGGCGGCTGGAAAAACTGGAAACAAAAGTCGGAGAGAACAGCGAAAAACTGGCGGCGATCGAACAATACCACGCCATGATCAATGTGCCGCTCAAAACGAAATAGTGAGCAATTGAAAATGAAAATTCCGCATTTTCTCATTGCTCATTACTCGTTGATAATTAAAAAGAAAGGAATGAAATCATGAATGACAAACTCATCAAAGGACTGCCGCACACGGCTCTTGCCCTGCTGTATCTCGCTGGGGTTCTGTTGATCGGGCTCCTCCTGACAGGTTGCGCGGCGACACGAAGCACGATCACGGAATATGACGCCGCCGGAAACATCCTGAAAAAGACGGAGACATCCGAAAGCATCATTGCGACGGTCACGAAATCAACGCAGAACAAAACAGTCGTCATGTGGGAAGACGGATGGGCGGGATATATCAGCATCTCCAGTGGCACAACTGAAGACCCGACACCGCACGGTAAAATCTTTGCTGGCAAGGTCAACAAGGGCGCGGTCAGCATCCTGCCGAACCAGCAGAACTTGCCCGGCATTGCCCGGATTATCCAGGCGACAAAGAGTGATCTGTCTGTCGGTCTTGACGGCGCGACCTCCGAAAGTTCCGAAATACAGACAGGCGGGAATAAACCCCCCGCCGCCGGTGACGCCAACGCGGAATAACAGCGAACCCCGGAGGCCTCTCAACGATGCTCAACTTTCCGGGGTGTTTTTTATGCCCCGTGTCAGCAACGATACGGGGATTTTTTTGTAATTTATACAGGGGATAGATTACAAAAACAGGAGTAAAACAGGGGGTTGTTTTATGTATGTCAATTCTCCTTTTGGAAGTCGTAAGTTGTTGATAATATGGCGGAGAGAGGGGAATTCGAACCCCCGAACGGGTTGCCCCGTTAACGGTTTTCATAACCGCCGTCCCGCACCAGGGCGGACAATTTATCCAGCAACGTATCTTCCAGAGAAAGACTCAATCTGACCAGCTTCGACATATCCTGCACACCTTCGCAAATCCATGACATACGCGGGAAAATATATCACCGGATCAGAAATTTTCAAATTTCCCTGCGGAAATACTGTCGGCAGAGCGCGAAACGAACCGTTTCGGCACAGCTTCACGGCAAACCAGTTTCTGGAATCAAACCCGACACAGCCAAGCCGTGCCACCCGCAGGTAACACGGCCTGATGCTCTTGCTGGAAAACGCGATTACTTTTTCAGTTGTTCCGGATAAAACGCGCGCATAACCCCAAGCTCCAGTCCGCGAAGCTCGGCAAGACCGCGCATACGGCCGAGGCAAGTGTAACCGGGATTCGGGGAATCCGGCTTTTCCAGATCGTCCATCATGCGATGCCCGTGGTCGGGGCGCACCGGAATGCGCCAGTCCTTCCGTCCGGCTTTCTTACGCCTGACCTGCTCATCGCAGAGCGCCTTCATCAGTTCATACATATCGACTCTGCCTTCCAGATGGTTCGCCTCGAAGAAATTGCCGTCGCCTTCATGCTGCGTGCTGCGCATGTGCATGAAGTGAACCCGGTCGGCGCACTCCTTGAACATCGCCACGACATCATTGTCCTTGCTCGCACTGAAACTGCCGGAACAGAAACAAATTCCATTCGCGGGACTGTCCACATCCCTGAGGAGTCTGCGGACATCCTTGATATTGCTGAAGATGCGGGGCAGTCCAAGGATGGAGCGCGGCGGATCGTCGGGATGAATCACCATATAACAGCCGTTTTCTTCCGCGACCGGCACAACCGCACTGAGGAAGTTGTGAAGATTCTCCTCAAGACGTTCTCTCGTAAACCCTTCGTATTTCCCGAGCATCGCGCGGACATCATCCAGCTTGACCCCCTTGAAGCCGGGGAAATTGTCGATCAATGTGCTTGTCAGATCATCAATTTCAGCCTTGGAAAGACCTTTGTAATACTCCTCGGCTTTCTTGAGCAGTTCGGGCGTATAATCATTCTCTGCGCCTTTGCGCTGAAGAATGAAGACCTCGAACGCGGCAAACTGCTTCTGGTCGTAATAAAGAGTCTCGGAACCGTCCGGCAGTTTGTAATGAAGATCGGTGCGAATCCAGTCAAGGACGGGCATGAAGTTGTAGGTGATGACGCGGGGACCGTTTTCCACTTTGCCGAGATTGCGGATGGAGGTCTTGTAATTTTCAATGAGCTGTGCGGCAGACGGCGCACCGGTCTTGATGTCCTCGTGAACCGGCAGACTTTCGATTACGCTCCAGGTAAGCCCGGCATCTTCAATGATGCGGCAGCGTTCGCGGATCGCCTCCTCGGTCCAGACAATCCCCGGCGCAAGGGAATGCAATGCGTTCACAACGCCTGTCGCTCCTGCCTGGCGGATGTATGCAAGAGAAACCGGATCCTCCGGTCCATACCATCTGAATGTCTCTTCAAAGAACATATTCTTTTCCCCTTATTATAGTTGAAGTCCCATACTTTGCAGTCCCGATAATGTAACAGCCCAATCTCTCATTTTCAAATCCGTCTGCAAAAACGGCGCGCTAAAATCCGCGTGGCGCGCTGTCAATCGACGGAATGCAGCGGAGGCGATGCGGGCATGACGGGGATGGAAAACAATCCGCCGCTCCGGATTCGCAGAAAGGAATCACTCCGATGCAAAGTATGCGTGTTTGAATGGAAAATACCGGCGCCGGTTTTATGAACCTCCCCGGAGACGAGAATGCAGGAGACGGCACAGTCCGCCGATGCACCGGCGTATCCCCCTGGAAGTGCCGGAACGAGAGGCGGAGATCCGCCCGGATATATTGTGATTCATTTCACATTACAATAAAGTAAAAAAAATAAATTGTGTTTTTATTCACAAAACATGCTTGACATTCCGTTATTGCAGTGTATAGTATGTCCCAGCCTCCACTGCCTTTGACTCTTTCTGAGGAAGGCAACAGGTAAAAAATGTCTTTGGACGGAAGCACAGTTTACTCCCTCTACTGACTTCTGCTGAATTCATTTTCCTGCACCTGTTGAAAAGTCGAGGTGACTCAACCACTGTCGCGTCACCCGCGCGGCAGTGGATTTTCCCCTCTTTTATTTCCTTTGTCTGCATCGCATGAAAATGAGGAGTTGCCGCTGTTCAGAAATCATTCTCAAGCCAGGGGCGGAAAGTGCCGGAAACACGCAGGCTGATCTCCGACAGGGAAGTCCTGCCGCAATCCGTTCCCGAATCGTCTTCAACACTCCGGCACGATGTGCCGCACACACGATCGCCCGGGGACTCATTCCGGAAAACAGCGCCGCTGCATCTCCACGGGGATCGGCAATGCACGGCGCCGGGTTCCGACACAAAACGCCGCAGGAAAATTCCGTCGCCCCGTTTCCCGGGGGCGGAGGGTGTCATGCGGATTTTCCCCGAAAATAAATCCGCGGCATTGCCTTTTCCCGGGATGCAAAGTATATTGGAGAAACGAAAGGAGATTTCCACCATGAAACGCATGTATGTTCTGGCATGTGCAGGAGCGCTTTTGCTGGGCGCCGTCTCGCTGAACGCGGAAGATATTTCCGCAATCGACAAAAACTTCCGCGTGGCAACGGTCGGCAGACTTCCGGTGAATTATTTCAATGCGCTGAAGCCCCCCTTTGAACTGACCGGATTCGCATGGCACAAGGAAGGGGAGCCGCTGTACCGCATCCCGAAGAATTTCACGGAAAAAGAGATCAACAGAGGTGTGCTGGCGCTTGCAAAACACACGTCCGGCGGAACAGTCCGCTTCAAAACGGATTCCCCGTATCTGACAATCCGCGCCGATTACAACTATTTCGGCGATATGAACCACATGCCGCGTTCCGGCAGCGCCGGATTCGATCTCTACACCGTCGATGACGACGGCGGGGAAATCTACCTGACCACGATTCAGCCGAAACCGGAAAACCGTCTCAAGACCCTGGAACAGCGTTTCGGGAATGTCACCGGCGGCAAAATGCGCAGTTACACGGTTTACCTTCCGCTCTACAGCGGCGTGAAAAATCTGGAAATCGGCGTGAAACCGGGCAGCAGGATTTTACCGCCGGAGCCGCAGAAAATCAAAAAGCCGATTGTCTTCTACGGTTCCTCCATCACGCAGGGCGGATGCGCGTCGCGTCCCGCCAACAATTACACCACAATGCTCTGCCGTGCCGTGGATGCACCGCAGATTAACCTGGGCTTCTCCGGCAGCGCCAAAGGGGAAATTGCCCTTGCAGACGAGATCGGAAAACTGGATATGGCGGTATTTGTAATGGACTACGACTACAATGCTCCGAACGACGCGCACCTGGCAAAGACACACGAACCGTTCTTCAAAGCCGTCCGCAAGGCGAATCCCGATGTCCCGATCATCATGTTGTCGAAATGCTCCCTGATTTCCCCGTCACGCAGGGACATCATCAAAAGGACTTACGACAACGCCGTCAAGGGAGGCGACAAAAAAGTCTGGTTCATCGACGGACAGGAACTCTTCGGGGAACCGGGACAGAACATGTGCACCGTCGATCGCTGCCATCCGAACGATCTCGGGTTCTACATGATGTACCGGCGCGTCCTTCCGGTTCTGCTTGAGGCGCTCGGACAGAAAAAATGAATTTTTCCCGATGCCATTTACGGGAAGATCGGGGAATTCCGTCTGCCGTGACCGGCATTTCCGCACAGGACACGGCAGGAGTGAAAATCCAGCATGACCGGGGCGATGCGGAGCACCCCCTGCCATGCAGCTTCTTTTGAATAAAATTTCAGCAGGAGGACGCATTCACAGTCCCCCCTCTGCGGAAATCCTTCAAATACGCCCGCCCGTCACCATTTCATCTCACCTGTTGTCGCCACCCGCAGTGACCAGCGTTCCGCCGGTTTCCGCGTGCTTGCGCAGAATATCGCGTTTGATTTTTCCGGCGTAGGATTTCGGCAGGCTTCTGACAAACTCAATCTCGCGCGGATACTTGTACGGGGCGGTCAGCTCCTTGGTATGCCGCTGAATGTCCCGCACCAGGGACTCCGTAGGATCGAACTCCGCTTTCAGCACAATATACGCCTTGATGCGCGATCCCCGGAGCGGATCGGGAGCGCCGACGACGGCGACTTCCTGCACGGACGGATGCTGCATGATAACCTCCTCGACCTCCTGCGGGCTGATACGGTAGCCGGAACTCTTGATGATGTCGTCATTGCGTCCGACAAACCAGAAATAACCGTCTTCATCGCGCCACGCCTTGTCCCCGGTGTAATAATAGCCGTTGACAAAACTCCTCTGGTTCTCCTCTTCGCAGTTCACATACCCCTCCATCAGGCCGACCGGGCGCCCGTTCTTCAGGTTCAGGGCGATGCGGCCGTTCTCGCCGTCCGGCACCGGATTGCCGTCGTCGTCATGGAGTTCAATTTCCCAGCCGGGAGACGCCTTGCCCATGGAGCCGGGCTTGACGGTTTCACCCTTGAACGTCGCAATCATGCAGACGGTTTCCGTCTGTCCGTATCCTTCCCGGATCGTGATGCCCGTGCCTTCGCGCCACAGCCGCGAGGTTTCGGTATGGAGCGCTTCGCCGGCGGCGGTGCAGTTCTTCAGATATTTGAAGTCAAAACGGGTCAGGTCATGCAGCACCAGCATACGATAGACCGTCGGCGGCGCGCAGAAAGAGGTAATCTCGTATTTTTCAAGCACCGGCAGCAGCTCTTCCGCATGGAACTTTCCGCGCACGTCGAAAATAAAGACACACGCGCCCACGATCCACTGTCCGAAGTAATTGCCCCAGATGTTCTTGCCCCAGCCGGTGTCGGATACGGTAAAATGCACATCGCACGGTCCAAGCCCGTGCCAGAGCTCGGCGGTAATGCTGTGTCCGATCGGATAGGCATAATTATGGAGCACCAGTTTCGGCACCTTGCTGGTGCCTGACGTAAACAGCATCAGCATCGGATCGCTGGATTTGCTTTTGAAGGGGAACGGATTCATGACCCGATGACGCGAAAGAGCCGTCGTGTTGCGGATTTCCTTGAAATAGGACACCCATCCACTGCGTTCCTCGCCGCTGACCAGAACCCGTTTGCAAAGGCTCGGGCAGTCATCGAAAATCTCATCGACCTTCTCCGCGTTTTCCTGATCGGCAATCACCATTTTGAAACGCCCGAACTGAATGCGCTGGCGAATGTCATTCGGCGTCAGCAGAACCGGAGACGGACACTGAATCGCCCCGAGTTTAATCAGTGCCAGAGAAAAAATCCACCATTCGGGAATGCGCGGCAGCAGAAGGAAAACACGATCACCGCGGGTTATGCCGTTTTTAATCAGGAGATTCGCCGCCTGATTGGAAAGTTTGGAGAGATCATGAAATGTGAATTTCTTTTCTTCGCCGCGCTGGTTCACCCAGATCATGGCAAGCCTGTTGCGATCCTCTTTCCCGAGCTTGTCCACCACATCAAAAGCGAAGTTGTAATACTCCGGAGCGACCAGTGGATAGTGTCCGCGGTGAACAGCCTTGCCGCAGGTTTCCTCTGTCTGGCCTCCAGACTCTGTTTGGGCATTCATAAAATCATCAATCCTTCCGCAAATTATCAGCCATTTATTAAATTCATAAATTAAAACCGGATATAAAATAACTCCAAAAACCGGAAAATACAATCCCGGCGGGAAAGAATAGTGACAGTTAAATGTATCCGTCCCCCGTCTGAAACCGCGGCATGAATGGAGAAAGAGGCGCAGAAGACGGACCGGAGACCGTCCCTCCGGCGGACAACGCAGGAAAAGTGTCCTCAACAACTCTTAAATGTTCGCGTTTCGGATTTGAAAACTTTACTTCCCGTGCTATTGTGATAACCATTGCTGAAGAAATCAAGGACAAAGAAGAACCAAGGAAAGAACCGATGCCCAACATAGACGTATATCTGGAATTTCTGATCGAACAGAAAGCCTCCGATATGCACATGAGCAGTGATACTCCCGTGGCATATCGTATCGACGGTGAAATGATATTTACGGACACGCCCCCGCTTTCAAGCGATGAAATCGAAGCGCTCGCATTTGAAATCATGCCCCAGCGCAATATCGATCAGTTCAAAGCGTGCAACGACACCGACCTGGCGTACTCCCTGCCCAGCGGAGACCGTTTCCGTGTGAACGTTTTCCGCGACCTGCACGGAGTAGGCGTCGTGACACGACTCATTCCCGCCAACATTCTGACGTTTGAACAGCTCGACCTGCCGCCCGTCATCGCGGATCTCTGCACCTTGAACAAGGGGCTTGTCCTCGTCACCGGGCCGACCGGTTCCGGAAAGTCCACCACGCTTGCAGCCATGATCGACTACATCAACAGGAACCGGACCGACCACATCATCACCATCGAGGACCCTGTCGAATTCGTGCACCCAAACAAGAAATGTCTGATTAACCACCGCGAAATCGGACGGCATACCAACAGCTTCGCCGCCGCACTGCGAGCCGCACTCCGTGAAGACCCCGATATTGTGCTCGTCGGAGAAATGCGTGACCTGGAAACCGTGGAAATCGCGCTCGAAACGGCAGAAACCGGACACCTTGTGTTCGGAACCCTGCACACCACCACTGCCGCCAGCACCGCGGACCGTATCATCCAGCAGTTCCCCGCAAACCGTCAGGAGCAGATTCGTGCCATGCTTTCCGGTTCCCTCAAAGGAATCGTCGCCCAGACACTCTGCAAAAGAAAAGGACGGGGACGTATCGCAGCACTTGAAATCCTCATCGTCACGTCCGCCGTCAGCAACCTGATCCGCGAAAACAAAATCTATCAGATTCCCTCCACGATCCAGACAGGGCACAAGCTCGGCATGAGATCGCTGAACGGATCCCTGCTCGACATCGTGAAACGCGATATTGTCACGCCGGAGGAGGCGCTCTTCAAGTCCATTGACCGTAACGACTTGAGAAAAATGTTCGATGAAAACGGAATCGAATACGAATCCTCTGTCACGGATGAGGATCTCATGTAAGCCGGAACACCCGTAAATCCATACTGACAAAGGACTTTCACAATGAGCAATACGCCCTCTTCCGAACACCGCGATCATCCGACGCTGACCATCCAGGACGGCTACGGACAGAACCGTGAAGTCGTCATGGAGCGCAACAACGTCGTCATCGGGCGGGAACCGGACTGCGATGTCGTCATCGGCGATCAGAACGTATCCCGGCATCACGCCGTCATATCCCGTGAAGAGGAAGGTTTTTTCATCAAGGACCTCAACAGCGCAAACGGGACCTTCGTCAACTCGCAGCCCGTCACCATGCAGCTCATCAAGCACATGGACATCATCCAGATGGGCGGGGCAATGCTTGTGTTCAACGATCCGAACAATCCCGAATTCGCCAGGAAAAACATCGAAAACAAGTGGAGCGCCGAAAATTTCAACTCCGAAACCCTTCAGAAAATCATCCGCCAGCTGGAAGACAACATCGCGCGCGTGTTCAAGGGCAACCCTGATGTGATCCGCAACATCATCGTATGTCTTTTCGCGGACGGACACCTGCTTCTGGAAGATGCCCCGGGGGTCGGCAAAAGCCTTATCGCACAGGCGCTCGCGAAGTCCATTCAGGCGCAGTACCGCAGAATTCAGTTCACGCCGGACATGCTGCCGTCGGACATTACGGGAACCAACATCTTCGACGAGGCCGCCGGCGCGTTCAAATTCCTGCCGGGACCGATTTTCGGCAACGTCATTCTCGCGGACGAGATCAACCGCACGACGCCGCGCACGCAGTCCAGTCTGCTTGAGTGCATGTCGGAATCCTCCATTACAATCGACGGCAAGGGGCATGTCCTTCCGAAACCGTTCTTCGTGATCGCAACACAGAATCCGGAGGATTACCACGGAACCTATCCCCTGCCGGAGCCTCAGCTGGACCGCTTTCTCATGCGCCTCAGCATCGGCTATCCTTCGCCGGAGGCGGAGATGGAAATTCTCAGTTCGCAAATATCGGGGAATCCGCTGAACAGCATTTCCTATGTCATCAAAAGCAATGACGTGGTCTACTGCCAGGCGCAGGTCAGGAAGGTGAAAGTCTCTCCGCAGATCAAGGAATACATCATCCGGATCGCCAACGCCACGCGGGAACATCCGGCGCTTGCCAATGGATGCAGTCCGCGCGCCTCGCTTGCAATCATGCGCAGCAGTCAGAGCCTTGCCGCCTACTCCGGACGCGACTTTGTCACCCCGAAGGACGTGCGCACTCTGCTCAAGCTCGTGATCGGGCACCGTCTGCGCCTGAAACTGCGCAGCCGCAGCGAATGGAAAAGCGTGGATCATGTGCTGGATTCCATTCTGGATTCCATTAAACTGAAAAACGAGGACCCGTCCTGATGATCGTCGCAATGCCGACAAAAAACGGCATTCTGCTTCTGCTTGCCTCTCTCGCAGCCACCGGAACCGCAATCATGAATGTCGGATTCGCCACCGCCCTGATCGCGTCCCTGCTCTCCGCCCTGACGATCTCCTGTTTCATCATGGCACAGTTTTCGCTCCACGGCATCACGATCACCCGTGACAAGGCTCATGACGCAGTCTGCGGCGGAACGCTTCTGCTGCCGGTCATCGCGGTCAACAGGACTTACCTCTACCGTATGCCGGTCGTCGTCAGCGAGAAGCTCCCGTTCTGCCGGGGCGGTTATCTCGATTCGGTGATTCCCGCCCTCGCCCCCAAAGGCTCCTGCCGTATTGAACGGAAGTTCACTCCGATGAAGCGGGGGCATTTTTCACTGAACACCCTCCGGCTTGTCAGCGGCGATCCGTGCGGACTGTTCAGGAAATCCCGGAAATTCGACCTGCCTTCCAACGTGACGATCACTCCGAAGATCGAACCGCTGGAAAGCCTCCGTCTCCGCCCCGACTGCACATCCAGTCTGGATCAGGAGGGCAGACCGCTCGGGCGCGCCGGCAGCGGCATGGATTTCTTCGGGGTGCGTCCCTACCATCCCGGCGATGAGATGCGCGCGATCCACTGGAAAAGTTCCGCGGCAAAAGGCTGTATCATGGTCAAGGAATTTGAAGCCTCAGCCATTGACAGGGTTACTCTGATTCTGGATACCAATGAAAAAAATGTCGGGTTCGACGACATTGAAAACAATTTTGAATGCCTGATCACAGCCGCGGCATCCATCACGGATTATCTGAGCAAGACATATTGCGCCCTGACCTTTTTTGCGGGCTCGAACGACAGCGGGATTCTGCGGGAAAACGGCGATGCGGGGGGAATCCGCGGAAAAATCATGGAGGCGTTGACCGATCTCCAGCCGTCAAAGTCAAAAGTGGAGGACGTGATTGCGGATGCCGCGGAGAACCTTCCCGACGGTTCGGTTGTCTATGTTCTGACCATGTCCGCGTCGGATGAACTGTCGGAGCTTCTGGAACTCATGGAGGCGGAGGGATTCTCAGTGCAATGGATTTTCGCACCGAAACAGCATTTCCCCCCGCGGGAGTCGGATGAGCCCAGGCGCATGTCCGTCGTCCGGGTAAAACAGAAGGACGGAAACGTAAAGCCGCTGACCGCGTCATACCGCACCGATCTGGTACAGCTTCTGAGGAGTGACGATGTTCTGGAAGAGGAATAAAAAAGAGATCATAGTAGACCGTTCCGCGATGCTCCGGACTCCGGCGCGCCATCAGCTGCATTTCCTTTATGCCCTCCTGCTCGGGCTCTCTTTTGCAGGCGCGCTGTGGCAGTATGGACACCCTCAACTGACAATCGCGCTTCTGATCGCGGTCATTCCCTGCTCTCTCATCGTATTCATTCCCTACAGCATCTTTCCGTCGATGCTGCGGGTTACGGTGAACTGTATCATCTTCGGCGGAGTCTGCGTTTGGAGCCTGTTCCGCATAAAGCACGGCGCCCTGCCCGACAAGGCCATGCTGGAATCTCTGGCAGCGGCGTCCCTGATTTTCCTGATGAACGGGCAGAGCCGGGACCGTTCCTATCTGCTTTTCATCAGCATCTTCCTGGTCATCTACGGCTCGCTGATCCCGCGCATGCTTTATCTATGGCTGCTGATTCCGTATTTTCTTCTCCTTCTCCTGCTCCTCTGCGCAAACCGCCCGGAATCTCTCGCAGGCAGGCAGACCGCGGGGAAACGTTCCGCCTCTCTTCGCCGGAGCTGGCAGTATTATTTGCTGGGACTCCTGCTCGGACTCACTGCTTTCTGGTATCTTTTCGGGATCATGCCGCTGACCAACAACGACATTCCCGGCATATTTCAAGTCTCCTTTCTCACGGAAAAGGATTCCGCTCTGCCTCCGGCGCTTCAGGAATGGATGTTCAGCGGCAGGGTGAAAAAATCCGCGGCGGGGCAGAAAATCGTGAAAGAGGGCAGACCGGACACCATTGAATCCAGCGGAACTCCGACCCGCCTCCGCAATTCAAAGGGAGAAACAAAAGCGGACGGAGACGGAGACGGGTCTTCGCAGGGTAAAGACCTGCTGTTTTACGTGAAAAGCCCTCTGAAACTTTATCATCTGGCGCAGCTCTACGACGTCTACGACGGAGATCAGTGGATAACGACCACACGCCAGAAGTGGGCAAGACTCAGCGGCAGAAATGATTTTTCACTGTTTCATCAGATCAACCAGAATTACACCATCGTAAAATGGATTTCTCCAAAACTCTATGCGGCATTCGTTCCGCTCTCCTATCAGACGCAGGATGCGAAACTGCTGCCGATCCGTATACGCACGACCTACTTCAATGCGGAACTCGCAGAAACAGAATATCCGGCAACGCCATTCCGTTACGCCGCGACATCCGCGGTCACGTTTCCTCACCCCGTGGCAAAGCCTTCCTCGCCGCCGCCCGCACCGCGCCGTCCCCGCAGACGCTGGAATCCTCCGCGGGACAAAGACGGTAAAATCGACCCGCAATGGCTGGAAAGGCACAGACGCTTCCGAAAGCACATGGCGGAACGCCGGAAAAACCGGCAGCAGGCAGTCCAGACGGCAGTTCAGAAACAGAAGCAGATAAAACAGACGGCAGTTCAAAAGCAAAACACCGGAAGCCCGGCAGCAGTACGGTCAGAGCCTCCGGAACAGACGGGAAAAAATCAGTCTGTTCCGCCCAGGCAGGCAAAGACAAATCCGGCAAAACAGCCCGTCAGGCGAAAGCGCCCCCCGCGGGACTCCTACTGGCCGGAAAACATTCCGAAATCCTGTTATCTGCAACTGCCGGGAAAGAAAATATCCGCAAGAGTGAAGGAACTTGCAAAGAGATTGACAAAAGGTCTGGAAACGCCTTACGAAAAAGCCGTAGCGCTGCGGGATCACCTCCGGAACCATTACAAGTATGTCCTCCATGCACAAAAAGTTCCCGAGGGCAAGGAACCGGTCGATTACTTTCTCTTTACCTTGAAGGAAGGGCACTGCGAATATTACGCATCCGTTCTCGCCGTACTTGCACGTTCCGTCGGTCTTCCCGCCCGCGTCGCCGTCGGATTCTCGCCGGGAAATTATAATACGCTCACGGGACTTTTTGAAGTTCATGAATACCATGCGCACGCATGGACGCAGATTTACATTGATAAAATCGGCTGGCTCACGTTCGACGCCACGCCACCGCAGTATGTCCGTTCGGAAACACGCCCCATCGGAATCGGTTCACTGCGCGATCCCTTCGGCGATGAATGGCGCATCACTCCGCCGGAAATGACGGAACACACTCTCGACTACATCCGTTCCGACATCATCCGGGACGCACGGAAGATGGAAGACGCCTCCGTTCTGGAAAAAGCACTGATCCAGACCGCCGTCGCACAGGAGGAAATCCAGAAAAACATCAAAAAGACTTATCAGGACGCAAAAAAGCAGTTTGACAAAAAGAACAGCAGAAGCGTGTTGTTCAAACTCCAGAAGGCATTGAACACGCTCCACGGGAAAATCACGGGACTCCTCCTTTCCATCCGCCATTCATGGGTCGTAATCCTGATGTTCCTGATCATTTTCCTGGCGTCGGGTTCCATTTTCCGCCGTGTCGCAAAACTTCTGAGCGACCATTACAAGAAAAAGAAAATGGAGCAGTTCATACAGACCGCCCGGCAGGAGCTCAGGAACAATCCGGTGAAATCAGTCCGCGCCGTCTATTTTGCGCTCCGGCTCTCTCTGGAACTCGCCCGATTCCTCCGCAAACGCAACATGGAACTTCTCGACTATGCGGATTCCCTGAATGCGGCAGATCATGAACTGGCGGAAAAAACATATCGGATTTTCCTGCTGTTTTACAAACTGGAATACGGCTCCTTTGTCCCGAATGCCGCTGATTCGGAAAAAGTTCTCGCGCTTTTCGAGGATATTCAAAAACGTCTTGAAGCCGTCAAAGACCGGAAAAACTGATCCATTGATTCCTGGAAGTCCCATGCCTCATTCCCTCGGACACGCAATCCGTCCTGTGCCGTTGAACCGCAGCAGGTCAGCGGTCTGCACCACAGTTAAAACATCCGCTCCGGAAATCAAAGCCGGGGGGACTTTGATTCCCGGAACCTTTCTTTGTCCCGGCAGATGAATTGCCGGAGCCTGAATGCCGTTTCCGTTTTCAGACCGGAATCTCGCGGATCACTGATTCAAAGGCACCAGAGAATCCGTATAGATCTGCCTGACGGCATCCCTGTCCGCCTTGTTCGGCGCAAGAGAAAGCAGGAAGCCGAGAGAGGGAGTCGTAAATGCGAGTTCGGTCAGCTTGTCAATGTCTCCGGCGGTAAATCCTTCATTGGAAAGTTTCTCCGGAGCGCCGACCCCCACCAGCCATTTTTCCACGCCCTTCGCGGCGTGTTCGGCTTCTGCGGGATCGCCCTTCAGACCGGGGACAAGCGGCGCGAGCACATCGGCAAGCACAACCGGTCTTGCGGGGTAGATGTGCTTGATCACCGCCGGAAGCAGCATGGAAAGCCCGAGTCCATGCGTCAGATCAGGTTTGACGGCGCTCAGGGGATGTTCCAGAGCATGGGTATAATGAAGCATTCCGTTGTCGAAGGATGCTCCCGCAAGCATGGAGGCATACAGCAGATAGTAACGCGCCGTCAAGTCTCCGGGATCTTTCAGGGCAAGCGGCAGGAACTGCGCCACAAGCGCAATGGCCTCCCGGGCGAACGTAATGGAAAGCGGGCTTGCGATGGTGCTTGTCACCGCCTCCACACTGTGGTTGACCGCGTCGATGCTGACAAAGCGCGTCTGCTTTTCCGACAGTCCCGTCATGAGCGCCGGATCATCAATCGCCCAGGTCGGATAAATGCAGTCGGCGACGATTGCCGGTTTGTATTCCTTTTCAAGGATTGTGGCGACCGCGACACGGTCCACTTCCGTTCCGGTTCCGTGAGTCAGGTTGATTGCGATAATCGGAACCGCTTTCTCCGGCGTGAACTTGTATTCGTAAAGCTGTGCCGCGTCATATTGCGGATTTTCCAGAAGAATCGCCGCACTTTTTCCCGCATCGGTCGGACTTCCGCCGCCGATGCAGAGCACCGCACCCGCGTCAATGGTTCTCGCAAGAGCCACCGCTTCATCAATCTGAGCGGTGGTCGGATTCGGAGTCACCTTGTCATAAAGCACATACCTGATCTTATGCTTTTCAAGTGCGGGAACAACGTATCCCCATGCTCCCGTCGTCTTATAGGCGCCACGCCCTGTCACTACGAGCATACTGTGAATGCCGCGTTTTTCGAGCTCCGCGGCAATGTCTTCGATCTTCCGGATCGCACCGCAGCCGAAATACACAAGAGTTTTGAGTCGGAGTTCCTTGACCTCATGAATGTCCAGACTGTTTTGAAACATAAATTACCCCCTTTATGTTAAATGGTTGCCTGTATTCCGCTAAAGTAACGCATTTTTCCCGGAAGTCAAGAAAATGATTCGACATTTTGCGTCCGGCAAAAAAAATCCTGCATCCCGTCATGAGATGCAGAATTAGCAGATGCCGCTTCATGAAATCCGACCGGCTTCACGGATTTTTCCGCACATGAATTCCGCACGGATTCCGGAGCAGCGCCGTGAAACCGACGGCTGCCGTCACTTCGCCGGAAGCAGTTGGAACCATCTGGTTTCCCCGATCTTCATTGTCAGCTTGATCTCGTCCGCACATTCGGCGATCACGGCATTGTCGTGCATATCAATCACTTTCGATGGACGGCGGAGGAAGATGCGCTTTTTCCCGCCGTTCAATGCGTGCATTGCATGGATCGTCACAAAATTCTCATTGGCATACACCGCATCCCCGGGCAACGCCGCCGTCCATGCTCCCCCCGCAGATGCGATGCGGTTCAGAAACGCATCCGACAGAACCGGAACCGCGGAGTAGACCACCCGGTAATTTTCAAAATCCCTGACCGCCACGGAAACACTGTTTCCATCGGCAAACGTCGCCAGCGGAACGGCTGCCGCATCGTCCACGGCAAAGACCGGAACACCGTCCTGCGGAAAGTCAATTCCCATGAACGCATAGGTCAGAGGAAGCGCCAGACGGTCGCCCGTCCCCTGCAACAGCTCATGTTTCACCGGGAGCGTATAAGCGGCAGGAACGCCTTTGAAATCCTTCAGCCGGAATCCCGTCATTGCCTCAACAGCCTGTCTGGATTTCGTCCGTTCCTTCCCCGTCAGGGCATTCGCGTGATAAGGTTTGTCCAGGTCGATTATGCCGGGCGAACCGATGAAGATCAGGGTATTGCCGTCCCGCTTCAAGCTCTCGACGAATCTGCGCTGTGCCGCATTCATGGCAATGCAGTCGATGAACATATAGACCTTGTGCCGCGGAATCTCCTTCACTCCGGCATCGCTCATCAGATACAGCCGGTAGGGAACCCCGGAGGTGTTCAGCTGAACCCGCTGCTTTGTAATCCCGGAACGCATGATTTCGGAAGTGCGCAAAGTATGGTAGAAATTGCTGTCCTCGCTGACAAAGACACCAACATCCGCCGTCGGCAGCCCTTTGCAGTTCAGATCCGTTCCGAATCCCTTTACAGCCTCGGCGATGCCGCGCATGATCCGGTCATCCCGGAACCATTTCCCCGCAAGGTCATACCACCATGTTCCCAGACCGAATGCGATCATCATGCCGCTCTCCCTGCGCACCATGGCGTTATGTTCCTCCGGGGACTCCGCGCGTCCGTAGGCGAAATTCTCCACGGGGGAATTCGGACCGGAACACCATGATCTCCAGTCCTGTTCCGTCAGGAACATTTTCCCGTGCAGCAGGGTGGAACCGAATATATTGCGGACTCCGCCAGAATATCCGCCCTTGCGGATGCGGTAGTCGGCGGGGCCGGCAAGGTAGTCGATATAAGGCGACTCCAGATACCGCTTCAGCGCTCCGTGGTTGTAGACGGTTCCGCTGATGTCCTCGTAATAAGTTCCGATCAGGGCATTTCCCTTTGTCGCCTCCCTTACGGCTTTCGCTAGGGAAAGCACGGTTTCCGCCTGTCCTTCGCTGGCGAACCGGTTATGATCCGCCACCTGCTGGGAATCCACAAGAAAATCGGAAGTCCAGATCTGATTTACAGTCGGACGCTGCGCAGTCTCAAAGGTGACAGACGGATCGTTCCATGCGGCGCGCAGCAGTTCCACCTTGCCGCCGTAGCGTCGCCGCAGCCAGTCGCGGAAACTTGCCATTCCCGCAGGCGAATAGTCGGCGATATGCTGATTCTTCCAGCCGTAGTCCCAGTCGAAAAACTGCCCGTCCGAAAATCCGCACAGATGAAATCCGATGACCGCCTTCCCCGCATCCGTCGTTTCCAGATACTCCACAAGTTTCCGCAGAGCATTTCCGCTGTCCCGCCGGAATTTCTCCGAAACAAGGCTCGGACCGAAACGCTCCCCCTTCCCCGGTGCCTTGCCGCCAAAGCGGATCGTATGGAAATCGACCACGGCTTTCTTTCCGTTCTGGTCGGCGGCGACATGATCCGGATTCTCGCTTCCCCACTCCACATACGGTTCACATCCGACATACAGAATGATATTGGCTTTCGGATCCACGCACAGAATCCGCCAGAGCCATTTTTCCAGTTCGGAAAAATCATAGGTATCCTTTCCCGTCCAGAATCCGCTTCCGTAAAGATTTCTTCCGGCGGAAACCGACAACAGAAAAGTATGGACTCCGGCACGGCGGAAGTCCCCATACTGTGACAGGCGCGGATTAAACCAGCAGCCATTGTAAAACGCGGGAACAACCGGTTCCCCGTCAAGAGTAAAACGGGGTCTGCCGTCTATGACTTCCACTTTCGCCTTCGCGCGCTTCCGTTCCTTCACGATCCTGCGGACTTCTTCGGTAAGCGGCGGTATCACTTCCTCCTCCGGCTCCGTGTAATGCGGCAGCGGATCAATGCCGCTCACGGAATCACACGCCCAGGTCGGACTCAAAGGACGCGGAGCCGGCGGTCCGCATTCAAGATGCGCCACGGTCAAATCGCAGGCGCCGTTTTCCGCAACGACTTCAATCCGGACAAAACGCTCTCCGGGGGCGGGTTTGAAACGGAGCCTCATCCATTGCCATTCCCCGGCGGGATAACGCATGTCAAACGGCATGGAG
The DNA here is from genome assembly GCA_949282305.1 of uncultured Lentisphaeria bacterium. GTDB lineage: Bacteria > Verrucomicrobiota > Lentisphaeria > Victivallales > UBA1829 > UBA11452. The sequence goes on along the minus strand of CASDPB010000078.1, from coordinate 1,487 downwards.
ACATAAGTCCCGGAACTGTCCACTGTGCGCCCTCCGGCGGAACCGGGTTCGGAAAAGAAGCGCAGACGTAGATATATTTTCGCATAGGAACGCCGGTTCAGTTTGATTTTCGCATTGATCTGCCGTTCGGAACCGCCTTCCAGCGGGATCAGCTCCGATCTGAGCACGGCGGTTTCAGCCGGCAGGACCGTGTGAATCCGGAATTCCCCGTTGTCCGCCTCACGGACGGCTTCAGCTTTTCCGCCCCGCAGTTCCCACTGATACCGGCGCAGCCAGTTCTCCGAACCGTTCTTTTCGGCACCGACGGCTTCCGACAATCCGCCGCAAAACACCATAATCCCAACTCCAAATGATAAAATTTTATTCTTTCTCATCTTCCAACCCAAACTGAGCTTATTTCAAAAAAACCGCTTTCATCGCCAGCCATGCTTCCGTTCAATATCCGGGCATAGTCTTAGGACCGGCAACCCGAAGCAGTCCTCCTTCCCGATTGCTGTATTTCAGCGACCAGTAATACGGGCCGCCATACTGGTCATAACTGTCAACCCTCGCTTCATTGTAGGCAACCGACTTGACATGCCCATCCAGGAAAACGGCATTCATCCGTCCGTTATGGCGGAAATCGGTAAACAAAACCCCGAAGGAATATTTGAAAATCTCCGTATTGTGGGAATTGTCCACGATCAGGATGGAAAGGGAGGGAAATTTGCATTGAGTGACCTTGACATATTCCAGATAAGTCCAGATCTGATGCGGCCCCGCACTCAGATTCTGGGCATATCCCAGTATGCCTTCCTTCTTGAAAGGAGAATTTCCCTCAGTGACATGGGTTCCCAGTACCAGTTTTCCCTCTTCGTTGGCGGGACATGCAAAGGCATCCACGCTTCCCTCCATGTGCATTCCGAGAAGCCACATCCATGTATTGTTGTCAATCTGCGTGGGGGCGAGGTAATCGTGATACGTCTGCGTATACATCGCCTCGCCGAAACCGATCTGTTTCAGGTTTGAAGTGCATTTGATTCCCTGTGCGGCGGCCCGTGCCTTGCTCAAGGCAGGCAGCAACATTGCGGCAAGAATCGCGATGATCGCTATCACGATCAGAAGCTCTATCAAAGTGAAAACCCTCCTCATACACCCCTCTTTTCCTCATTGTATTTGTCATTGCAACCTTTTCCGCCAGACACCATTGACTGTCACCGACTTCAGTCTCTCCCTGCCTCCTTCTTTCCGCAGTCCGCCGCCATCTGCGGACGGAACATTTTATCCTGTCCCGGCATCCCCTCCCCGGCTTCCGGACTCCCCGGCCCCCCCCCTGCAGACTCATCCCGGAAACCGTTAATGCAAACGTGTGCACTGCCTTTTTCTATAATTATATTCAAACGTTGTGAAAAATCAAGAGGACAACCAAAAATTTTGCATTATTTTTCCGGAATACGCCGGAACATGCGGGAAGAATTCTCCGGAAACCCGGTATCTTCCAACACCTT
>CASDPB010000077.1 GCA_949282305.1 uncultured Lentisphaeria bacterium | reverse complement strand
TGAGAAACTGAAAGAACTGATTCTGACGGCGCGGAGGTTGAAACTGGAACACGTTGAAATCCTCGACAAATACAGCATTACAGGAATCGCCGAAATCTACAACGGAATCGGGCCCGACCGGTTCCCCGACTGGCTTCGGGAGATCATCACGAAAAGCGCGGGATTGTTCGAGCCTGCCGCGCTGATTCACGATGTGGAGTATCACGAAGGCGGGACGCGGGAGCAGTTCACCGCCGCGAACGACCGGTTCCGGCGAAACTGTTATACGCTGGTCAAAGACCGTTACGGCTGGTGGGACATTCGGCGCTGGCTCTGGCTGAACAGGGCGCGACGCTGGAGCAACTACTGTCAGCTCTTCGGGTGGGAAGGATGGACGAAGAAAGATTACGAGGTTGCGAAGTCGCGAGAGGTGGAAAAGGAGGTGCCGCATGACTGAAGGCTGGGCAATCGCGATGCTTTCCGGAGCTCTGGTTGTAATGACGGCTGTATTGGGGTGGGTGGCAACGGAAATCAGGCTGCTGAATAAGTCGTTGACGCAATATGTCCGCAAGGCGGACTGCACAAACGATATGAACGCTCATTGCGGGCGTCTGGAAAAACTGGAAACAAAAGTCGGAGAGAACAGCGAAAAACTGGCGGCGATCGAGCAGTATCATGCCATGATCAATGTGCCGCTGAAAACGAAATAGTGAGTAATTGAAAATGAAAATTCCGCATTTTCTCATTTCTCATTACTCATTTCTAATTAAAACGAAAGGAATGAAATCATGAATGACAAACTCATCAAAGAACTGCCGCACACGGCGCTTACCCTGCTGTATCTCGCAGGTGTTCTGCTGATCGGGCTCCTGCTGACGGGATGCAGCCATAACACCGGCGCGTTTACAATCGGAACAAGGGTAAACGCGGGGCTTGACCCGCAGAACGCAACGGCGAATCTAAGCTATACAGATGGCCTGAACGTGGTGGATGTCAGCCGCGAAAACAGCAGCTGGGATTTGGAAATCGACGCTGACAACGGGGTGTCCGTGGATACGCAGAACGGCAGCATCAAAGGTGTGAAACGCATCCGGCGCGATGTCGGGCCGCAAATTACCGGCTACCTGGTAGACCTCGCGGAAAAGGACCCGGAAATGGCAAAGCTGTATGTCGAGAGCCTGAAATACTACTGGAAATATCGCGCGAATCAGAAACAGACGGCGGACAAAACGGAACAGTCCGACCAGTCCGCAAAAAACAGCCAGTCGGCAACGACCTCCGCCAAAGCGGAATAACAGCGAACCCCGGAGGCCTCTCGAAGAAGCTCAACTTTCCGGGGTGTTTTTTTATTTTATTTTTTCTTTCGTTCTATTTTTACGGCATTCACACGCAGTGCCACGCCCTTCAAGGCAATTTCAAGAGCCTTTTTCCGTATTTTCTTGCGAACCTCCCGAAGAAGCAACGGCTCGGAGATTTTTTTATAATTTATACGGGGTATAGGTTACAAAAACAGGAGTAAAACAGGGGGCTGTTTTACATGCGCTTTTATTCTTATGACATTCGTAAGTTGTTGGTAATTGGCGGAGAGAGGGGGATTCGAACCCCCGAACGGGTTGCCCCGTTAACGGTTTTCGAGACCGCCGCCTTCGGCCACTCAGCCATCTCTCCGCAACAGAAAAAAGATAAGCTATAAAATGCACCGCTTTTTTTATTTTTCAAGCTCGGAAAAGAGGAAGATATACTTTTTTTCACTCGTAATCGAACGGAGCTTCCGGATCATAGATGATATGAGAACAATTATCGCATTGAATCACAGCTCCCTTTTTCGCCTCGTTCATTGTCTGCGGTGTAATCTTCAGCAGACAGTTGGAGCAGGAACCGTTGATGATCGGAACCACCGGGCGGCCTTTCTTATCGCTCTCAAGAAGGCGTTTATAGATTTCAAGAACATTCAAATCTATCTGCGTCGTGAAACGTTTCTTGTCCGCCTTCAATTTCAGAACCTCTTCCTTGATTTCGGAGACCAGAACATCAAAATCGGCAAGTTCCGCTTTCACGGCACGTTCCGCCGCTGAGTAATCCTTTTCCGCGTTCAGAACGGCTTTTTTCGCGCTCTCAAGCTCGTCGTAGAGTTCAATTTCATGCGTTTCCAATTCCGAAATCTTCTCTTTCGTCGCTTCGATATCCGCAAGCATCGCCTGATATTCCGCGTTTTTCTTCACCATCGTGGATTGTGTCTGCGTCTTCTTGATCTTGTCATTCAGCGCAGCAATGGACGACTGCGTCTCCTTGATGTCATGTTCGACTTTCCGCTGCTGTTCCCTGGCGTTTCCCGTTACGGCGGAAGCAGTTTCCAGCTCTTTCTTCATACGCGCCTTTTCCTGCGGGATCGTGCGGTATTTGATCTCAAGATCACGCAGACGCATATCAAATTTCTGAAGGGTAAGAATGTCAGAGGTCCATTTTTTCATCAGCCCAACTCCTTTTCGGCGGATTTTTTCAAAATTTTCTTCAAAACCGGCAGGACATGCTTGTACATGCGATAAAAACCGAGGTCGTTCGGGTGACAGCCGTCCACAGTGCAGGCATCCCGCATTTTCCTGCCGAACAGGATCTCCCCGTCAATGAAATATACATTCCTGTCCCCATCCCCGACGGCATTGCGGTAAGTCGTCCGTACAATTTCCCGGCGGCGATTGCAGTCCGGATGATCGGCATAGTCACATCTGGAAAGCATAATCACCGGAAGTTCCGGCTGAAGCTCCCGGATGATGCGGAAAAACTTCTCATGCGTTTTCTCCAGATGCTCCGCATTCGGTGCGTTATGGTCGTAATCGTAAACAAAAGCCGCAAGTTTCAATTTTCCGATTTCGCGGGCAAGCGCTTCCTCGCCGCGTGCGGAGCCGGAAAAACCGAGATTGACCTGCGGGGCATCCACGGCACGGCAGAGCATGGATGAATAGGCATTGCCCGGACGCGAGGCGCATCCGCCCTGCGTGATGGACGAACCGTAAAACAATACGGGAGCCGGCACCTTATGAGGCGTCGGCTTCTCAAGGCAGCTGCCTTTCACAATCCCGATCTCAAGCGATTCCACGCCGCCGTAAAGCGGAAGATTGACCAGCCAGTCGCACATGCCCTTGCCGGGATTCACGCCCAGAAGCGCCTCAATATCAATTTGGTCCCGGTTCGGCTGAACCGTTTTATTGTAAAGCTGCTTTCCGCCGTCCGGTTTGCAGTAGGAATCGAAACCGGCGCTTCCGGCACGGGGCATGTGATTCATATCGGAAGACCAGGCGAGCTTTGCACGCACCACAATCACGGGGGAATCGGAGCGGAAGCGGACACAGGCGCCGGCGGTATGATTGGAAAGGGCGATCACTCCGTCGTTGGTGTCCTTTGCCGTCAGTTTCTTCGGGATGCGGTAATAGGCGGACTTGTTCTGCTTGAACCACGGGAATCCCTCAATTGCGAAAGGCGTTTTTTTTACATCCGTATAAACAATATTGAAATCCCCGATTCCGGGAGCCGAAAAATTCCTGTCGATACTGGAAATATCCATCTTGCGTTTCGTGTTCGCCATGATAAAAACTTTCCTTCTGTTGTTGATGTATCCGATAAACTATAATCAGTTCCACGGAGAAAGCAAGGTCGCGGAAAATAAAAACTTCATTTTTAGAACCGCGTTCTTGAAACTTCGCGAATTGAACTTAGATTACAGCGGACAGGAAAACAACGGGGGCAGCAGGTTTGTCAGAATGAGCATCAGAATCGCACTTTTCGCCGATCTCTGCGGGGCAGAGGCAGAATCTTTATACAGGGAGTTCTCCGAAATCGTTTTTCTCCGGACGCTTCATTATCTGAATTCGCAAATTCAGCCGGATGCCGTAATCCTGACCGGGTCTGCGGAAAAACTTGCGGCGGAACAGCTTGCGGCTGTCCGTGAAATGTCCGCAAAGTTCCAAATGCCGTTTCTTTCCATGACTTCCGGAATTCAGGGACGCCCATGCCCTGTCGAATGCGGAGAATTCCTGCTGTCCGATCAAATCAGAGACCGGAGCTGTGCCAAAAGACTCATTTATCTGCACAACGGCAGTGAGACAATCTCTTCCGGCACGCTGGCGGCACTGAAGGATTGTCACTGTTCTCTCTGCATTACAGCGCCGGAATGCCGTGTGCCGGGGTTCGACAGGGGAATCATGACGGTTCATGCGCCGCCGCTCTGCGAACCGCCTTACCGTTTCGCCGTCATCGAGGTCGCCGAATCCGGCGAAGTCACGATTCACTATGAGCAGTACCGCCTTCCGCCGGGTTTGACGGATACGCATGTTCATACGCAGATGGCATACTGCAATGAAAATATGGAACTTCTCTCCTGTCTCAAACTGGCAAAGCTGTGGGGGCTTGAGGAAATCGCATTCACGGAACACTCCGGGCATCTCTATTTCAAGCAGGAGCAGTACCGGGGCGAAGACAAAATCTGGTATAAGGAGGGGCTCGACTGCAGGGAACAGACCGTGCGGACACAGGAATATCTGAACCTCTTTTCCCATGTGGAGCGGGAACACTGCCGCCTCGGCATGGAACTGGATGTGGATCGCAGAGGACGCCTCATCGCAGGGAATGATGTTCTGAACCGCCTTGAACTGAAAGTCGGCGCAGTCCATGCTCTGGAGAAAAACGCACAGGAAGGCGGCGACGAGGAGTTTTTCCTTGCCGTCAAATCTCTGGTCGAGTCAGGAATTGACATTCTGGCGCATCCGTTCCGTATTTACTCATGGGACGGAGCGGGGGAAAAACCGGTCAGGCTGTTCGAGCCGATTGTGGAACTCCTGAAAAAGAACAACGTCGCCGCGGAAATCAACTTCCATCACAATCGTCCGGACCCGGTCTTTACCAGAATGTGCATTGACGCGGGAGTCAGGATCGCGCTGGGAAGCGATGCGCACAATCTTTATGAAGTCGGTTTTTTTCAGCCGCATCTGAAATTTCTCCGTGAGATCGGATATACCGGCGAACTGAAAGACATTTTATTCAGAAAGGATTGAAATGCAACGGAAAACAATTGTCCTCACATTCGACGACGCCCTGCGGAATCATCTGGAGTTCGCTGCTCCGATTCTGAAAAAATACCACTTCGGGGCAACATTTTATGTCTGTGAATTTCCCGACTCCGGAAAATTCAGGCAGTCTCCGTATCTGAACTGGACAGAGATTGCAGAACTTTCTCAAATGGGATTTGAAATCGGAAATCATACAAGAAGCCACTGCGACTGCGGCAGCGCCACGGATCAGGAATTTCTTTCAGAACTCACTTACATAGAAGATCAATGCGGGAAACATTCCATTCCGCTTCCCCGGACATTCGCCTATCCGGGCGGTCCCGTTGCGGAAAACGTGATCGGGCTTTTGAAAGAACGGGGATATGTGACAGCCCGAAGCTGCGGCGATACAACATTCAATCCGCAGAAGGACGACCCCTTCCGCATCATGGGAGTTCCTGTCCATGACAGCACCGGAAATAAATTTTTCGAGGCCGTGCAGCGCGCCGGGGATTCCGCATACACTGTGCTTGTTTTCCACGGAGTCCCCGATCTCCCGCATCCATGGGTCAACACGGAACCCGCCCGGTTCGAGGCGTGCATGGAATATCTTGCGGAACAGAACTGCCGCGTCATCCCTATGAGGGATATTTTCACAGCGGGACAGTGAAAACAGTTCAGCCGTGCCGGACTGCAGGGCGTCCGTTTTTGAGCTGCCGGGCAGAGAGCTTCGTTCCATACGGCTTGTCATGGATATGGTAGGCGTCAGCCGTTGAGAGGAGAATCCCGATTCCGCCCGGCGGCTGATATGCAGAGCGGAGGAAGAATCCGCCTGGAGCTGTAATAGTCCGCATGACTGGGGAGGAAGACTTGAAAGGGGGCGCTTCCGGATGTCAATTCCCGTGACGGCGTCATTGTCCGGCGTCTTTTTCAAGCTCTTTCAGCAGGAATGTCCGATCCGCTTCTTTGATTTTTGCATAGGTTTTCCTCATGGAGGCGAGCCCGGCGTTCCGCATGTCCCGGCAGATGTTCTGTTCCAGTTGAGCAAGCGCATTGCCGCCCATGAAGGATGCCAGAAGCAGATTCAGATATTTCTTTTCCTCCGGCGTTCCGTTCATCAGTCTGGGAAGCCACGGCATGTCGGATTCCCGGATCATGACGAAGACATCGGAGCTGTCATCCGTGAATTTGCGGATTGCCTGCGCCGCGATACTGCCCGTTTCCAGAGGGTTTTCCTCCAATGCACGGACTGCCCGCGCAAGGGTGTTTTTTATATTTTGCGGCACGTTGGTCTTTTCTCCCGTGTAGAAATTTGCCTTTGCCTCTTCAAGAATGGCGCGGAAAAGCCGGTCCTGCGGGTCCTGTTTCAACGGCACGGAGGGGGCGAACTCCACCTTGAGCAGATTGCCGCGGTATCCTGCCATGAAAATGCAGATGTGGTAAGGGAGATTGTTGTCCGTATAAGTCAGGATGGTGTAAAGCCCTGTCAGTTTCCTGCCCGCCAGACAGGAGAGGGAAAGAGTTTCCGTCTTTCCCGCTTTGAGTTCCCCGTGCAGCAGCTTCCGGGTTTCGACGGCTTGCGCGAAAGCCCGCTTCAGCTCCGGCGACGCGGCACCCTCCGCAATATCCTTTCCCGCGGGATTGAAAACGGAGACCGTGAAAAACAACTGCTGCGGGCCGAGATAGCGGACGGATTTTGTATTTGCTTTGTCGTTTGCGCTTTGGATGACGTCTTTCCGGAAGATGGAGATGTTGGGATACATTCTTTCCAGAGTGTCGCTCTCCGCCGCATTCAGGCGGCATGAAACGCAGCAGAGGACGGCTGTGAACGGCAGGACAATGTTTCTGAACATGCCAGCATCCTTCTTTCACTGAATCCAGAGCAGACGTTCCGTCGGCTGCGGCAGCCGGGCTGCCCGGTAAAAACGAAGCGCATTGCCGAGCGTGGCCCTGTAAGTATCGTATGGTTCTCCCTGGGGGAGTCCCGCCGCATAACGGATTGCATTTTCCTGCGTTCTGACTGCTTCCTGCCACTTGCCGTTTACCGCCTGGGCGTAAGCCAGTGTTTCGAGGGTGGGGGCGGAAGGATAGAATTCCGCCGCTCCCTCCGCCAGCGACAGGGCTTTTGCGGAATTCCTGCCGGAATGTGCCAGAAGCCACGCATAGGTGTCGAGGACGCGGACATCGCGGGTGTTGAGTTTGTACTGATCTTCCAGCATGCTCAGGGCGGCTTGTTTCTGGTCTTTCCTGTAATAGAGCAGTTTTGCCAGTGCGCAGATGGTGCGGGTTCGTGCGAGATCCGGGTTCTTCATGTCGAATTTCAGCTTCAGTGCGCCCTGGTAGTCCGCGATGGCTCCGTCATAGTCTCCGCTCTGCTCCCGGAGCATGCCGCGGATGAGCTTTGCTCCTGCCAGTTCGGGAGCCTCCTTCACCGCCGTATCCGCATCGGCAAGAGCCTCTTTCTGTTTGCCCTGGGCAAAATAGGCCTGTGCCCGCTGCAGATAGAGCCACGGGTCTTTTTCTCCGTTCCTGAGTCCTTCCGTGGCGGCGTGAGCGGCGGCATCGTAGTTGCCTTCCGCGTTGTAGCGGGACGCCAGCTCCTTGCCGGATGGATTTGCGCAGGAGCAGAACAGAAGAAAGACGGGAAGAGCGGAAAAAGTGAAAAGCATTTTATTCATAGTGTTGACCTCCTGGAACCAATATACCAATATCTTTCTGAAAAATCAAATGCCGGAGAGAATTTTATGCGGAGAGAAGACTGCCTGATTTTCCGACGGCAGCAGATTTCCGGTAGGAGAAACAGAGAGTTGAAAGGAAAAAGTCCGGACAGCATCCCGTCGGAGGAAACGCGGCGCCGTCTCCGTATTCACGAGGCGTTGCGTGCCGGGGGAGGGGAGGAGGATTCACGCGGCAGTTTCCGGGCATTGCTTCCGCACTGCATCGTATCCCGCCGCCGCTTTTGCGTTCCGGGGAAGTTCGGAGCAGGTTTTTACGGAAAAAGTCATAAAGTTATGGAAAAAAATGCTTTTTCCGGCTTTTACCCTCTTGACAAACTTGTTGGTATATGTTATAATTAAAGGCATAAGTGAAAACCGTGACAAGGGCAGAAAAATGGGTTCATTAATCCGAAAACCGTTATATAAGTTGCTGATGAACAAACTGCGTTCCAGTATTGAACAGGAACGTCCGCATCTGCTGCCCAGTGAAAATGATCTGATCCGTCGGTATGGAGTATCCCGCAACACGGTGCGGCGTGCCATCCAGGAGCTGACCGCCGAGGGACTTTTGCAGCCGGTGCAGGGACTCGGGACGCTGGTGTATCCCGTTCCGAAAATTCGTGACAGCAGTACGATTCTGGTTCTGGTGGACCGCGACTGGCAGCAGTTTGAACGTGATGCCTTTGAGCAGCTTCTGCCGAAACTGGATGAATGCAAGCTCCATGCGATGCTGCTGATGATTAATCTGCCCTGGCCGGATCTGGAGCGCATTGAACTGCTGCTGAACCGGGTGGATGGAGTAATCGTCAACTGGAAAGTGGGGCAGTCCGAGGCAGTGACGGAACTGCTGCGCAAGCACCGGAAAAAGGTGGTCTGCCTGAGAGGATATTCGTTTGACAACCGTCTGAATTATGTGGTGGACAATCTGGAAGACGGGATGTATCAGCTGACCCGGCATCTGCTGGAGCTGGGGCATCGCCGGATTGCATTCCTGATCGACTTGGACGATAAATTGCGCATAGGCGGCGTCCGGCGCGCATTGGAGGAAGCGCATGTGACTCTTGATCCCTCCTTGTGCATGCAGTGCAAAGGACTGCGCCGCAGCGCCGGATTCCTTGCCGCCTCCAAATTGCTGGAGACGGGGAAGGCGTTTACCGCCATTGTTGCGCAGAATGATATTCTGGCGCTGGGAATCATGGAACAGCTGCTGATTTCCGGATTCCGGATTCCGGAGGACATTTCCCTGGTTGGCTATGATGATCTGACTGAAGCGGCGGAATATCCGGTGCCGCTGACCACTTGCGGGCATATTCTGGATCAGCTGGTCAACAAGGCTCTGGAATTTCTGCTGAATAATGAGAGCCAGTCCTGTCAGCTTGTGCTGCGCCCGGAACTTGTGGTGCGCCGGTCGACGGGAAAGGCGGCGGAACGTGCCGCGGCAGGCTTTGTTTCTCCGTCGGAACTTGTGATGCGCCGGTCGACGGAGAAGGCGGCGGTGCAGACTTGTTGGACGAGTGCTTCATCTGTTTGATATTTAACATAAACATAAACATAATAGGAAAGGATTCAAAAAAATGAGGCAAAGAACAGTGTTTACATTGATCGAGCTCCTGGTCGTAATAGCGATCATCGCGATCCTGGCGGCGATGCTGCTGCCCGCATTGTCCAAGGCTCGCGATGCGGCAAAGCGCATCTCCTGTGCAGGCAATCTGAAGCAACTGGGGGTGATTTCTTTCATGTACGCAGCCGACAATAAGGATTGGCTGACGGAAAAAGGAACTGATCCATTTTGGCCGTCTATCGATAATGGGCCTACTGGAAGCGACTATCGTTCTGTGTATTACGATTATTGCGATTACGGTTTTTCACTAAAACTGGCACAGGGGTGTCCCTCTGCGAAAGCATTGGCTTCAGACAGTGCTAACTTTACCTATAATTTCTGGGCAGGGAACCATCCCGATCAGAAATACTGGCGCTGTTGCAATACTGATGATGAAGTTCCGATAAAATCGACCAATAATCCGAAATGGATTTTGTGGAGTGATGGGTGCGGTAATATGGCAGTTGAGACGATTGATTCATGGAGTCACAAGTTTACCGGAAACTTCGGGAAGCTGGATGGTTCTGTCCGCAATTATGCCCGCAGTGAATTGAAAGGATTTACGGAAGGAAACCGCTGGAGCATTCCGGAAGACGCCTTTGGAAGAGTCTGGCCGAGTTATGGTACAAAGCCGCATCCATAAATAACCGCCTGAAACAGAGAAAATATAAAGAAAGTAAAAAAGGAAAAGTTGCATGAGAAAGTTATATTGCGCATATTGGTCTGCTCTGGCACTGGGAGGCATTCTGACTGCCACCGCATTGAATGCGGCGGAAGTGCGGCTGGGCGATCCGGCTGTGCAGGCCATTGGATTTGATACGGAAAAAGGGACGCTGTCTTCGTGGACGGTTGCCGGGACGGAACTGGCAATGAAAACTGCACCGGGCGGTTTTTCTGCGACCGATGAAATGACTGGACAGAAAGGAAACTTTCTCCCCGTCAAGGTCTATAAAAAAGACGGTCGCATATTCTATAAAGGAGTCTGCAGGGAGCTCGGATTGGAGCTTGACGCCGTTTTCTCGTCCGGGACAGGCAATGCCATGCTGGCGGACTGCACGGTCATTGACCTGAAACGGAAAGACCGGGCGGTGACGATTGCATTTTCTGCGGCTCTCAAGCCCGGGAACTGGGGATTCGGCAACTCCTGGAGCAACGACACACTGGGGGTGGAAAAAGTCACACCGGGGCGCGGAGCCAATCAGGTGGATGGTTTTTCCGGTCATAATCAGTCTCAGATTCCGCTGGGCAGTCTTGACAATGAAAAACAGAACGTGGCTTTGGCGCATTCTCTGCGCAAAACGCGCTTTTTCTCCTATGGCGTCTACGTTGCGGACAACGGTACTGCCAATTTGAGTGTCAGCGTTCCTCTCGGACTGTCCGGAATTACGAAGAACTTTCCGCACCGTGCGGATTTCCAGTTTGCCTTTTTAGGCGGAAAAGGAGGAACCGGAATCCGTGGCGCAATGCAGAATTACTACCGTGCTTTCCCCGAATGTTTTGAAAGCCGCGCACCTTACGGCGGCTGGGCATTGTGGGTCGCCGAGTCGGAACTGCAGGCGGCGCTCAAGTGCGGAATGGGATATGACCAGATGGAGTTTGAATATTCAAAACCGCTGGAGATCATTCCGGCAATCCAGAAAACCGGTCTGGCGGCAATGCAGTATTCGGAGCCTTGGACAATCTGGATGCCGATTCCGCATGAGTGGGTCAAGGCGAACAAGAGGAATATCAGCACACTGCCGACCAGTGTCTTTAAAGATTTTTACATTCCGATCAATACGGCGAAGTATCGTAAATTCCTGGCTAAGGATCTGAAGTCGACTACTGAGTCGGACCGTTATCCGGGGTTGACGCGCGACTTTACCGTAAAGGCGTTGAACAACAGCGCGATAGAAAGTGAAGACGGAGAGTGGGTTTTCCACTGCTATCCGATGAAGGATTTCCCGTGGACTCCTAATGTGGAGCGTAAAAACTGGTCCGGAGGCTTTCTGCTGGCGAATCCGAGCCCGAGACTGCCGCATCCGAACCGTTATGACATACAGCTGAATCAGGTGGAGCATATTGCAAAGCAGCTGAAAAGCATCAACCGCAAGCTGGATGTTGTCTATCTGGACAGTGTTGTCTATGGCGCAGGCTGGGCGAACTACAATTTCCGCCGTGAACACTGGAAATATACCGAGACTCCCCTTACGTTTGCAAGGGTGAACGGCAAGGCGGTTCCCGCTCTGCACAACGCCTTGAGCAATGCGGACTTCCTGGCGGAATTCCGGCGTTACTGCGATCAGCACGGCTATGCGATTTTCGACAACAGCTGGCATCCGGTCATCGCGTCCCATATCGGCTATCTCGACGCCCTGGGAGCCGGTGAGCATGTCGATTCCAAACCCCTGAACCCGGCGGATTTGCGGACGTTCCGCTTTCTGGCGGGACGCAAGCCGATCTCGACTCAGGACTACCGTCTGAGCTTTGTGGAGACGACAGTCGAGGAGATGGACGCCAGGATGAACCGGGCGTTGATGTACGGCATTTATTCCGGCACTTCCAACAACTGGAATAAACCGGAAGTGACAAAGCGTCTGCTGAAGATATGCCCGAAATATGCCCGTCTGCTTCACCTGATCAACCGGGCGGGCTGGGAAGTGCTGACCAATGCGTCCGTGAATCAGGGGGCGCTGGTGGAACGCTGGGGAAGTCAGCCGTCCGCCGGACTCTATTTCACGGTCTTGAATCCCGCGGCGGAAGCCCGGCGCGTCACACTGAGTCTGCGCGCGGAAGACTATGCGAAGGCAGTCTTCACCGGTGCAAATGAACTTGTGGACAATGCTCCGCTCGAATTCAAGACGGACTCCGGGAAAACACAGGTCACGTTCACCATTCCTGCCGGCAGGACTTATCTAATTCAGCTTTCCGGCAATGACGGCGGAAAATAATTGACAGCGAAGAAAGTAAAGAGGAAAACAGTATGGCTTCCGGCAATGCACATGTATCCTACCGGCTGACGGTTCAGCTCTGGGAAAAGGACGAGGATTTCAACGAGCTGCTTCAGACAATAGAAGCAACCCGCATGGCTGACGAGTTTGCCTTTTTCAGCAATAACAACCATACGCCGCCCCCCATGGACGTCATGCGTTCGCGCTTTGCGATTCTGAAACGGCGCATTGCCGCCATGCATGAACGCGGCTGGAAAGCGGGAATCAATCATCTGTGCACTCTTGGGCATACCTATGAGAATGTCCGCCATGCCGCGACCGGCGGTCAGGTGATGGTGTACAGTTCGGGGCAGCCCTGTCCCGGCAACTTCTGCTCCGCCGATCCGGTCTGGCGGGAGAACTATATCAGGGAGTGCTATACCCTTGCCGCGGAATGTCATCCGGATTTCATCTGGATTGATGATGATCTGCGGCTGTCCAACCATGGAAAGGTTTATGATTTCGGATGTTTCTGCCCGTCCTGTTTTCCGAAGCTGAGCGCGTTCATCGGCTATCATGGGGAGCTGGCGGATCTGCCGGCGTTCTTTGAGTGCAGTGACGCCGGGGAAAGACGCAGACGCCGCGCCGCACTGCTGGAATGGAATGCGCGCGTCATAGAGGACATTGCGGGATATATCGAGCGGGTTGTCCATGCCGTCGATCCGTCAATCATTCTGGGGCAGATGGACGGTTTTCAGCCGATTTGCGGACTTGATTTCGCCGGTCACGCTGCCGCCCTGGCGGGGGAGGGGCGCCGTCCTGTCTGGTGGCGTCCCGGAGGAGGCTTTTACTTTGACCGCTGTCCGGATGAGATTCTGGACAAAGCCAACAGCATCGGACGGGAGGCAGCCATGCTCCCGAAGTCTGTTGAAGTCATTGAGGCGGAAGTGGAGAGCTTCAACTATCAACGGCTCAATAAGAGCAATTTCATGACCGCGCTGGAACCGCAGATTTATTGTGCCGCCGGCGCCACCGGCGTGGCTTACAATGTCTTCGGAGAACGTGAATGGGACGACTTCGATGTCAATCAGTCGCTGATTCAGGCATTGAACGGCAACCGCGGCTTTTTAGACCGCATTGTGCATGGCTGCCGCCGCATTTCTCCGCAGGGAATATTTGACGGCGTCGGCAGAATGATTCATCTCAGCCATCGCGGGCAGGACGGCAGGTGGCTGACACTTCAGGGGAGCGACGATCCGGGCTTTCTGAACAGCGAACTGCAGAAGATCGGTCTGCCTGCCGCATACACCGCCGAAGATGCCTGCCTTTACGCCGTCGCGGGGCAGACCGTGGAATCAATGAGCGATGAGGAAATTCACGCCATGTTGAGAACAGGAGCCTACCTTGACGGCTTTGCTCTGCAAACGCTGAATTCGCGCGGCTTCGGCGGGGAGACCGGTTTTACGGTGAAGGAGATTATACGGGAAGATGCCATTGAAGAGTTTGCGGATCACCCGCTGAATGGACGCGCAGCCGGGAAACGGCGTAATGGCAGACAGTCCTTCTGGTATCAGCCCGCGTTTTCCCTGGAGCCCTGCAAAGGGGCTCAGGTATTGAGCCGCTGCGTTGATTATTGCGGGGTGGAGCTCGGCAAATGTCTTTCCGGAGTGTACACCAACTCCCTCGGCGGGAGGATTGCGGTTGAAGGATATTATCCCTGGGGGACGCTGTTCTACCGCAGTCAGTCGGAGCGGATGAAACAGCTTTTCCGCTGGCTTTCCAAAGAGGAACTGCCCGGATACCTGGCAAGTTATCACCGGGCGGCGCTCTGGGTGCGCCGGAATCATGCCCTGATCTGGAATATGTCGCAGGATCCGATGCAGGGAGGCACGCTTCTTCTGAAGCAGGAGTCACCGGTTCTGACTGTGTGCAGTCAGTGCGGAAAGGAAATGACGCTGAATGCGGCAGGCGCCGATCATGGCTATCGGATCTTTGCATTGCCGGAGCTTGCCCCCTGGACTGCGCTTTACTGTGAAAGCCGGGAGCAATAAGAGGACGCTGTAAGCAGACTGACTTCATCAACAGGATTTTTGCGATGAACATGAATTATTCTCCCGCGCACATGTATGTATGGGATCCCTGGTGCATGACTGTACCGGGGGGAGTTCACCTCTATCATCTCCAGACCGCCCGCGATGAAGCCGGACAGAGGTATGAGAACCATCTCGGGCACGCATTCTCCACCGATCTGGTGCATTGGGAGGAGCGCAGCCCGGTTCTCGGAACCTGTCTGGAACGCGATGACGACGATATGACTCCGTGGACCGGCTCTGCCGTATGGCATGACAATCAGGCGTATCTTTTTTATACCATGCGCGGTTCCGCAACGAAGGGAGGCTCCCAGGCCATCGGTCTTGCGACCGGTTCCGACGGCAGCAGTTTCACCAGGTATCCGGGAAACCCGGTGATTATACCTGATCCGCGGCATTATGCGACTTTGGAGAGTCCGGTCCCCGGAACCCGGGACTGCCGTGACCTGCACGTCATCAAGGCTCCGGACCGTCCCGGCTGGTATGGCTATTTCGCCACCCGCCGCCCGGCGGACGATCTGCTGCGCACAAGCATCATCGCCGGAGCCTATTCCGACGACCTGATCCATTGGGAACAGTTTCCCGAGCCTGTATTCGCACCGGAGAACTGCGGCTGCGTCGAAGTTCCCAATGTATTCAAAATCGGCGATCTCTGGTACATCACCTGTCTGACGGGACTTTCTTACGGCGCATTCACCTCTTTCACCGACGAGAGCATTTACAGCGGCACCATCTATGCCGTATCCGATTCCCCGCTCGGACCTTTCCGGCAGCTGAAGGACAACGTTCTGCTCGGCGCCCGCACCGCGGCAAGTCCGCTGGCGCTTCATCATCTGACATTCGAGGGAAAAGACTATCTGCTCTATACCGACCGCGAGAAATACGGCCGTGCGGACGGCGGAGTTCCGGTTTTCGGCACGCTGACGACACCGAAACTGCTGGATCGTGACGGCGACAGCCTCATTGTCCGTTATTCCCCCAAAGTCGAGTTGCTGGTGAGACGTGAACTTTCTCCGGATTATGACTATCTGCGCAATCACGCCGTGCGGGAAGACTGGGGGCATATCTGGAAGCGCCCCCCGATTGATGCGCGGATTGAAGAAAACTGCATTCAATTGAACAATTCCGCCAATTTTTCCATACTTCCCTTGAATATTGCGCTGGAGAGTTTTATCTTTGAATCGGAAATTACGATGCGCGGTGCGGCCGCCGCCGGTTTTGTGCTGCGCATGACCGAAACATGGGACGCGGACTGTGTCCGGGGTGATTCCGAATTCGGCGGGGTTCGCTATATTGAACTCCGCACAGCCGAATTTCTGGAGTCCAGGCATGCCCCCGTTCCTGTCGGTCGGGGTTTCCGGCTGAAGGTGGTTGCCCGGAAAGAGCACACGGAAATCTATCTTGACGACCGGCTCCTGACCAGCTTTGCCCGTTACCGCGGGCTTGGCGGCGGGCTCGGTCTCTTTGTGGACCGTGGAACTGCACTCTTCCGCAACTGCCGCATCCGCGAGCTGGCGTAGAGACACCGGAAAGAACTGCCGGAAGTTGAGTGCCGGCGGCATTGCGGGAAAAGAAGTTGAAAACAAATGCTGTCTTCCCTGACAGGCAAAAGAGAAATAGAGAGATTGACATGTTTGAAACCATAGAAGATACCTGTGAAGTAATTTCATCGCTTCAGGTGGAAGCCTGGACATCACCGGAGCCGCTCCCGTTTGAACGAAGGCAGGAAGGAAAATACCGGAAACTGGCAGTCGGCGAAAGCTGGGGGGAACTGTTTGACTGCGGCTGGTTTCGTTTTTCCGGAGTCGTTCCGCCCGACGGGAAGTTTGAGGAACTGGCGCTGCGGCTTGATGTCAATGGCGAACTGCTGCTTTACAATGCAGCGGGGAAACCTGTTCGCGCTCTGACCAATCTTTCCAGTATTTTCGACCGCAGTCTCGGCACTCCGGAAAAGCTGTTTGTCTCTTTGAGTGAACTGCGGATTTCATCAGACCGTTTCGAGGTGTGGGCAGATGCCGGCTGCAATGATCTTTTCGGTGCACTGCAGCTTGACGGCGCAGTGCGCTTTGCGGAACTGGTGCGCCGTCCGGCTTCCTTGACCGCGGCATACTTTGACCGGCGGTTTGAACGGGAAGTTGCCGAAGCCGGCTGCGTCAGCGACGGCTTGCCGGTTTATGCGATCGGTCATGCCCACCTTGATCTCGCGTGGCTCTGGCCTTTGAGAGAATCCCGGCGCAAGGGTGTGCGCACGTTTGTGACGGCGCTTGCGAATCTGAAACAATATCCATGGTATTGTTTTGGAGCAAGTCAGCCGCAATTGTATTCCTGGGTGGAGAAAATGGCTCCGGAGCTTTTTGCCGAAGTGAAAAAACACGAAGCGGCGGGACGCTGGGAATTGCAGGGCGCCATGTGGGTGGAGTCGGACAGTCATATTCCGGATGGAGAATCGCTGATGCGGCAGTTCATCTACGGGCAGACCTACTGGCGCGAACACTTCGGTCATGAAGTCAGAACCGTCTGGCTTCCGGATATTTTCGGTTATTCCGGCAGTCTTCCGGGGATTGCAAAGCTGAACGGCGCGGAATACGTGCTGACCATGAAAAACGCCTGGAACCGTTTCAATCCGTTTCCGCACAACGCATTCAACTGGATCGGGATAGACGGAAGCCGGATTCTCGCCTACAGGCTTCCCGAGGAAACCTACAACGGCTCCGCCAATCCTGAGTCGGTGATGAAATGCCGGAAGCAGGACGCTCAACGGGCTGTTTCCGGTGCGTCTCTGATGCTGTACGGCATCGGCGACGGGGGCGCGGGACCCGGCGAAACTCATTTGGAACTGCTGGCGCGAATGGCGGATCGTCCGGATTTCCCCCCGGTGATTCATGCCCGGGCGGAAGAATTTTTTGACCGGATTGCGGAAAAAAAGGCGCTCCTGCCGGACTATTCCGGCGAGCTTTATCTGGAAAATCATCAGGGCACCTTCACCAGCTGTGAACTGATTAAGCGGATCAACCGCAGTTATGAACGGAAACGTCAGGATATGGAATTTGCTTCCGTGGTATGGCGGAAGGCATTGCCGGAATGGTACCGCGAATTTGAGGAAGAGGTTTTGCTGATGCAGTTTCATGACGTGCTGCCGGGCACATCCATTGAACGTGTTTACCGGGAAGCCGCGGAACGACATGCCTTCTGGCTTTCTGAAATCGAACGGTGGTATGGAAAGAAGAGCACCGCATATTTCTTCAATCCGACTTCAACGCCGCTGCATCGTCTGGAAAAAGATGCCGCGGGATGGAAAGTCTTGAATCTGGAGCCTCTGTCCTGGGGCACCTGGAAGCCGTGGAGCGGGGTTCCGGTCAAAGCCGGGAACCTTGCGCTGGATAATGGCGTCATTCAAATCAGATTTCAGGCGGACGGCACGGTTGCAGGCTGGACAGACTGCCGAACCGGGCGGGAACTTTTGAAGGCGCCGGCGGCTTTCCGGCTTTACTCGGACAAGGGGAATGCCTGGAACATTGAGCCCGGAACCTATGATGCCGCACCGCTTCCCGGGCTGAAGCTGATAAAACAGACCATCGAAGCCGATGGACCGGTCGGATACTGCCGGCAGGAATACAGTTACAGACAATCCGGAATGAACGTGGAGTTCCGTCTGAACGAAGGAGCTTCAACCTGCGAGATTTTTGTCGTCATGGACTGGCACGAACCGGAGCATCTGATGCGTTTTGAGCTTCCCGGAACAGTGGATGCGGACAAGGCGCAATATGCGTCCCAGTATGGATTTGAGGAGTTTTCGACGCGCTCGGAAACTTCCATCGAACGTGCCCAGTATGAGATTGCCGCGCAGCGCTGGGTCCGCATCGCGGACAAAGAGCTGGCTCTTTCGCTGATTTCCGACTGCAAATATGGTTTTTCAGTGAAAAACGGGCAGCTGAACATTACATTGCTGCGTTCTGCCGAACGTCCCGGTTCCTTCGTCGGAAAAGACGATGAGGCACGCGGCGGAAATGCTCAGTACAATGATCTGGGGCATCATGAATTTGCGTTTGCATTTGCAGTGGATCATGGCGATGTCGCGGCGCCTGTGGAAATTGCCGAATGGCTGAACCGGACACCGGAGGCGGTTCCGGAACCGATCTCCGCTCCGGGGCAGTGGCTGCCGTGGAACAGCAGACAATTTGCCGTTTCCATGGTGCGTCAGGCATGGCAGGGCGGGGGGACTCTCCTGCGTGTTTACGAACGCCTGGGGCAAAAAGGGAGACTTGCGGATGTCCCCGGAATCTCCCTGACAGCAGTCCGTCCGGACGGCCGGCCGACAGCCGGAGTTTCCGCAACCGACTTCCACCCGTTTGAAATTAAAACTCTCCGAGTTGAATGATGAAATGGACAATATCGTCGTCCTCCTTTAATTACAGGAAAGGTTCTTTCTTATGAAACGTTATGTCGAAACTCCTTTTTTCCCTTACGGCACACAATACTATCGGGCACCGACCCCGCTGCCGGAAGAATGGGAGGAAGACTTGCGGGAAATCGCCCGCTGCCGTTACACCCATGTGCAGTTCCGTCCCCAGTGGCGCTGGCATGAGCGGATTCGGGGAAAATACTGTTGGGACGACCTTGACCGTCTCTGCGATCTGGCTCATAAGAACGGGCTGCGTGTTATTATCAAGTCCATGCTGGAGACCGCGCCGGATTGGGTTTTTCAGGAACTCGGCGGTTTGCGGATCGGTTTTCATCACCGCCCGATCGAACCGATTTCGCACGCGGCATTTTATGTCGGCGGCTGGCTGCCCTGTTTTGACAATCCGCAAGTGAGGCAGGCAGCATTTGAATTCAACCGGCGTCTGGCGGAACGTTACAAGGATCATCCTGCCCTGTGGTTCTTCAACGCATGGAATGAACCGCGCAGCCGTCCTCTCGGCGAGTGCCACTGTCCCCATTCCGTCGCCAGCTACCGCAGATGGCTGGCGGAGCGCTTCGGCACCATTGAGGCTCTGAACGACGCATACGGGAAGGCATGGAGCAGTTTCGATACGGTGCAGCCGCCGGAAAGCGCATCGGACTTTGCCGAGATGCACCTTTGGCGGCAATGGGCGGAACAATCGGTGGCGGACCGGGTTCGTGTCTCGTATGAGGGGTTGAAGGCAGGGGCTCCGGAGCGGATTGTGATGTGTCATGTCGGCGCCTCAAGTGTGGTTCAGGACCCAGCCTGCGATACCAGCAACGACCTTCTGAATGCGGCGCAAGTGGATTTCTACGGCTGTTCTTTTCCGGTCGCGCTGCATCCTTCCGGCTGGAACGATGAGGCTTCCCCGCTTTACCAGGGCGCGTGGATGCGCCGGGTGGATCCGAAGTTCTGGATTCAGGAATTCTATCCCAACTATGCGATGTGGTGCAAAACGCCCGATCCGGCAAAGCTGCATCAGATTCTGCTGATGTCGCTGGCGGTCGGCTGTCATGGCTTCACTTTCTGGCAATACCGCAGCGAACGTTTCGGCGAAGAATCCAACGGCTGGGGAATGCGGGAAATTGACGGAAGCCCTACCGTGCGCAGCTGTGTCTGCGATACTGTGGCGGAAACGGTGGCGCGGCTTGGAGAACGGCTGCATAAAACCGCGACTGTGCGTTCCCCGGTTGCCTGCCTTTATTCCCGAGGCGACGATCTGCTGGCAAGAATTCAGACCTTGCTTTATGACGAACCCGGAAGTCTTGATACCAATGTGCCTTTCAGACCGGCGGAAAGTCCGGCGCGGCGGGCTCAAATCAACGCCTTTACTCTTTTCCGTCTGAATGGATTCAACGCCGACTTCGTGACTCCGGGCGATGATTTCAGTCCTTACAAACTACTGCACGTAAATGCCGTGGGATCCATGGATGAAGCGCTTGCCGGGCAGTTATGCGACTACGCGGCGCAAGGCGGAACGCTCTTCATCGAATATCCTTTCGCCTGCCGGGAATCCAATACCTGGGTGGCGAAACACCGTCCCATGTGCGGCCTGGAGAAGCTGACCGGCTGTCGGGAAGGATTGCGTCAGGTGATTGCCTCCGGAGAAAATACCGGAATCCGCTGGCGCGACGGAGCGACAGCAGACGGCGGCGGCTGGCGGGTGGGGCTGATGGACTGCCGCGATGACGAAATTGCCGCTGAATGGGCGGATTTCCCCGGCGCGGCAGTCGTGATACACCCTTACGGCAAAGGTCTGGTGATTACTTCCGGGGCAAACTTTTCACTGGGGTGGAACGGCACGGCGGAAGACGGCAGTTTCCGTGCGTTCCGCAGAGTTCTT
Organism: uncultured Lentisphaeria bacterium; assembly: GCA_949282305.1. Taxonomy (GTDB): domain Bacteria; phylum Verrucomicrobiota; class Lentisphaeria; order Victivallales; family UBA1829; genus UBA11452. The sequence continues at coordinate 14,604 of CASDPB010000077.1, read as the reverse complement.
CAGCACGCGGATCTGATTCCGGGCGAAAATCCGGCATGCTGGGAAATGGTTCGTTCCGGCGAGGGAGGCAGTTTCCGGTTCATCTTCAATGTGGGAGCAGCCCCTTTCACTGTAGAATTGGAACCGGGGGAAACCGAAGTTTATTCCACCCGGTATGCTCCGGAAGAACGGCGGTTGGATCACTACGGCTCAGTCGTGCTCTACAGGGAATCCTGATGATTGGAGAAAACTTAGACAGCGTGCTGCCGGATTTCAGCCGCTGTCAAGGGGAAAGAGGCAGGAGGCGTTCCGAGGACTGCGGGATCATTTGTGCCGGTGTATGGCGCGGACCGGCTGTTTCGGAAAATTGCCGTGCCGCGGCTTCTTTTCCGCAAAATGAGGAAGAATTCTGCTTTTGAAAAATCACGGGATGAACGGAACATTGATTCAGAACGGGATATTAAGTTGCATAAATCAACAACAACGGCTGATGGAACAGGGATTTCTCTGAAATGTTGTATTTTCATATTATCATGTTTTTAATTTTTCAGGTGGCTGCCAATCTGCTTTTCAAGTGGGGGAGTCTGGCGCCCAGGTTTTTCTGGTGGGGATTTGGCTTTGGCAATTTAATCGGAGTGACAAGCATCATTTTCATGATTTCAATGTATCGCCTGATGCCTGCGGCTTTGGTCATGGCTGTCGGAACCGGCGGGGCGTTTTTACTGAATCAGATTGCCGTCGCGCTTGTCTATCACGAGCGGATTTCGATGTTTGGCTATGTCGGAATCGCATTGATTTTTACCGGAATTCTGATGACCGCGTTTTTGAACAATCCGGCCGCGACATGAAGGAATCCCTGGAGATGATTCTCTGTCATTCAGCGAAGGCGGTGAGACAGCCGGACTTCCTGTGCGGTTCGGGCGGAAATACCGTTGTCGAATTGCGGATGGAAATGATTTTTGATTTTTTTAAAGTGACAGAGGTGCCGCGGAGGTACTTCTGAAACTGTAAATGGAGGAGATTGAAGATATGAGTCAGACACCGCGTGAGGTTCTGCGCAAAACTTTTACGTTTGATTTTCCGGAACGGCTGGGATGCTGTGTTTTTGCTCTGCCGGCTTTCATTTGGTCCAGTCCGGAAGCGCATCAGGCAATTATGAAGGAATTTCCGTCGGATTGTGAATGGGCGCCTGCGCCTTATGAACCGTCCTCCTGCCTGTCCGGTGATCCTTTTGAAAAAGGGATTCATGTGGATGAATGGGGCTGTATATTCACCAATATCAATCCGGGGATGATCGGCGAAGTGAAAACTCCCCTGATTCCGGACTTGGAGGATTTAAGCAGTTTGCGCCCCCCTTATGAACTCCTGCCGAAAGACGAAGCGGCGGCAATTGCCAAAGTGAACGAGTTCTGCCGCAACACCGATAAATTCGTGTTTGCCGGCTGCAATCCGCGTCCCTGGGAACGGTATCAGTTTCTGCGCGGGACAGAAAATGCAATGATGGATATGGCACTGCGCGGGGAGAATGTAGACAAGATTCTGGCGGCGATCTCCGATTTCTATCTCAGAGAAATCGAATTCTGGTGTAAAACAGAGGTGGATGGGATTGCCTATATGGATGACTGGGGATCCCAGCGCGCCCTGCTGATTGCACCGGAGACCTGGCGGGAGATTTTTAAGCCGATTTATAAGAAATTCATTGACTGCTGTCATGCTTCCGGAAAATTCGTCTTTATGCATTCGGACGGCAATATTGAAGCGATCATTCCTGATTTGGTGGAACTGGGACTTGACATTGGAAATTTCCAGATCGGCTGCATGAATCTGGAAAAGATCGCGGCATGCGCCAAGGGGAAGATGACCTTTTTCGGGGAGATCGACCGTCAGAAGGTCTTGACAAAAACGCCGGATGATGCACGTGCTTTTGTCCGGAGGGTTGCCGGACATCTTTATGACCCGGCGGGAGGGATTGTCAAGGAATTGGAACTTGGCGTTCTTGTAAAGCCGGAAACGGCACTGGCGGCTTTGCGGGAATGGGATAAGATTGCGCAGGAACAGAGAGGCGGGCATGAGAATGAAGCCCGGAAGAGCTGAGATGCTCTGAAGATGTTTTCCGGCTCGGCATCGCCGGAACAATGAACTGCCCCGGTGCGGAACAGGCGGAGCGGCTGCTGCCTTGAGATCGGGAATTTTTCTCCTCCGCCGTTCCCGCGTGAATTGTTTTGCGCCTCCCGCGGCAACTTTTTCTTCTCAGGTGCCCGGGGGATTGTAAAGCAGACCGGAACAGATGTCCCTGCCGCGGAACAGCCATGTATTTGTTCCGCTCTTACGGAAAGAACCGTGATGTGCAGTGAAATCCGGCGTTTTTCCCTCAAAGCTGATTTCCGCCTCGCTTTCGCCCGGTCCGACACAGGAGACAAGCAGGGCTGTCCTTCCGTCCGCAGTCCGGTAGCTCTGCGCGTAAACCTTGCCTTTTGTCACCTTGAGCCGGAAATCCGGCGCTTTTTCCGTGGACAGCAGGAAAGGCGCCATCAGATGCTGGAATGCGACCGCCTGTTTTATGAGCGGCCACGTCTTGGCAAACTGCTGTTTATCCGGCCCGTAGAACAGGGAGCTGTAAGAGTAGCCGACGAACCCGCGGATTCCGTGGATCATCTCCATCGCAATCATTGCATACAGTTCTTCCAGTGTCGGGAACCGGTATTTCCTGTAATAAACCGCGGGATCCTGTCTGCCATCCGGCTGCCAGACGCCCCAGTTCATGTACTGCGGCGCCGCCCAGCAGGCGATTCCGCCGGATGCGAGACGCTGCACTTTCAGAGCTCCCAGAAGCTGTTCCATGACTTTCTGCTGATTCCGGGTTTCGGCAGTTGTGATCGGGTAGGGGTCGATTCCGAAGATGTCCTGTCCTCCGAGATACCGCTCGTAGGAGTTGAACTGATAATACACGGCAAAGGTCGGATGATCCGGGTCCATGCGGTTGATGCGGCGGCGCAGATTTATGAGTGCGTCGATATAAGTCGGCTGGACTTCATCGCAGACATACCATGCAAGCAGTGCGGGATGATCCTTGAACGTTTCGACAATCGCATTGCCGATCGCAACGTCTCCCGTGATTCCGTTCCATGTTTCGAGCTGCATGTTGGTCGCGCCTTTCGGCATGGCGTCCTTGATGCTGAAAATGACTTTGATCTTTTTTGCATGACAGTAGTCCAGCACTTCGCGGATGGCGGCGGGGCCCTTCCTGCCATCGAACCCGAGGGCGGGGCTCTGATACGGCAGAACGGTGTTGAACCCGGCTTCGGCTACGGTGTCGATCTGCGCTTTCGTCAGACCGCTCATATAGATGCCGACCGGAAGGAACGGTTTCCCGTCGACCAGAGTGCGCCCGTTCCGGTCAATTCTGACGGTTCGCTTCATGAGTTCGCTTTCCGGGACAACGCGGAAGGTGAGTTCTTTTTCCGCAAGGAGCATCCGGTTGGCTTCGTCGAACAGAGTCAGTTTCATCTGCTTTTTCCCGGGCTGCATCGGCCTGAATTCAGGGACGATCCGGTTCTTCTCCACCGGATAATTCCGGTTCAGGAGAGTTTTTTCTCCGTCGGAGATTTCGACTTTGCAGAGATAACGCGGCTTTTCCGTCTTTTTGTAGCGGAACTCTCCGGAGATGAAACTGGCGAGTTCAAGGGTATGATCCTTTGTGGAAAGGGTCTCCTGAACCGGATGGAGAATCGCGGCGCTCCATTCCGCCGCATCGGGCCGGATATAGACGTCGTCGAACGCGGCATATCCGCGACTGCCTTTTCTGACAAGGCAGGAGATCTGGCATTTGACCGGATCGGGATAATTCTTCATGACGAATTTTCCTTTGAGCTCCTGCCAGTCGCTGGTGCCGGAGACATCGCCGAGATAACTTCCGCCGAGCCACTTTCCGGTTCGCGCATTGCTCCATTCGATGCAGAGCGACGCGCCGCGTCCTGAAAGATTTTCCGTTCTGATCCAGCCGCCGAACACATATGCGGTATCCGGTTTCAGCTCGAACCGTTGAGACAGCAGGACGTAATCATTGGGATTTCTGCGGGTGTTGACAAGTCCGGCGGAACCGTTACGCCCTGCGCCGGATACGATCTTCCAGCCACCCGCGTTCAGATTCTTCCAGAGCGGGGAGTTTTCTTCAAAACCTGCATCCTGAATCAGATTTTTTGCAGGCAGGTTTCTGACCCGCTGATAATTCGTCAGTTCGTTTCCGTGCAGGGTGATCGCGGAAAGGAGGATCGGCAAAAGCAGTTTCATTTGTTTTTTCTCCGGAAAGTTGTCAAGGTTTCAGTTCAGAATGGCGCGGAAGGTTTCCACGAGCGTTTTTACCGGCAGACAGCCGGGAATCGTCCGTACTTCGGTCTGGAGCGAAATCAGGCGCGGACAGGCGCGCAGGTTTTCAATCTGCCGTTTCCAGTCGATCCGTCCGCGTCCGGGCAGATCATGCGCATCGCTGTAACCGTCGTTGTCATGGATATGCGAGGTGACAATGTAAGGTTTCATCTTCTCAAAGGAATCCGCCGTTTCCACAAGCCCCTCCCACCATGCATCATTGATTTCATCAAAATATTTCGAGCGTTCCTTGCCGGGAAACGGCGACATCAGGCAGGCATGACCGGTATCGAAACAGCATCCGATATGCGGGGAGTCGAATTTCGAGACGAGCCCGACGACTTCCGATGCGCTGTTCGGCGGTTCATAGCTGTTTTCCACGGCGATTACGAGCCCGAGTCTTTCCGCTTCCGGCAGCAGTTTGTCCAGCGTGTCAAGGGCGAGGTCGCGCAGACGCGGCATCGGGACATGCTCCAGAACCCAGCTGTAGGCACCGACATGAATCGTGTAGGTTTTGCATCCGGCGTCGGCGGCATACGCCATTGCGGTTTTGTGGTCTTCGATCAGACCTTTCCGCCGTGCCGTGTCGGAGCAGTTCAGATCGAATGCCGCGCCCCACGGCGCGTGAACGGCTCCCAGCCGGATTCCGGCTTTCCGCGCCATTGTCATCAGGGGAGCGAAGAATGAGGGTTCGCGCAGGATTCTTGCCGCCCATACATGGCTGAACACAAGGCATTCTGCCCCGTTCGCCTTGAATTCCGCAAAAATGTTCGGGATCATCACGTCCGGCACATGCTCCCATGAGTAATAATAAAACAAGGAACTTTCTTTTTTCAATTTTTATCCTTTTCTGTCCTGATGTTTGTGATTTTTTTCCGTTTGCCGCTGCGGAGCGGGATGCCAATTACCATTCCCCGTAACGGACAAATGGTTTTGAGTCCGACCACTGTCTGGGAGACCAGTATTTCTTGTTGACGAGTTCTCTGCGCAGGATGACGCCTGCATGGCCATCAAAGAAGGCAAAGACTCCGGAGTTTCTTCCGTGCCGCAGGAAGGGTGAGCCGTAATAAGATGCGGGGCTCGGATAGAACCGTGCGGGATTGGCTCCGCCGTCGAATTCAATCATTCCTTTTTCTCCGGTTCTGGGATAGGTGCCGTCCTGGGGAATGGCGTCGCCGAATACGATTGTGTCTGAATTGCCGCCGTATTTCATGACTTCCGTGTTTTTGACCTGGCGGGGAATGGAATCTCCGGGCACACCGAATGTTTTGTAGCTGATTCCATAGCTCCATGTCTTCTCAAGATTGTTGAAATCATATCCATCCTCTCCCGGCATCTTGACGATGGTTGTCACTTTTTCCGAGGGACACTGGAATGCTTTTTCCGCGGGGAGGTATCCCAGTCTTCTGAAGGCGACGGCCCATGCCGTTTCCACACCGGCTTCTCCCCATGCCTGGCGGCAGATGACCCAGTCTTTATAATCGCCGGAATACAGATTGGAAGCGAGTCCGATCTGTTTCATATTGCTGACACAGCTGATCTGTTGTGCTTTCTCTTTTGCCTTGTTCAGAGCGGGCAGCAGCATTGCCGCAAGAATCGCGATGATCGCAATTACGATAAGGAGTTCTATCAATGTGAAACAGTGCGTTCCGCCATTGTTTTCCTGTTTGTGAATACTGCGGAAATCTCCGCTTTTCCTGTAAATGTCCATAGTCTCTTCTTTCTCCTGGATTCGTGTCGTTGGGAAATGTCCTGTCTGTTTTCTTTTTATGATTTACCGATATATCTTTTCTTTAATTATAATCGAAAATGTCCTCCTTGTCAATAGCCGGACGGAATATTTCTGGAAAAAAATCAAAAAACGTATCTGGAATTTTTCCGTTATTCCGGCGCCTGGTTCCGCAGAATTCCGACTGTATTAATTTACCGCTATATCATTCTGCGGTTACAGTATCCCGTTTTTCTGCAAATGCAATCTTCTTTCTGTTAGGAACATGTAAGAACTCTGTTGCGTTTCACGCGGATTCGCCGGAAAACAGGCTGGGCTGAATGTATTTCCCGACAACCGGACGCTCTTCCGCTTTCGGCATCTGCATGAACTTGAGGAGCAGTTCCGCCGCGTCCCGCCCGACTTCGGCAAAGTGATAGTCCAGCCCTGTGACGGAGGGCGAGTTGGCTTCTCCGTATTTTGTATGGCGGTGACTGGCGACCGCAATATCCCGCGGAACCGTCAGCCCGCGCTTTTTCAGCAGATTGATCAGGCGGATTGCAATGATGTCGCTGTAAACGATCAGTCCGTCCGGGCGGAGCGGGAGAAGCCGGTCGAGAAGCCAGTTGCAGCCTGCTTCCGTGGCAAGTCCCTCCGGCGGGGCAAGCTGGAAGGAATACTGCTCGGGATGACGGAAATGGAATTTCCGCATGATCTCCAGGAATGCGTTGATCCGGATGTAATGCACATGGTCCGTGATGCCCGGCGTAATCAGATACGGCGCCCTGCATCCGCGCGAGAGAAGCCGGCGGACCAGCATGTGAATGCCAGCCCGCTGATCCTGCGCGACGAAAGAGACAGTCCCGGGAATGACCGGTTCATGAATGAACACCTTGTTGGGGAAACCTTCAAACAGCGGTGCGATTTCCGCCCCGAATTCGAGATAAGTATGGGAACAGCAGATGATTCCGTCCACACTGCGGGCGTGGAAATCGGCAACCTGTTCTTCTATCGCCTGGAAATTATCGTGCTGCGCCCCGATCTGAAGCCGGTATCCGGCTTCTCCGAGAATCTGTTCGACCGTTGCCATGCAGGAGATCCAGTTTTCCGTGCTTTGCGCATCAAGGATGTATCCGACGATCTTGCTGCTTCCGCCCGCAAGCTGCCGCGCAGCCAGATTCGGGCGATAGTTCAACTCCTGCGCGAGCCGCTGGATTTTCGCCCGGGTTTCCGGCGAAACCCTCACCGAACCGGCGCGGGGATTGAGCGCCTGAGAGACTGTCATTCGGCTGACTCCCGCCATGGCTGCAATATCGCTGATGCGCGGTTTTCTAGGTGCATTGTCTGGTTTTTTCACAGTGGCGGAAACTCCGTTGTCAAATGATAATTCCTCATACAAAATACCGCAATCTGCGGAGAAAATCAAGTCTCATATCGCGGGAAAGCAGTTTTTCTTGTCCATGATGTGCCGCAACAGCTGAAATATACCCGCGCAGACGCTTTGCATCTGCATTCCCGGACAGCTGCAATTTCAGTTGTTCACAGATTGGCTGGAAATCATTCCGCAGTGGAACACCCCCCTCCCGGGAAATCAGGCATGATTCGGGGGAGGGGGAGGCTTCAGGAGACGAAAAGACGGACCGGCCCGATCAGACCGGAAGGATCCTGCAGACTGCCGGCGTCGAAAATGCCGGTGCCGTATTTCTTCGCCAGCGTATTGGTGATGTCGATCTGAAGTTCGTGACTTCCCGATTTCAGCTCCACGGCGAATTGATAGGGCGGGCAGATGCGAATGCCGCATGGTTTCCCGTCTATGGCCACTTCGGCTGTTTCGTAAGCCTCGCCCAGATCCAGCAGACGGACGACTTTCCCGGACGGGACTTCGATCCGTGCCTTGTAACGGATTGTGCCGGAGAAAAAGGGTAGACTGCCGGGCAATGCCAGATTTCCAGCCGGGGCCGCGGACTGGAAGAGAGTGAAGTCCGGATACTCTTCCGCCGTTGCCGTGGAAATTTCCCATATATTCGGACCGGGAATCTCTCCGGTAATTTCAACCGGATTCGAGAAGGAAACTGTTTCAGGCAGCTTGTCAAGTCCCCGGAAAAGCAGACAGGACTGCGAGGGCGTCAGATGCAGCGGGAACCGGGCGTCTGCGGCAAAATCCGTCCATTGCCCGGATATGGGGTCGTAACCCAGCTGAGGCTTGATCTGCCGGAATGTGATTTCTCCGTCCAGAGACTTTCCGGTATTTTCATTGACAAATAAATATACTTCTCCGTCGGGGAAACAATAGTGATAGAAACGCAGATCCGGCATCACGGGGCTGATTTTAAAATCATACCAGCCTTTTTCGAGGAAATATGAGACGAGGCTGCCGGGCTGCACCACATCTCCGGGCAGAGCCGGAGGCTTTTCGCGCATCCAGACCAGGGGCACTCCTGCTTCGGCGATTCGGCGGAGCGTGGCTGCAACAGCCTCCGGCCATGACTGCGCATAAGGTATGAGCAGAGCGTCGAAAGATTCCTGTGCAATTTGCAGACGGTTGTTCTGCACTGCGGCGTCGTCAAGCATGTCCCTGCAGACAACGTCGCAGTCGATGTTTCCTCTGCTCAGAGTCCGGACGACGGATTCAAACGGTTCGTAATCGTCTCCCGTCCATTCCGCTTCCGCATGATACAGCACGGCTGCCGTTGCCTGATGAACGCCGTCGGACAGCAGATGGCACAGGGTATTGGCATAGTTGCTCCAGACAGGGAACGCGCGCCATTGCGGATTGTGTCCTCCCGCATAAAAATGAGGCGGGCAGTCCGGATCGGGAAAATCCTTTGGAGAAAAGGCGTGCGGCATCAGGCGGTTGATGCCGCGCACCAGAAAATGATCCGTCATCCATTTCATCATCCGCAGTCCTTCGTTCCAGCCATAGGCGCCGAATATTTCGCAGAACGTCTTTCCCTTCATCGCGGGATTCAGATGACCGCAGGAGCTGCCGAGTTTTCCCAGTCCCCAATGGTAGAAGCGTGCATCCAGCGGCGGACTGAAAGGCGTTGGAAATGATCCCTCGGTAAATTCCGGTACATTCTGCAGCAGCACGGTGTCGATTCCCGCCATGCTCTGCCCTTTCAACGAACGGAAAAAGTGTCCGTTGCCGTAGCCGATTCTGGCGTGCGCGCCGTTATCTTCGACGACATGCCCCAGGTATTCCACGCCGCGCTCGCGGCACCATGCGCCGATCTGACCTGGGAAGTTTTCCGAATAGAGGCGCGATACCGTGTCCATGTAAATATACCGTGCACGGCGGGCGCAGTCACCCGAACCGAACCAGAGCCAGGGATACAGTCTTCCGAAATCTTCTCCGGCCGCGGCATTCAGCCGGGCGGGAAGCTGATCGTCGAAGGGAATCACCATCGGCATTTTTCCAAGCGTCGCGTCGTAGCTCGCAGCATTTCCGAAGCGCGGCTCGTCACTGAAAAAGCCCATGAATGTGCGCCCGAATTCCGATTGGAAACGCTGATAATGCGGCTCATATACAATGTCAATGTAACATTTCACGGCGTCGCGGCTCAGCAGATTCAGGTAATTCCTGGTATGTTCCTCTCCACCTTCCCGGGTTTGATGAAATACGCAGATCCGCCAGCGTCCCGGGGGCAGATCCCAATACAATCTTCCATCTGTGATCCGATCCGTAAGATCAATACCGCTCTGCGGTTCCAAGCCGTTGCCGCCGTCGTTCATTTTCACCGCGGTCACTTTGAAGAAACGATCTTCCGGAAACCTTTTCCATGCCGCCACCGCCAGGGAGACGCCCGGACGGGGGCCGATAGCGTCCAGACAATCCATGCGCAGCATTCGGCGCAGATGCTGCGGGTATTTTTCGGCAATGACTCCATTGGCGTATCCGCTCGGGAAATGGCTGTCGTCGAAGACGTAAACCTTCATGCCGTATTTTGCCGCTTCCTTCAGCGCAAATGCCACAATATCGAACCAGGCTTCACTTAGAAAACCGGGATAGGGACGCGGTTCCAATATGAAGGCCGCCATTCCTCCGTCATGCATTGCCTTGATTTCGGATGCCAGCACTTCCCCGGACTCGCCATGCTGCCAGAACAACGGCAGCAGATAATTTGCGGGGACTTGACCGGCCGCCACTTCTTTCACTTTGTCATATAATGATGACATTGCTTTTGACTCCTTGCCGTGTCTTCACTGTTGCGCACGCTTTGATTCATCTGAGATCATCAAACAGGAACAGCGGCGCTGAAAGATCCGGCGCATGTCCTGTTTCCGGGTTTCCTTGAAAAATCGTGTCATCGTATCCTGACCCTTTATTTTTCGACTTTCTCAGGCAGTCTGACCGAGATGCCGGATACATAGGGCGAAACTGCGTGCGTCCGGACTTCGACAGGGCGCACAAAGTTCAGACTGCATTGAAAATGTTCCAGGCGCGTCACGAGTTTGATGACAATCCGCTGGAGACTGCCCGTCAGGTCGAACTGCGGCGCGGCAGCGTAAGCCGTGCCGGGATTTTCATGTCGTTCGCTGGAACAGAGGCGCCGCCCGTCAAGATAACAGACAAACGGGCAATCCGCCTGAAAGAGGAACTGCACGTTTTCCACAGGCTGGTCCGCCTTGAATTCCCGTACCAGATAACAGCATGACGCCCCGTTGAATCCGAACAGATCCTCGCGGCTGATCCGATGTCCTGCCGTCTCGACCGGAAAAGGCGATTCCTCCGGGATGTCCTCTTTGAGCAGACGGTTTTCATCTAAGTAAGGATAGTCCAGACGCACATGGGTGTTAAAGGCGTCTCCGCAGAATTCCGGCAGATTGCCGGGATTGCAGGTGAGCTGTTCGTTTTGATAGGGGCAGTCTGCATATGCATCCTTGTCCCACATATCCCAGTATGGACCGTAAACGGACCAGATGACGGCGCCGTCCAGCCCGAAGGTGCGTTCCGCTGTGACCGCTCCGTCGCTGGAGGTCAGCCTGGCCCGGAAGAGGTAGTGATCGTGCAGGAAATCATCCGGGGATTTTCTGCGGACAACGACTTCCAGCACTGTCTTTCCCGGGGCGATTTCCACTTTACGGCTTGTCCAGTCCGTTTCCACCCCCTGGGGCAGTTCCAGACATAACATGCCGGAAAAAGACGTGCTCAGAGGATTGCATATCGTCAGGGTGATCCTGGTCGGGCGGTCACTCCACAATACGGGGCAGTCTTCCGGGTAGGAGACCTGAATGGCGACTTCCGGTTCGGGGAGGGGGCGGACCGGAACGACGGGAGCATTTTCTATCCGCAGGTCGCGGTTGATGAGCGCTGCAACTTCGATTCCCAGTTCGGTGGTCTCTCTGGCGAATTCGGCAAGAGACGCATTTTTATGAGGGATCTCACAGGCGCAGACAAGATTTTTCCCCATGCGTTCAAGCCAGTCGCCGGGCAGGGCGCTGCTGCCGTGAAGGACTCCCCACAGGGCTCCGGCTGTAGCCGCCGAACAGTCGCAGTCCCAGCCGGACTGGATGCACAGCCGCATTGTCTCCTTGAAACTGTCGCCGCCAAGCAGCAGCGCCGTGAAGGCGAAGGCGTTGTTCAGCAGTGCGTTCGTGCTGTCCCGATGCCCGAATCTGCGCACCAGTTTTCGCCACGCATCAAACGGTTCGGGATTGTTCTGGCAAATGGCATGGACTTCGCGGAAAAGGCGTGCTCCGGCATTTTCCGCAGGGACAGCCTTGCAGGTTTCCCGCAGCAGCTCGACCGGGTTTTCTGCAAAAAACGCCAATGACGCGGCGGCAGAAAGGAATTGTTCCAGTTCGACCGAAACGGTTCCATGATCCAATACTCCGTCTCTTGCCGCATACTCCATGGCAAGCGCCGGATTTCCCGGAGCAATGAAGCCCCATATTTCACTGCGGATGGGGCAGCCTTCGGAGGCCTGGAAAAATTCATTGCGCCAGGTGCCGGAAAGCGGAGGATAAATGCCGTGTTCCAGATTGTCTATGAAAATTCCATATTCACAGCACACGTAAAAACAGTGTTTCTGCCAGAATTCGGCAAGCTGGGCGCTGGTCGGAGCAACGCCGAGCTGCTGTAACGCCTCGAGCCAGACCACCTGTATGTCGAGGTCGTCATTGGGATACAGAGTGTCCGGCCAGAGTTTGTCTTCCGTGATAAAATTGAATTGCTTGTGACACTCATAGGGTGCTCCGACAATACCGCCCAACGATTTGCCGATCCAGCCTGCCAGCACTTTGTCATAATAAATCTTGTAGTCGATCGTTTTCATATTGTGTTTCTGTTGCCTGCTGATGATATTCCGGGATTCATAAGCTCAAGGCTCTTTCCATGGCAATGACCGGCGCCGTATTCTCCGGGAACCGGCGCACGGGATTCGGGGAAAGACCGTTCCTCACCATTTTCCCTGGGGGACGCTCATGCAGGCTTCCGCCATTTCCTCCAGGTCAAATGTGGCAAGGCATATACATGTATCGCAGGCGGAATAAAACAGTTTCACCTGTCCGTCCTCCACCACGTGCCCCGTGCAGAAAATCGTGTTCTGAACCCGTCCAACCCGTTCAAAGGGTGTTTCCGGAGCCATGATATACTGGTTCGGAAGCGCAATCACCTTGGTCGGATCGTTGAGATCGAGCATTGCCACTCCCTGATGATAAGCTGAATTTGCCATCATCGCGCCGGAAACTCCATGGAAGATGACCAGCCATCCTCTGCTGGTTTTGATCGGAGGTCCCGAGGGTCCGACCTTTTCGCTGTTCCATACCTGAGATCCTTTATTGAACAGCATCCGGTGTCTTCCCCAGTAGGTCAGGTCGGGGGATTCGGAAATCCACATGCTTCCCCCGTAGAAACCGTAGGGACGATCAATCCGGTAATATTTTCCGTTGATTTTCTCCGGGAACAGAATCGGCACCCGGTTGTGCGGCAGGCTGATGTATTCGATTCTCCGGAAGGTCTCGAAATCTTCGGTTGTTCCCAGCACCCCGACAATGCCGACGCCCGGTAGATGTGCCGGGTAGGTAATGTAGATTTTTCCCTCGAGCACGGTAATTCTCGGATCGCAGATGTCATAATCAAACTGCGTGAACGGTCCGTCGGTTCCGGCTTCGATAAAGGGTTTGGGGCGAATGGTGAAATGGATGCCGTCACGGCTTTCCGCCACATGAATGTTGCGTCCGTTCCCCGGTGCTCCCGGAATGCTGGTGGAAACCAGCAGGATGTAGCGGTCACGGAACTTCACCGCCCCGCAGTTGAACACCGCGTCGCTGCCCGGCAGATCCCTGGTTGTCAGCAGCGGATTGTTTTCATACCTGTGCACTAAATCTGTTAAACGCATGACAGTTAATCTCCATTTTTTTATTTTATGTATTCACCATATTCGGCATTGGTCGCCAGCATGGTCTGATAGTTAAGAGGGTTGACGTAATCGCAGACGGAGTTGGAGGAGCCCAGCATGTAACCTCCTCCGCCTTTCAGCTGGTCAAGGCGTCTGCGGGTCAGTGAAGCGACTTCATCGGCGGTTCCCCGGGTCAGCAGATCAACATCAATGTTGCCCGTCAGCACCAGTTTTCCGGCGGTCTGCTCTTTCAGTTTGACAATATCCATCGCCAGAGGCTCTATCGGGTTCAGCCCGCTCAGCCCGGCGTCGATCCAGTCCGGAATCAACGGCGAGATGTCCCCGTCGGAATGGAAAAGCACCGGCTTTCCCGCGTCGCGGATGATTTCAATAAAGCGCCGATAGTATGGAAAGAACAGCTGCCGCATGAATTCCGGGCTGATCATCAGACCGCCGGTATACGCCATGTCGTCGCCGAAGAAGACAAAGTCCACATCGCTTGCCGCGAGCTGTTTTGCCGCGGCGATTCCGACTTCCCCGAATTTTTCCACCAGTGCCGAGCATAATTCATAATCCTCATACAATGCGATGGAAAAGTTTTCATATCCCATCACCAGGTTGATTTCGGTGAAAGGACATGACGGGAGCAGAGCCCCGACGCCGAGGTATCCGGGCACTTCCCGCGCCCTGCGGCATCCAGCATGGATTTCCGTCAGATCCAGCGGATTGTCCGGTTCCGGGTATTCCGTGTATTCCCGGAAACTTTTCCAGTCAGTCACCAGATTGGCATGCTGGTCGATCCAGGTGCGGTCCTCGGTGCGGTTCTCCGCATGACGGCTGTATACCGGGGGGTGCCGGTAAGGCGGATTCAGATAGATGAAATCGTAATGCAGGCGCGGCCGGTAGATCAGTTCCGATTCCAGTCCGTCCGGGAGCGGGCACCCCAGCAAAGCCTCGCGCACCGGCCGTGCCACGTAGACTTCAAAATTTGGAACCCGGTCGGGCTCCTGAAATGCCAGGGTTGTCTTGACCCGTTCAAAATCGGGTTTTCGTTCTGCTAACATCATATTGTTCCTGTTATGTAAAATTCAAGGGACTGAACCCCAGATTTCACGTTTTTTTTGTTTTTTCACGTTTTCTAAACTCATTTTTGTCTTTTGAAGACAAAAATCCACCCTCTGCAATTTCTTGCAGTCCTTTCTATGTAAAACT
>CASDPB010000076.1 GCA_949282305.1 uncultured Lentisphaeria bacterium | reverse complement strand
TATCCGACCTATATCAATCTTCAGTTTGCCGTAGATGGCCTGTCTACGAAATTTTGGGGCAAATACAATATGATACTTGCAATTCCATCGCGTGTGTGATAGACTACTTCTATCTTCTGTCATTATAACCTCCTGTTCTATACAGAGTTCGGCTGGTGAACCAAACTCTAATATAGGGCCGGAGGTTTCTACTTGCAACTTGAATCTGAAGATTGACTGAACATACCGGCAAAGCCGGTAGTTTTATTGTCCTGAAGGGGACAAAAAGCATAAGGGGCGGAATCCCGCCCCTTTATGTTTTCACCTATTAATCTTTCGGGGGATAAGGATCTGATTTTCCGTATGTATTGCGCTCTCTGATTTGTCCTTCTTTATTGTGAATAAAGACTTCTCCTCCTTCTCGTCGTGCACTTTTTCTTGCTGCTTCAAAAGCGGCATGTTGAGTGTCATAAATACGAGAGGCGCGAGATGCTCCTTCGCGGATATCTGCCCAACCTGTTTCACGTTGAGTGATCCAATGATTTTTACTGTTTGCTGCCATTTTAGGCTCCTTTCTCTGCATGTGTGCAGTTGCGTTCAGTTATCGTAATAAAATAACAGAACAGAGGGTACTTACAAAGTGCGAAATAGAGCGAAAAACAAAAGAAAAAGAACTTCAAACTTGAAAAATGATTTACAAGCGGTATCTTATATAGGAGACCAATCCAAATAAGAACGGCGAAGTTCATTACTTTTGAAATTCGCTGTTTTTTTATGCAATATCCATGACTTTTTCTCCTTTCTCCTTACGTATTATAGATAGCTGCACCATTGCAGCTTCTTCTGAGACACCATAGGCTTTTGCCAAAGACGCGGGAGTAGTGTCAGCTTTGATTTTATCATACGGCATCAACAACTCAGCCGCAAATGCTTTTGCCTGCCATTCCGAGCTTTTATAGGCGGGAATTTCTTTTGAGGCAACGGTGCGGCACATTTTCGGAGTCTGATGTGAATGCAATAGGAAGTGACCGAGCTCATGAGCAATAGTCATTCGATCACGCCCTTTTCCTTCACATGCGCCGTTATATACGGATTCTCTAATTTTCATTGCTTTCTCACATGGATCCCAATAAGCGTGCGTATCATACGAGAAAGGGAATTGTGCATCTTCCACAATTTCATAACGAAATTGTTCTATCCGATCCGCAATCAAATCCAACACCTCAACTATAGGAAAATGTTTTTTTCTTATTTTTAGTTTCTTTCGTATCATTTTTGCAATTGATCTCAAATCTTTCCTTGAACAAGGTGCGACTTCAAATGTCATCTCCATTAATATCTTCTCCATTATTTAACAATTTTGAAATGCTTTCCAATGCTTCCTGATCCAAATCACGAAATGTCCGAGCAAAAGCAAGAGCAACTGAGCGCTGTTTTTTTGTTGTCTCTGTCAGGTTTATTTCAACAGTAGGTTTATCCTTTTCAATAGCAGAGCGCAATGTCAGCATCATTTCTTCAGACAGTTGATAAACTTCCTGCAGCTTATTTAACAGTTTGTCAGACATAGTTCGCTTGCCGACTTCAATTGCTGACAGATATGAAGAAGTGACTCCAAGCTTATCGGCCATGGTCTTCAAGACTTCACCTGCATCAATTCGCATTTTTCGCAATTCCTTGCCTAATGCTGTATTAATTGTAACCATACTACAATCTCCTTGTATTAGTTTCTAATGTAATATAGCACAGCTCTTTTATCTATCAACTAAAAAAGTTAAAAAATATCAACATTTTTTGTTGATAAATTTGATGTCATTATAAAAAAGACCGCAAAGTTGCGGCTTAGTGAAAAATGGTTATCAAGTGTCGCAGTTAAATAAGAAAACGTATTTATAATGATATTCAAGGAGTTACAAAGAAGGACTAAGTCCTTCTCCAAAAAGAGAAAACGGAGACGGAGAGACGTTTTCGATGGGTTTTGACGGTCTTCCGGGGGATGTGGAGACTGTGGAATATTCGCAAATGTCTGCGGTGCAAGGGGATTTTCGGGCAAAAAGAAAGCCGTCACTCGGACGGCTGATATTCAATTGGTAGCGAAAACATCACGAATCTAAAAGCGGTCTCCGTTTTTCAGCAAAAACCGCCATTTCGTCAGTCTATCCGTCCTTCTCCATGTATATCATAAATTTTTCATAAGTACTATTCATCCGCATATTTCACCTATCTCCTATTTTAGAAAAACCCCGATAAATTATGGTTTTTTCCTGAAAACCTGTCTTTGGAACAAGTCAGGACATCCAAAATCTTAATAAATGTTCGGTAAGTATCGTTTTTCTGTACTTTCTATACATCCTTGCGACTCCGTATCGGAACAATATTCGGAATAATATCAGCGCTTTGTGACATTGTTCCGATTAAAACTTGACATTATTCCTTTGGGATGTATAGTAACATTGAGAAAATGAACTTCGGAGGTTTGAAATGGCAAATACTATGACAGTACAAGAAGCAGCAGAGCTGTGGGGATTGACAACCCGCAGGGTTTCTACGCTTTGTAAAAACGGCCAGATCGCTGGTGTTGAAAAGCAAGGCAGGTCATGGCTGATTCCTGCCTCTACCCCGAAACCGGCAGACAGGCGGATACGTTCCGGTGCATACATGAAAAATGTGCGACCGGTCAATCTTCCGCTTCCCATCGGGATCTCCGATTACCGTCTGGCATCCTCCGAATATTATTATATTGACAAGACCATGATGATTAAGGAGTTTCTTGACGAACGCCCGATGGTGTCCTTATTCACCAGACCCCGGCGTTTTGGTAAAACTCTGAATATGGATATGCTTCGGACCTTTTTTGAAAAGAGTAACGAAGATACCTCCATATATTTCAAGGATAAGAAAATCTGGGCTTGTGGAGAAAAATACCGGGAGTATCAGGGGAAATATCCGGTCATTTTTGTTTCGTTCAAAGATGTAAAGTGCGAGACATGGTTCGATACTTACGACAATATCTATAAACTTCTGCAAAAAGAATTTGAACGTCACTTGGAGCTGATGGGAAGTGACGTTTTGAATCAGTATGACAAGCAGAAGATGAGTGATTTCTTATCCGGCAAAACCAATGAAAACGATGTCATGGCGGCATTTGCCACGCTTTCCGAATTACTAGATAAACACTATGGGATCGCTCCGGTTATTATCATTGACGAATATGATACTCCTATTCAGCAGGGACATGTATGCGGATTCTATGATTCGGTGGTTCGTTTCATGCGCAATCTTTTCTCCGGCGGACTGAAAGACAACAAGCATCTTTCCTATGGATTCCTGACCGGGATTCTCCGGGTTGCCAAAGAAAGTATCTTCAGCGGATTAAATAACCTCAAGATCAATACGATCCTTGAAAACAAATACAGTGAATTTTTTGGATTTACTCCGGATGAAGTAAAGGAAATGGCGCACTATTATGGTGCTGACGATAAATACGGTGAAATCTGCGACTGGTATGACGGCTACCGTTTCGGGAAAACGGAAATCTTCAATCCGTGGTCGGTGATCAACTATTTCAGCAATGGCTGCGAGCCGCGAGCCTTCTGGCAATCCACCGGCAATAATGAGATCATTGGAGAAGTCCTGGCGAATGCAGACAATTCGATCTATGAGAAATTGCACGACTTATTGCAGGGGAAATCCATTTTGTCCTATCTCGATACGGGCGTGATTTATCCGCAAATTCAAAACAATCCGTCGTCCGTGTATAGTTTTCTGCTGGTGGCCGGATATTTGAAACTGGTAAAGACGGAACCGTCATTCAACGGGGATTTTATGGGCGAACTGGCGCTGCCGAATAAGGAGATCGCATTCGTCTATAATAAGGAGATCTTGCAGAAACTTTCCAATATCATCCCGCAATCTACAGCGATCTCCATTCAGGAAGCTCTTTATTCCGGCGACAGCGAAAACTTGCAGAAATGCCTGCGCAAACTTCTGCTGGAATCCGTTAGCGTTTTCGATACTGCCTACGAGAACTTTTACCACGGATTGGTCCTCGGACTCTGTGCCATGCTGGATAACCGCTACGAAGTGACATCCAATCGTGAGGCTGGCGAAGGTCGTTACGATATTTGTCTGATTCCCCGTCAGAAACGTCTGCCCGGAATCCTGATCGAACTGAAAGCCTGCAAAGATTGTAAGGAAGAAGAACTGAAACCACTGGCGAAAGAAGCCTTGAACCAGATCGACCAGAAACTCTACGACCGAGCCTTCGCTAACGGCAAAGCTTCCCATATTGTAAAATACGGAGTCGCCTTCAGCGGCAAAAAAGTTGAAATTGAAACAGAAAACAGTATTACTGATTAGCGCTTCATGGTTGCAATTGAGTTGTAATTAAATTGCAATTATCACGGAGTTTTGAGTCTGCGTTTGCATGTAGTTGTAATTAAAATGCAATTAAGTTGCAATTGAGCAATTCAAAACTATTTGTCCTTCTCTACGCCTGAAAATAATGGCACTATTTCCCGGAAGAAATCTTTGCTCCACAATTCCAGTTCCCGTGGATCTTTGATGAAAGGCAAAACGTCAGCTTTCAACATATCAATATCCGCAGATTCAACAGCGGTAAACAGGAGATTGTGCAGTTTTTCAAGCGTTAATGGCGCAGATTCTGTATAGTTGCCGGATTGACGCATGCGTTCTTCAAGATGCGAAAGCCGGACCTGCGGATAGTTCCCCGCATACCAGATCATATCGTACCAATCCCGTCCCTTTGAACGGTTGCGCCATTTGCGACACAGAACCGCATGGAGTTTGCCTGCAAGCAAATCAGGTGTGGTGTAAACTCTGACCGAGTGCGGAAACGGTCGGAGCAATGTCTTTACTGTCGTCTGAAAGCCCGGTGGCGGATCAATGTCGATTTCCAGCTTGATTTTTAATTCAGTCTTGGAGTGAATACGACTGGTGATCCCATTCGGCAGACCAATGGAAATCAGTTGCATTTTTGTATTAGTTTTCAGAAATGCGGATTCGATATTGGTATGCTGAACCTTCCCTTTTGTCACAAATTCCGTTGAAAAGCCAAATGACTCAAGTTCCCGTTTTATCGCTTTGGAGTATGTTGACAAGTGGAACTCCGGATTCGGGGAAAGCAACGAAAAATCCAGATCCTCCGAACTGCGGTTCAATCCGTAAAGAATGCGCAGAGCCGTTCCACCATAGAAAGCAGCATGTTCAAAAAACTTGCCCCGCCATAAACCCTGCAACGCCAGTTCCTGCATGATTTCTCGAATTGCATTTATGTAGTCGTTTTCGTTTTCACAAGTGTATCGGTTTAACATTTGCTGAATGGATGGATTCATGCGTAATTCTCCTCTAAAAACCGGACAAGTTTCTTCTGGCGTCCGGTAGAATTTGCATTTAATGCACTCAAAATATCCGGATTCAATCCAGAAAGAGATTCTTCGTCAATGCGTAGATCATCCAGCAGATATTCCCTGATATTTTTTCCGTCAAAACGCTTGTCCGTAAGAGCCTTGTCATAAACCGCCTTTTCCTTTGATGCCATAAGAAAACTGCCTCCTGGCGTTTCCATACACTCGATTCCCGTGGAATAATCGGCTGCATTCCGTTGAAAATAGGCGAAGTTCCCGACCGGGGTAGAAAATCTTCTGGGGCGTCCGGTGGTCATGGAGGTCACCAGTTCTACCCGTTCAGGGATCAAACCGTAATAGGAAAGAGCATAATCACTGCTTACATAACTTGGACCATAAATCATATTGGCAAGCACACACGGATTCAGAGGGAAACGGCGAAGATATTCAGGAAAGGTATAAATTCCCTTCTTGATCCGGATGATTTCGCCGGATGCAAGCAAGCGCCCGATCTTTGCCCGGACATTGCCATATCCGGATAAAACATCGATTAATTGAGCGTAATCAAAGACATCGCTCTCAATAAGTTGTCTGATTCCAATATTCATAAATGTCCAGTAAGTATCGTTTTTCTGTACTTACTATACATCAATTTGCCGATTTATCAAGAAAAATTAACATTCCCTCTCTGAAATATTGTCTATTGTTAACATGCTGCATCAAAAAAACAGCATCAGAACTAGTGTCCGATATTTTGCGCACATTTGTTTCTGAATGATTACAGATGACAAACGTGACTTGCCGCAGTTACTTTTCATCACCTTCGTAAAGTTTGCAAGTGGTCATGTACAGCCGAGTACCCCATTTTGTTGTGAAAATATGTTTGAGCCTGGCTCCGAACAGCATCATAGCCGAGTATCCATCCGGAAAGCTACCGACGACTCGGGTTCGACGACAAAAAAGATGCCGAATAATTGTAATACTCTGCTGGCTTAATACTTGGTCAGCGTCCATTGTATAACCGCCGCCAGAGCCATGACAAAAGACGACAGGCGGAGCTATGCTCCTGCCGCCGCCCGCCTCCCGTGCCGACCGGGAGCAATAAATAGTCGGCTTTTTAGATTTGAAAATGCGTATTTGCAGTTTGTATTTTCAAAAACATGTAGTATATTACTATATTGGGTATTTGTTGTCATCAGACTGAAGGATATGTCATGAAGGTTTGCTATAATAAGTTGTGGAAGAAACTTATAGATTTAAAGATGCGGCGTGTCGATCTACGAGATGCGGCCCACATAAGCACTTGTTCACTGGCTAAACTTGGCAAAGATGAAAACGTCTCAATGGAAGTGTTGAAGAAAATTTGCAGTGCTTTGCACTGCAATGTCGGCGATATTATGGATATTCTTCCGGAAGATGATAAAAATATCAACAGGAAGTAAGCATGCTTACAAACTATCATGCAAAATATTATGCTTATGAACTGACTAAGGTCGGTGGCAATGGTGTTGACAGAATTGGTCAATCTCTGTTCGATGCCTCTGTTGATTTAAATCCGCATCAGGTGGAAGCTGCATTATTTGCGTTGCATTCTCCTTTGTCGAAAGGTGTATTGCTGGCTGACGAAGTTGGATTAGGAAAAACTATTGAAGCAGGGCTGGCGCTTTGTCAATTCTGGGCTGAGCGTAAACGACATTTGTTAGTCATTTGTCCGGCGACTCTGCGGAAACAATGGCAAGTCGAACTGGAAGAAAAATTCAATTTGCCGGCTGTGGTAATTGACGCAAAGGCATATAATCAAATTCAAAAGTCTGGATGTGCTAATCCGTTTAATCATTCGTCTATTGTAATATCCTCTTATCATTATATCGGCAAAATGGCAACCGAAGTAAAAAAGGTTGCCTGGGATCTTGTTGTAATTGATGAAGCACATAAATTGCGCAATGCTCA
The DNA here is from genome assembly GCA_949282305.1 of uncultured Lentisphaeria bacterium. Classification (GTDB taxonomy): domain Bacteria; phylum Verrucomicrobiota; class Lentisphaeria; order Victivallales; family UBA1829; genus UBA11452. The sequence goes on along the minus strand of CASDPB010000076.1, from coordinate 76,270 downwards.
TCAGCAGAGCAATAAAATAGGACAGAATATCCGCTGGGCATTGGAAGACAGGAGAAAAATACTGTTAACCGCCACTCCGCTGCAGAATTCACTTTCTGAGCTGTACGGACTTTCTACCTTGATTGATGAACAGATGTTTGGAGATTTACCGACTTTCAAAAGCATGTATGCTAATGTGGATGGAGATTTAGATGATCTTCGTAAGCGTTTAGGCGGATTTTGCAAACGCACTTTACGCAAAGATGTTCTTGAATTTATACGCTATACAGCAAGACACCTGATGACAATTCCTTTTTCGCCAACCGATGAGGAACAGCGTTTTTATGAAGCTGTATCAAGCTTTTTGCAAAAAGATGACACCTACGCTTTTCCGACTCAGCAACGACATCTGATGGTTTTACTTGTTCGAAAACTGTTAGCTTCAAGTCCGGTGGCATTGCAGGGAACGCTTATTGCTATTAAAAACAGGCTGTTGCAGCTTCAAAAGGATACGGCAGATAACGCTCAAAATTTACTGAATACCGATTTGCTTGATGAAGAGATTTTTGAGGAGTATCTCGATGACATAATGCTAAATTCAGAACTTCAATCAGACGACGATGAATTAGATAATGTTGTCGCAGTTCCGCCGGGAGAAGATGCTGGAGTTCAAACAATAGACTATCGTAAACTACAGGATGAAATTAACGAAATTGACCGTTTTATTGTCTGGTCTTCCGGTATGGGAACTGATACCAAAACCAAACATCTGCTTACGGCGTTGAAAAACGGCTGGGAAAAGATGCGGGAATTGGGCGCAGCCGAAAAGGCTGTAATCTTTACTGAGTCCAGGCGTTCCATGGAGTATCTGCGTAATTATCTGGAACAAAATGGTTATATGGGTGAAGTTGTTTGCTTTTCCGGCGGCGGCAAGCGTGATCCAGAAGCAGAAAAGATATATGCAGAGTATATGGCGGAAAATAAATATGACTCAAACGTGAATACCGATGGCAGTAAAGCCATTATGTTGCGCCATGCTTTAATAGATCGCTTTAAGAATAAAGCCAAAATCCTTATTGCCACAGAAGCCGGGGCAGAAGGTATAAATCTGCAATTTTGCTCGCTGGTAATTAACTATGATTTGCCGTGGAATCCGCAAAGAATTGAGCAACGGATCGGACGCTGTCACCGGTATGGTCAGAAGTATGATGTTGTGGTGATAAATTTTCTGAATGAACGCAATGCGGCTGACAAGCGGGTTTATGAATTGCTCGAACACAAATTTCAGCTTTTTGACGGTATTTTCGGCGCTTCAGATGATGTGCTCGGTAAAATTGACAACTCTACCGGGTTGGAACTCAAGATTTTGCAGTTGTACCAGCAATGCAGAACAGAAGCCGAAATAAAAGAATGTTTTGATAAACTTCAGGCGGAACTGGAAGCCCGTATTGCGGAAAAACTTCAGAATGTCAAAAAGCAAATTTTGGAAAACTTCGATGAAGATGTTCACCGGCGTTTGAAAATAGATTATGATGATGCACTTCATCTGCTTGACGAATTAGGGCTGAAATTCTGGAACTTAACGAAGGTCGTCCTTGGAAACAAGGCAGATTTTAACGATGAAATGCTTTCTTTCAACTTGAATGATTTTCCTGATCCCAATGTGGAATGTGGCAAATACCATCTCAAGCCTAAAAATGATGTCCGAAAAGAAAACGCAGAACAACGATATACGGCTGATGGCGGGATTATCTACCGCATGAATACAGCCCTTGGGGAATGGTGCATTGAACAGGCAAAAAACTTGGATGTGCCGTGCCGTGAAGTCACTTTTAACTTGAGTGATTATCCGGCAAAAATCTCTGTCTTGGAATCTTTGAAGGGAAAGTCCGGATATCTGTCATTGAATCATCTGTCCATCAACAGTTTGGATAAAGAAGATTTTCTGTTGTTCAGCGGACTCACTGATGATATGGAGAGTGTTCCCAATGAGATTTTGAGTCAACTTTTTAAGCTTGATGCCGTAACAAATGAGTTGCGTAGCGTACCTGCGGAAAAAGCAGAATTGTTGCGTGCAGATATGGAACTGCTTGCCAATTCAACAATGCAAAAGTCTATGGAAAGCAATAATGAACTTTTCAAATCCCGGCAGGAACAGTTGAGCCGCTGGGTAGAGGACCAAGTAGTAGCCGCAGAACGGGAGTTGAAGCAGGTAAAACAGGAATTGCGTTCTGCCAAGCATGCGGTTGAACTGGCTGGCAATCAGAATGAATTGGCTGAAGCCATGGAGCGGGTGGATGCACTTGAACGTAAAAAGCGCAGAGTCCGCCGCAACATTGATGATGTAGAAGAGGATTATGAGGTAAAGAGAAAAGTTATTCTTACGGCGTTAAAAAGAAAACTTGTGCAGGATGTTACCTCCACGCCTTTGTTTACAATTTTCTGGAAAGTAATATGAAAGGATTGTCTTTATGATTACAAGGATTAAAGTTAAAAATTTCAAATCTCTTGAAGATTTTGAATTGCAGAATCTTTCTGCATTTACTTGCTTAATTGGACTGAATGGTGCAGGAAAGACTACATTATTGCAATTTTTTGACTTCGTTCGTTCTTTGCTTCAGGGACGCGTATCCGATTGGTTAGCCAGGCACAAATGGAATATTTCTGATGTTATTACTATCGGTTCCGGGAAACGTTCTATTGAATTTGAAATTGATGTAGTTGACGGCAATGCGACACAAACTTGGTGTGCAAGATTCAATACTCAGGAAATGCGTTGTACTTACGAATCATTGTTGACAACAACAAACGATGAGAAGAAACAATTGCTATTGTTTGAAGACAATAAATTGAAAATAAATAATGAAAATTTTGACTTGCCGCAAAATTTCAAACAGGAAGGTTCTGTTTTTTCTTTTTTACAACCGATGCCGTTAACTCCCGATGAATTATTGCATACGAAAGTCTTTGGCGTTCTTGATCCATCGGAAATCGCACAGGCTTCCCAGACAAAATATAAAAGCAAACAAATAGAAGTTGAATCGAATGGCAAGGGATTGGTGGGATTTATTTCATCATTATCTACAGCGCAGCAAATGGATTTATTTCAAAAACTGCAGGCATTTTATCCTTCTGCTCAGAACTATAAAATCCGCAAACAGACTTTTGGATGGAAGAATCTGCTTTTGAGTGAAATGGAAAAATCCTACTTTGATGCCTCTCACCTTAGTTACGGGACTCTTCGTTTATTTGTTTTTCTATCACAATATTATTCTGATAACAAATGCCTTATTTTTGATGAAATTGAAAACGGCATCAATCAGGAGTTGATAGAGAAACTTTTGGATCAGTTGCAGAATTTTAATGGCAAGCAGGTCATGGTGACTACCCATAGCGCACTGGTATTGAACTATCTTACTGACGAAGCCGCCAAGGACAGTGTGATCTTCCTTTATAAAGACAAAGCAGGACACACCCATGCAAAGAAATTCTTTGAAATTGACGGCATGGCAAAGAAACTTGAAGTGCTTGGTCCCGGTGAAGTCATGGGAGATACCAACTTGATTGAGTTGTCCCGGCAAATGGCTGAATCTGTAAATGTGGAGCAGGAATAATGTATTTTTTGCTTACAGGAGAAGGGAACACAGATATTGGCTACTCGAATGAAAAACCAGGAATATTGATTTCTGCGTTGACCGCATTGGCTGCGGAAGTGACGGATGAGGACTTCCGCAATAGTTATCATATCGTCAGCCGGACAGATTTGTCAACTTTGTGCCGGGATATACCGAATACCCCCAAGTCAATGTTATCCAGAGGAGCCAAAAAGAAATATGATGGTATGAATGCTATACAGCGTCAAGCTCAGGCATTGGGAAAGATGGCTAAGGAAAAGGGTGATAGCGGTGCGGTATTTTTTCATGACTGTGATTATACTAATTCTCAGGCATCTGATCCCCAAGAATATTATGAAGAACTGGTCAGAACAATTGAAGCAGGTTTTTATCTGAACAATAAATACCGCGATGGTGTTGCTATGATTCCCAAGCCGCGCAGTGAAAGCTGGTTGCTGGCCCACTATCAGGATACTCCATATCAGAGCAGTGAAAGATTTGAAAAACTGCCGGGTAATGATGCATCCCCAAATTCCGGGAAAAAAGTTCTTGCTCAATTTTTAAAGTGTCAAGAAAAGGATATTTACAACCGTGTCAATGCGGCTGAAATAGATTGGTGCAGAATTGACTGTCCCAGTTTTATTTTTTTCAAAAAACGTTTTCAGCATGTCGTTCAGCGTTTGACTCACCAACCGACAACGATTCCGGAAAATAAGACGTTGTTGTCTGCTTACGAATAAGGAACTTCAGTTATGACCAATACCGAACAACTCAGAGAACAGCTGCTCAATAAGCTGAAAGAGCTTTTTCAACTGAACCAGCCGGATTTGGATTTCGGTTTTTACCGGATTATGCACTCCAGAGCGAAAGAGGTCACGGCGTTTATTGAAAATGAATTGCTGGACACGATCAAGTCCGCTTTCGATTCTGCCAAGGTCGAAGGGTCTCAGAATGATTTTGAAGCTGCCAGAGCAAAGGTCATTGATAATATCGGTGAAGATGCATTTGATGAAAATGGCAAACTGAAAGAAATGTATGCCAATAGTAAAGCAGGAAAAGAGTTCCTGGCGGCACAGCAGAAATTGGCTGAAGCCGGTTCTGCGTTAACTGGTGAGGATAGCGTTTATTATCATTTGTACCGTTTCTTCAGCCGTTATTATGACAATGGGGATTTTGTCTCCATGCGTTACCATACGCGGGAAACCGAGGGCATGGCACGCCCTTATGCCATTCCTTATGGTGGCGAAGAAGTCATGCTCTATTGGGCAAATGCCGACCAGTATTATATCAAAACCGCTGAAAACTTCAACAATTTCTCTTTTGATATTACTAAAGCAACGGTATTTGATAAGATGGGCAGGGAGGAAAAAATCCTTGCCGGGATTCCGGATACCCCGTTGATGGTTCATTTCAAGGTGGTGGATGCCGATGAGGGGGAACACGGCAATATCAAGGCAGATCCCAACAAGAAACGGGAATTTTTTCTTGCTGCTGAAAATCCGGTTCAGTTGGACAGCAACGGAGAACTGGAAATCCATTTTGAATTCCGGCAGGCGGAAGACAGCGATAAAATCACTCCCGAAGATGAGGCTCTGGTCAAAGAGGCATACAGTGCAAAAAACAAAGGGGATTTCCCCCTGCTGGCAATAACGGCAAAAATCATTGCCGCATGTCATGATCTAAATCAGAAGTTGCTGAATGAGAAAAGCCCGTGCAGTCTGGATTCCTACATGACAGTTATGCAGTATCCCTGTCCGACGGATGCGGTAAAAAATCGGATTTTGCTGAGTAAATATCTCTATCAATACACTGCCCGGAATACTTCGGATTACTTTATCCACAAAAATCTGCGCGGATTCCTGCGGCGGGAAATGGACTTCTATATCAAAAACGAGATCATGAATCTGGATGATATCGAGCAATCCAATGTATCCAGTGTGGAAAATTATCTGATTCTTCTCAAGGTGTTCCGCAAGATTGCCGGTAAACTCATTGATTTCCTCGGACAGCTGGAAGACTTCCAGAAAAAACTCTGGCTCAAAAAGAAGTTTATCACCCAGTGTGATTACTGTATCACCCTTGACCGGATTCCGGAAGAGTTCTATCCGGAAATTGTACGCAACGAAAAACAATGGAAAGAATGGGAAAAACTTGGTTTTCTGGAATTGCTTGAAAATGACTCTTGGTATATTATTTTTAAGTTTACCGGAGATACAGACACGTTTGAAGTCGATTTGACTCATGGAACAATGAAACCGGCAGGGGAATGTTCTGCGAGAAGTGACGAATTGGGGGTATTCCAATTTCCATTCACGATGGAAGAAATTTTAAAACAGCATTCTTCCATGCTGGTTGATACACATTTTTTTGACCGCAATTTTAAAAATAAACTTCTATCATACATTCCCGAATTTGATGAACAGTGCGATGGAGTATTGATCCATTCCGAAAACTTTCAGGCTCTTAATCTATTGCAGGAACGATACAAGGAACAAGTGAAATGCACCTATATTGATCCTCCTTACAACACCGAACGAGACCGGATTGAAGGGAAGTTTCTATACAAAGATTCTTTTGCCCATTCAACTTGGATTTCTATGATGCAACAAATATCTTTGTTGAATATGCCGCTATTAGAAAATACGGGAAGTTATTTCATTAGCTGTGATGAAAATGAATTATTAAATCTCGGTCAAGTAATGCTTTCCTCTTTCGGAGAAAAAAATTTTGTCGAGAATATTTCCTGGAATAAGCGAATTCCTAAAAATGATAAAGGAATAGGAAATATCCATGAATACATTATGCTATTTTCAAAAAATTATGAAAATAGCAGAGCTGAAGGTTTTCAGTATGTCATGAAAAAGGGTGCTTTAGATTCTATATTTGCATTACTGGAAAAGCTGCGCAAGAAAAAAGTTCCCCTAAAAGAAGCTCAACTTTTACTCAAGAAATTTTATAAAGAACAAGGTTTTGATCGCGGAATTACTCTTTATTGTGAACTTGATGCAAATTATGAACCTTGGGGGAAAATAAATATGTCATGGCCAAATGCGAAGACATTTGGTCCTAGATATGAAATCGTTAACCCAGTGACAAAAGTTGCCGTTCCAATTCCCCAAAGAGGGTGGCGGTGGAAAAAAGAAACGTTTGAAGAAGCAGAAAAGAATGGTTCAGAATTCATTTTACCAGATGGAAGCCTAATGAAAGGACGTATCTGGTATGCAAATGATACGAAAACGCAACCAAGTTCGATAACATATTTACGCGAAGTTCAAGATTTTTTGTTACGATCTGTTATAAGCCTTAAAAGCGATGGTAGCATCGAACTAGAAAATTTGGGATTAGAGAATAAATTCGATTATCCTAAACCGACTTCTCTTCTGACAAGACTCCTATTTTCAATGAATACCTTAACAGGAATTTTTTTGGATTTTTTCGCTGGCTCTGGAACAACTGCGCACACAGTGATAAATCTAAATCGAGAGGACAAAGGGACACGAAAATATATTCTTGTCGAAATGGGTGAACATCTTAACTCCGTTTTAAAGCCGAGAATTGAGAAAATTGTTTATACTCCATACTGGAAAGACGGTAAACCAGAAACAACCTCTGGAGTTTATACCGGGCAAGCAATTATTGAAGATGGCATTTCCCATTGTTTCAAATACTTGCGGCTGGAGAGCTATGAAGATACGCTGAATAATCTTGTCATGCCGGAAAAAGACGGTAATTTGTCAAAGATGTCCGGCAGTTTGAAAGAAGATTACATGCTGCACTATATGCTGGATGCGGAAGCGCAGGATAGTTTGCTGAATATCCGTGATTTTGCCAATCCGTGGGGCTATCAGCTCAAAGTCAAACAGCCCAATTCCGAAGCAAGCGTGGTTTCCCCCGTGGACTTGGTGGAAACTTTCAACTATCTTATCGGCCTGCGGATTCAGCAGTATTACCGAATCCAGAATTATTCAGCGACCTTCAAACGCTCGGTTGATCCGGAGTTGCCCAATGGCGGAGAACAGACGCGGTTGGAGTTGGAAACGAAACCGGAACTGGACAACAAGGGGAAATGGCGTTTTCAGAAACTCGAAGGCTGGATTCCGGCTAATCCGCAAACACCCAATGACGGCCGCAAAAAGAATGTGCTTATCATCTGGCGTACCCTGACCGGCAATCTGGAACAGGATAATTTGATGCTGGACTGGTATATGAGCGGCACGCTCAATCTGGACGAAAAAACTCCGGAATACGATATTATTTATGTCAATGGCTCCAACAATCTCGGAGCAGACCGGAAAGAAACCGATACATTTCAGGTACGCCTGATCGAAGAAGAGTTTCTGAAAAAGATGTGGACTGCCGGGGAGTGCTGAAAATGGCGAAAGGCAAAAAGAAAACGGCCTCCGCCAGCACGTCTGACAAGAGAGGTTTTTACGATAAGCTGGTGCTGAATCTCTTCATGATTCAGCTTTTCGGCATTGATGTGCTTTCTGAACAGTATGTGCAGGGCAAAAGCGGTCATAAAAAGCTGCTTCGCCCATTCCGCAAACTTTCCGAACGGCTGGAGAACTGTTCTCTGGATGGACTTGCGGATGACGGGCTGCATCACTACTATCACGAACTGGCGGAAGGTGATTTTTTCGGTTGGCCGGAGTGCCGGATATCTCAGGAAATGCTGTTGCAGTATGAAAAGAATATCGTTCAGCATACCGAAAAGATTAACTCTTCCCGTTCCGATGCCATCCGCTGGAAGTATTATCAGTGGATGACACTTCTTTTTGTGGAAATCTACCTTGACCGTTATTTCGGCAACCGGGCAAAGCTGCTGGCTGATCTCAATAATTTTGTCGATAAATTCAATCAGGTTTATGAAGAAAAAGGATTGCGTGTTACTCCTTACAAAGACTCTGACTTGAATAAACTCTGTTTGCAGAATGCCACCGGTTCAGGAAAAACGCTTCTGATGACAGCCAATTACTGGCAGTATCGTTATTACGAAAAGAAATACAATACCATCAACCGGGATAATGGTTTGACCATCCTGCTTACCCCTAATGAAAGATTAAGTGCGCAGGATGCCGATGAATTTAATAAATCCGGTCACTACTGCGTGCCTTACAGCAAAGGTGCAGGCGATGGCAGTGCGATTTATACACTGGAAGTTCAGAAACTGGCGGAAAAAGACGGCGATAAAAGCGTTTCCGCCGCCGCTTTGGGTGATCGTAACTTACTCTTTATTGATGAAGGTCATGCTGGACTTTCCGGGAAGGAAGCCGGTGCATGGTATTCTTATCGTTCCATGATGTGTGTCAAGGGGTTTGCTTTTGAATACTCCGCTACATTCAAACAGGCAGTAGAGGGTACTCTGCTGGAAGACGAATACGCCCGTGCCATCCTGTTTGATTACTCTTACCGCTGGTTTTATGAGGACGGATACGGCAAAGACTATCAAATTTTTAATTTGCCGGAAAGCAAAGACAGTGCGATCCAGAATAATTCGCAATTAGATATGTATCTGACTGCCAGTATGCTGAAATATTTCCAGCAGTTGTTCATATATTGTGATAAAAAACAGGAGATTAAACCATTTAACATCGAAAAGCCGCTTTGGGTTTGGGTCGGTCACTCCGTTGCCGGGAAATCCAAAGAAGACTCTGTGGCATTGTCTGACATCGCCCGGATATTGAAATTCCTTGCCGAATTTCTGAAACATCCGGATATCTTCCAACAGCGTATTGTGGATTTGCTGACTAAAAATGGCGCAGAAACCGGCTTGATGGATGACAAAGGCTACGATTTGTTTCACGAGGCATTTTATCATCTGAAGCAGTTCAAAAATAAGAACAATGACATGACCGGAGCGATCATCTATGATAAAATCCTGAGAGATTTGTTTCAGACATCCGGGCGTGGCGGTCATCTTGTTTTGGAACGTGTGAAAGGCGATACCGGAGAGATACTGCTGAAAGTATCCAATTCCACTGTTTATTTTGGAGAAATCAACGTAAGCGGAGCCAGTGAACTTTGTACCAGTTTGGCAAAAAACGGTGAACTTACAGAACTTCTGGAAGTCCGTGCGGAAGGCAATACCGCATTGCCGATGTTTGACTCTATTAAAAACTCTGATTCCACGATCAATCTGTTGATCGGAGCCAAAAAATTTGCCGAAGGCTGGGATTGCTGGCGTGTCAGCGTTCTGGGATTGCTGAATGTCGGCAAAACCGAAGGGACGCAGATTATACAGCTCTTCGGGCGCGGTGTCCGTTTGAAAGGCTACCAGTGGTCACTGAAACGCAGCAACCATATTTCAAATGTATCATCACGACCGGATGGATTGACTGAGTTGGAATTGCTGTGTGTTTTTGGTGTATCTGCCGATGCCATGGTGAGCTTCAAAAACTATCTGAAAGCAGAAGAACTGCCCGGTAATGAGCAACGCAATGTGATTACAGTGCCGATGTCCGTCTGCCAACTGGATAACAAAAAGTTGAAAGTCCTCTGTCCGAAACAGCGTAAAGATAATGGTCGTGAATACAACTTCAAGACAGACGGTCCTGTCCCCTGTATCAGCGGAGACATTCCGGATATCATTGTAAAAAATCCCATTGTGCTTGACTGGTATCCCAGAATCCAAGCCATGGTTTCTGATGGAGACAATGCTCAAGTCTATCAGGCAAATGCAAAATATTCAGACGGCAACTTGCGCCATCTGCTCGATTTTCTGGATTTCGATGAACTTTATTTCGCGGCAGAACACTGGAAACGCCGAAATGCCAAGTACAATTACAACTGTTCATGGGAAGGTATTGTTGCCCTGTTCCATGAAACCGATTGGTATAAATTGCTTATTCCGAAGTCAAAGTTGACTCCGCAGAATTATCAGGATATTCAGGAAATCCAGGATATAGCCAATACACTCTTGGAAAAGTATCTGAAAAAATTCTATGATGAATCCAACAATGCCTACATGAAACCGCGTTTGGAATACCGTATACTGGATGCGGCGAATGCCAATATCCCGGAAGAACAGGAATATCAGATCATCTTTGATGAAAGCGATGAATCCCTCGAAACATCGCTGAAACAGATTCTTGCAGATTTGCAAAAAAGCGGGTTGGGTGAACTTAACAATATCGGAGCGATTGAGTTCTCCGGTCACTTGTTCAATCCGATTTTTATGTCGGAAAACAACAAGGTAAAGATTTTGCCCTGTATGCTCAATACCAGTGAATTCAGATTTGTAAAACATCTTGCAGAATTTCAGAAAAATCATGGTACAACGCTGAAAGAAAACTGGGATAACATCTACCTCTTGCGCAATCAAAGCAGAGGGAAAGGCATGGGATTTTTTGAAGCTGCCAACTTCTACCCGGACTTTATTCTCTGGTGCGTAAAAGATAACAAGCAATTCATATCGTTCGTTGAACCGCATGGTTTGAAAAACGAGGGGAAAGCCAGTCCGAAAGTTCAATTTTACAAGACTATCAAAGATATTCAGGCAAGATTGAAAGATCCAGATGTCATCCTGAACAGTTTTATTCTCTCCCCCACGGCATTCAGCCACTTGCAATGGGGTGTGTCGCAGAAAGAACTGAAAAGTATGCACATCCTGTTCCAGGAAGATAATAACGGAGATGCATACATCGCCGAACTTTTTGAAGAATTGGCGAAAGAAATGCCAGTACATGTTCGGTCCAGCAAGCCCATGCAAAGCCGTCCTGTTTATCATATGGCATTACTTGCAGAAATGTTGAAAACTGGAGACGGCAATACATTGTCTTTAGAAGAACTTGTTGCAGGATGGGCAATTCTGAACAAACCTGAAGCTGTTGCAGAGGCATTGCCGGATAGAGCCGACATAAAATCATGGCTTGGCAATTATCCGGATTGGATTAAAGATTCTGAAGCCATGGTGCCTGTTTTGCGGGGAATGATTGAACGTCATATGATTTCTATCGGCAAAGATTTGAAGGTAACGCTTATTAATGATTTCTGCGGTTCAGATGATGTAAAAATGGATTCAAAATATGCCATAGAAGCAATCAGACTTTTGCACGCTGTTCAGCCGAAACATTTTTGCTTTCAGACGTTTAACAGTGTTATTCCTGCTGATTTCTTGAACGCTGCGAAGAAAGGAGAATTTGCATATGCCGCCTGATGAACTCTTTTCTGCACCAATTGATTTTTCATTTGCCAAACCGGTCGCAGAACGCTCAGAACCATTGTTTTGGATTTGTGAAATCCGCTTTTTGCGAAAGTTTTCTTCTTCTTCGGAAGATGAGATTCGGCGCATAGAATTTAGAAAGGGGTTGAATATAATATGGGCAGAAGCACCTACAGATTCATCTCCTGACGATGGCCAGCGGATTGCCGGACATGCAACGGGGAAGACAACCCTTTGCCGAATGATTCGGTATTTATTTGGCGAACCTCATATTGCATCAAAAAATGTTGCAATCGCTATCAGTCAACAGTTTCCAGATGGATATGTTGTAGGACGTTTTATTGTGGACGGGGAATCATGGTGTGTTGCACGTTCATTTATGAAAATAAGAGATGATTTTGCAAAAAAAATAGATTCTATTGATGACTTTTTGAAAGACAATAATACCAAAGGTTCTTTTACGCAATTTGAGCAGAGATTGTCTGAACTCCTTCCAAAGATTACTCCGCTGGAAACATTGGCTAACCGGGAAAAACTTACATTTAAGCATCTTTTACCTTGGCTTACCAGAGATCAGGACAGCCAGTATACCAAACTCACTGAATGGCGGGATAATACCTTGAGTGATTCCGGCTCTCCGGCACTCTCGGTAAAGCAAGCTATGTTAATAATGCGTTCTATTTTGGAACCAAAAGTTACTCAAGAGATAGAACTAATTTCTCTGCAAACTGAATTGACAAAACAATTACAGGAGAATAAGGATAGACTCAATACCTTAGAATCAATGCTTGCTTATGATTCTATGCGAATACATAAAATCGGAGAAAAAGCAGATTCAGCAACCGAATTAGACGAAATGTATTTAGCTGAATTACATGCGCGTTATGAAAAATTATTGGTATCTGCGTGCCTCGACAATATGGACAATGAAAAACTTTCAGACTTGCAAACTAAAAGAGATGAATTATTCGGACAGTACCACTCCCAAGCGGCACAGTATAACGAGTCGTTGCAGGCATATCGGCAGCATGTAAGAGAAATAAAAGAACTTGAGAAAAAAGAAAAGGCTGATAGTTTTGCAGAAGAATATTTAGATGAAATACAAATGGCTGCCCAAATGCAGCCAACCAGACAATATTGTTGTGCCCCATTAGCAGTTGCAATTAAAGAGGGATGTCAGATCGCCTTGCAGAATATTCGTCCTATAGATACAGCATCTCTAAATAACCTTTCATCCGCTGTTAGTTTAGAATTGCAGCGCAAAAGAGATATTGCAAACGAGTTCGCTAACTTTTTGAAACAAGAGAAAACAAGACTAGATGGATTAAAATCTGCTTGGGAAACCTCTGAAATAAATCTTGCAGAGTTCAAGCAAAAAATCAATAAAGAAAAAAATCTCAGAGCTGCAAGAATAGGAAATATTCTTGAGGCTGTCAAACGTTATGAATATGATCTCAATGAAAAAGAAGCAGCAAAAAGCGAATATGAAGATATTCAATATCAACATAAACAATGCACAGAAAAATTAGCTTTGCTGCGTGAAACTGAAAAACAGGCCAGATTGGAAGTAAGAAATATATATGATAATATAATACGTTATATTCTTGGAGCTGAAGTTTCTGGCGATATTTCTTTTTCAGGAGGAGATATTGAACTGAAATGCTCTTACAATAATGCCGCACTGTCAAGTGCCGCACTTAATGCCGCTAAGAATATCTGTTTTGATTTAACAGTTATGACTGCCGCTATAGGAGGGGTAGGTTCTCATCCGCGTTTTCTTATGCATGATGGCCCAAGAGTTTCAGATTTGGCGGCGGCAATTTTTCGTTATTATTTCTCTTTTGCACGGGAGTTGGAACTCCTTGCTAATAACGAACCAAACTTTCAATATATAATAACAACAACGGAGGCTCCGCCACAAGAATTGCAAATTTATCCATGGCTGGTTTGTAAATTAGATGCAGCAAATGCAGAATCCAGACTCTTAAAGTGTAATTTATGAGGAATGTCTATCGGGAAGATGCAGAATACAAAACAATGCTACTGATATCAGAAGAAGTTTTCTCCGAATGAATTGTAGAAGTTGCGACATCGTCTGACGCTTCATCGTATTTCCTTATGGGATGGAAATATGGTTACTACTATACAACGACATTTTCTCTTTTGCAAGAGGCTGAATATTGTGGTTCAACTCAGACGTTTGCATTTCCCGAAAAAGGAGAAACATGCTTATCCGTGCATCCACCAGCGATAGGTTCGCACCAGACAAAAAGCGACGAAACACAGTAGCGTAAGAAGAAAGAATCCCAGGAAATAATCCGGAAATCTGCGGAAAAAATATAGGGGGAAGAGCTCCCCGGACTCGGATATGAAAAGCGCCGTTGGTTGGCCGGAAACGGCTCGTGTTGCGATTATGCAGTCGACCCCGTATACTTATCTGCCCGGCGCGACAGGCGGCAAACTATGCGAAGATGGAAGATTCAGTTTTATATACGATATAACACATTATCGCAGAAACACTTGCAATGAATTTATATTTTTTTGAATAATTCAGGCGAAGGATTAATTCGGAAATATTATGCTGTTTCCTTGATTATATTGGATAGTGTGCTATCTTATAACACAAGAATAATTGCATGCAAGGACAAGATAATGGACAAGGATAAACAGAGTATAGAACTTTTGCTGAGGACGCCGCAAGAGGTTATGCTGGATTGCGCTGCACGGGTGCGTGCCATGCGGATCGAACAGAATCTATCGCAGATCGCCTTGGCGGAACGGGTCGGCGTGGCGGTCGGGACGATCAAGCGGTTTGAAAAGACCGGAGAAATACAGTTTCATCACTTGCTTTCCATTGCTCTTGTGCTGGGACGGCTTGAAGAGTTTGACCGGTTGTTTGCTGTATCCCAAAAGCCGCAGTCGCTTTTCAATCTTGAAGAGCCAAAAATCAGACAGAGGCCACGCAGAAAATGAAGCTTTCCGTTTATCTGAATACTTATGGCATCCGCCGGATGGTCGGTTTGCTTTATGAAAATGCGGGACGTGTCTTTTTTGAATATTCGCCTGATTTTCTGCAAAGCGGCATCGCCCTTTCGCCGTTCAAACTTCCCTTGAAACCGGGCGTGTTTGAAGATGAAAAACGCACCTTTGACGGTCTTTTCGGTTTGTTCAATGACAGCTTACCGGATGGCTGGGGATGTCTGCTGCTTGACCGCAAATTGCGGAAACGCGCTCTTTCCTATGATTCCATTACGCCGCTTTCCCGGCTTTCCATGATCGGACGCAATCCTATGGGTGCATTGGAATACGAGCCTGCCGATGAAGCGGCGGAAGAAGTCGGAAATGTGGAGCTGGATTCTCTTTCCGGAGAAGTGGATAAGATCCTTGCCGGAAACGATTCCGATGTACTGGATGAACTGCTGAAACTCAATGGTTCATCCGGCGGAGCGCGTCCGAAAATCGTGGCATATGTTTCCGATGACCGGCAGAAAATCATTCATGGCGGAGTAAATCCGCCTTCCGGGTTTACGCCGTGGATCATTAAGTTTTCCGAACGGCACGATAAACTGAACTCCGGCGAAACGGAATACCGTTATTCATTGGCGGCAAAGGAAGCCGGGATTGATATGCCGCCAACTCATCTTTTCCCCTCGAAAAACGGTGGCGGATACTTCGGCGTTCAGCGGTTTGACCGGACTCCGCAGGGCAAGGTGCATGTGCATACAGCGTGCGGACTGCTTCATGCGTCGCACCGGTTCAGCTGTCTGGATTATGAAAATCTGCTGAAACTCACACTGGTTCTGACCCGCGACATTACGCAGGCGGAAGAGATGGTCAGGCGCATGGTTTTCAATGTAAAAAGCGGCAACCGTGATGACCACAGCAAAAATTTCTCGTTCCTGCTGAACAAAAATTTTGAATGGCGTTTAGCCCCGGCATACGACCTGACTCCCTCTGCCGGAATCAATGGCGAACAGACTGCCATGGTCAACGGCAGAGGACGCAATATTACTGACGAGGATTTAATCGCCGCCGCAAAAGTAGCAGATATTCCGGCATCGGCAGTTCGCAGCATTATCAATACGGTCGAATCGGCACTCAAAAATAATGGTATCTCAGCGTAACTTCTGAAAACAGTAAGGCGGTTTTGCTGTGAGTGAGGAGTCGAAAAAATCCGTACATCTTGACCTGAATCATGACGAGCATCCGGGTTTGTACCGCTATGCCATCGAACTGCTGAATTATCCGGAACTCACAGAGGAAGAGTATGCTGCGGTCATGGCGGATTTGAAAAATCCGGAGGATGATCCGCTTTATCTTGCGGCGCAGGAAAAACTGATTTGTTCTCATCTCGGCATGGTATTGTCGATGGCGATCAATACCTCGTTCAAATATTACGGTCTGTCCATGGAAGATTTTGTCGGAATCGGCAATTATGCCATTGTCAAAAAGTTTTCCAATTTCAAACCTGATAAGCAAGCCCGGTTTTCCACTTATATGCGGAAAGTTGTCGAACGCTGGGTTTACGGCAATCTCAAAAAGCATATTACATGGAACAGGAATGACGAGGTCAATGTTGAACTTGTCGGCAATGATTATGATGAACGCAGATATTTGGAATTTGTCCGCAAAGTCGAAGATGCCATAAAGACTTTGAGTGCTGAAGAGCAGACCATTATCCGCATGCTGTATTACAATGATGAACAGCCGGGAATTGATGCTGTCGCCCGGAGACTTGGCAGAACAAAGCAGGGCTTCAAACGTACCATTGAAGAGATTTACGCAAAATTACGTCCGTTGCTGAACGGTATTTACCGTCCGCAGTGGAAAACCTTTATAACCCTGAAAGATGAAGACGATGAAAATAGAGACGATTGAGCTGTCCGTACCGCAACGGCGGCTGATGGAAATATTTGCAAAAGATTTGAATGAAGGAGATTTCGGCGATAAACGCATCCGGCTTCTTCTGGAATATTTGCGTGAACTGCTGGCAGATGAAAAAATGCCGTCTGACACGTTATGCCGGATGCTGGACGGCACTCTGCCGGATTTGGATTTTTATAAATTTTATACGGCACACATGTGTAACATATACGATTGTGATTACGATAGTTATGCACCGACTCCGGATGAATTGTCCGCAGAAGATTATCTCGATTCGCTGAAAAATTGTTTTCCTCAGGTGTTTACAGGTCTGCTGGAAAAGCCGAGACAGTTTATCAGTGCCAGTGAAAATCTGATTCTTACATGGGAGATGGGATACGGAAACCGCATCTGCGATGAAATCTATACGGCATCGGAAGAGACACGGCAAATCGCATATATCATATATGATTACATTGATACCCGCTCGAATGCGTGGCCGTTCATGATGGATAATTTTCTTGCTCAATGGACAAATTATCTGCTGACCCGTGAGTGGTCGGATAAAGAAGCGTTCTACAAGCAGAAATGGCATTCCGAAAAAGCTCTGCGGGAATCCTATCAGCAGGTCAATGAACATCTGGTAAAAGAAAATCTTGAACTGAAAGAAGCCATACAGGAGCGTTTCATTACAATTATGGATGCCGCCCGTGCGGTCATGGCAAAGCTGTACCATAAAGACGATGTCGAAGCTCCGGCTGATAATTTGCGGAAACTGATAACCAGACACAACAGCAGTCTTGCCGCCGATTTTACCGGAAAGCAGAATCGTTCCTATTTTGCGGTGGAAAAACTGATCCCTTTGTTTAAGGCGGAGGACATTGCCTTGACAGATGGCGAGATAACAGATGCAATTATAAATAAAGCCCGGACTCGGGAAGAACTGGAATCCTGACAGATCCGGACAAAAGCCGGACACGCAGACTTTTTTCAAAAAATTTTTAACTGCCATATTCAGCCTTGGTCATTGATTTGGCCAGGGCTTTTTTCATTTTATCTCGATGCAACAAGACCCGGACAAACCCGGACACGCCGGTATCTCCCGGTAGAACATCACAATCCCGTGGTGTTCGTAACCATAAGGAGATGTCGAATATGACACCATTCTCACCGTCCGTCGCAGCAAATGTCTGCGAAGCCCCCCATTCCAAAGTACACTTGGAGCAAACGCCGGAAAACGCAATACGGCTCTTGAAACAGATTGACCGTTCAAGGGCGGATGACACCAAATCGTGGCAGTCAATCTGTATCGCCTTGAAAAATCTTGGCGTTCCCTACGAGGTCTTTGAGGCCTGGAGTCTGACACCAAGTCACCGGGACAAACAGCAAATCCGCCGTGCATGGATAAATCTGCATGGACAGCACTCCATCGGAACGCTTTGTTATTATGCCAAACGTGATTCCGGCAGAGTGCCGATCTTGCCGGCGCATCACGGGAAAGCGTTTAACGGAGATAAAGCGTTTGAGGTTATCATTGCGTCCTATGCGGATTATTCCCAATCCGACTTGGAATGCGAGTTGTGGGAACGCTCACCATACCGCCTTGATTTTGAGTGCGGTCAGGAAGATATGCCGGCGTTGCTTTCCGCACTCTATGAGCCAGATGACAAGATCTATATCGGCGACGCTGTTGCAGGATATTGTCAGCAACAGAGTAATGTCCGCACGGTGACTGCTCATCTGGAAGATTTGCAGATGGCTGAATTTTTCCGCCCGAATCCGTTGACCGGTATCCCGGAAGAGCGTGAAAACGGCAAACTCTCACTGGTGAGCGACCGCTGTGTGGCGAAGTACCGCTTTGCCGTAGTGGAATTTGACTCAAAGCCATTACGGGATCAGTTGGCGTTCTACATGGCAATGCTCGACAAGGGTATGCCGTTTGCGGCGCTGGTCTACTCCGGCAATAAGTCCGTTCACGGTCTGCTGGCGGTAAACTGTAATAACGCAAAGGAATGGGAGAGCAAAGTGGAAAATGAACTTTTCCGCAACAATCTGGAGATTCTCGGCTGTGACCCTGCCTGTAAAAATGAAAGCCGGATGACCAGGACTCCCGGCATACAGCGGTCAAACGGCAACTTCCAGAGACTTCTTTATTTGAATCCGAATTTGAAAGGAAACTGAGATTCATGAAATCATACGCTGATGAATCCATCAATATTATCAAGGACGCTATTCCGGAAGAAGCAAAATGCTATGAATGGCCGCCTATCGGAAACAACATTGATTTGCCGACTTTACCGGATTTTCCGCTTCACGCTTTGCCGTCGGTCATACGGAACATGGCGGATGAGATTAGCAAAGCTGTCAAAGTCCCGGCATCGCTTGCCGCCGCTGAGATACTCGGCTTGGTCGGACTGGCGATCGGACGGAACGTGCATTACTGTTTCAAACGCTCATTGACCGGCAGAGCTAACCTCTATATGCTGATATTCGCTGCCAGAGGAGAACGGAAGAGTTCCGTGGACAGCATCGTGCAGAAGCCGTTTCGGGAGTGGCTTGAAACACAGAGCAGGGAATATCAGAAACAGCTGGAAAAAGCTGATATCCTGCAAAAGAGACTGGATTTTCTGATCAATAAACTTATAAAAGGGCGAATCGGGGAAAGGGACGAAGAAGAGATAAGTTCCGAGATAGATATTATCAAATCCAAGCTGGAAACCATGCTGCCCAATCCGAATATTTTCACCAACAACATCACTCAGGAAGCGTTGCTGCAGAAACTTGCCGCATGCGGTGGACGGGTGGCGGTGGTTTCCGATGACGGACGCCTTCAGCTGAAAATGATCCTTGGTCTGCGTTACAGCAATGACGGAGATGCTCATGACGAGGTATTTCTCGACTGCTATGACGGGTCCAAAACGCTGACCTATGACCGTTCCGGACGTTCCATCACGCCGGTAAAAAATCCCTGCATTGGTCTGGTACTGATGTGTCAGCCGGATATGCTGGCAATGCTGGGCGATAAGGCGGAAGTCTTCTGCAGCGGTTTTGCTTCACGCTGTCTTTACTGTTTCCCGGAAACATGGGTCGGCAAGCGCAACGCAGACGGTACACTCATGCGGGATATTGATGATTATGAAATATCCGACAGGACCATGAACGAATACCGGGATTTGGTATTGCGTCTGCTGAAACGCAGTTATGTCCAAACCGAACCGATATACATCGGCATCACTGCCGAAGCGAAAGAGTTCTGGAAAGAGCATTACCGGCAGATAGAGGGTGAAAGCGATAAGGGCGGATTGTATTATGAAACCCTTGATGTGGCGATCCGCTATACGTCACAGACGTTGCGGCTGGCACTGCTAATCTCTCAAGTTGAGGAACATGGTAAAATCGAATTGGATGACATGAAAAACGCTCATGAACTCATGTTGTATTTTATTGCAAACGCAGAACGCTGTCATTTGTTTATCCGCAAAATGCAGTTGCCGAATGATGCCGGGAAAATTGTTGCTTATATGATGCGGAATTACCGGACGGCACGGCATGATGTGCGTGATGTCTACCGCAATACCGGATTGACAAAGGCTTGTTTCAAGCAGATGCTGGAGTTGCTGGAATCGCGTCATTACTGCCGTTTGCTTCCGGCGGAAAAGACCGGGAAGCCGGGAAGACCGAAAGAGGGCTTTATTGAAGTCAATCCGGAACTTCTTCTGATGTCATCACAGGACGCACAGCACGGATAATTTTGTCATATTGTCAATGGTCAACTCCGGGAAATCGTAATTTCAAAATCTCGAATCCCGCTGTTGACAAATTGACAGAATTGCCAACAGCGGACGGAGACGGTAGAGCAAAAAGTACTCCCGGCGACCGATTCTCATCGAGGGCGGCGGAAGGAATCGGGGAGATAGGCGAGTTATCACTGCGATCCTCCTGGAATCCAACGGTTCCCCCGAGCGGCGATTCCAGGAGAGGGCGGCGGAAGGAGTCGGTATGTTAAAGAGACTTGCTTGTCCGTGATAAAATAATTATCCAAGCTGGAATTTGCCTTTTTCTGCACTCTTGACGATGCGCGGACTTTTCTTTGTAGCGATTTCACGGAAGATGCTTCCATAGAGAGTCTGGTTCGGAGTTTTTGCACCGGTGGGATTCCACAGCCCATCTGCGACTGCCTTTGCCACGATCTCCCGTGTATTTAGCGGTTTCCCATTCTGGCGCAGGACTTCCACTGCGGCATTAAGCAGACTCATTTTGCCGGAATAATTAGCCACAGACGTGGCTAATTTATTTTGTGATGGATTGCTCGACACAGGTTCATCTTGTGTACCGGATAATCTCTCGTTTGAGGGCGTGTTATTCAAAACCTCGCATGAGACTTCGGTCGGCAGTGCTTCAATCCGCTTGGTTTTGAACTCTTTGCCTGCTTTATTTTTGACGGTATAAATGCCGTCCTCTACTGCGATGACTTCCACCGGAATTTCATTGCGACCGATTTTGGCGACTGCCATTGTCCCGACTGTGATTTCATTTGCCATAAATACCTCCATTGGTTTGGCTTTGCCATACATAAGCGTGCCAACGAGAACATAGCAAATCGAAGTCGAAGATTACCGAACTATTATTTGAAAGGAATTGTATGACTGTTTCTAAAAAGAAGAAGAGTTTGACGCCCAAGCCGGTCATCGCCGATATTGCCAAGATACTTGCCGATGCCGCGAGACGGCTGATCGTTGTCCGGAATCCAAGTGCTGCAAACTGAAACATATTGTCACAAGAGACTTGCTATTACAGGAATAGCAAGCTTTATATATGACCAATCCAAACGGAAAGGAATTTTATGGAAACATCAAACGAAAATCAGGAATCGGTGCGTCGGCAGTTGCTGGCGCTGAGTCAAATGTCAAAAGCGGAACTCGTTGAAAAATGGCGCGACCTCTACGGGAAAGAACCGCCAGGTTATGGCCCGGTATTTATGCGGCATCGGCTGGCATACCGGATACAGGAACTCTTCTACGGAGGTCTGTCCGCAGAGTTGCTCCTCGCTATCATCAAAAATAATGATCCGGCGACAAGTCAGGCAAAAAAGCGCGGATTGCGTCCCGGCACGGTAATCGTCCGGATGTGGCACGATGTGAAGCACGAAGTCACCATCCGGACCAACGGCTACGAATACCAAGGTCAGCTTTACCGTTCGCTGAGTGCCGTGGCAAAAAAGATAACCGGAGCGCATTGGAACGGCAAGCGCTTCTTTCAACTCGGAGAGGATTAAAACATGGTAAAAACCAAACAGCAGAAAATCGTCCGGTGTGCCTGTTACACCCGGAAAAGTCACGAAGTCGATGTTGACCAGAACTTCAACTCCCTTGAAGCCCAGCGTGAAGCCTGCGAAAACTATATTGCGAGCCAGAAATCCAACGGCTGGATATGCCTGCCGCAGCATTACGATGACGGCGGCTATTCCGGCGGCAACTTGAACCGTCCGGCTCTGGAACGGCTGAAGGCAGATATTGAAGCCGGTCAGGTTGATATGATCGTTATTTATAAAATCGACCGCCTGACACGCTGCCTTGCCGATTTGAGTGACTTGCAGGAGTTTTTCGATGCCCATGACGTTTCATTTTCGAGTGTCACGCAGGAAATAAACACATCGACTTCGGCAGGACGGATGATGCTCAATATTCTGATGACCTTCGCACAATATGAACGTGAAATTATAGCCGACCGGGTACGGGATCGGGTGGTGGCGGCGAAGAAGAAAGGTATGCACTGCGGCGGTTACCCGGTGCTGGGGTACGATGTCAATCCGGTAACCCATAAGCTGGAAATCAACGAAAAAGAAGCAGAAATCGTCCGGTTCGTATTCGACAAGTACAACGAGTGCGGTTCGGCAAAAGAGGTGGCAGCAGAACTGGAGATTCGCGGCTGTCGCGGCAAAGTCTGGACAACCCGGAAAGGTGTCAAGCATGACGGGCAGCATATCAACAATATGATGATTTACCGGATGCTGAAAAGTCCTCTGTATATCGGACGTGTCCCTCATAAAAAGACCAGTTATCCGGGAGAACATAAAGCCATTATCTCTCAGGATCAATGGGATAAGGCGCAGAAGATATTGAACTCACATTTGCGGTACGATGCCAAACGGCGGAGTCCAAAGCTGCAGCCGTTTGCCGGACTGGTCTATTGCGGACACTGCGGCGGTGCGGTCACCTTGAGCCACACCGTCAAACATGGCAACCGGAGATACAGTTACTACATCTGCAACGAGGATACCAAGCGCAACTTCAGCATCTGTCCCACGCCGCGGATTCCGGCTGCCGACTTTGAAACGCTGGTAATAAAAGAGTTGACCGTCGTTTTGAAAACTCCGACTATGCTGGCACAAGTAGACAGCAGATTGGAAGAGTTCGGCACCGGTTCCGCAATCGCAGTCAAGGCACTGGAAAATCTGACCGCACTGTGGGAAGTTATGTGTCCGGCGGAACGGTATGCGCTGATTCATGCCATTGTGCAGAAAATCACCATCTTCCATGACCATATCAGAATTGACTTTAACAAAGAGGGCATCGTGACTTTGCTCACTGAAGCCGGAATGGAGAAATGCAATGAATAAAATCGAAACCGATGACACGGGAGCGGTGTTTATGAACATTCCCTGTCAGCTCCGCAAAAGCGGCAAGCGGGTGATGCTCATTGGTGCAGAATCCAGCTTTGAAGAGTTCAAAAACGAATCGCTGGCACGTTCCATTATGAAAGCCTGCCAATGGACACGGCTCCTGGAGTCCGGAAAATTCAACACCGTCTTGGAACTCGCCAATGCCGTAAAAATCGACCGCTCAGCCGTAGCCAGAACGCTTTCATTGGTCAACCTTGCCCCGGACATTGTGACGGCAATATTCAACGGCACAGCCCCGGACACACTGACCTTCGCAAAACTGGTCACCGGCATCCCCGATGACTGGCAGGAACAACGGAAACAGTTCGGCATGGAGTAATACCGCAAATCCCGATTGTCATTCAGTATTGAGTGGCTGTCGGGATTTTATCTATTGCAAACAATGAAAATTTAACCCGAACCGGGCAAGATATTTGCTTAAACGATCAGAATCATTGTTTGAACGTTTTCCGGTTCTTGACACGGCAAACAACTTTTTGCCCGCCTCGGACAAAGAAGATGATGCGCGGCAGATCTTAATGACATATTTCAGTTGCACTACATCAAAAAGGTCAAAACGATCTTCATAATCTTTCCCCAGCAGTTCAATCAAATCGTCATTCAATGGTGCAGTACAACTACGGTTATTTCTGGCAATTTCTTCATTGACTGTATCGAGGTCGATCCGTCCTCCGGATGCCAGCGTTGCCATTCGAGTTACCATGGCATTGAGTTCCCGAAAATTGCCCGACCATAACTGGTCCGGCGAAAGGGCAAAATCCAGAAAACGTGTTCTTGCTTCCTTGTTGAATGTTACATGCTTGCCGCTTTTTTCTGCGAAACGCTGTAACTCATATTCCAAATTTGGTTCAATATCTTCTCTGCGTTCGGCAAGTCCCGGTAGCTCAAAGTGCCACAAATTGATTCTCGCCAGAAGGTCTGCGCGAAATTTGCCTGATGCAACATCATGGAATAA
Organism: uncultured Lentisphaeria bacterium; assembly: GCA_949282305.1. Classification (GTDB taxonomy): domain Bacteria; phylum Verrucomicrobiota; class Lentisphaeria; order Victivallales; family UBA1829; genus UBA11452. Next base: position 52,016 of record CASDPB010000076.1, on the reverse strand, counting down.
ATCCCGATTAGTTCCGCAGATCAGCTGGAATGAGCTGCTTTCTTCCCGGTCGGCTCCTAATGGTAAAAAGCGTTTTTCTTCGACCGCCCGCAGCAGCATTGCCTGCTCGTCCTGTCCAAGTTCCCCCACTTCATCCAGAAAGAGAACACCGCCGTCAGCACTTTTCAGCAGGCCGGGACGGTCAGCTACCGCTCCGGTAAAAGCTCCTTTTTTGTGACCGAACAGTGTACTCATCGCCTGATCGCCGCGCAGAGTCGCACAGTTGACCTCAACAAAATTGCCTTTGACTTGATTATTCAATTTTTTAAGTTCAAAAATCCGGCGGGCAAGCTGTGATTTTCCAGCTCCGGTCGGTCCGGTAAGCAACAATGGTTCTGCAGAACGGATGGCGACCCGCTCAACCGTTTCGATCAGCGTATTAAAACGACGGTTGCGGGTGGAAATACCGGATTTTAGAAAGTCAAGATCGTTACGGCGTTCTTCGGCAAAACGTTTAGCCAAGAGATCGTAACGGGAAAGGTCAAGATCAATCAAATTATAACTTCCGGCGGCGCAATTCCTTCGGGTCGGCTGGGTTTGAATCAGTTTCCCCGGCAGGTGATGGGATTCATTCAGCAAGAATAGACAAATTTGCGCCACATGGGTTCCGGTGGTAATGTGAATATAATATTCGTTATCATCAGCGGAAAAATTCTTGTCGAGACTGAATTCATGCAATTTGCAATAAACCTCTTCAAAATCCCATGGATTATTGAAGTCGATAACTTCTCCGATAACTTCCGTATCCGGGGAACAAGTGGCAATATCAGCCCTGATACGTTCATACAGATCGGAAAAACTGGTTTGATAAATCAGATAGTAACGGTCAAAGTGCAGATCTTCCTGCATCGCCAACGCAACCGACGGACGCCACATATTCCAGCGGCCGTTGCCGCGTCCGTGAGCATCCAGTGTACTGCCTAAAAGAGAAATCAGAATTTTCATTTTTATAATTATTTATAGGATTTATATTGTTTTTATAGAAAATAATATAGCGTTATACAGTTTTTTTCAAGAAGAAAACCGGTTTTTAGGGTAATTTTTTATTTTTCGACAAGTTGGCACGCTTTTTGCTAACATGTTTTCTGGAACTCAAGTTAACAGAGGTAATATAAACAAAAAAAATACAATTGGAGGAAAAAATGAACACCGTAATATTCAAATGGAATCCCGCAATTTCATCGTATTCAATGAGCGATTTTTTGAATTCCATCATAGAAACAGAGGAGGATGCAAACTGGAGCGTTTGGGATCACAGCGACATCTCCGAGGGGGATCGATTTTTCATGTTGAAAGTTGGCTGTGGAATCAATGGTATCGTTGCCAGCGGTACTATAACCTCGGCTCCTTATCAGGATAGCGATTGGAGAGGGGATAATCGTAAAGTCTTTTATTGCGACTACAAGGCTGACGTGATCATCAATCCGGAGACCTTTGATCTCCTTTCAAGTGATGTTCTCAAGCAGGAGATCCCAAATTTCGACTGGCATGGCGGACATTCCGGTGTTATACTGCCTGCAACTGACGCCGAACGGTTCATCACTTTGTGGAATAAATATTTGCAGGAAAATTTCCGGGGATTTCTGCAACGCATGGCGGATATAGAAAAGAAACGGTTCTGCAATGACCAGATCTTTATCTGTAAATCCGTATTTTATGAACTTGTAATCAAGGAAACAAGCCATGATTGAAATTGATGGAAGTTTTGGTGAAGGCGGAGGACAAATCCTTCGCACCGCACTGACTTTGGCCAGTGTGACCGGCGAAGCGGTACACTTTACCGACATCCGTAAAAATCGGCGCAAACCGGGGCTGATGTATCAACACCTGACTTGCGCCAAAGCGGTCGCTGAAATCACCGGCGGGGTTTTGAACGGTGCAGAATTAAATTCGCAGGAAATGATCTTTACCCCCGGCAGTATAGCTCCCGGCAACTACCATTTTGTTGTCGGAACTGCCGGAAGTGCGATTCTGGTGGCACAAACCGTATTGCCATGTCTCTTGTTCGGATACGAAAAATCGAAAGTCGAGATTTGCGGCGGAACTCATGTGGCAAATGCACCGATATTCGATTTTTTCCAGTCAGTCTACCTGCCATGTTTGCAACGCATGGGAATTGAGGCGTCTGCTACGCTGGATCAAGTCGGATTTTATCCCGCTGGCGGAGGGAAGATCACCCTTGATATTTCACCGTTGCGGGAGTGGAAGAAATTGGAGATCATGAGTTCCGGCACGCTGAAAAAAGCTGCTTTTACCGCAATTAGTCATGGCATCAAATCCGAAATCGGCAGTGATGAAGTGGCGTTGGCTCAACGTGAATTTCCGGAGTTTGAGACAGCGCAGACGGAAGTGGATTCCTGCGGTCCGGGCAATGTGCTTTTGGCCAAATTGGAATATGAAAATATTACTGAATTATTCAGCGTATGCGGAGAATTTAATCAGTCCAGAACCGTAGTCGCAAAACGAGTGATTGGTATGGTCAAATCTTATCAGAAATATGCAGCTCCGGTTTGGCGTTTTCTGGCCGATCAGTTGTTGTTGCCTATGGCCTTGGGAGCCGGAGGAAAATTCCTAACTGTGTCGCCAAGTCAACACACGGAAACCAACATAGCAGTAATCCGGAAATTTATGAATGTACAAATAGATGTGAACAATTTACAAAACGGACAACATATTATTGAGGTAAAAAAATGAAGTGGATCAAAAACGAGAAAAATTACAGAATCCCGATCAAAAGCTGGTGCGAAGAAGTTGAAGACGGAGCATTGAAACAGGCGGAAAATCTTGCAATGCACCCGGCGTTGGTGCGTCACGTGGCTTTGATGCCGGATTGCCATCAGGGATACGGTATGCCGATCGGCGGAGTGATCGCTGTTAAAGACGCAGTTATTCCCAGTGCGGTTGGGGTAGACATCGGTTGCGGCATGGTGGCAGTGGAAACCGATATCCCGGCGGAACGTCTGATGGAAATGAGTTTTCGGCGTATGATTCAGGAAAAACTCAAAGAGAGGATTCCTGTAGGAGATGCCGTTTCCCACAAGGAACCGCAAAATTGGGATGGTTTTGAAAAATATCTGGACAAAAATGGACAGGTAGCCAATTTTGCCAATGCGCTTGACCGGAAAAATCTTGGAACTCTTGGCGGTGGCAATCACTTTATCGAAATCCAGAAGTCCGACACCGGGTTTGTCTGGCTGATGATTCACTCCGGCAGCCGTAACCTGGGAAAACGCATAGAGGAGTTTTACCATCACCGGGCAAGGGCATTGAACGAGCGTTTCCATGTACAGCTTGCCGATCCGAATCTGGCGTTTTTACCGATTCAGGAGCCGGATGGACACAATTATTTCCGTGACATGCAGTTTGCGCTTGATTATGCACAGGAAAATCGCCACCGGATGATGGCGGTGATGAAAGAAACCATTGCCGGATTTATTCCCGAAACAAATTTTTTACGTGAGGTCAACATCCACCATAACTACGCCGCTTTTGAAACCCATTTCGGAGAGACGCTTTGTATTCATCGCAAGGGTGCGACCAGTGCGAAGCAGGATGAAATCGGAATCATTCCTGGTTCCATGGGAACGGCAAGTTATATCGTTCGGGGATTGGGAAATCTGGATTCGTTTATGAGTTGCTCTCACGGGGCCGGACGGCGCATGAGCCGTATCGCCGCATGCACCAATCTTTCGGTGGAAGAGTGTGACTCAGCGATGAGTGGTATCGTTTGTGAGCGATGGAAACCTTATCGGAAATACGGAAAGAACAAAGGGTATTTGGATCTTTCCGAGGCTCCGCAGGCATATAAATCTATTGAGGATGTCATTGATTCCGAACGTGATCTGGTGACTCCGCTGGTACGCCTTATGCCGCTTGCGGTGTTGAAAGGCTGAAGCATTAAAACAATATTCCCGGTTGTCATTCAGCATTGAGTGGTAGTCGGGATTTTTTTGCATTTAAAGGTCAAGACTCAAAGTTGCGTTTTATTGAAAAATGGTTATCAAGTGTCGCAGTTAAACAAGAAAACGAGTTTATGATGATATTCAAGGAGTTACAAAGAAGGACCAAGTCCTTCTCCAAAAAGAGAAAACGGAGACGGAGAGACGTTTTCGGTGGATTTTAACGGTTTTTCGAGGGATGCAGAGACTGGCGCAAAACCGCAAAACGTTGCTGTGCAAGGGGAAATCCGGGCAAAAAGAAAGCCATCACTCGGACGGCTGATATTCTATTGGTAGCGGGGGCAGGAATCGAACCTACTACCTCCAGGTTATGAGCCTGACGAGCTACCAATGCTCTACCCCGCGATAGCTTTCTTTATCTTGTAGGCTCATACTATACGTGCATTTTCGCATATTACAAGCGCTATTCCAAAAAATATTCAATTTATTCAGGAAAATAACGGTATTTCCTTCATCCTCCGGCATCTTGTCAGACAAATCAATATCTGTAATGTTCCGGTTTATACGGACCGTTCACGGGAACACCGATATAATCCGCCTGCTTCTTCGTCAAAGTCGTCAGGTGAGCACCCAGTTTCTCAAGGTGCAGACGCGCAACTTCCTCATCCAGTTCCTTCGGAAGACGGTAAACCGCCGTTTTCAGGTTTTCCGTCGCAAGTTTGATCTGCGCGAGGGTCTGATTCGTAAAGGAACAGCTCATCACAAAACTCGGATGGCCCGTGGCACATCCCAGATTTACAAGACGCCCTTCGGCAAGCAGGTAAATGCTGTGACCGTCTTTGAATGTAAACTTGTGAACCGGGCATTCACAGCCTTTGATCTCCGTCACTTTCACGCCCTTGTAAGTCTTCAGTCTCGCAACCTGAATCTCATCGTCGAAATGACCGATGTTGCAGACAATCGCCTGGTCTTTCATCTTCGCCATGTGTTCCGCTGTGATAATGTCCACATTGCCCGTTGTCGTCACATAGACATCCGCCTCGGGAAGCGCCTCTTCAAGCGTCACGACCTGAAGCCCCGCCATACATGCCTGAAGCGCGCAGATCGGGTCGATCTCCGTCACAAGAACCCGCGCGCGCTCATTTTTCAGAGCCTCGGCACACCCCTTGCCGACATCGCCGTAACCGCAGACACATGCGACTTTTCCGGCGAGCATCACGTCAAGAGCGCGTTTGATGCCGTCCGTCAGAGAATGGCGGCAGCCATAGATATTGTCGAACTTGGATTTGGTAACGGAGTCATTGACATTGATCGCGGGAAACAGGAGCTCGCCTTTTTCCTCAAGCTGGAGCAGACGGTGCACACCCGTAGTCGTCTCCTCCGAGACACCGCGCAACTTCTTCGCAACCTTCGTCCAATGCCCCGGTCTTTCCTTGAGAACACGTTTCAGCAGCCTGAAAATCACCCCCTGCTCTTCACTTTCCGGTTTTCCGTCAAGGAATTTCGCGTTCTTTTCCGCCTTGACTCCGAGATGAATCAGCAATGTGGCATCGCCGCCGTCATCCACAATCTGATCGGGACCGGAACCATCCGGCCATGTCATTGCGCGATAAGTGCACTCCCAGTATTCCTCCAGGGTTTCGCCTTTCCATGCAAACACGGGGATCCCTTCGGCGGCAATCGCGGCGGCGGCATGATCCTGCGTGGAAAAGATGTTGCAGGACGCCCAGCGGACATCGGCGCCGAGTTCCACCAGCGTTTCAATCAACGCGGCAGTCTGAATCGTCATGTGCAGACTGCCCATGATCCTGACGCCCTTCAAAGGTTTCCGTCTGCCGTATTTTTTACGCGCAGCCATGAGCCCGGGCATTTCCTTTTCCGCAATGTCGAGTTCCTTGCGCCCGAAGGCGGCAAGGGAAATATCTTTTACCTTGTAGTCGGGAGCCGTCGCTTTTTTTGTTCTGGTGACAGTCTTTGCTTTTGCCATGAGTCAATCATTCCTTATTTACAGCATATTGTTTTTTTATTTTTTCAAACTCTTCTCTGATTGCGGGCCAGCGTTCCGGCGGAATCTGCGCGCCAAACACCCGGACGATCTCCGCACCGAGCACGGAACCCATTCTTCCGGCGGCTTCCACGCCGTATCCGTTCAAATATCCGTAAAGGAACCCCGCCTGCCAGAGATCCCCTGCCCCGGTTGTATCCACCGCCTCAGCCAGCACCGGCGGAATCTGATGGTTCACGCCGTTTTCCCGGATGAAGGAACCTTCCCTGCCGAGCTTCACCACAACCACGGGGCAGTAATGAAACAGATTTTCGGCAACTGCTTCCGGAGAGAATTTCTCATATTTGCAGAATTCCTTCGCTTCATCTTCATTCGCAAAAATAATATCAACATATTTTTCGAGAAGTTCATGAAGCTCCGAACGGAAAAGCCGGACCACTTCAAAAGAGGCGAAGTCAAAACTGACGACGCAGCCGTGCTTTTTCGCCAGCGTCAGAATCTTTTTCACGACATCAATGAAAAACAGGAGGTATCCTTCCAGGTGGACATGCGTAATGCCTTCAAAGTCGGCATCGGAAATGTCATCGACATGAATCGTCGCCGAAGCGCCGAGATCAGTGCGCATGGTCCGTTCGGAATCCGGCGTGACAAGACTGAGGCAGGTTCCCGTCGCCGCAGACTCTGTATATTTGAAAGAGGAGACGTCTCCCCCCAGTTTCCGGTAGGCATCCGTATAGTAGCACCCGTTTTCATCCCTGCCCAGTTTTCCAATGAATGCGGTTCTGATTCCAAGCACGGTCAAAGCGGAAATCGTATTGAATGCGGAACCGCCAATCGCCTTCGACATGCCGGCACTGCCCAGCTTGTCGATCAATTCGTGCTGAGTCTCGGAATTCACAAGATTCATTCCGCCTTTCTCTCCGGCGACATGTGCGGCGAGAAAGGCGTCATCCACTCCGGCAAGAATATCCAGAAGCGTACTTCCGGCACCCAGCACCTTTAATTTTTCAGAAGCCATGAATATTCCTTCCGGAAGTTATTTTTTTCCTGCGGATTTCTTCGCGTTTTTCTTTTCAGCGCTCTTCTTCGCAGGTTTCACAGGCTCTTCCTCTTCCTGGTCGTGCTCCCCGCAGCAGCACTCGCATTCGCAGTCGTCGTCACAGTATTTTTCCGCCTCGTTGAGAAGCGCTTCCACCTTATCGACTCTCTCCCACGGGAAACCGCTGCGTCCGAAATGACCGTAAGCCGCAGTATCGCGATAAGACCAGGTGTCGGGATTCTTGAGTCCAAGAGTCTTGATGATTCCGGCAGGAGTCATATCAAACACCGCACGGACCACCTTCTCAAGAATTGCGTCGTCATCGAAAATTCCGGTGCCGCAGGTATCGACATTGATGGAGAGCGGCTGCGCCACGCCGATTGCGTAAGCGAGCTGGATTTCGCACTTCTCCGCCAGTCCGGAAGCAACGATGTTCTTGGCGATGTACCGTCCCATATAAGCGGCGGAACGGTCCACCTTGGAGGGGTCCTTGCCGGAGAATGCGCCGCCGCCGTGAGAGCCGACTCCGCCGTAGGTGTCGACAATGATTTTTCTCCCGGTCAGCCCGGTATCGCCGTTGGGACCGCCGACCACAAAGCGGCCGGTCGGATTGATATGATACTGCACCTTCCCCTTAAGATATTTCGCGGGGATGACTTTCTTCACGACATCCTTCACAAGTTTTTCCAGCTCCTCCCGCTTCATTTCCGGCGTATGCTGGTGGGAAACGACGACCGCTTCCACGGAAACAGGCTTGCCGTCCACGTAGCGCATGGAAACCTGGCTCTTGGAATCGGGACGCAGGAATGCGTATTTCTTCGGCTGCGTCTTGCGGAGACGCGCAAGCTCCTGCACGATTTTGTGCGCATAAACAATCGTGGCGGGCATCAGCTCCCTAGTCTCGTTGCTGGCATATCCGAACATCATTCCCTGGTCGCCGGCGCCCTGCTCCTTGTGAAGCCCCTGGCCGACCGAAACGCCCTGGGAAATATCAGGCGACTGGGAATGCACACAGACAAAGACCTTGCAGTCCTCGGCGGAAAAACCGATGTCGCGGCTGGTGTAACCGATGTCGCGGACAACGCCGCGTGCAAGCTCCTCCCAGTTGATTTTCGCTTTCGTGGTAATTTCGCCGGAAATCACAATGAGATCGGTGGTGCAGAGCGTTTCGCACGCAACACGGCTCTCGGGATCCTGTTTCAGACACGCATCAAGGACGGCGTCTGAAATCTGGTCGCAGACCTTGTCAGGATGTCCTTCCGAAACGGATTCGGAAGTGAAGATGTGTTCGGCATAAATCTTGCTCATGAATCAAATTCCTTATTTTAAGTATGTTAGTTTTTTCCTTATTTTGCGTGATAATCTACATTTCATTCTGCTTTTTTACAATCGGATACCGTCAGAAATCCTATAAAAAGCGGCTGATGACGTCTTTAAAGTTATAAATCAGGAATCCGCAGTAGAGCAGAAGAAGCACAACGCCCTGCCAGCGGAAGAGCGAATTCTTCTCCATGGACATGAACGTGATCAGAAAGATCCCCGAGGCAAGCATCATCGCAACGTTGATGACACCCGAAGCACTGTTGATTCCCAGCGGAGTGACCAGCGCGCAGACGCCGAGGATCAGAAGTATGTTGAAGCTGCAGCTGCCGATGATGTTTCCGATCGCAATGTCGTGCTGCTTCTTGAAAACGCCCGTCAGCGTCACGGCAAGTTCCGGAACCGAGGTCCCGAACGCGACAAGCGTCGCTGAAATAATCATCGTATCGACTGCGAGCTGCTCCGCGCCCCAGACCACAGTATCCACCAGAGCCTTCGATCCAGCAATAATCATGGCAAGACCGGTTCCCAGCCATAAAAACGATTTCAGCGGGGAAGAGTGTCCGGGCTCGGAATCGGGATTTTCCGCCGGATTCTCGGCAGCGGAACGGAACAGGAAAAAGCAATATCCGATTCCCATCAGCAGAAGAAGAATGCCGGACCAGATATTGATTCCGTGAACGGGAATCCCCTCCCTCCCCTGCACGTCCGTGCAAAACACCATCAGGTTCGTGACTACAAAAACACCGAGCATCAGTATGGCGTCGCGGGAAAAAAGCTGGGGGGAAAATGCAAGCGTCCCCGCGCCGAGAACTCCGGCGCCGAGAATCAGAGTAATGTTCGTGACATTGCTCCCGATGACATTGCCGATGATGAAATCCGTCTCGCCGCACCATGCCGCATACAGACTGCTGGCAAACTCGGGAAGAGAAGTCCCGATGCTGACAAGGGTAAGCCCGATCACCAGCTCGGGAACCTTCCAGATCCGGGCAATCGCCGCGGCGGAGTCAACAAAAACATCGCTCCCCTTGATCAGAAACCACAAGCCGGCAGCAAAAATAAGAATATTCAAAAGCAGATTGTCACAATGAAATTCCATCCCTCTCAGTTCTCCCGGCTGATTCTCATCACTAGGAACTGATACAATACACCGGATTGGCAAATTTACAATTTCAGAACAGACGACTTGTTCATAAAAAATTTTCCCGCAGTGGAACGGCGCGCCCTTCCCGCCAGTTTCAGCGCAGTTCTCCCGGGTTCTCTCCGGCATCGGGGAAAGCATCGCAGGGACAATGAGGACGGAGGATTCAGGGCAGCGGTCTGTTCCTGCGGTACTGCGACGGCGAAAGCCCGGTCTTCTTTCGGAAAAGGCGGGAAAAGGTGCTGAAATCATTGAAGCCGCATTTCGCGGCAACTTCCTGAATCTGGAGTTCGTTGTTCCGGAGAAGTTCCATGGAATAGTAAATCCGGTGAATCATGACAAATTCATGCGGCGCGATCCGGTTGATTCGCTTGAAAAATTTGCGGAACCCGCTGTAAGACATGTGAAACTGTTTCGCGGCGATCTCCTTGAAATCATAATCGGAAAGCGGGGAAAAACGGATTTTCTCGATCAGGCTGTCCATTTTGCTGTTGATGAAAGGCTGGCCGTGTTCGCGGAAATAGATTCCGGTCAGCTGCCCGAGCAGCTCCTCCATGCAGAGCACAGCCTTGTGATGGTTCTCTCTGGAACGGGTGTAGATATATTCCTGCATCTGCATGTAGACCGGCGTGAAACGGACTTCATCCTCCGGCGACAGAGTCAGATATCCCCGCGGCCACATGCGGTCCAGAGCACCAATCATGCGTTCCGCCCGCGCCCCCGAGCAATTCGTCCAGGCATGACTGCGCCCCCCATTGTCCCGGGAACCGTAGACATAATAATTTCCCGGCGACATCCAGAATACTGCCGGCGTTTCGGTTTCAACGGGAACTTCCGAATTCTTCGCAAAGACAAAGTGCCCTTTCCGGCAGTATTCCAGACTCCAGAACCAGCTCGGCTGCAACTGTGTGCGGGTCATGTGAAAATAGATTTCCTGCGCCCCCACATAACTGAATGTCAGATCGTTAAAATAACTCATCGGGTCAAATCGGTCAAATTTTTTGCCATTTTCGTTATTCCCATTTTCGGAAAATATAATATAATTAATAGAAACAGCAAGCGGCTTCACTGCCAAAAAAATCAAAAAAACATGCAAAAAGGACCTTATTATGTTCAATCGCCTGAATCAGTCACAGAGGCAATGGGTGGAACAGACTTTATCCGGCATGACCGCGGATGAGAAGATCGGTCAGCTCGACTGTGAATTCGCCCCGCGCATCATGAGCGATCACAGCGATTACGAGGCGTATCTCAGGCAATATCCCCTGGGAATCATCTGGATCGGACACTACGGAAAGCCGCCTGCGCCGGGAATGAAAAAGTCCGAAGCGGCACGGGGAATCACCGGTCCGTTTGAAAACAAAATGCGGATTCCTCCGATTTTCTGCGGAGATTACGAGTCGGGGCTCGGAGAGGAAATCGCCGGATTCACCAAAGTGCCGCGCCTGATGAATCTCGGCGCGACATTTGATCCCGCGGCATGTTATGAATTCGGCAAGATCATGTCCGAAGAAGCGCGCATTGCAGGAATCAATCTCATCTGCGGCACCGTCTCCGACCTCAATCTCAATCCTTATAACCCGGTCACGAATGTCCGCTCCATCGGAGACAATGCGGAATATGCGTCGCGTTTTCTCGTCGAGCTGACAAAAGGAATTCAGGACAACGGAGTTGCGGCATGTTCCAAGCACTTCCCCGGCGACGGCGTGGATTTCCGCAACCAGCACTATGTCACCAGTTTGAACACGCTCAGCCGTGAAGATTGGTTCCGCAAACACGGCAGAGTCTTCAGGGCGCTGATTGATGCGGGCGTCATGACCATGATGATCGGACACCTCGGGTTGCCCTTCTTCGATCAGCCCGATCCGCGGGACGGGCGTTACCGTCCGGCATCCCTGAACAAACACATTCTTCAGGATCTTCTGCGCGGAGAACTCGGCTTCGAGGGGCTGATCATGACCGACTCCATGAGCATGGCGGGCTATTCCTCATGGTTCAGTACACAGGAAGAGAGGATTCTGGAATCTTTCAATGCCGGTGTGGACTTCTTCCTCTTCCCCGGCGCGGAAGTCTTTTTCCGGACAATGAAACGCGCCCTGGAAGACGGCAGAGTCACAATGGAACGGATTGAGGAGTCCGTCAGACGGATTCTCTCCGTGAAAGCCCTTCTGAACCTCCACCTTCCCAAGACACAGCCGGACGACAGCGAACCGCTCGCCGACATGCTGGAGCGCAACCGGATCTCGGCGGAGCAGATCGCGGCAAGAAGCATCACGCTGCTGCGGAACAAAAAGGGACTGCTCCCTCTGAAACTGGACAAAGGAGCTAAAATTCTGCTTCTTTCCACCCCGGATGTCCCCGCGGGACACGGAAGCATGATTCCATTCTGGGAGGAACTGAAAAAACGCGGCTATGAAGTGAATTACCTGCCATTCAAGTTTTTCCATACGGTCAGCATGGTGCCGGACGCCTATGATATGACGATCCTCATCTGCTGTGCGCAGTCCCGCTACGGCGATCCGCGCGGTTTCGACTCCACAATCTGGGCATTCATGGCGGCACCGCTGAAAAAACGTCTGATTATTTCCTTCGGCACTCCTTATTATCTGTATGACGTCGATTCCGCGGACACCTATATCAACGCCTATTCAAACAGTCCGGTCGTTCAGGCGGCAGTCATAAAGGCGATATTCGGAGAGATCCCCTTTCAGGGGCACTCCCCCGTATCCATGCCCTATTGCTTCAAATTCGGAGACGGCATCACCTGTGAAGAGGGGAAGGAGGAGACACATGCGTTCCAAACCTCAAAAAACTGAAAACGGAGAGCAGACCTCATTCCAGCGCAGCCGCAACCTGAATCACGGTTCGGCAGAATCGATGAGAAACAGGGACAGAGCGGCGGAGTATTCACTCCGCGACCACATGAAAGGCGGAATGCAAGGAATGAAATTGTTTTTGAATTCAGAATCACATCCTGACGCCGACGATTTCCGGTATCTCGCGAAACGAGTGTCCCGCCATAATTTTATTTTCAATACCAAAATCTGTCGTAATTCACGACCGGAAACGGTCTTCAAAAGAGGACAGAAACACTCTCTGTCCAATCCCGCTTCTCCTTTCTTCATTCAATTGCTGAATTGTTTTGCCCCTTCACCCTTCCATGTTCCCTGTCCGATATTCTTCCTGCGCAGGGGGAAAATACGGATTTTCACCCTGATAGAGCTCCTCATCGTGATTGCGATCATCGCGATTTTAGCCTCAATGCTCCTGCCCGCGCTGGGCAAGGCGCGGGAAAAGGCGAAGGCAGTCATCTGCACCAGCAAACTGAAGCAGCTGGGTTTCGGAATCAACAGCTACACCGTCGATTACAAGGATTACTTTCCCCCGGGCAAGATGGGCGGCTATCACTGGGTCACTCTGCTTTACCCCTATGTGCAGAACGACTACGGCGATCACATCCGGGGGTATCAGCCGTTTCCGCAGAAATCCGTCTGGCACTGCCCGTCAACCAGAAACCCGGAACCAAATCTCGGCAGAATCAGCTACGGATACAATACGATGCTGTTCGGGGGCGACGACTACCAACATGCCAGCGCATGGCAGAATGAAATCACTCCGCCCGTCAAGGCAGCTCAGATTCTGCACCCGTCAAGACAGATGATCGTATGCGACACCTGGACGGGGGTCAACAGTCAGGAGGCGCGCAGCAGCGGTTATTACGCCCTGGAGGATATAAGTTATTTCGCCCTGCGCCATTCCAGGAAATGCAATCTTGCCTATTTCAGCGGCAATGTGAGTCCGGAGGACATCTACAAGACACTATGGACTCATGCGGATTACTATCCCGTCAACTGCGATCTGAGAAACAGCGACCTGTTTTATGACAATGGAATCAGCAATCTGGATTTTTCACCTTATTAACTGAAAATGGAGGTTCAGCAATGAAAAAACAACTTTGTTTCGCCGCATCACTCTTCACCGGTCTTCTGGCAGTCGCCGACACACTGACCATCGAACCGCAAACGCTGGCGGAACAGGCCCCGGTCAAGGTCACGCTGACGCTTGACGCTCCGGCGGATTCGGCATATCTTGAGCTCAAGTCCTATAAACGCCCCTTTTATCTCAACGGCTCGGACAAAATCAGTCTCACTCCGTCTTCCGACAAAAAAACATTTACAGCGGAATTCAAGCCGGAAAGTTTCTATCATCCGGTCTATGCCGCCGGGAAGACCAACGGCGGCGGCGCCCTTGAAGCAACACCGGTCGTCAGCCGCGCCGGAAAAGCGGAGCGCCTGAAAACAGCCGTTCCCTGGAAACAGCTGAAAATGCTCAACATCCCGATGAAAGCCAATCAGGTTCCCGGCGGCACCGGAAAATTCGGAAAAGCGCTCAGCTTCGACGGAAAAAATGCAATGGCGGCGGTCAATCAGGTTTCATTCAGCGCAGACAGGGGAACCATCGAAGCATGGGTGTTCCTGCCGCTGATGCTGAAAAAGGAAAGCGCAATCATCTGGTTCATCCAAAGTGCGGATGGTTCCCCCTGGCGTTATCACCAGCTCACGGTTCCCGCAAATTCACGCAAAGTGCAGTATCTGACCTACAACGGCGCCCCGGAAAATGCGGTCAGCCAGATCACGTCCGGAGAAATCACCAGCGAGGACTGGGTTCATGTCGCCGTCACCTATGACCTCGCGGCAAAGAAAATGGAACTGTTCGTCAATGGCAAAAGCCAGGGAACGGCGCCTTACACAATCCCGTGCGGCGGCAGGAAAGGCGATCTGAACCTCGGCGCGAGAATTCATAACACGGGAGACACCTATCAGTTCATCGGCGGATGCCAGATGCTGCTCGACGACCTGCGCATTTCCGATACCGTCCGTCCGAACACGGTTCCGGAAAAAACCCTTGAAAAAGATGCAAACACTCTCCTTCTGCTCGGTTTCGACGGCGCGGATTATATGAAGTAAAAGGAATCTGATTCATGATGCTCCAACGGCATATCATATTCATTCTGCTGTTTTTCACACTGCTTGCCACGGTATCCGCCGCGGAAAAAATCTCTCTTGTCCGTGACGGTAAGCCGGTATCGGCAATCATTCTGCCGGCGCGTGCGACCTCCACCGCGCAGTTCAGCACAATGGAACTGCGCCATCACGTCAAAATGATTTCCGGCGCCGAACTTCCGGTCGTCAAAGAGGGAGAACCGTTCCAGGGATTCGGCATTTACGTGGGGGAAACGGATTTCGCGAAGAAAAACGGATTCCGCGGCGAGGACTTCCGCCTGGAGGAATCGCAGATCAAATTCACGCCATCCGGTGTAATCCTGATCGGGCGCGACCTTCAGACATTCGGAAAACCGGTCTACGGCACCTTTACGAACGTCCCTTACTTCTACGGCTACCACAAGGGAACGCTGTATGCGGCATACAATTTTCTGGAACGTTATCTCGGCATCCGCTGGTATGCGCCGACCGACGCCGGAACCGCGTTCATTCCGCGGAAAACCATTGAAGTCGAGCCGGCAGATCTCCGGCAGAAACCGGCAATGAGCGCATTCCGTCACGCCTATATGCCGAAACTCCTGATGGAACGCGGCAGGGAATTTTCCAAATATGACCGTGAAATGCTGAAACTGCGCTGGCGGGAATCCGTCAACTACGGTTTCTGCAATCATAATGTCTACAGCATATGGTACCGTTACTGGGGCAAGGCGAAAGATCCGGAAAAGGCAAAATATTTCATAGAGAAACGTCCGCAGTATTTTGCCCGGGGCTACGACGGAAAAAGCGGACAGCACCTGATCGCGCTCCGGTCACAGTATCCGGACGACGACAGTCTGCCGCCTCAGCTCTGCAACTCGAACCGGGATGTGATCCGCTTTTTCGCGCAGGAGGCAGTCGGGAAATATGACGGAACCGGAGAAAGCGGGCTCGGGCTGAACATCTCGAAAATGCCGGGGACGCCGTGGTTCTATCCGATCGAACCGGACGACAACAACGGATTCTGCCTCTGCCCTGAATGTCTTTCTCTTTTTAAGGAGAAGCGCATCCAAGGAAAACGCCCGACCAATTACATTCATTTTGACTGGATCAGCCGGATCGCCCGGGAAGCCGCAAAACTCAATCCCGCGGTCAATATCGCCACACTGGCATATAACAACACATTGAAATATCCCGCCGGACTCGACATCGCTCCGAACGTCGGCGTCCAGATGTGCATCACACCCTACGATTTCTGGGTTAATTACGACGGCTCCGCAAAGAAATACCAGGAGTGGATCGACAATGGCGAAGCGAAAAAACGTCTGCTCACCGTCTGGACTTACATGTTTTCCGGCGCATGGTATGCAAAGTTCATTGACAAAAATGAATTTTTCTTCCCGATGTTCGCACCGAAGCATACGGCGGAGGTTTTCAGAAAATTTGCGGAGGACGGCATTCAAGGCTGGTTCGGAGAGACTCCGGACGAGATCGGAATGCCGTTCTGGCACACTCAGCTGGAAACCTACATCGCCCACAAGCTGGCGGATGACCCGACGCTGGACAGCGCACGGATGATTGATGAATTCTTCACGCTCTACTATGGAGCCGCCGCCGTTCCCATGAAACGTTTCTACAGTCTGGTCGAGGAGGCGGCATGGGAGAAGTCCATCTACGGCAGCGGGACAAAAGCGATCACGGAGGAGTTCAACTGGGGCAGGATCGGCACTGCGGAGCGGATGAAGGAACTTGCCGGATACATTGCACAGGCGCAAAGTCTCGTGAAGTCACCGGCGGAAAAACAGCGTCTCGCGTGGTTCGTCAACGGAGTCTGGAAACCAATGCTCGCCGGACGCTCGAACTATGACAGGAAACAGCAGTTCCGCTCCCGTCCCGTCACAGCGGACAAAGTCCCACGAGTCGCAAAGGCGGGCGGCGATCCCCGGAAAGTCCAATGGGAGGGAATCGCTCCGGCGACGGCGTTCAGAACGATTTCAGGCTTTCCCGGCGATCCGGCAAAACAGTTGAAGTTCGCCCATGACAATGAGTTCTTCTACCTGATGTTCACGGAGACCGGAGACACCTCCAAACTGAAGAACGCGCCCGACATCTGGAGCGGCGACGAAATCGAATTTTTCCTTGCCGCGGCGCAGGAACGCCCTTACATACAGTATGCGCTGAACCCGTCGGGAAAGAGTGCAATCCTGGGTTACTATTACAAAAACATGGTCGCGTTTGAATCCCCTGTGAAAAATCAGAGTGCCATCAGGAGCATCGTAACGCCGGACCGCTGGAGCATATACGCCGCGATTCCCCTGAACGAACTTCTGCCGGAAAGGAAAATCGGTGCGGGAGAAACCTTTTATTTCAATTTATTCCGCACGGTCCCCGGCATGGTGGCGCTTGCATGGAGTCCGACTTATACGAACTCCTATCATGAACTGAAGCGCATGGGAAAACTGACATTGGAGTAATTTCTCTCCACGAAACTCATGCCGGCTGAAATCCATTGCGGACGGTACGGCATCGCGCCCTGCATTTCAAGGTTCCGCAGAATTCCCCCTGCCCTCTTGAGCAGGAAATCTGCGGAAGCGGAGTCATGCAGAGGCGCGCAAAGACTTTCCCTCTGAAAGATTCACAGATTCCCCCCGGCTTTTCACAGCTTCGCAAAAGACTTTCGCACTGCAGAATATTTTCCCTCCGCCAATTCCCCGAAAGAAGCAGACAGCCCACAGAAAGCGACTTCAAAGTATCCGCCGGATCAGGAGCAGACGGTCCGCCGAATCCGGAAAATCACATGCTCAAGGCACGGCGCAGGACACCTGTGCACAAGCAGCGGACAATTCCGCCGATTCTTGTCCGCGTGTCATAACTTGCAGAAAAACAGGCAATGATTATCCTCATTCACCGCCACGTCCGGACGTCATCCGCGGAAAAAGGCAATTTTTTTTGCCGTGCCCCCCTTGACAATTTTCTGTTTTTGATTATAATCAATTAAAGAAACTTAGTTGACTATGTTAAGAAGAAAGCATGCCGCATGACTCTATTTGAAAAAGTTGCCCAGGAAATAAAAAACCGGATAGCCAGCGGGGAATATACGACGACATTGCCGAGCATCAGTGAACTCAGCAGCATTCACCGGATCGGGCCAAGCACCGTGAAACGCACGCTGAACTGGCTGAAGCAGCAGGAGTACATCCGCGGTTTTCAAGGCAAATGCGTTATGGTCAACCCCGCCGCCTGCAACAACCCCTACTTCCGCAAGAATGTCGTTGTCTGTGCCAACATGGAGCTTCTCGGCAATCAATTCTACGGGTTTGTGCTGAATGACCTGAATCACCATTTGTCCGAGCTGAACTGCCGGATAACGTTTGTCAACTCTGTCCGGCGGTTGCGGGAATGCGGAACGGATCTCGATGCAGCCATCCTGATCGAAGTCGCCGACAACGCCGAGCTGAAGGAGGCGGCGGCGGTCTGCGGGCGCGATCATCTGCTTTTGCTCGGCATGAAAAAAGAGAATTACCTGTATGTTGACACGGACAACACGGTTGCCGGAGTCCAGGCAATGGAATATCTGCATGGCGAGCTGGGACACAGGAAAATCGGTCTGCTGGGAATTGAACTGGGATTGGAACTGTCCTATGACCGCCAGCGTTTCGCCGGGGCTGAACATTATGCCGCAGCGCACCCCGATCTGCAGCTTTTCACTTATGAATACACCCGCGGAAGCGATCCGCAGCAAAGCGTCGCAGGAATGCTGGAGGAACATCCGGATATTACTGCGGTGTTTGCCGCACGGGATTATCTGGCTCTGGGCTGTTACAGCTACTGCCAGAGCAGACATATCCCCATTCCGCAGAAGTTTTCGGTTCTAGGTTTTGACGACCGTGATTTTGCCGCATTGCAGTATCCGCCTCTGACCACGTTCCAGCAGAACAAAGAGCTGATTGCAAGGGAAGCGCTGACGCACATACTGAACATTCTGAATCCCGGCGCGGTGCCGCTGCCTTCCTACATGAGCAAACCGGTTTTAATTCGGCGCGGAAGCTGCGGCAAAGCCCCCGTCTCCTTTGCAAGTCATGCTTTTTCAGGCGATTTTCAGGAGAAAAAGAAGAAGACGGAAGAGGTATCCCGGGAATTCAGATGCGGTTGAAGGGCGGAAATCAACAGATTTCATGACATGAGACATATAATAAAACTGGGAAGATTGATTCTCGAAAATCAAATATAACTGCAAGTGGGGAAAGGAGGTCTGTATTAAAAGGTTTTTTATGTCTTTTTATCATGAATGCGCTGATTTTGTTTCGGCGCGGAAGAAAGCAGGAAACTAACTACTAAACAGAGCCTTTTGATTTTAACTGGCTTAGAGGGATTGAAAATGAAGAAACGGATGGTGAAAAGGTTTACCTTGATTGAGCTCCTGGTCGTGATAGCGATCATTGCCATTCTTGCCGCCATGCTGATGCCTGCACTGAGCAAGGCGCGGGAAACGGCGCAGAATATTTCATGTACCAACAACTTAAAACAGCTGGGACTTCATCTGGCTATGTACAGCGGCGATTACAATGATTTCGTCCTTGCTCCCGGCACCGGGTATCCCGGGGTCTTCCCCTGGACCTATTTCCTTTACGGGCCGGCAAACCATACCGGAGGATATGAACCGTTTGTGCAGTATTACTGGAGAAAGAGCCGGATCGTTGTCTGCCCGTCCGTTCAGAATCTCGGCAACTGGCAATTTCCCGGAGAAGAGGCTTACGGGATGGCATGCGACCCCTCGCTGCTGCCGAAAAAAGCATATACCAATGTCAAAATTTCGACAATTGAGACAGTGAAGGATGCGGTCGCAATCTCCGTTCCGTCGGTAAAATCTCCCTCCACCGGCCTTCTTTTCGCCGACAGCTTCAACATAGGAAGCAATTCCCAGTATGCCAGTCTTTACAACACAACGTCTTCGACCTTTGCCATGCGCCACAACAGACGCTGCAATGTTGCCTACATCGACGGACATGCCGGCGGAGCGGACAACAGTGATCTGATCGCCATTGTCGACAATTCGGATGATGAGAACGCGTCTGTCTATGCCTATATCGGCAAGGCGCCGTTTACGACTTTATTACGCTAACAGGATTTTTTTTCATGAAACCAGTCATACATTTGTTACTTTTTCTTTTGCTCTGCAATCTTTCAGCGCTGGCTGCGCCGATTCCCATACCTTACCGTCCTGATCCTCCGATCAGCGTGGACGGCAGTCTGCAGGAGTGGGCGACAGTTCCGGGCGTTCATATATTCAATCAGTCCAACCAGCTGATCTTCGCCGCGGATAAGTGGGACGGCAAGGACGACTTGAGCGGACAGGCGCGTTTCGCGTGGCGTCCGGAAGGTCTGTTCGTGGCTGTAGAAGTCAAAGATGACACCTTCCGCAACAGCGGCGCAGGCTATGACATGTTCCGCGGCGATCACGTGGAAGTGTTCTTCGACACCAAACCCGGCGATAAAAAACGCGCCACCCGCTACCAGTTCGGGATTTCACCTGGAAATCTCGACGATCCGCGCCCGGCAGATGCTTTCGGGCGGGTCAATCCGGAAGTGTACCGCTTCACACCGCAGCCGGGACGGAGTTCCGTCAACGCTCTGGTCGACGGGAAACGGACGAAAGACGGCTGGAGTGTGGAGGCATTGATTCCCTGGAGCGAGCTGGATCTGTCTCTGCCCAAAAAGGGATTGCGTCTGTGGATCGGCATAGCTCTCTGCGACCGTGACCAGGCTGCCAATGCGCAGGAGTCGATGATGAGTCTGGCTCCGGCGCCCCGTGACCTGTTCTGCAGCGCCGACCTGCTGGAAGCCATACTGGCGGACAGCGACGGGGTTCTGCCGGAATCGGCAAAGATTCCGCCGCCGCTCACAATCGCCGAAGCCCGGAAACTGCCGGCACATACCAGCGTGGAATTTGAGTTTGAACTGAACAAATGGCCGGAAGGTCTGACTCCGGTGCTGCATTTCGGAGGATTCCTGGAGACCGCCAGAAACGCCGGTCACACAGAAGCGCTCTTCATTGAAGTCAACGGCAAGCGTGTGGGCGGTGAACGACTGGTCGGAAAAACAGTCGAAATGCCGTTGCGCGATGGCAGCGGCGCCCTCAGAATCTACAACACGCAGTACGGTCTGCAACTGCCTTACGCCTCCAGTTTCGATGAAGCCAACCTGACCTGGGAACAGGGCAATACTTACGCAATACTTGCCGGAGACGCCCCCCGGACCGACTTCGCCTTCGATCTGGCGGGAATCGCCAAACCGGGACGCAATACCGTAAAGTTCCATCATCAGCGCGCTGACGTCAATGTCCCGATGCATCTGCGCAATATCCAGGTGCAGCTGGCTGTCCCTGCCGCAAAGAAAAAAGCGGAATGGAAACTGGGAGACGCCAGGGAGACTTTCTTCCCCGGAAAGGATACGGCGCCGAAATGGAGCTGGGAACTGCAGCCCGAAGGAAAGATCCGCCTGACCATCGCCGGCGAAACATACACGGTTTCAAGTCTGTTCTCGCGCCCCGGGGGAATCTGGGACACCAACGGCAGCGGACTGTATCAGTGGCAGCGCAAGGCGGAACGCCAGGGCGATGTGCTCCTTGTCCGCGACACTTTCACCAACCTGACGAAAAAGCCGCTGGGCATCATGCAGCGCCATGAGGCGGTATTCCCGAAAAAGAAACCGACTTTTTATCTGAACGGTCTGCCGCGTCAGGCAGGGGTAAGAGGTTATTTCAACTCTTCCAATGACACTTCGTTTGCCGGCTGGGAAACCGCCGGGCTCGGCATGGCACCGGAAAACGACGCTTTCCGGATTCATGCGGAAAACTACCTGGCGGGCAGCAACGGCATCGGGCTCTGCGACCGGATGCTGGTCATTGCCCCCAATGAAAGTTACACCGCCGAATGGCTGATCATCCCCGCGTCCGGAAGCTACTGGCAGTTCATCAACACGCTGCGGCGCTACCGCGACGTAAACTTCAAACTGGACGGAAACTGGACGTTCCTGCAGCCGTTCCCGCCCGCCAGTGATCTGGACGACGCTTTCCTGAAGGATTTCTTTGCCAAACGCAAGGCGAAGTATGTCAGCTACGGTGATCCATACATGACGATTCTGCCTGACGGAGACAGCGTCATTTTCGCCAAGGGTTCTGCCATGCTGGACGACTCCCTGTGGCTGCAGCCGAAAGGCGGCTACAAGGCGTTCGACCGCTTCTTCGGCAGCTGGCGCCGCTGCGCGCCCGGAATCAAGATCATGAGCTATTATCAGTGTTTCCTGGATTCACATCCGAAGTGCCGTGAACGTTTCCGCGATACCGCGCTCCTGAGCGCCTCCGGACAGCATCAGGTTTACGGCGCCGACTATTATCCGATTTTCCTGCCGATTCCCGGCAGCGAATTCAGCAAATCCATGGACAAGGTTCTGGATCTGTGCTTCGACCGGCTGGGAGCGGACGGAATTTTCTGGGACGAGATGAGTCACAGCATGAGCCAATACCACTACGGAAAACCCTGGGACCGGGTGTCCGGCGACATTGATCCGGTGACTCATGAAGTGGCACAGCTGAAATCTTCGGTTTCACTTCTGACGGAACCCTGGCGCCTGCAGGCGGCACAGCGGATCCTGAAACGCGGTCCTCTGGTTGCCAATGGAATGCCTTACTGCAAGCGCATCCGCGAGCTCAAATTCCCCGCGATGACGGAAACGGCACAGTCCAGTTTCGCCGCCCGCGGTCACGTATATACTCCGATTATTCTCAGCGACCATCTTTCGGAAAGCTCTTTCCAGGACACCTACAACAATATCCTGAAAGGACTGGATTACGGCTGTGTGTTCTTCTTCTACCGCTGGGAACCGAAGATGGAATACGAGACGATCACGTCCAAGATGTATCCCATCACGCCGGTGGAACTCGGACAGGGATTCATTATCGGAGAAGAACGTATCCTGACCCGGCGCAGCGGTCTTTTCGGCTGGGGCGACAATTCAACGGCGGAGGTGTTCTTCTATGACCAGCACGGCAAACTCAACACCGAGCTGAAGGCGCCGGAAAAGGTCATCGACGGAAAGCGCTTCCTCGAAATCCGTCTTTACCCGGGATATTCCGCGGCATTGGTCAGAAAGAAATAACCGCCGGATCTCCGAGGATAACGGACTGCCCGCATCCCCCGCGGATGCGGGCATGGAAAATACGGAATAAAGTTTTTTATTGCTTTTCCGAAAAAGAACGTGCGGATGAAACGGACTGCGGAAGCAGTCCGTTTGCCGCTGTTTCGGGAAAGCATGTGCAGATGGAAACGGTATGGAAGGACACGGGCGGCAGTCTTCGGGACTTCCCGTTTCATCACACTGAAAGAGGATCTTCCGCTTTTCAGTTGAACTCTGCTCGAAATATCACAAAAAGGCTCCGAATCGGGGCAGAACGTTTGTCAGGAGGATATGAAACAATGATAACGTTGAAATTAAGTCAGCAGACGATGCCGCGGATCCGTGCCCTGCATGGCATGAATCTGGCAGCGCCGGTCAACAATGCACAGGTTTCGCAAACAGTCTCGGAATCTCTGCGTCTGCTGCAAATACCGCTGACCAGGATGCACGATGCGCCGCTGGACAATCCGGGCATGAATCTGGTTGACATCCATTGCGTTTTCCCCAATATCAACGCCGATCCGGCACGTATGGAGAATTACTACTTTGACCAGACCGATGACTACTTCGCCAACGCCTGGGGGTATGGGACAGAAATCATGTACAGGCTCGGCACATCAATCGAGCTGGGCCCCAAACACTATTGGACAAAGCCGCCGGACGATCCGGAGAGATGGGCTGAAATCTGTCTGCACATCATGGAGCATTACCCGCGGATTCAATACTGGGAAATCTGGAACGAGGCTGATACGGAAGTTCCTTTGCTGTGGGACGGAACCTGGGAGCAGTACATCGACTTCTACTGCCGGGTCGCCGTCAGGCTGAAAGAACGGTTCCCGGAAAAGAAAATCGGCGGACCTTCAATGTCCAGCCTCAAGAGCGGGAACGGAACTTACGCGGGGAAATTCATCGACGCATGTAGGGAGCGGAACGCCCCGCTGGACTTTTTCTCCTATCACCAGTACAGCGACAAGCCGGACAAGATCATCAATTCGCCCCGGCAGGTTCGTCAGCTCCTGGACGCGTCCGGTTTTCCGGAAGCGGAAATCCATCTGTCGGAGTGGCACTATCATCCCGGCTGGGGAAGTGACTGCAACGGCGAACGGAAAAGGGCAATTCTGGACATGATGCTGGGAATCGACGCGGCAGCTTATCTGGCCGCCGTTCTGATCGGCTGGCAGACAACCCCGCTGACCATGGGAGAATACTATACCGGTTCCGCCGGACGCGGCTACGCGGTGTTCGATCAGGACGGTGGACGGACTCCGGGATTTTATGCCCTGGAATTTTTCAATCGTCTCGTGCAGATGCCGCAGGGAATCGCGGCTGAATCCTCCGACCGGGACACCTGGCTCCTGGGTGCGGTCTCCGAACGGAAACTGCTGGCAATGGCAGCATCTTTCAAAACTTCACAGGATCAGGTCACGGTTCAGCTGTCCGGCAGAAATCCCACCCCGGAAAACACAAAGCTGTATGTTCTGGACTTCGGAGGAGTCCCGCGGCAGCTGCAGGACGAGATCTGCTGGTCCGCGGACTCGATCACCTTTGAAAAAGTTGCCGGCTCCGCCATCTTCTGGGTAGAACACGAACTGTGACTGCGACAGAACCGTATATCAGCGTCCGCAGGAGGAACAGACTTCTGCGGAAAACAGCCGGACGGCGAGGATGAACGGAAAGCAGGAGAAAACGGGACTGCATACAGGAAAGAGTCAATTTGAAAACGGCTCGGGAATGTTCAAAAGACAATCCGTTCAGACACGGGGGGCGGAAACGGCAGAATCAGGAACCTGCGGGAATGACGGAGAATGTATTCCCGTCAGTTTAACAGAAAAATTGAAAGTTGGTAAAATGAATACACGTGAGAGAATTGTCAACATACTCAACTATCAGAAGGTTGACCGTCTGCCGGTAATCCATTTCGGATACTGGAGAGAACTGTTGAAAGAGTGGGCTGCCCAGGGGCATATCAGCAAATGGGAGGCGGAGCATTGGGCCGATGACAACCAGGTCTGTTCCGAGATTGCCGGACGCCTCGGATTTGACTGCAACTTCTGCTGCGGGATCGGTGCCGATTTTTCCCTGCGCCCGCCATTCGAGACGGAAGTCATCGCCACATTTCCCAATGGCGACCGGCATGTCCGCAACAACTACGGAGTGACGGAACTGGTGGTTCCCGGCACATGTTCCATTCAGTCGGAAATAGATCATCTTCTGGTGGACAGGAAGAGCTGGGAAGAACATTACAAGTGGCGGCTCGCCTGGTCTCCGGAACGTCTTCCGGATCATCTGCCGGAATGTGTTTCCACCTGGAATGCGGAAACGGAAAAGCCTCTTGTTCTTGCCGTGGGAAGTGTCATCGGAACGGTTCGCGACTGGCTTGGCGTAGTCAATTTGAGTTATCTCCAGGTTGACCAGCCGGATCTGCTGGAGGAGATCATTTCCGTCTTTTCGGATCTCTGCTGTCAAAATGTCAAAGCGCTGTTTGAAGCGGGGCTGCGCCCGGATATTCTTCACTGGTGGGAAGACATCTGCTACAATCACGGTCCGCTGGTTTCGCCGAATTTCTTTGCCGAAAACTGTGTGCCGCACTATCGCAGAATCACCGAACTGGCACGGAGTTACGGCTGCCGGTTTGCATCCATCGACTGCGACGGGAAGATTGACGAATTGATTCCGCACTGGCTCGACGGCGGCGTGAACATCATGTTCCCGATAGAAATCGGTACCTGGTCGCCGGATTTCCCGGGATGGCGCAGACGTTACGGAAAGGAACTGCGCGGAATCGGAGGCATGAACAAAAACGTGCTGAGTCTTGACCGTTCCGCTGTCGATGCGGAAATCGAGCGTCTGCGTCCCTGGGTTGAACAGGGGGGATTCATTCCCTGCCCGGATCATCGTCTGCCTCCGGGAACCAGATGGGAACTCGTGCAATACTATACCGACCGTCTGCGGTCACTGATCTGAAACGGGATTCATGCCTGAAAGGAGATGGATGACGACTGACCGCGACGGCGGCATTCTTCCGGTTCTTTTTCACAGGACATTTCACATGCAGTTGAGACTCCGCAAGACATTGCAAAACCATCAGTTGCGGCCTATAGTATCATCAACACGGGAAAAAACATCAGGAGAATTTTAAGATGAATTCAAAAGAACGGGTTCTTGCAGCCTTTCATCATCAGGTTTCCGACCGCGTCCCCATCAATTATTTCGCGAATCCGGGGATTGATCTGAAGCTGAAACAGCATTTCAACCTGAAGGCTGACGACAAGGACGGTCTGGCGGAAATGCTTCAGGTGGACTTCCGCCATATTGACGCACGTTACTGCGGTCCGGTTCTGCATCCGGACGATCCGGAAAAAGGCATTATCTCCGATATGTGGGGAAACCGTATGCGCTGGATTCCAAACCAGTCCGGAGGCTATTGGGACTTCTGCGAATTTCCATTGAAGGACGCTGATGAAGAAATGGTCGCGAAATGGCCAATGCCGGATCCTGATGATTTTGATTATTCCCACATTGCCGAAGAGTGCCGCCGCTATCGTGAATTTGCAATCAGCACCGGAGCTTCGGGAATGGCGGATGTCATCAATTCCAACGGCAGAATCCGCGGCATGGAACAGGCGCTTATTGATCTCGTCACCGACGACCCGGCGGGAGCGTTATTGACGGAAAGACGGACAAAAATCCAGCTGGAAGTTCTCCGTCGGACTCTTGAGGCTGCAAAGGGCGGAATTGATTTTCTGTGGATCGGGGAAGACCTGGGTACACAGATCGCCCCCATAATCAGCATGGAAACCTACCGGAAACAGTTGAAACCCGTCCACGAAGCCTATATTGCACTGGCAAGGAGTTTCGATATTCCCGTCATGATGCACAGCTGCGGCTCTTCCAGCTGGGTGTTTCCCGAATGGATTGAGATGGGAGTCAAGGTCATTGACACTCTCCAGCCGGAAGCAGCCGCAATGCAGCCCGCATATCTGAAGAAAACCTTCGGGGATAAACTGGCATTTCACGGCTGCATCAGCACGGCAGGAGCTCTGACTTTCGGTTCCGTGGACGATGTCAGGCGGGATTGTCTGAACACCCTTGAAATCATGACGGTCAACGGCGGATACTGCTTTGCGCCGACTCACCTGATTCAGGACAATACACCGCTGGAAAATGTCCTTGCCATGTATCAGACCGCTCAGAACTTCAGGATGTGACGGATTTTCCGGCCGGCATGGGATCAGTTATTTCCGCGGATTCTTCCCGCGGAAACGCTGAATGCGGTAGGAGCAGTGACGGCAGAGCTCCTCAGCGGCGTATCCGTCCCGGAAAGCGCGGCGCATCGCGTTGGAGCGGGAATTGGAGAGAATCTCCCGAAGGGATTCCCGGTTTGCATCTCCCAGCTCAATATCGCCGTTACGGTCAAGGCAGCAGGCAGTGACCCTGCCGTCGGCGAGAACTGCGAACTGGTTCCGTATCCCGTGGCAGAACGCCGGTTCCGGCACGGCAGGAGCGGAAAGATCCGGCCAGCGGAAAGAGGTGTCGAAGTTCAGGGAAAGACGATTCACCAGATTCTGCGAAACGTGTTCCGCCCGCTCCGGATAACGGCAAGGCACGCCGAACCGTTCTTCAATGAAGGCAAGACACTCCTTCGTCCGCTCCTCCGCTTCTCCGATATTCCAGAAACGGTAGTTGATATAAAGTTCGGGGACACGCCGGAACGCCTCTTTTGTAAAGCAGACGACCTGCTCCAGGTTCTCATTCGTGATGCCGGCATGGAGAGAAACGTTCACCTGCCGGAAGCAGCCGCAGAAAAGGGCTTCCGCATTCGGTGTGCCGAACAATGTCCCGTTCGTCGTAAGTCCCGTCGCCAGATGAAATTCCAGCGCCGTCTCCATCAGAGACGGAAATTCCGGATGCAGCAGAGCTTCTCCCATCACATGCAGATATGCGATCTCCGCAAGCGAAGCCGTCTCCGCCGCCAGACGCCGGAACAGACGGGGCTCCATGAAACAGGGTTCCCGTGTCGTTCCGGGACAGAATGCGCAGCTGCCGTTGCAGACATTCGTCAGTTCCAGGTATGCGGCGCGGAAGGATCTGCGGCGGTTCACCATTTCTTTTCCCTGCGCCATTCCTCAATCAGCGTCTTTCCTAGACCGAATTCACGTTCAAAGCCGTCAAAATCATCGTTCTGAATCATGCGCTTCATCAGAGTGCAGCGCTCTTCATAGGAGTTGATCGCCTCAATCACCGCGGTTTTGTTGTGCGAAATGATGTCGCGCCACATTTTCGGCGAGGAGGCGGCAACGCGGATCGTATCCCGGAAACCGGAAGCGCATCCGGCAAACCGCTGTTCCCGGATGACCGGGTCCGGTTCGTCCAGCACGCTCAGCGCCAGCGCGGAGGACACCACATGAGGAACATGGCTCGTATGCGCAACCAGCAGATCATGCGCCGCGGAATCAATCCGCATGATCCTCCCCCCGACGCTTCGCCACATAGACTCCACCGCGTCAACGGCCTCGTCATCAGGCTGGAACGGCGGCACGATGAAGACCGTCGCATTGTCGTAAATTCCCGGCACCATGGCCTCGGGACCGGATTTCTCCGTTCCCGCCATCGGATGGCTGCCGACAAAACGGATGCTCTCCGCCAGTGCCGCTTTCTCGATACACCCCTTTACGCTCCCGATATCGGTGACAATGACGTTCTCCCGTTTCATCACGGGCGCATATTTCCGGATATACTCCATGATGGTCGGAACCGGCAGACAGATCACCGCGACATCCGACTCTTCCAAAAGCTCCTCCACGCTTCCGCAAAATGAATCCAGAACTCCGTTCTCCAAAGCCCATGTCCCGACTTCCTTCCGGCGCGCCCATCCGATCCGCCGGTAATGCTCCTTCGGCAGACTTGCCGCCAGCGATGCGCCAAGCATGCCCACGCCGATAATCCCTGTTGCAGTCTTCATTTTTCTCCCAGTGGTTTCAAGGTAAATTCGTAATCCGCCAGCAAAGTCGCCACCAGCTCGCATGGAACGCTCTTCCCGTCCACCTGAGTCCGCCCGTAATCACGCAGAGTATCAAAATACAGTTGAGGGTCTCCACGAACATGGCTGATCTTCAAGGTCACTTCAATCCGCCGGTCTTTCTCCACCGGCGGAATTGAAAGTTCGACGGACTTTTCATCGGCAACATACCTGCGCTGCCCGTTCACATCCAAGAGGAAGGAGTAATTCGTCCCGCCGACCGGAAGACGCAAAATCAGCCGGGCCATCTTCCCGCAATTGGAGCGGGAAAACCGGACGGCAAAAGTTTTTTCAATCGTCATGCCGTCCTTCAGAACCATGCTTCCCCAGCCGCCGCGGATCCGCTGCGTATGATCCTGTATCAGAACCGTGTTCCGGAAAAAGGAGTACAATACGGAATTCACTCCCGCCGGGCGGAACGAACGCATCAGCGCCGGTTCATAAGTCGCCGAATAAACCGGATAGGCAAAATAGGCAAAGCCTGCCGCAAGCAGCAGCATCAGAAGATAATGGAAAGTCCTCCGCATCTTCATGCGCCGCAGAAACTGCGCAAGAAAAACGCCGCCGCTGATGCACAGCAAAGGAACGGCAGGCAGTCGGAAACGGGCAAGAATGTAGAACGCGCTCACGGAAAGCGCATAAAACAGAATGAATCCCCATAAAAGCAGGAACTCCTTCCGGCGCAGAAACATCCGGCGGTAAAAACCGCTGAATCCGCCCGCCAGCGCCAGCATAATCAGGAATCCGGTCGGCAGGAAATGAAGTGTCCGCATCAGGGAACTCTTGCCGGCATTGTATTCGGAAATATTGTTCGGCCACTCAGTCGAATCCCAGAACAAAAGGAATTTATTGAACTGAAGTTCAAGGAATGCGGCGGGTTCCCGGAGAAACCAGTCCGTGATTCTGACGGAAATGGGAATTTTTTTTTCGTCTTTCATCCACACCTCGTAAGTCGGCGGATAAGGAATGTCAAGCCCCCCGGGGGCGGATTCCGGGTTGTTCCCGATGCAGAGCACCGCGCCGCCCGCTGTGGAAGGCCCGCTCAGTTTTCCCGTCTTGAATGTGTTATATGCGGCATAAGGCAATTGCGGCAGAAGCGTGAAAACAAGAAAAAGAAGGAGCGGAAGCAGAGCCTTTTTCCAGTTCCGGCGCTCCACGTAAAAAGCGGCGCAGATCACGACCGGCAGGAAGCACCATGTGTTGCCGCGCGTCAGAATGGAGAAGCCCAGCAGCAGACCAGCGACGCACCAGAGAACGAGTCTTTTTCTGCGAAGCGCCGCCTGAAGCGCAAGAAATATGAAAAGGATCCAGAAGGACTGCACGGTCTCAAGCAGAGCATACGGCGTAAAATAAATCAGGATAGCGGACAGGGCACAGAGCAGAGCACTCCAGAGCCCGGCGCGCCTCCCGAAGATTTTTGCACCGGCAAGCCCGGCGCCGTAAACGACGACAGCCCCAAGCAGAGACTGCACAACGGCAAGCACATACGGACTCGTCGTGAACAGCCGGCAGACCGGCAGAAACACGGAGTAATAGAACGGCTGGTAGTAAAAGGTATCCGGCAATTTTCCCGACAAAATGGCATCGGCAAGCGCGCAATAGGTCGCCATATCGGTAATGCTCGACGGCGCATAGACGGCAGGATCGGCGGCGGCCAGCTGAAACGCGGCAATGCACCGAATCAAAAACGCGCCGGCTGAAATCAGCAAGAGCAGCCGGCTGAAGTATGCAGACAGAAAAACCGCCCTGCCCTTGCGGACGGAACGGTTTTCCTTTGATTCCCGAATGGATTGGACGGAAGAGCCTTTCAAATCTTCATCAGCTCCTTTTCCTTTTCCTCCGCGAGCTTGTCAATGTTCGCGATGTAGGAATCGGTCATTTTCTGGATTTTTTCAAGGAGATTCTTCAGTTCGTCCTCTGTAATCTCGGACGCCTTCTGCGCCTTTTTCGCGGCTTCGTTGGCATCGCGTCTTGCATTGCGGACGGCGACGCGCGCCTCTTCGGAACGTGCTTTCACCTGTTTGGCAAGAGCCGCGCGGCGGTCTTCGCTCAGCGGCGGAATCGGAAGCCGCACAATCTTGCCGTCGCTGACCGGGGAAATTCCGATATTGGAGTTGATGATCGCCTTCTCAATCGCCGGAACCGCGCTCTGGTCCCACGGCTGAATCGCAACGGTGCGGGCATCGGGCGTGGAAAGTCCGGCAATGTCGCGAAGCCGCGTATTGGTGCCGTAATATTCCACCATCAGGTTTTCCACCAGAGCGGTGGAGGCTTTCCCGGTGCGGATGGCGGCAATATCCGTCTTCATCGCATCCTCGGCATTCATCATGCCTTCCTCCATGTTGTCGAGCAAATCTTCGATAGCCATTTTTCTGTCTCCTTAATATGATTTTTATGAACTGCAGTAAACAACCCTGAAATTTACACCGCAAGCGGCAAGTTCGCAAGTCGGAAAACTCAACTTACCACGGTTCCGACCGAATAATCTCCGGCAAGCACCTTGCAGAGCGCGCCGTCCTCCGAAAAGTTGAACACGATAATGTGCAGATTGTTGTCCGCGCAAAGAGAAAACGCCGCGGAGTCCATCACGGCAAAATGCCCCGCCACCGCTTCCTTGAAGGAAAGGGTGTCAAATTTGACCGCGTTTTTGTCTTTCATCGGATCGGCGGTATAAATGCCGTTGACCTTCGTCGCCTTCATGACCGCCTGACAGCCGGTTTCCAGCGCCCGCAGAGCCGCCGTGGTGTCCGTTGTAAAATAAGGAGAACCGGTTCCGCCGGCAAAAATCACGAGCTCGCCGCTGGAGAGCTGTTCAAGCGCCAGCTCACGGTCAAACTGTTTTGCAAACGGCATCATCGGAACCGCGCAATGCACGTGGCACTTCACTCCCGCCTGCCGGAAAGCGTCCTTGAGACAGAGCGCATTCATCGTCGTCGCCAGCATTCCCATGTGATCTGCTGTAACGCGATCCATGCCTCCCCGCGACCCGGCAAGCCCGCGCCAGATGTTTCCGGCTCCGACGACCAGCGCGATTTCCACCCCCAGATCCAGCGCCTCCTTAATCCTTGCGACCACATCCGCCACGGCATCCTGCGAAAATCCATGTTCCTGCCGCCCCTTCAACGCCTCGCCGCTGATTTTGAGGAGCACACGTTTATACAACAGTTTCGATTCCGACATAACAGCACCTTTCATTTTTCACTCGGGTAAAATACAACACAAAATCAAATTCGCAAAGCGGAGAGAAAAAAAATCGGGAATTTTGCACCCGTCCGAACCGTCCCGACAGGATGCCGGAAGAGGCGGAGCGCCGTCCGGCAAGATTGCAAACAGTGCATGATTACAATAAAATATTGCATTTTGACATTTCATTTCGCACATTTTTCGGTATAATATAAAAACAACGATGCAAATCTGCAAAAAACAAAGGGAGACAGAAATGAAGAAAAGCACAGTCCTTGCCGTTTTGTTCGGAACGTTCGGAATCCTCTGCGCCGAAGATGCCGCCGCCCCTCAGTTCGACAACTTCAAGGGAAAATGTTCCGCGGTCACTCTCGACGGCGCAAAAGTCTTCGAGACGCAGGCGCCCGCGCTGATAACGGCTCTGAAAAGCATTGAAGTCGATCCCGGAAAAACCTATATTCTGAGCGGAGAATTCAAGGCAGCCGAACCGGGAACCTCTCTCTACTTCGGCATCGTCTCCTACGATGAAGACATGCAGGAAATCAAACCGCAGAATATCAACGCATATGAAAATACGCTGACGGAACTTGCCGAACCCGCCAAAACCGGAAGCACTGTAATCAAGGTAAAAAATCCCGCTAACTGGCAAGCCGTCCCGGCGCGCTATTTCGTCGCGTTCAAGGCGGATGAGAATTTCAAGGATCTGCCGAACTTCAGTCTGGCGCCCGTCAAGGCGATCAACGGCAACGAGATCACGCTGAAAACACCGCTCTCCGAAACCTATCCGGCAGGCACAAAAGTCCGGATGCACCGCACCGGTTCCGGCTGGACCTACTGCGCCGCAGCCAACAAGCCACTTCCTTCCGCCTGGACCACGTTTTCCGGCAAGCTCAAAGGATCCGGATTCAACTCAAAGGGTGGCGAATATTATGACCGGTTCCGCCCCGGAACCCGTCTTGCGACTCCCGGCATCTTCCTCAAAACGGAAAAGAAACCTGCCAAAGTCTGGTTCCGCAATCTGAAACTGGAAGAAGTCAAATAAGGAATCCGCGGCATGAAGTGGAAGCTCTTTACTCTGGCTTCGCTGCTGGCGTATGCTCTTGCCGCCGCGCCGACACGTGTCACGCCGATCAACCCGGCAGAAGCTGTCTTCGCCCCGTTCTGGGACTACGACATGCAGGAGATGCGGAACTGGAACGTCGTGAAAGGCAAAACGGCGCATCCGTTCGGGGCAACGGAATTCTCATGGAGCCGGAAGCAGTCCGAAGCGGGAAAAGCCGCCTTTCTCATGGAACGCGCCAATCCGGTGCCATGCGCCCGCTATGACAGACTGATCTCCTGCATCCGGCTCCCGGTCGGAAGCACGCTGAAAATCACTCTGGATACAGACGCCGGAATAAAAGAGTATTCCTGGACGGGAAAAAGTCCCTACCGGGATGAATACGTCATGCCGCTGGACGGAGCAAAAGAGATACGGAAAATCACGCTTGAAATTTTCGACACAGGAAAGAACGCTGTGACCAAAGGCGCATTCATGTGGATGGGACTCCAGAACAGCAGAAATCTGGAGCTGATTCAGGAACAGCGCAGACAGTTTGCGGAACAGCCGCTGGACATGTTCATGGCTCCGAAGGACACCGTTCCGTCTTATCAGCCGGGAGTCGGACTGCTCGGCAGGGGATTGCGCCTCAAACGCATTCAGGATGAATACCGGGAAATGAAAAAGAAAGCCGGGCATGAACTCCTCACGGAGAGTCTGCCGGACGGCTATGCACCGGAAAAAGAGATGTCCGACGTCCTTCCTTTCGCCAACCCGAAGATTTTCGGCAGAATCCGCGATGACAGTCAGAAGCTCCGCAGACTCAGCGGGATGCTGCAGAAGGGAGTCATCGCGCAGAACCCGGAACTCATGCGGATGGCGGTCCGCACCGCTCTCGTCATGGCGCTGACGCCGAACTGGGACAGCACCTTCCTTTCCGATTTCGCGGACAGCGGCTGGGATCAGCGGGTCTTCTCCCATGCGGTCGCGGCGGAGGAAATCGCCCTGGTTCTCGATTATGCGGGAGACCTGCTTTCCGAAGCGGGACGCCAACTGCTTCTCAAGCGTCTCGCACTCGAAGGGCTCGGACAGATCAACTACAACATCTGGAAATACTCCTATCTGTTCGGCAACAACCAGCTCTCCGTCTTCACACGCGGCCGCATCGCCTCCTATCTTGTCCTGGAAAAGGCGTATGCCTGGAACGGGCCGCGCGTCAAGCCTTACACGGAGCTCGCAATGCAGGAACTTTACGACTCCATCGACCTCCTGATGCACCCCGACGGCAGTTTTCTGGAAGGCCCCGGCTACTTCTTCTATACAGTCGGAAGCATCCAGCCAGCCCTGCAGATGTACGCCAACGCACGGGGAAAAAAGCTCCGCGACATCATCCCGGAAAAGATGAAGAAGCTCGGCGCATTCGGCGACACGCTGGTCTCCACGGACCGCCGCGGCGGACTGATCCCCTTCTCCAGCAGTCAGGGCGAAGGCAGACACGGCGCAGTCACGACCTATCAGTTCCTCGCGGCAATCGCGCCGGAAAGCCAGTGGACGCGGCTTTATCATGACCGTCTCGCAGGCAGCGGGCTGATTCCCGATCTTCCGTTCTGGGCGATGCGCGGCGACGTTCCGAAAGAGAATCCCCCGGTAAAACCGTTCTCCGAACTGCCGGTCATGGGCGCGATGTCCTCCACAAGATTCCTGAACGGTTCACCAGTCAAGATTCTGATGCTCGGCGCCAAGGCGAATGCGGCATGTCACCGCCACAACGACAAGGGCAGTTTCGTGCTGGAATTCGACGGTGACACCTATGCGGCGGATCCCGGCGGACAGAATTACGCGGACGCCGACGCAAAGAATGTAGTCCGCGCGGATTACCACAATATGCTGGTTCCGCTTGAACCGCGGGAAAACGAGAAAGAGGCGATCAGCCCCGTGGACATCCGTCCCTCCGGAACAGGCGACGAAAAGTCGTTCCATGCGGAAATTTGTCCTGCCCCCGCCTCGAACGGCGACATTCTGGAGTGGAAACGCACGGTCCGCTCCCCTGCCCCGGACAGAATCGAAATTACAGACCAATACAAAATGGCGCCGCAGCACAAGGGAGCGCGTTTCCTGTGGATTACGGAACTTCCGTGGAAACAGCTTCCGGACAACACAATCCGTCTCGACGGACAGAGCAGTTATGCACTGATCCGTTATCCCGGGGACGTTCGATTCACTGCGGAAACACTGACTGTCCGCCGGAAAGAGAAGTTCACCCGGCTGAATTTTGCCAAAGACGGCAATTCAGGCGAAATCAGGATGGAAGTCACGCTGTTCAAAAAATAGTCTCGCGCCGTCAGACAGTTTTCCCTCGCCATTTCACCCCGAAATGTTCCCGGGGGAAAATATGCCGTCAACCGTCATATCTCAGCAGAATTTAACGCGTCATCAGTATCTCTTCTGAAATGGGCTTTTCAATACCGCAATTCTGTCTCATTCGCTCTGTGCACAGCATTTGGCTGACAGTTGCAGCCGAAACCGAATTGCGTCAAAATTTTCCGCATTTGTTAAGAATACTGCGCTGAAAACATTTACAATGCCCGGAAGGTCATGCGGATTTCCGCTTTTTCCACCGGTTCCGACAGAGTCACGGCAATACGATGCGGATTCTCTTTCCAGCGGATCTTCTCCCTGATCTCCTCCGAACTGACTTTGAACGGCGCGCCGCCGCAATCGATGACGACTTCCAGCGATTTGCCGCGATAACTCAGCAGCAGTTTTCCGGGCGCGGTCTCTTTCCAGGTTCCGAATGTAATCAATGCGGTTTCAAACGACATCGGTGTTCCGAACTCCGCTTTGTCGGTCACTTCAAATAACCCGGCTCCTTCGCGGGAATAACGGAACGTCCGTTCCAGTCTGCCGATTCCGGGAACCTGGCGGTAGGCATTGCGGATATCGAATGTAATCCTGACCTGTTCATCCGAAACCTCTTTCTTCACGACTTTCGAGCGCGTATTCTTCCCGGCGATCTGCAATTCCCCGTTGATGCGCGGCACGCTGTGCCCGAAAGAGTTGTTGAGGTTGCTCTCATAGCGTCTGCTGCTGAAAGAACGTCCGCTGTAATACTCGGCTCCGGGATCGACGATCACCGGCACCGTTCCATCCACCGCCAGCACAAAACCTCCGACGTCGTTATGGTTGTGAAACTCGTCATTGCTTCCGCCCTTGACCGCCGCGGAAAGCCGTGTCTTCGCTCCGGCAGCCGGACGCATCACAAAAATCCCTGCATCCGGGAATTCTGAAAAAGATGTGGGAGCCGAACCGGAGCTGAGTTCCTTTGCGTCCGGCGCGGGGAAATTCAGCAGGAGAGCGGCTTCGATAAACGACGGACGGTAAACTTGAACCGCACGCCAGTAATTTGATGTCTTGCCCGTCAAATAATCACGCACACCAAGCCACCTAACCGGCAGTCTCGCCTCAAGCTCAGAATCGGAAAAAGCCGGGAAAAGAACATCGGAAATTCGTATTTTCTCCGGATACTCCCCTGCAAGCTGTGCCTGTCTCCGATTCATTAGATTGAGCTTGCCTCCTGATGCCTTGTAGAGTGTCAAAGAAAGCATTAGATAATGTCCATAACCATATCCCCAATATGTAATTCCTTCTGAACAGTAGCCATCACTACCGAATCCGTCAAGATAATGAGTGGAATGTCGAATTACAGCATCAAGCAGTTTCCATCGGCGTTCTGGTGCAATATCCGTTGCCAACAGTACTCCACAGACATTCGTCAGACAAACAATGCTCCAATTATTTTTTGCATAAAGCCAGTAAGGAGACTGTTTTCTTTCAACCATTCGCTCAAAAGGAGCAATAATACGTTTCTCCAGCTCCCGATCCAGCGCGGAAATTGTTTCCGGTGTAAACTGCGAGCGGAACACCTGCCGGAACAACGCCAGATTCCAACCCAATTCAGACGATAACAGATCAATCGTTATGGTCTTTCCATTCCAGTTTTTCAATTCAGTATCATGCGCAGGCAGAAGCCAGCTCGGATGTCTGCAGAGTGGTATCAGCAATGATTCAAGCTTGTGAACATAAGCAATATCTCCACTGAGACAAGCCGCCATAGCTAAATGATTTACCGCTTTCAAATAATTACTATAAGCTTTCTCATAATTGCTTCGGTTTCCATTGCGGAAATATTCTGCATAGAGTTTCTCGCCAGGCAGTACCGGACTGGAAATTAAAACCTGACTTCCCAACGCGATAATCCGCTCACGTTGTTCAATCGCCATGCAATGCTCCCAGAACGCCCGATCGGACATTTCAGGTAATAAGACAACTTCTTTTCCCGGAATTGTATTTTTTACTGGCATTTGCGCCATCACAACAGATCCAAGCAAAATCTCCAATATTACTATAATAATTTTCTTCATCATTTGTCACTTTTCCAGAAGTTGTTGTCCGCATCAGCAGTATTAATCTTGATTTCTGAATACATTCTGGGCGCGACATGGCCATCCATCCAGGCAATGTTGGTAATCTTCCCGTCATTGTGGCTAAACCCCACTTGCCAGTTTCTGGATGGCAGATCATGACTGGTCCAAAAGTAGGCACCTCCCGCAGTAGTCCCTCCTCCCTCCGTAAATAAAAGACGTGTGGAAGGATTTTTTATTCCCGGCAGCTTAAGCCCGACAGCTCCCCATAAACCACTGCCCCATTTTATCCCGCATTGCATGTTAAGCGCATAGTTGACAGAAGACCACCCCCTCCCCGTCTGCCAATAAGAAGACGAGGAAGGACATGTAAAATCAGTGAAAGCGCATCCCCCTTTCACTGAAGCATTTGGCAATTCCGTATGATTTCTGTAATACCAGAGAACAATCGGCCACGACGCATCCCTCAAAAAAACATCCGGATAGTATTGCGCGTTCCCATTGACAGTAATCAGCCAATCCCTGTAATCTACAGTATAAGCCAATGCGGTCGTTCCTATTTGCTTCAAATTACTTGTACACTGGATCATCTGTGCCTTTTTCTTCGCCTTGTTCAAAGCCGGCAGCAGCATTGCCGCAAGAATCGCAATGATCGCAATTACGATCAGCAGCTCGATCAAGGTGAAAACTCTTGTTTTCACCCTGCGAAGTAAGAATATCGAACAGGAAACACGGAAGGAAGAAGGAACGGGGAAACAATCGAACAATCGAACAGGAAAACATTTGAACAATCGAAGGAAGAAGAAAGAAGAAAGAAGAAAGGCAAAGGGATTGATTGCGTCTTCTTGGGGAGACCGTTCCCGGTCGCGAATTGCCACAGATTTCGACATCGGAAACAAAATCATGGTGGGGGACTCGCTCCGCGAGGTCCTGAAAAACATTTTCATCAGGACAGAATTCCGAATTCAGGTTCAGGCTTATTCTTTGCGTTATGTTCTTCTTGCAAATTTTCCTTATAAGCAACTCGATCAATGTAAAAATCTTCCTTTTCATACCTTTTACTCCCTCTCTATCTTTTGTATTTTGTTTTTTCTCATCATGCAATCTTTCAAAGCCCGGCGCTCATTTTCCAGGTGCGGGGCAGCGCGCAGCCGGTGCGCATCAGCAGCTCAGCATCAAGCAGCCGGACGGAATCATTTACAGGTTTGCCGCGGCAGTGATCGCAGATCAGCCGGACGGCACACTGACCGACAGCGGAACGCGGTTCAGTCAGGATCGAATACGGATGATCGGTATGCAGTCCGAAGCGCAGGTTCTCTCCCCACTGGATTACGGACAGCTCTCCCGGCACCCCGATCCGCTCCTCCATCACATAAGTATGAAAAGCGTCCATGAATACCCCCGAAACAATCGCCGCCGTGGCTTCGGGAATCCGGCGCATGCCGTCCGCAATTCTCAGAACGGTGCTGCATCCTCCGTTGATCGGGATCAGAAAACGTCCGGTATCCTCCACTCCGCCATAACGGAGCTGCTCGAAAAATGCATTCTGCCGTTCGGCGAAAACCGCCGCACGCTCCGGCGCATGGTCGATCAGCGCAATATACTTGTGCCCGATACTCCGCAACTGGCGTACCGCCTGACGGATCGCCGACGGATAGTTGCAGCCGACAGCGGGAATGCCTTCGATATGCCGGTTGACCGTCACCTGCGGCATCCCGCGCCGCGCCAATGCGCTGATCCGGCCATATTCAGACGGCAGCGGACGGTCCCAGATGACACCCGCCGCTCCTTCCGCCAGAAGCGCATCGACAGACTCAGGCAGACACGCCAGAATCTCATATCCGCTCAGGTATCCCTGCTTGACCGCGCCGAGAATCAGGTTGCGGTTGAAAAGATTCTCCGCTGCGGGATCGCCCCCGAAATCCGGAAACGCCATCAGAATACGTCCGTCCGCAGACTTCTCCCGCAGCTCTGCCGGAGACTCGCTGACAAACGTCCCCTTGCTCGGAATACGGACGATCAATCCGTCTTCTTCAAGACGGCCGAGTGCCGCGCGCAGGGTAATGAATGAAACACCGAGCTCACGCGCAAAATCCAGTTCCTTCGGCAGTCTCGTCCCCGGCGCATAAACGCCGGACCGGATCGCCGACTGCAGTTTCTCATAAACCAGATCTTTTTTGAATTTCGGAATCATGAGTCCTCAATATCATTCAATATCTTCTTAATATTGCTTGATATTATTTTAAGCGAAAACATGCGGATTGTCAAGAGGGTAAAGCGAAAAAATCAGGAAAATAATATTCCTCGGGCATTCCGCCGGCGGAAATCCGGAAAAGAATCCGCATCCGCCGATGCGGGACATCCGTTGCCGTCCGCGCCGCCGCTCAAAAAGAGAAAACACCGGTTGCATCGGTTCCGTTCCGCAATATATTATATATGGAAAAGACGAAAACAGCAATACGGATGAAAAACATGAAAACAGAGTGCCGGGCAGACATGCCGCAGAATCTTACCAGCCGGAAAATCCGGGAAATCGCAATGCGGCAGTCCGCGATTGATTTGAACTGCGCCCCCGGGGACTTTCTCCTGGAGGAGAACCGTCTGGCAATCTCCGCGCCGGACCCGCGGGCAAGGCGTTACCTCTCTCTGCCGTTTGAATGCAATCTGGTCAGCTACGGCAGCAACATTGTGGCATCCGTCAGCGAAGCGACACGCGAGACGGTCAAGGCGTATATCGAAACCTATCCGGCGGAACACTGTTTCGAGACGCCAAACCTGCACATTCTGAACGAGGCACTTTCAAAGTTCGATCTCGCGGTCTGTTTCATGGCGGAATATTTCCTGCCGGAACTGAACCGCCTGAAAATGCACGCCTGCAAATATCATCTGAAACTTCTGGGACAGCCGGACTTCCGGTCTCTTTACCTGCCGCAATGGAGCCATGCGCTCTGCGAACAGCGGAAGCATCTTGACGTCCTGGGCGTGGGCGCCTACGACAAAGACAGGCTGATCGCCCTCGCCGGCGCATCCGCAGACTGCGACACCATGTGGCAGATCGGCATCGACGTCCTGCCGGAATATCGCTCCCGCGGCATCGGTTCCGCATTGACATCCCGTCTGGCGTTCGAGATACTGAAACGCGGCAGAGTCCCCTTCTACTGCGCGGCATGGTCTAATCTGCGGTCCGTCAGGAATGCAATACGGAGCGGATTCCGGCCGGCATGGGTGGAAATGACGGCAAAGCGGAAATCCTTCGTCGCGAAAATGAACCAGCCTCCCCGGACAGTGCTGCCGCAGTCCGGCGGCTGATGAACCGCCCTCATGAATCCGCCGTTCTGAAATGATTTCGGCAGGAGTCGCGGAACACCGGCATCTTCCGCTTTCGCGCACGTAGCAATGCCATGCAGGATGGCGTCTGCAATCCGGAAAGCACTTCCCGCCGGGAGATTATCCCATATTTGTAGAATGCCACACTTGAATATTACCTGAATGGTTGTATTTTACAGTATTTATTTTCATGACTGCCGGACGAGGCAGAGAGTTAAGCGGCAGAACAACTTCACGGTTGTTCTGTTACAATATTGGAAATCCGCATACCGGCACCGCCCCGTATGCGGGCTTCGCGTATCCAGATTACAGGAAAGTGAGATGCTCAATACCGGAAACGAAGAAGATATTTCAGCATTTTTCCGGCATATTCCAGACAAGCGCTGGTGTCTGGTTCAGACCAGACCGCGCAACGAAAAATATGCAAATCAGTATTTGACGGCGGACGGCATCCTTGTCTATCTGCCGCTGATTACCAAAGTGGAAATTCACAATCGCAGCAAACGGGAGACTCGTCTGCCGATGTTTCCCGGCTACCTGTTCGCCTGTCCGAACCTGGAGGAAGAAACTCTGATCCGCCGCAACAAGGCGGTCTGGAATCTGAAAAAATTGTCGGAAGCGGAAGAGGAGATTCTGCTCGGGGATTTAAGAACGGTCCGGATCTGTGAAAAACAGTCGGCGGCTCACAAGCTGGTGGTGAATCCCGGACTGCATCAGGGCACTCCCGTCAGGATCAAATCCGGCCGTTTGAAAGGTCAGGACGCAATTGTCATCCGCCGTGTGGATGAACTGAGTGTCATCATCAACTTGTTTTTTCTCGGACGGCATCTTGAAATGCGCTGGGCCGCCGATGATCTGGAAGCATGAAACAGCGACAATCATTTCTCTGCCATTAAATATGTAGAAGCAATTGACACGCATTCATTCCCGGGGAAAGGGGCACCGCCTGAATCATTTTGCGCGCACAGCGGCAGATACGGGTTCCCATCGCTCCGGCAGTTTTTCAGGACACAAGAAATTCCTTTTCAGGATTTGAACTGTCACAGAGGCGCGTGCAGACCGCAGTCTGCGCGGCACAAATTCCATGCGGCAGAGTTCCGCATAATTCCATAAAAGGTGATGCCTGTTTTTCAACGGGAATCATCATCCGCCGCCCTGTTCTCTTTCCCGATCCTGCATCTTTTTTCACAAGGAGAGGTCTTCAAG
This sequence comes from uncultured Lentisphaeria bacterium, assembly GCA_949282305.1. Taxonomy (GTDB): domain Bacteria; phylum Verrucomicrobiota; class Lentisphaeria; order Victivallales; family UBA1829; genus UBA11452. The sequence goes on along the minus strand of CASDPB010000076.1, from coordinate 10,224 downwards.
TTTCTGAATTCCGGGGAATTCAAGCACAATTGCGGCAGCCGCCATTCATTTTCGGGGATTTCCCGCGGGTGCGGCCCGCCTGACATACTGTTTCGCATCATGAACTGTTTCATACAAGCAAATTTCAATGAAAAAGACACCGTCTGCCGTACACCCTGCCCGGCAGAAAGAGTCATTCACGCACCCGATGCGGAAGAGGCGGGACGTATGGTCCGGGGAACAGGAGAAAAGGCAGACATCGGCGGGAACAGGGGGAGAACAGAAAGCCGGCAAATCGCATGACGGAATTGTTTCAAAAGATCAAAAAGCTGCTGAAAGGAGAACTTTTCAGCAATGTATTATGGGCTCTGATTGGACGCTTTTCCACTTTATTTGGACAGCTGATCGCCGGAATTGTCGCGGCCCGGATCATCGGTCCGACTTCCTTCGGCACACTGAGTTACATCATCAGCTTCATTACAATATTTTCGGTGCTCGCCTCATTCGGGCTGGATCAGATAGAAATCCGTGAACTGACCTCATGCAATAATGCATTCAACAGAAAGAGAGAAAACGAACTTTCAACACTGCTTCTATTACGGCTGATTCTGGGAAGCTGCAGCTATCTGCTGCTGATCCTGACGCTTTTCCTTTTCCAGATTACGGAATTCCGGTCGCTTCTGCTGCTGTATGGGCTGATCCTGTTTTTCCAGTCCTGCAATCCGCTCCGGAATTATTTCACGGCAGTCCTGGAAAACAAATATGTCGTGATTTCCGAACTGTTCCGGAATATATTCGGAACAGCCTTGAAGATATCCCTGGTTTTCCTGCACGCGTCTCTGTGGCTTCTGATCGCCGCATACGCCTTTGATTATCTGCTGCTGGCGGCAGGCTACTGGCAGGTGTATCATAAAAGAATATCGGGGCTGTCCTTTCATTTTGACACGGGGAGAGCCTGGCATTATCTGAAGGAGGCGTTTCCCCTGCTGCTGTCAAGCGCAGTCATCATCGTTTACCAGAAAATCGACCAGGTAATCATCCACTCCCTGATGAACGATGCCGCTGTCGGGAATTTTGCCATTGCCTGTAAAATCGTCGAAGTCGCCTCCATTTTTCCGATCATCATGTCCCAGACCGTAGTGCCCGCATTGGTGAAAAGCAAGGAGACCAGCAGGGAACAGTATCTCCGTGCAAGCCAGAAAATGATGGATCTCACGGTATGGTCTTCCGTTCTGGTGGCGATGCTGGTGTGCGCGATGGCAAAGCCCGCAATCTATATCTGCTTCGGCTCCCAGTATCTTTCCGCGACGCCCGCCCTGCAGATCATGGCATGGAAAGTTCCGGCGATGGCGCTGTCGGCGTTTTCCGGTTATCTGATTATCATAGACCAGCTGCAGAAATACGCCATATTGAGAAATATCGCCGGATGTGTGATATGTCTTGCGCTGAACTGTCTGCTGATTCCGCATTACGGGATCAACGGTTCCGCGACTGCCTCTCTGATGACGATGTTCTTCTCGGGGCTTCTGGCACATTTTTTCATAAGACCCTACTGGGAAATACTCCGGATCCAGCTGCGGTCCATATTCTTCGGCTGGTATCACATTGTTAATGAAAAACTCTTTATAAAAGGCTGAACATTGAAGAAAACGTTTCTATCTGCGTTATCAGTCATTCCGCTTCTGAAACAGCTGAGGCGGAGACTGCTGGCATATCGCTGCTACCTTGCGGACATCCGCAGGCATCTGCGCTACTCGCTGTACTACCGGACAGCACCGGACAGCCGGGATTCGCTGCGCTGCGCCATCATGCTGCTGAATCATCAGCTGGAAAAAGCCCAGACCTATAAAAGCGTCAAGGAGGGTTTCGGACATGAAAAACTTCTCCAGGTTCTGAGCTATACGGATGAATACATCAGGAAATACGGAGCTGATGACCTGACGGAAGTGACAATCGGCATCCTCTCCGGGCATTTTGCGAACGTCCACGCATGGAAGGATGAAGCCACCCATGCGCATTTCCTGAAACTCAAGGAAGCGGTATCCGGCAGCATCCATGGCGGCGGAGTTTTTGAATATGACGGAAACAAGCAGCCGCGGCTGGAAAATTTTGAGGACTTCCTGGCATCCCGGAGAAGCTGCCGGCAGTTTGCCCCCGGAGTTCCGGATGAGGCACTGCTCAGGAAAGCCGTCAGACTTGCCCAGTGGGCTCCATCCGCCTGCAACAGACAGCCGATCCGGGTTCACGTCTATACGAATCAGGAGCAGATCCGGCGTATTGTCGCGTCACAGCATTCCGACATGGAATGGTGCAATGCCGCCCCGGTGCTGTTCATCGTTACGGCGCATGAATCCTATTACCGGGATTATCTGGAACGGAATCAGCGGATGTTTGACGCCGGACTGTTTTCCATGACGCTTTGCCTCGTTCTCCATAACATGGGAATCGGCTCCTGCTTCAAAATGGCGCAGAAATATCCCGCCTATGACAGGGAGACCAGAAAGTGCGCGGAGATTCCCGACGCGGAAGACATCTGCGTTCTGCTGCCTGCGGGGTACTATCCGGACACGCCGGTTACAACGGCAAAGTCAGTGCGCATCTCTGAAACCATCGTCTGCAAGGTGCATCCATGAAAATTTTAATCATCAATCAGCATTCGCAAAATCACGGCGACGAGGCGGCGGGTCTTGCCCTGGTCCGCAAACTGCTTTCCGCCGGATATTCCGATATTACAGTCTCCTACAACACGCCGTGCTGCCGGGAAGATGTTTTCTTCGTTCATGAACCCGGAGTCCGCCAGATCAGGCAAAACCATTATCCGCGCGGAATAGGCCGCTTTCTCCGTCTTTATCTGCGCAACCCGGGTTTCCTGACTCGTGCCATGCTGCTGCCTTACAGCAGACTCCGCAATGACTACCAGCTGATAAGGAATGCGGACGTCGTCATCAACGCCCCCGGCGGAATCAACATGGGCGGGTATCGCGACAACCTGTATCTATGGCGCCTGAAAACGGCATTGGAACTGGGAAAGCATGTCATCATGTATTCTTCCTCCATCGGACCTTTTGACATGGAGGAATATTTTGTGAACATCTCCCGGGAGATTCTGCGGCAGGTTGATTTCCTGTCCCTGCGGGATGCCCAGAGCTGCCGCTATGCAATGGAAATGGGGCGCGAAGCAATCTGCTCCATCGACACAGCGTTCCTGATGGAACCTCCGGCGGTGCTGCCCTCAGAACTGCAGCTGCCCCCCTCCTATGTCGTAATTGTACCGCATCAGCTATATGCGTGGCACCCCAGGTTTCTGAAAATGGACCGGAAGGCACTGGACGGCTTTTACAGGATGCTGCTTGAAAAACTTTCCCGGAAAGGAATTGCAACGGTCCTGCTTCCGCAGATTTTCGCGAATCCGCAGGTGAACGACGAGGAATATTTCAAGTCGCTTGCCTCCGGAATTCCCGGCACGCAGGTCATTTCCACCGGATACAGCTCGGACATTCAGCAGAAGATCATCCATGGGGCGGAGTTTCTGATCGGCGCCCGCTATCACTCCACCGTATTCGCCGTGAACAATGAAGTTCCATTTTATTCGTTGTCCTACGAACATAAAATGGTCAACATGCTGGAAACACTTTCTCTGAAAGACTGCTGCATGTCAATCTCCGACGCCATCCAATCCCCGGATTCCGCGACAGACCTGATCCTTGAGAAATACCGGAACCGCTCCGGTCAAACCGCCTCTCTGAAAAAGGCTTCGGCACGGGCAAAAGCAACGGCACAGGATACGTTCGACAGAATGAACCGGTATCTCAAAACGCTCTGACCGCCTGATGGAACCGCTGTACATCAATTTCGCCCTTTGGCTGATACTGCTCTGCTGGTATTATTTCATATCAAGCAGACGCACTGTGAACCTGGGCGTTCTGCTCATCGCATACTGGGCTTTCACCGCCTTCGGAGCGCTCCTGTACGCCGCCCACCCCAATTTCTTTCAATCGAAATACGGCGGCGTCTTTTCGCTGGAACCGTTTCTCTTCCTTTTCCTGACCGCTCTGACGGCATTTCTTCCGATTCTGCACTTTCACGAGGAAAAGGCGGAAATCGAGGTATTGCCTTTCCGGTCTTTTGCCTGGCTCATTTATCTGTACATCATCTCCGCGGCATGCACTACCGTCATGTATCTCCCCATGGTGCTGAACGCGCTGACGGCGGGCATCGGGAATCTGCGGGATGAAATCAACATGACATTCACGCGCGTCACGGAAAATGCACTTCTCCGGGGCTTCACCGGTTATTACGGCCTGTTCAGTCTGTTCATTGCCTTCCTTCTTTTTTACACCATGGCGTTTTACCATGAAAAGAAGAAGACGATCCTGCTGCTGGCGGGAAGCATCGTAATCTCGACGTTTTCCATTTCACTGGCACTGCATGCAAGAGTCAATATCGTCTCACTCATGCAGAATATTTTCATCGCCTTCATCTTCTTCCGGAAAAGAATCCCGTGGAATGAATTCAAAGAATACAGATGGCCTCTGGGAATCGGCATAGCGGTCTGCTTTGTCGTCCTGACAGTCATATCAGTGAACCGCTTCTCCGGCAGTGATTTTGAAGGTCTGTTCGGCATTTACCGGTATATTGGAGAGGGAATGACGAATTTCAATATTTTCCTCTACGACAACTGCGCAGGCTACACCTATGGATATTCCATTTTTCCCACTCTGGCGTCTTTTCTGGGAATCGACACTTACTACATGTATGCGCCGCTCCCCGAACGAGGCGAATACTTCCACTCCCTGACCGGGCTCCCCCCTTTTCTTTTTTACACCTACATCGGAGAACTTTATTATTCCTACGGCAAAGAACTCACCATCTGCCTTGTCGTCGGGACGGCAGTTCTTCTGCTGCTTCTGCTGCGCCACCGAAAAACCATCAGTTTCCATCAGCTGATCCTGTTCCAGCTGTACTATGAGCTTTGCCTGAAAGGAGTTTACTTCTATACTTACCGGGGCTACAACAATGAACGAATCGTATTGTTTTTCACGATGCTTTACCTGTTTTTCTATTTCCAAAGCAGAAAAACGGCGAAGCGGAATGAACTGTTTCAAGATGTCGGCACGGCATACCAAAACCTGAACCGCTGTAAAAAGATACAACTGTAATGAAAACCGCAGTTCTTCTTGCATTATATAACGGAGAGCGTTTTCTTGCCGCTCTTCTGGAGTCCTTGTGCAGCCAGACCTGGAAAGATTTCACGGTTTATGTTCATGACGACGGTTCTCATGACCGCTCTCTGGAAATTCTCCGTTCTTTCTCAAACCGCCTTGCCATCTCTCTGCTCCATGATCCGGAAAGCGGACGAGGTTCCTGCCGCAGCTTCCTGTGGCTTCTGGAACACGTTGATGCCGACCGCTTTTTCTTTGCCGACCAGGATGATGTCTGGCTGCCGGAAAAGATAGAGAAATCCTTGAAAGCATTGCTTGAATTGGAAGAGAAATATGGAGCGGCAACACCATGCGCCGTCTGCTGCGACCTGAAAGTTGTTGACTCCGAACTGAAAATCATCGCCGAGTCATTCTGGGACAGAGAAAAAATCCGTCCGGAAAAGCTGACGTCCTTTTCGTATCTCGCCGGACAGAATATCGCCGCGGGATGCACGATGTGCTTCAACAGTGCGCTGAAGGCGGCGGCACTGCCGGCTGCCGGGAATCCGGTCATGCACGACCACTATCTCATCCTGACGGCGGCGGCAAAACACGGGAAGGTGAAGGCGCTTGAAGAAGCCCTCATACTTTACCGGCAGCACGGAAACAATGTGATCGGTTCCACGGGGCAGTCCTCCGGACTCCTCAGCTGGATTCTGCGAAAGTTGTTCCATCTGAAAACCGCATGGAAAAGCAACATGGCGCAGTACCGCCAGGCGAAAGGAATCGCCCCCATTTCTTTATTCTCTTATTTTCTGCATCGTTTCACATACATTTTCTTCATCAAATATGCGGGAAGTTCCCGGAAAGGAACAGCGAAATGATTTCCGTCTGCATGGCAACTTACAATGGCGGGAAGTTCATCAGGGAACAGATCGCCTCCATACTTCCTCAGCTTGGCATGGAAGACGAGCTGATCATATCCGATGACAATTCATCCGACGATACAGTGGAAATCATCAACTCCTTCAAGGATCCGCGGATTCAATTGCTGCATCACTGTCCCTGCGGCGTCGCATGGAATTTTGAAAACGCGCTGAAACAGGTAAAGGGAGAATACATTTTCCTGGCAGATCAGGATGATGTCTGGCTGCCGGGCAAAGTGGATGCGGTAATGCGGAAGCTCAAGGACGGCACCTGCGACCTTGTCACGACCAACTGCACGGTAACGGACTCTCAGCTGAATGTCGTTCAGGAGAGACTGTATACGGAAGAAGCGCCGCTCTCATTCAGTTTTATCCGGAATTTCATTTCAAACCGTTTTCTGGGTTCCTGCTACGCCTTCAACAGAAAAGTGTATCATGCAGTGATGCCGTTTCCCCGCAAGGTTGTGATGCACGATACCTGGATCACTCTTTATTCGCTGCTGCACTTTTCCTGCGGATACGTCAGTGAGCCCTACATGCTTTACCGTCGCCACAAAGACACGGTCTCGTTTCTCGGAAAGAAGAACACTCATTCCCTGTATTTCAAGCTGGCTTACCGGGGGCGTCTGCTCATGCAACTGCTGCTCCGCACCATCAGAAATCACGGAAAATAAAAATTCAGAAAGACACTTTTCAAGGAGAAAAAATGCAGATTATTTTCATCAATCCGCCTTTTAAAACCGAATACGGGCGCTTTTCCCGGGAATCGCGGAGCCCCGCAATTACCAAAAGCGGTGCCATCTACTATCCGCTGTGGCTGATCTATGCCGCCGCCTATGCGGAAAAGAAAGGACACCATGTCACATTGATTGATTCACCGGCAAAATCCCTGAATGTGGAGCAGACTCTGGAAAAGACGGCTGAAGCGGCGAAGGAAGGTGACGGCCGCATCTTGTTCGTCCTTGATACAAGCACCCCCTCCATTTATGCCGATATTGAATTCGGGGCAAAGCTCAAGGAACAGTATCCGGACTCCTTCATTCTCCTTGTGGGAACCCATCCTTCCGCACTTCCCGAAGAAACCCTTGGAATCAGCGACAGGATCGACGGCGTTGCCCGGAAAGAGTTCGATCTCATCGTGGAGGAACTGGCTTCCGCACTTGAACGCTCCGGCAATCTGAAGAATGTGCGGGGGCTGACATGGCGCAACGGAAATGAAATCACGGCAAATCCGGACATGCCGTATCTGGAAAATCTGGACGAACTGCCTTTTGCGGCGGAATTCATCAAAAAGCATCTTTGCGAAAAAGACTACTTCTTTGCCGCCGCCACCTACCCTTCCATTCAGATATTCACCGGACGCGGATGTCCGTTTCAATGCAGCTTCTGCGTATATCCGCAGGTAATGCATGGACATCATTTCCGGAAACGCAGTGCGGAAAATGTTGTGGGGGAATTTCAATATATCGCGGACAATTTTCCCGATGTGCACGAAGTCGTGATCGAAGACGACACCTTTACGGCTGACAGGAAACGGGTTCTTGAAATCTGCCGGCTGCTTGTGCAGAAAAAGCTCGACAAACGCCTGAGATGGCTCTGCAATGCACGTGTCAATCTGGATTATGAAACCATGAAATCCATGCGGGAAGCCGGCTGCCGGCTGATTATTCCGGGAATCGAAACCGGCAGCCAGACGATCCTGAACAATATTCAGAAAGGAACAAAAGTGGAACAGTTCCTGCCCTATGTGAAAAATGCGCAGAAAGCAGGACTGCTGGTTCATGCCTGTTTCATGGTCGGCAATATGGGCGAAACAAAGGAGACGATGCAGGAGACTCTTGAACTCGCGCTGAAACTCAATACCGACACCGCGCAGTTTTTCCCGCTGATCCCGTATCCCGGCACAAAAGCCTATTCCTGGGCGGAAAAAAATCATTATGTGGTGAAAAACTATGCGGACTACTGCAAGGAAGACGGAACCCACAACACCGTGCTGAACCTCCCCGGTCTCTCCGCGGAGGAAATGGTCTGTTTCTGCGACTCCGCACGCAGAAAATATTATCTGCGCCCGCGATATATTCTGCACCGTCTCTGGGTCGGACTCAGGGATCCCGCGGATTTGAAACGGTCGCTCAAGGCATTTTCCAAACTGAAAAAATATCTTTTCAAATAGGAATGCAGCCGCGCTTATGGAAAAGCCTGTCGTATCTGTAATCATGCCCTGCTATAACGCGGAGGCGTATCTGCCGGAATCCATTGAATCCGTAATCTCCCAGACGTTTCACAACTGGGAACTGCTGGTCATTGATGACTGCTCCACCGACAATTCCGCGGAAATTGTCAGGACGTACGCCTCAAAAGACGAGCGCATCCGGATGCTCCGGACGGAAAAACCCTCCGGTTCCGCAACCGTCCCGCGGAATATCGGCATTCAGAAAGCGCAGGGACGCTACATCGCTTTTCTGGACGCCGACGACCAGTGGTTCCCCGAAAAGCTGGAACAGCAGCTCCCCCTGTTTGAAGCGCCGGAAGTTGCCGTCGTATTTTCCAATTATGAAAAAATGGATTCCGAAGGAAAGCGCAGTTCCCGGATTGTGAAGGCCCCTGCCCTTCTGACTTACCGGAAACTTCTGCAAAGCAATGCAATCGGCAATCTGACAGGAATCTATGACACGGAAAAAGCAGGAAAAAAGCAGATGCCGGATCTTCATCATGAGGACTATGCTTTCTGGCTCTCCATCCTGAAGCAGGGGTTTGTCGCCAGAAACACCAATACGGTGCTGGCGGCATACCGGGCTGCCGGCAAGTCGCTTTCCGGAAACAAATTCAAGGCAATGGCGTGGACATGGAAGATCTATCGCCGGGAGGAAAATCTTGCCTTCCCCGCCGCCTGCTACTATTTCATGCACTATGCCGTTCGTTCATGCTTGAAATTCCTGAAATAACTTTTGATACAACTCTTTTTACCGGAGGCAAAATGAAAATTCTGATATTGGGTGGAAGCGGTTTTGTCGGAACGCGCTTGACGGAAATTTTACTGAAAGAACATCAGGTCACGATCGGAGACATTGCGGAAAGCGTGAAATATCCTGCGCTCCGGAAGCGTTGCGATGTGCGCTCTGATGATGATCTGAGGAGCGTTCTGCCGGGACATGACTGCATCGTAAACCTCGCCGCCGCGCATCGTGACGATGTCAGACCGGTCTCCCTGTATGCGGAGACCAACATCGAAGGGGCGGAACACGTCTGCAAAATTGCATCCGAAACCGGAATCAGACATATTGTCTTTACCTCTTCAGTCGCCGTTTACGGATTTCCGAAGTGGGAATATGACGAAGATGCTCCCAAAGAGCCTTTCAATGAGTATGGACGCACGAAGCTGCTGGCGGAAGAGGTCTACGGAAAATGGCAGAAGAGCCATCCGGAGAACCGTCTGCATGTGATTCGCCCGACCGTTGTCTTCGGAGAAGGAAACCGCGGAAACGTCTACAATCTTTTTCATCAGCTGGCTTCGGGACGCTTTTTAATGGTCGGCAGCGGAAAAAACAGAAAATCCATGGCTTACGTCGGCAACATCGCCGCGTTCCTGAAGTGGAACATCGAGAAAAATCAAGCCGCCTATTCTGTCTACAATTACATCGACAAACCCGATTACAGCATGTATGATCTCGTCAACGGGTTCGAGCGGATTCTCAATAAGAAACTTCCGCCGGTCTCGCTGCCTTACTGGCTTGGACTGTGCGGCGGATACGGATTCGATCTCCTCGCATTCATTACAGGGAAAAATTTTCCCGTCAGTTCCATCCGGGTCAAAAAATTCTGCGCTCAGACAGTGTTTAACTCCGACCGGATGCAGAAATGCGGATTTATCCCGCCGTATTCCATGCCGGACGCTTTGAGGCGGACTGTTGAATTTGAATTTCTGAAAAACAAAAAAGCATGATTCCCGCCCCGAATCTTTCTCTCCCGGAAAAATTCCGCCCGCTTCTGCTGCCGGTCGGTCTTGTCCTGCTGTCCCTTCTTCTGCATCTGGTTTCCTGGTTTCTTGAGCCTACGGTGTCACGGGACGGACTGCTTTATCTGGAGCTGGTGCAGGTCTGGCACGATCGCGGAAGTTTTCAGGCGGTTCTGGAGTATTGGCCGCAATACTGGATTCCGCCGTTCCCGCTGTATCTGAT
>CASDPB010000075.1 GCA_949282305.1 uncultured Lentisphaeria bacterium | reverse complement strand
TTCAGATTCATTTCACGCCGCCTTTCCGTTGAATTCGCTGATCGCCAGACTGCACTGATTGCGCGACAGCTCCTCTACGGAATTCACCCGGAACCTTGCCGCGATCTGCTGAGGCGTGACACGGGCGTCCCTTGCGAGGTCAAGCAGATACTTGATCTGTTTTGGAGACGCGGGACCATCAGGGGGCTGACTGCCTTTCCCCTTGCCGTAACTGCCCTTGCCGCCGGAATAACTCTGCAACGATTTTGGTATTTGCTGTACAGCCGTACAATTACCGCTATGCAACTCCGTCTCGACGCTGTTCCGCACAAGGTCAAAGGTCTCATGAATGCGGTTCTGAAGCTGTTCCGCCGTCAGACCGTCCGGGATTTCCACCTCAATGGATGCGTGGTAGCTCTGACTGGAATACTCCGCCTCCGCCGGAACTTTCTTGCTGTATGATGCGTTCAATTTCAACATGATAAAATCTCCTTTTCTGTAAGCAATGAAGCCCCGACAGCTGAAAAAGCCTGCCGGAGCCTCAAATTAGTGATGAAGTGGGGACTATGGGGAGTTCCCTTTATTGGAGTATAGGAAACCTAATTTTTATATAGTCAGGGTGCATATAAATAGGTTTCTTATAGGGGAATAGTGCGATGTCCCCATAGTCCCCACTTGGTGGTGTTATTGTCGTTGCTGGATTCAGAATCCGCTGACCATGCGGATGCGCTCAATGGCGCGTTTGGCCTGAATGAAGTCCCTTTCCTTCTGCTTCTGGGCGATCTGAACCTCCTTGACTTTGCGAGCGAGGACACTTGATTCATCCCATGCGATCCGCAGTTTCAGGCGGAACGATTCAATCGCAGAGTTGAGCTCCTCCATCGGGTTGGCTTCGGGTTCCTGTTTCGGGGCGGCGGTCTGCACAGGGGCGGACACGACTTTCATTTCCTTGTGTTCCATTTTGTTTTCCTCCATTTGGGGTTGAATTTGAGTTTGATTTTGAGTTGTGACCTTGGGTTTCGGCTGATACAGCGGCATCGTGACATAGCGTCCCGTGCCTCCACTTGCGAGAATCGGGATACGGTTGTCCGCCATCTCAATCTTCGTATGCCCCTCCGACAACAGCCGCAGAAGCATGTGCTTGTTGAGCATGAGCGAGACATCGTTCCAGTCGCCGGTAAATTCGGCGGCAATGCCGGTGTGCATCTCTCCCGCGAGGACGTTCAGGTATCCCGGATCGCTCTGATACAACTCCACAGGATTGTGCGGCGGCTGATCGGGGATGTTCTTGAGGAAGGTTTCAAGCTGCTGACCACGCTCCGGCAGGAACGATACCGAACGAACCAATGCCTTCTGCAAGGGGATGATCTGTTTCCAGTTCGGATAGTTTCCCTCCAACCCATTCGCATACCACGTCCAGTGTTCCGTTTCGATGCGGCAGACTTTATTGAGGTTGTCACTCCACGTATAGAGCCTGCCGGACTCCGCTGTCCTGGTCTGCATCAGAGCCAACGGAAGCGGTATCGTGAAGTCATCCACATTCAGCGGAATGTAGATGTTCAGCAGCTCCCTGCCGTTGGTCGATGTAATTCCCTCCCGGCTGAGGTTGATTCCCCTCATGATTCTTCTTGGCTCGTTTCTGTCCACGAGCTGTGCCGCCTCCGACAGCAGAGAGACAAACCCCTCGGGCAGCTCGCTGACGGTGCTGTGCTCACTATCACGGGGAACTCGCCATTCCACGCCGGACATC
>CASDPB010000074.1 GCA_949282305.1 uncultured Lentisphaeria bacterium | reverse complement strand
CGCCCCGGTAGCAAAAATTCGATTTTAGCCCAAGATTCATCCGATATATCATGTCGTTCGTATGCATTCGCCATTTTCCCTATATCCTTTTTTGACGTTTGCATAATATAGCACAAATCTATTGACGACACAACCTAAGGACTGCAAGGGCTTTCACTCTTTTTCCAGACAGCTCACAATAGCAGAAATTACACACAAACAAGTTCGCAAGTTCGCAATCTCGCAACTTCGCAATCTTGCTATCTCGCAATCTGAATCAAGTCTTGCCATCTATATCTCAGGTTTTCTGGATGACTGCGATTGCCGTCTGGACGTTGCCGAAGGGGGCGCTGACCTGCACACCGGCGACTTTGCCGCGGATGGATTCCACCGCCTCCCTTGCAATCCGGATTCCCTCCGCACGCTGTTCTTCTTTAGTTTTGCCTTTTGCCATGCGCTCCATAATGGAATCGGGGACGATCACGCCGGGGACTTCATTGCGCATGAACTCGGCGTTGCGGTAACTTGCGAGAGGCCAGATTCCGGCAATGACGGGCAGGTCGGAAAGACCGGGAACCGCATCAATGAAACGAAGCAGGGGGGCGGTGTCGAATACCGGCTGGGTAATCAGGAATTCGGCTCCCGCTTCAATTTTTTCACGAGTTCTGCGGATTTCCCGCTTCATGTCGATTGCATTGGGATCCGCGCCGACCCCGATCAGCGCCCGCGTGACGGTGTCAATCGCCTTGCCGCCGAGGTCGATTCCCCGGTTCAGGCGGTTCTGAATCCGCACCATGCCGATGGAATCCATATCGAATACGCCGGAGGCAAACGGATAATCGCCGAGTTTCGGCGGATCTCCCGTAATGAACAGGATGTTGTGAATTCCCATTGCGGCACAGCCGAGCAGGTCCGCCTGCATTCCGATCAGATTTTTATCACGGCAGCAGAAGTGCAGAATGGTTTCGATTCCGGCTTCCGATTGAATCCTGAACGCCGTCACCAGCGGAGAAACACGGGAACTTGCGCGCGGCCCGTCCGGGATGTTGACCGCGTCAAAACCGGCGTCCCGGCACTGTTTCGCCTTCTCAATGGTTTTTTCAAGAAGATAGCCCTGCGGGGGGACGATTTCCACGTTTGTGACCCATTCACCCGCGGCGAGTTTTGCGGCGAAATCGGATTTTTCCGCCATCGGAACCGGCGTCTTTTCCGGCAGTGCCGCCTCCGTGACGACCAGTCTGCCCGTGTTGTGCGCCGCCTTGTTCAGCGGATTGATGCTCCGCGCCATGTCCCTGATGTGTTCGGGGCCTGTGCCGCAGCATCCGCCGACGCCGTGAACGCCGAGTGCGGCAAAACGCATCGCATACGTCGTGAAATATTCGGGGCTGCACATGTAGATCATGCGGTTGTCCACGCTCTTCGGGCATCCCGCATTCGGTTGTGCAATGACCGGCAGATGGCAGAGCGGCATCAGAATTTCCAGCGCATTGAGCATCCCCTCCGGGCCGATCCCGCAGTTGAGTCCGACGGCGACCGGTTTGGATTTGGCTTCGTCGATGATGGTCAGAAGACGTGCCGGAGAATCACCGGTTCTGGACTCCGCGTCACGATTGAGCGCAAAACTTGTCACGAACGGCATGTCGGGGCAGAGTTCCATTGCAAGAAGCGCCGCCTGAAGATCGCGTGCGCCGCCGAGAGATTCAAAGAGAATGAAATCCGGTTCTTCCGCTGCAAGCGCCGCGACCTGCTCCATGAGGATCGCGGCGATCCGGTTGACGTCCCATGTGCTGCCGTTCGGGATGTCCCCCGCAGGACCGACGGACGCCGCCACGAGCAGTTCTTTGCCGGCAACTTCTTTTGCGATCCTGACCGCCGCGCGGTTGATCTCGCTGACCTTGTCGCCCAGCAGGAACTTGTTCAGGGTGTTGAAGTTTGCCCCGAATGAGTTGGTGGTCAGAACCTCCGCTCCCGCGTCCCTGTATGCCTGGTGAATTTCCCGGACGACCTTCGGGTTGCTCAGGCAGAGACTCTCATAAGAGGTATTGACGAAGAAATTTTTCTTGTAAATCTCGGTTCCGATCGCTCCGTCAAAGATCACCGTCTTTTCGCTCAGAAGCTTTTTCAGTCTGTCATTCATCATGGTTTTCCTTATTTCTTTGATCTGAATTCGCACTTAATTTATATCCGGAAATGATTTCCTGCCAGTCGCAAAAAGGAAAAAGATGCAAAAGACTGAAGAAGGCATTCCCCGGAACAGCAGAATCTTCAACCCTTTTTCACCGGAACACGTTCCAGAGTGAAGGCATCGCGTTCCGTGTCGTAAAGGATGCGGGAGTAGAAACCGTATTTTGTCAGGGAGCCGGCGGAAATCTCGCCGCGCCCGGATGCGTTCAGAATCTCGTAGGGCTTGTGGACGTGCCCGCAGAGCGATAGGTCGATGACTCCGTCGCGGATCATTTCCGCGGCGACGGTTCCCCCATACAGGCGGTGCCGGGCGCGGCGGAGCGGCATACGCTCCAGAATGGGAAAATGCCCGGCGCAGATCAGGGGCTTTGTCTTGAGGCGTTCCGCCTCCCGCTTCAGGAATTCTCCGGTCTTTTTCGGCAGATAACCGCAGGAGGAAAACGGCAGTGTCGGGCGCGAACAGTTCAGCGCAATGATACGGAAATGTTCCAGCTCGGTGACATACGGATAGTCCGCAGGTTCATGCCGACCGCGGGTCATGGCAAGGCAGAACTGCCGGAGAGCTTCCCTGCATGCGCGGTCTTTTACGTAGGCATCATGGTTTCCCGGAGTGTAGATGAACGGAACGGAACTCTTCAGGAGCGGCTCGAAAAGCGGCAGAACCCGCGCGAACTCTCCGGGCTGTCCGCAGCTTGTGGCGTCGCCGGTGAAAAGGATTGCGTCCGGCTTTTCCGCCAGCATCATTTCGACTGCGGGCGCGATCAGCGCTCTGTCGTAGAGCGATTTGCGTATGACATTGCTGTTGAGAAAACCGACGAGGCGCTTGTCGAAACAGGCGTGCCAGTGTTCCAGCGTGGCGATTTCATGGGTGTCGGAAAAATGGATCAGTTTGCACAGCATGTTGTCACGGCTCCACTTCCGGCGGAATTGAAATAACGGCGTCTGCCTGAACCGCCGCAATGTAGGAGGTGAACGGGGACAGGTGTCCGCCGGCGGCTCCTCCTCCGCGGATTCGCCGCATTGTCCTGCGGGAGTCGGGAATGTCCGCGCCCGCGCTTCCGGTCACAGCGTGTTCCGGAATTGCTGTTTTCTGCTCCGTAAGGTAACTGCCGATTGTCATGGTGCTTCCCGTTTCATGTTGGAAAGCGGGAATATATCTTGTCTCCGCCGTTTTTTCAAGTCGCGGAACGCAGTCTGCCGGGGACGGCAGGGGAATCTTTTTCAGAACTCGATGACTTTTCCCGTGTCGGCGGATTCCCTTGCCAGCAGACATGCGCGGGTCAGTTCGAAAGTTTCGGATTCCGTGACGGCACAGCGACACTTTCCGGTCAGGCTGTTTGCAAAATCGGAGAACAGTTCCCGTTCCGGCGGAGGGACGGGGAGCTCGCGCCTGCCGTCCTTGTCGATCAGAATCACTTTGCCGTCAATGACTTCCAGAATGCCTTCGGTTCCCGCCACGCGGACCCGGTCGTCTCCGTGCGACGGTGCCGCTGCGGGGCGCAGGAAATCAATCGACGCCTGTCCCTGCACGCCGTTTTTCATGACGAACATGCACTGGCAGGCGATTTCCAGATCGCCGTAACCGAAATTGTCCTCGGCGGTCTGTGTGGCATAGACCTGGCGGAAAGCGCTTCCGGCAAATGCCATGATCCAGTCGACAGCATGGCTTCCGACCCATGGAATCGTTCCTCCGTAGGTTTCCCTGCGCCGGTAGTATTCGGGACGTGTTCCCAGCCGGTAGGATTTCTGCGCCCTGACCATCTTGACCTTGCCGACCGCTCCGCTCCGAACCAGTTGCAGGGCGTATTGAAAGTCCGCCTGATAGCGCAGTCCCACCATCGAAATGATGCGGGCGCCGGATCGTTTCCGCGCCGCCATGATTCTGTCCAGATCCGGCAAGGTCAGGGCGATCGGTTTTTCGCAGAATACGTGTATGCCGCGTTCAAGCGCATACGCCGCCATTTCCGCATGTTTCTCGAACGGACCGTCCACCGCGACAAGGTCGGGGGAGAGCCGGTTCAGCATCTGGCGCCAGTCGGAATAGAGTTCCGGCGTGAACCCTGCGTTTTCCGAAGACCGCAGAAGAGGCGCCGGATCGTCCTCACAGCCGGAGGAAATGCCGTCAAGAGTGATTCCCGGAACTTTTCCGATGCTTTGAAACACATACCCGATGTGCCCGCGCGACCCGATAATGCAGAACTTCATTGCTGATTCCTTAGGTTGTGTCGTCAATAGATTTGTGCTATATTATGCAAACGTCAAAAAAGGATATAGGGAAAATGGCGAATGCATACGAACGACATGATATATCGGATGAATCTTGGGCTAAAATCGAATTTTTGCTACCGGGGCG
>CASDPB010000073.1 GCA_949282305.1 uncultured Lentisphaeria bacterium | reverse complement strand
TACTCTTTGATTTTGATGTCCTCATATTTCAACGCCCACCAGAAACGCTCCATTTTTGCATTATCCAAACATCGTCCCCGTCCGTCTATGCTGATCTGAATGCCATGAGCCCGGAGTTCCGCCACGAACATGGCATATCCATGGATCAGGAGCACATTTCGTAAAAAGTCATTCTCAATTTTGAGACGCCAGATCTTTTCCTATAGATTGTTTGTTTTCTTTTAGCTCGGTCTTGGCCTGGAAATCTCGAAAGCGTCTTCCATGAGTTTCTTTTTCCACTGCTGAACCGGATTCGGATGAACCTGATATTTCCCCGCGATCTCTGCGCCTGTCAATTCCCCGCGCAGCGCTTCCAATGCCACACGGCTTTTGAATTTGGAGTCATACGACTTTTTCATAACTGGCGGCCCTTTTTCGTTCTTAAACGGTTCATATTCTTCTATGTTTCTCTCATGTGTTTTTACTGTTTCAAATCATCTGGATCAGTTATGGCTTGAATTGGTCCGGCGGTCTCCAGAGAGGCATCCAGGAAAATTCCACCAGGCATCGTTGCTCCCCGCCAGGAGAAGTCAACATCCTCTATGGTAGTTTCCAGAACAAGTTTTTTCCGTTCGGAATGAAAGATTTTCTGATAATCACGAAGAAATTCTGAACGAGTAAAATAGAATTTACCGGAAACTTCTGCGGGAAAGTTGATCATCCTCGCGATTGTCTGTTGATCATCTCTGCGGAGACACCCTTGAAATTCTGCAAGAAATATGGGAAAAGATTTTCCTTCAAAAACATGTTTGTCATATATATCCGCATGGAGCCAGCGAGTATCAAGAGCAATCGGTTCACCTGCCGCATCCTCTGCGGGTGACCCCGTGATTCGGCTGGAGGAGAGCCAAGCGCTTGCATGAGAGGAATCTTTGCGTAAAAAATCCAATTTGAGAAATCCGGCTCCTGCCGGGCCCCAGTTTTTCAGCTCAAGCTCCTTTCCAAGGTATTGGATTTCACCGATTCTGGAATTTTGCGCTCCTGACAATGCAAAATAATGAAATTCTCCACATTCCCAGACACGAAAAACAACAATGGTCATGGGGGCACCACCGGAGCCATAAAATTCATCCGGATCATCCGCGTGAACCAGAGCAGTCAGTTCCATGCGATTCAGAGGAATTGCAAATTCATAACTCCGGATATGAAACCCCGGAAAACTTCCCTGCGGGGCTACCCGGAAAGCGGAAATCTCTCCATCTTTTTTTCCGGCAAAGAGAAAAAAAGCGATGACCGCCGTCAACAGACTGCCGATACAAAAAGGAAGTAGAGTTCGAATCATTTCAGAGCGTCCTCATTCGCCGCACGGAGAATTTTTTCAGAAATGACATTCAGACGATCCGGTCGATCTACAGCAATGGGTGAGGGCCACGCCATAATCTGCCGGAAGGTCTCCGACAGTCCCCGGAACTCTTCCGGGCTCCGCCGTTTCAGAATGACGGCAGCTCCATGAAAAAGAAGTTTGTCCAGAAAATTCTCAAAAACCTCTACAGATTTTTCCCGGATGAGACTCTCCGGCAACACAACGAGAGCCTCCGCCAGCTCTTCCGGAGATGCTTTATCCAGAAGAGATTCTGCCTGACAGAACAACGCCATGCGGCAACATTCGGCAAGAGATCTTTTTTTATTGAAGAAATAGTTACGTCCATAAGCACTCTCATGTGACAAAAACTGCAGAATCCGAATCCCTGAGGCAGAACTGTTTTCAGAATCCGACTCTGTACAGTTTTGCAGCGGACAGTCCAGACGCATACCCAATTCATAAAGCCGGGACGCTATGGCAAATTCCCCGGAGATCAGAGCAAAATAAAGCGCATTGCGTCCACCATAAGCCGCCGGAAGATTTTCTGGAGCCTCCGCAGTCTGGATAATCTCAAGAAGCCCTCTGACCTTCTCCCAGTCTTTTTTATTCGCGGCATCGTAAAGCGTTTCACTGTAATTCATTCTATACCTCCATTTCTTTTTTCATGTAAATAGCAGAAAACAGAAAAAAGATAACTCAAGACCGAAAAAATTTTCCGGAGTCATTGTTGCCGAGAGAACACTTTGCATAAGTAAACCAGTGTTCCGCAAAAAACGACCGGAACCGCTCCATAAGTCAAAAGTTTCCATAACAGAAAACGGATTGCTTCGATCAACTTCTCTTCCCAGTTTCCAGCCCAGCCCAGTACAATGCAGAAGACCAGAGGCAGCAGGACAAGAAATCCAATTCCGTCTGCAACACTGTGAAAGTCTGCATCACTCAAGGAAATATGTGATCCAATGGTCAGCATCAGATAAAGCCATAACCAGCTTTGCCAGCAGCGCCAGAAAGTGACGGAGCTGAACTCCGCAAGTCGGACTGTCGGACTTCCAGAAAACAGCGATTCCGGCAGCAGAAGCCGGGATACGAGACACATCGTCAGTATTCCGCCCCAGACAGGTGCGGTTCCAATAAAAAAGTTGCCGGTCCGCTGAAAGGAATTTCGTGAATCATAGGAATGTTGAACCATTCCCAGTGTTCCATCCTCCTGAGGAGAGAACAGGTTGACTTTCACAATTTTATGCTGAAATATGAGACAGAAAAACAAATGACTGAGCTCATGTATCACCACTCCCGGCATTGTCAGATAAATGAATCCTCTTCTGCCGAAGCAGGATATCAGCCACTGTCGAATTGAGCGGGAGCATTCCTGCATGAGAAAGACAACCAGTCCCACCGGAATCAGGCCGACGGTGAGAAGTCGGATGCCGTTCCATACGCTTTCTGTCAGATAGTTCCACATCGTTTTACTTCCTGTAAAATTATTTCAGGAGCAAGTCTGAAGGAAAAAAACATTTTCTCTCAAGCCTATCGCTTTTCCAATTTCGTTTATTCCATAGCAGATAGCCAACTGTCAGAGCCCAGATCATCACATCTTTTTCTGTAAAGAAAAGTTTTCCTGAATTGTAAAACAGGGACTCCATAACAGATTCCGCATCGGAACGGGAAAGCCCGGAATGTTGTTGTAATAAAGCAAGGAACTCCATCCTCCGCCTACGCACAATCCGTAAAATTTCACGCCGCGGTCCCTGTCCCAGCTGCGAAAACAGCCGATGATAGCAACCGTGGTCCCAGATCTCCAGATGGATCACAGACAGCCACGGTTCCGGAACATTGAAAAAAAGTTCCCAGTTTTCCGGCGAACTACACCCTTCTGGCAGGATCGAAGAAACTGGAACAGAAACAGATTGCGGCTGGAAGTTCGACCGGCAATATTGAAGAATGGAATTTGAGAAAGTCGCATCGCAACAAACTCCGTACTCATTTTGCTCAAATCTAAAACGGTATAAGAACATTGCAGTCAACAGGCGAAAACTCTCACTCCGGGACAATCCGGTTCCTGCGGAAACCGCATTTGCCAGATCTTCGCGGCAGGAAAAATCCCCCGTTTTCCCACAAAGGAGTTTCATCGCGACATGATCCGGAACTCGATTCCGCAATGATATGTCATGCAGAGCACCGGAATTCTGTTTCCCTTCACAAAGCGGAAAACCGACTTTACATTCCTGTACAATTACCGCTTTTCGGCAGAACTCGGAAAAGGAAATCCCGGGATTTTCATACGGAATCCTTTGATAGTTCAAGCGGAGAAAATGCTCCTCCCTGCTTTCTTGGAAAAAAGGAGCATCCGCCGGTTTCGTCCGGATGGAACGCAAATAGTCACAGATCTCTCCGGAAGGAGCTCCCGCCATTGCCATTTCCCGGGAAAAGGAGCGGAACGTGTTATCGGTTAAAACAAAATCGGCCATAAGATCAGGGCTGTTGAGAAATAAGATGAATTTCTGCTCCGGCTGCCGGATAGGAAGACAGGGAAAGCTCTTTTTCCTGAATCAGCAGATTTGTTAAATCACAATATGCTTTCTCCCCCAGAACATTCTTCAAGCGGAATAATGCAAAGAATCTCGAATAAAAATCAAATTTTCGATCAACGACCAGATTCCAGTCCCGCAGCAGCTCGGGAGTGCACAGGCTGAAAACTTTGACTTGCCATGTTTCCCTGCGCTCTCGATGATAAATTTGAAAATCCAGCATACGCGGTGGAAAGACTCCATCCGGCTCCAGTTCCAGAAGCGAGAAGATAAGCCGTCCCCGGGAATCCAGATTTTTTGAGATTGTTTTTTTGCCATAGCGTAACTCGATAACACTCAAAGTCTTATCAGGAAGGAAAGATTCCTCGCAAATTGGAGTAATCCGAATTGTTTTCAGTCGGGGCGAGGCATATTTCACCTCCTTCTTCTCCAGAGTCGGATTTTCCGGAAAATTGGAGGCATAGGGCGGACGCAGAAACGGAGCAAGCATCCATGAAATCGGGGGCAGGTATGCCACAGTATAAATACCGGGACCGCATTCTCTCAGATGCCAGGAAGAAGTAATGTGGAAAGTGTCGTCGATCAGGAGAAATGGCCAGAGAATGACGCCTGCCAGGAACTCCCCGGCAGGGTCGTGTCGTTTTCCTCTGCCGGCAGTAACGAAATATTCCATTTTCCCCGTCTCCCACTCGCGATTTTCCCGATGGTAAGAGAGAGTTGCGACGGTACCGAAGGTGAGGATTGTCTGATTCCAGTCCCATTGGCAGTTCACGCCGTACCGGGACTGCTCCATGACGGCATTTTCCCTGAAGACTCGTGATTTTGTTTTCACAATCGGATCGTATCCGACGTAAGTCCGACACCCGGTCAGCAATCCCGCTATCAGCAGGGAAAGGAATAAAATACGAATCACCATTCTTTCTGCCTTTTGTAGAGAGTATGTATTTTTTCAATTTCTTCCGCCAGTTCAAGACGGAATCCCAGACATTCCAGTTTCTGAAGTGCATAAACTGGATGGACACAAAGCGCCCGGTCGTTTTGGGGCGATCCGAAGAGCTTCCCGATTTCATTTAACAGATGTTCCCGTGCCTGCAACTGCCGGGACAACCGCTGGCAACGAATCCAAATTGCCAAATGTTCCACTTGAACAAAATCATTCTCGTTTTCAGAAAGAAGCAACGCCTTCTTTTCAGGAACTCTATTCACTTGCATGGCCAGTTCCAGTCGCTTGCCAGTCGGATTTACGGGATATTGTCGCATGATTTCGGCAAAACGGTTCTGCAGCAAAGCCGTTTCCGCTGCACGGCATCCAGAAAGACCACCCGAACGGGAAGCATATTTCAAAAATAAGGCAGGATGAGTACTTTGAAGTTCTTCCTGTGCCTCTTTTGACCAGACTACTGCAGGCTTCTGCCGGGGAACACGCAGAGGGGCTGGATGCGCTGTTGAAATATCCTTTGCTTGAAAAGAATCTTTTTCCGGAGAGTGCCCCGGAACGGGAAGTCTGCGGTACTCCGGTTCTTCATGGATGACCTGCGGGGCGCATCCGGACAACAGAAGACTCAAAAAGATGCCGGGGAAAAAGTGACGCATCATTGAAACTCCTCTTCCAGAGAAAGCAGGGTTTCCCGGTTCAACACTTTCTGTCCTTTAGCTTTCACATTTTCCTTTTCAAACGTTTCCGTTGTTTGCCGATTTATCTCTTCTGCGGCAGCATTTCCTTTGTTGATTTGCACCAGGATCTGTTCCATATTTTCAATCCTTTCCAGATTTTCAGCCTGCTGAAGATAGGCTTGACAGTTGCTGGCACGACGACGCTCCTCCGCCAGGAGACGTCTTTTCAGCGTGATTTGTTCTTTTGCAGCAGAAACCGCCCGGGAGCAGGCTGTCATTTCCCCCCTTTTCCGGGTTCTCAATTCATGGAGGGAAAGAAGAAGTTCCTCCAACTCTTCTTTCGACAGAAAAGCCTCTTGAAATTGAGCCGGATATTTTCCCTCTTTGCGGATTTTCACCCCAGCTCTCAGATTTTCAGTGATTTTTTTACACTGCACTTCCAAGCGATTTTGCAGGGTCTGGTTTTTGGTAACTTCTTTTTCCCAGTGCTCCAGATCCGCTTCCAGACTTTCGACAGATTTTTCCAGATCTTTCTGAAAAATTTTCAGAAAGACAATGGGATGCGTATTTTTTTCTTCTGAGGTCCAGTGTTCCAGAGGGATTGTCGGCAAATCCTGTTCCCGGCGAACGGCATACTCCTTCGGATATTTCTTTTGCTCCTTCGCATTCCACTGCAAGGCATGAGTCTGCTTCAAGCGGGATAATGTCTCTTTTTGCATGTCGCGCCAAAACAGGAAGAGACCGATACCGAGAAGAAGCAGTATCCAAAAGGCAACTTTCATTTTTTCTTTTCTCCAAAATCTTTGAGTATATCTTCAAGAGTGGCATCCGCTTCACTCCGGCGAGTCGCGACAGGCTGAAGAACTTCCCGTTCCGCCGTCTGCAGATTTTCGGCATGAAGCTGTTGCTGATCGGCGATAGTTTTATCCAGTTTTTTCATGAAGTCGGAAATCTCGGAATTGATTTTCCCGCTTCGGATCAACTCCAGATTATCGGAATAGATCTGAATTTCCTTTTCCAGTTGCCGGATTTCGCGGTCCTGCCTCTGCGAAGTATCCCGCAACAGAGTCAACCCATGAGAAATTTTTTTATCTTCTTCTTCCGCTTTTCTCAGATTCTCACGATAATCATACAGTTTAAGTTCCATTTCTTTTTTGCTGTAATCGCGATAGGCAAAATCCACCGGCCAGGAGTTATTCGCTTCGACTTTTACATAGGCGGCAACCGCTTCCCGCAGGACGGCTTCGCAGCCTTTGACATTCCGGGATGTCCGTTTTTTCTTCAGTTCCCATTCCTGTCGAGTCGTTCCTACATCAAAGCGCATGTTTCGCAATTCCATACGTCTTTTTTTGAGATATACAAGAACCTGATTCATGTATTCCACCGGACGGGCGGTCTTCGCTTCTGTCGTCCAGGAACGAGACGGATCGGGATTGTTCGGATCAGCAATCTGCCGCAGGTTGTCCTTTTTCTGATGTTCTTTTTGTTCGGAACCCGGTTCCGGCTGATTTGCCTGAATACCCGGAAAACTTTCAACGGCGTTTTTTTCTCCAGTGGAATTCATATTGACGTTAATCGTTTGCTGCAGAGCAGGATTGGAGTGCTTCTCGCTTTCCACAAACTGCGAAACATTTTTCCTGACCTGTCCAGTGGACCAGTTTGGATCTTTTTCAGACGTTCCCAACAACCAAATCCCCCCAAGGATTATAAGGAGCACAACAGCAATTGCAATGTTTTTCATGAGGCTACCTTTATTTTTTATATTTTTATGTGTTCTGTAATATATAATATCATGTCTGAAAAAGCAGATTTATTCTGGTTCTCAATCTGGATGTCCGATACCAGAATTCCAAATGTCCCAGGAAAATCCCCCATTGGTCTTAATATAACTGCGTATGCAGGCCAGGATGGGCCAATGGCGTGAGACGCGTGAAGAACCACTGCTCCTGACCGGAATGAACGAATCGCTGCAGATTCAGAAACGAAATACCGTTCGCGGCAAGTTGCTTATCGGGAATGCCGCCGGCGAGTCTGGAATTTTTCTGAAGCGGGGGACTGTAACGCTGGAGCAGATCAATGGCATGAATCCAGTTGCGGCGAATCAGAAAAAAGACCGCTTTGGAGAATGCACAGTTCCAGGAATCATTCTCCTCATAATGATTGTAAAAGAGAAAACAGGGGTGTTCGACCGATTGAAGTTTTGCAAGAAAAGCCGGCAACTCCGCATAGCTGGTATTCAGATCAAGATATTCTGTGTAATCGGCAAAATCATCGTGGTCGGAGATGTCGTGCCCAGGATAGTCATTGTGCATTTTACGGTAAGGATCGTGTGCAATGACGGTACCTCGCGGGGAACGTCTCCCGCTGGGAAGGAAGAAGCCTGTCTCAATGCCAAGATCGGTAAAATAGGTGTTGAGAGCTGTTTTGTCGCCGTCAAAGCCGTGAATCTGAAAACCGCAGATTTCTGCGGTCATAACTTGGTGATGGCTCGTTCCGTAAACATTCATATTTCTCTGTCTCCAATGAAAAAATCTTTCAGGTGATATTGTCGGATGGGAAAGGCTCCTTGCGGGAGCCTTTCCCGGTCTCAAGGGATCACTTCTGGTTAAAAGGGCAATTCAATATATTTCCCCTTTTTGCATCCCAGACAGGTGTATCCATTCCCCGGAGTTTCCCCCGACCGCATCCCATACGTTCCAGGACAGGTGGGCCCCATAGTGTTGCAACGGATTTCACCACATGCGGGACAGCGAAACAGGTGTACGTTTGTTTTGCCACATACCGGACAGGTTGCCATAATGTCTTTCCTTTCCATAGTTTTTTGTTTTTTGATGCAGAATCCTCATGATTCTGTACTCGCTTTTCTTAATATATAAAGATCTTTTCTCCGATTTTACAGTATCCTGTTTTTTGAGAACCAGCCTTCTTCATTGCCCCTTGCTTTTGCCATTGCAACCTGCAGGGGGGATTCTGATCGGCACATCCCGGGGATGGAGCTTTGGAAAGTCTTCTGTATGAAATCAAGATGCTGTTCCAGAAATTCAACAATTTCCGCATCGGAGACATCGGTCAGGGTAATGACTGCCTGAATGCCGTTGCAGTCGAGATCCCGTCCGGTGAACTCCTCCCATACTTCCGGGGGAAATTCGGTTGCGTCGGAAAACTCTCCGAAGAAGCAGAAGGCGTCAAATCGATCTTCCTCGTCATCCCGCCTTTGGACCTCCAGTTCTGCGGACGGAGAAAGGTCGCACTTCCACCGCTCCTGATCCGCAGTGACAATCAGCGACATCCCTTCCAAATCCGTAATCCAGTCCATTGCAGCACTCCTTTTTGTTTTTTTCTCCCTAAATAGCGGAAATCCGGGAAAAATTAACTGCTGCTTTCAAGCAAAGTTTACAAAAATCCGATTTTTGCAATTTCAGGAAGTATACAAACCACCGGCAGTGGAGCATAACAGTATCTCACTCAAGGAGATTATATCAGTTATCCAAGTAGAACAGGGGATTTTGCGACTAGAAAAATTTTTCCCTGCCTTTTAATGTCATCCTGTCTCTAATTCAAGTTCAAGTAGAGAAATCCCTTCCATTTCAGTCTTTCACTGACGGGTCGGTTTTCGCTTTCCTATTACAATCAACGCCCTCGCTGCCGCGCCTCTGAAACAGAATTGAACCGCTCCTGCGAAAATCTCTTTCAAACGCCGGAACGGTGCAAAAGCTCTTTCCTGTTTTAGGATTGAAATAAAAGCAGTGGGAATAATACATACACTGTCTCAGAATCTCCTGACGTGCGTAAAAATGCAAGTATTTCCGTGCGTTTTTCCCCGATTCCGGTTTGTATTTCCGCGCGGCATACAGCATGCCGTAGAGCGCGGCTTTCCGGAACTGGGCCGGAGAAAAGCCGGTAACCAGAAATCTTTCCCTGTCTTCGGCGGAAGCTTCCAGAGTCTTTATGACTGCTGCATAATGCCTGCGGATAAGTCCATGAACCACTTCCCTGCTGTTGCGTTCCTTTTTCTCCCGCGCTTTTTTCTCCCGAAAAGCGGCGCAAAGTTCATCCCAGTGTTCCTCGATTCGATACCGGGGGCGTTGTTTGCTTTGGGTTGGAGAAGAATTACTCTCGCTCATAGTTCTCCTTTTGATGTTCCAGGTTTATATTAGTAGGACAAAAATGACCGGCAAATGTTATCAGACCATTCATTGCCGGCCATGTAGGAAGACCTCCCCATCCTGCCGGTCTTGGTTCCGTGCTATTCCGACTTCTTATTCAATACTGCATAAATAAGGTCTGCTGCATGCTTTTTCGCATCTTCTGTTTTTTCACTTCTTGCATAGTCTTCCAGTGAAATCAAATTTCCGTTGGATAAAAAGGTCCTTTGACTGACAAAACGCAAAACATTATCCTTGTTCCTCTCAAAATCAGGAATTTTCTGAATTTCTTCGACAATTTGCATCTTACGGCAAATCAACATTTTTCCTCTTTTAAAAGCATAGGATATCAACTCTTTCCAAAACGTGTAATGCGCTGTCTTCATAGAAATTTTTCTATCAAAATTCCTAGAGTGATAGGGAGAGATCTCCAGAGCAAAGAATTTAGAGAGCATTTTCTTATCTCCCTTGCAGAACAATGCAGAATTTTCAGTTCCCAACAAGTTTTGTCTCCACCATTCGTAGCCGCCAAAAGCTCCATTTCCCGCATGTTGATTCGTATGAAAACTCTCATCAAGAATGTAAAAATCTATCGGCTTTTCAAATGTAAGCTGATCCAATATCATTTTCTGGCGTTTTCTAAGAGAATCCTTATTTTCTGTTTCCGGGCGCAGCGTGATGTTATTTTTCTTCATCCACTCTTGAATTTCTGTTTTCTCTCCCAGCATCTCATAATGGTCGATTTCACAATACCCCGGATTCTGGTTCAGGATCCAGATCGGTGCTTCCGGGTTTCCAATAAACGGTTGGGGAAGAAGAGAGGTATGAATAAAATAGTTCGCCTTGGTACATTTCCGGTTATAGGATGCAATGACATCGGCATCAGCTTTCAGGATAAATTCTCCAGACTGTCCTGCACTCAAGATATTGCGCCAGTCTTCGATTTCCGCCTTGTTCCAAGGACTGCTCGCCAGAATTTTCTTCAGTTCTGTCTCCATCGCTGTCTCCATTTGTTTTTTTGTTTTGTTGAAACTCTGAAAAAGCTCAGAATTTTGTACATAAGTATAACCTCCGCAAGAATTATTTCAAGTCTCATTTATTACAATATTTATATAATTCCGTTTATGTCCATCGCCCATTTTATCACTCAGTCCAAACCAATACAGATTCATCTGGATAATAAAGTCTTCGGAGAGAGGATAACCGGCCGCGTCTCCAATTACACTGTCAACCTGGCAGTAAGGACACAATGCCGTATTATTGTCATCGCACCACTTCTCAATCTCTTCCGGTAAAAAAATATTGTTGCAGCAAAAACAGGCACATTTTTTACTTTTTTCCAGAATCCTTTTGTTTTGAAAACAAGCTTCATGGGCTTTTTTCAGAACTCGTTTTGGAATTTTCATCCGGAACTCCTTTGATGTTTTTTATTGAACTTGATGTCTATCAACATTTGCTATATAGCAAAAAAAACAAAAAAGTATACGGTCATACATTTCAGAAGCCACCATTTTTTGAAAAAAACCGTTTTGACTCTTAAAACAAGTGCTGTCCGTTATCGTGGACGACATACGACCTTTGGGCATAGTGCGTGAAATACAAGAACGGCAATCGCATATAAAGTGATGTTGTCGTCGCGGGGCCTGCCGGTACCGAATTACTCCCTTCGTCGCTTCTGAATTTTCAGAAGGTTCAGCAATCTTGCCCGTAGCGCCCGGTACTCTTTTCTGCGTTTGGTCTCCATCCCCATCAGGGTCACGATGGAGTGTTTCCGCCGATAGATTGCACAAGGCTCAAAACGCCCCTCGATGAAACAGGGCAAAATATCCGTTAAAGAATCGCTCTGAGCTCTGACATGCTGATTGTGAATGATTTTGAAGAGGCGTTGCCCGTCCTTTCTCCAAGCAGCGAACAAATACGGGCTCTTGAGGCGGCGATCCAGGATGTTCTTGGTCCGGGATTGAACGTCTGCCCGGTCCTGCATGAAATAGAGCGTGGCGTTTTGCTCTCCTCCATCCTGCTTGTGCCAGACTCCGCGGAGCATTTCCAGCGGCACGGGATTTCCATTAAATTCGGGCTGCCATACCAGGCACAGGCCATACCCCTCTTTCAAAAGTTCTGCCGGATCGTGAATCGACGTAATCGCATAGATATCCTTATCCGAAAGAACCTGCGGATATCGTATGAATGTGAAATGAAGCGGCATCGTTTTTCCTTCATCTGATGGTTGAATATAAAAATCCCAATATTCACACCTGTCCTGACAAACTTTTAGAAAAGTGAAAAAAGCGGAACCGACTTGCCTGTATACAGTATATTACAGATACTTGGAAAAAGTTGCAGCAAAAACAGGCACATTTTTTACTTTTTTCCAGAATCCTTTTATTTTGAAAACAGGCTTCATGGGCTTTTTTCAGAACTCGTTTTGGAATTTTCATCCGGAACTCCTTTGATGTTTTTATTGAACTTGATGTCTATCAACATTTGCTATATAGCAAAAAAACAAAAAAGTATACGGACATACATTTCAGAACCCACCATTTTTTGAAAAAAAACCGTTTTGACTCTTAAAACAAGCGCTGTCCGTTATCGTGGAACGAAATACGACCTTTGGGCATAGTGCGTGAAATACAAGAACGGCAATCGCATATAAAGTAATTTTGTAATGCCACCCTTGAAAAAAGGGGAGACATTACAACCGTCCCACTGGAAGGACTCCCTCTTTTCCGGGGTCACGGCTTCCGCAAGCTGACCGTCAATATGGAATGAGAATGAACTCAATTTTTGCCCGCCTTCCATCACGGACTCGATTTTATCCAGACCAATATAATGATATTCCTTGTCCCCTTCTTTTACAAGGCGTCCTGCGGCATCATATTCGTATTTTGTGACTTTCCCGTTGCATTCGCTCGATACAAGCTGATTCGCCTTATCGTATTTGTATGTGGTCGTTCTTCCCTGAATTGTCTTTTTCAAAATATTTCCCGCAGGGTCATAGACATACTCCTCAATCGCGTTTTTCTTATCGTCATAAACTCCGAGAAGCTGCCCCTTCTTGTCATATTTGTAGTTCTGAACCTGACCGTTGATCTTGCGCGCTGTAATCCGTCCGCTCCTAGAATACTCATACTCAACCGTCATTATAGGCTTGCTCTTCACCATGGGCGCAGCAGTTCTCTGACCAGAAGCATACAGACTCACCGCTGTAAACGTACTCAGCAACAGTGCCGACAAAAGTTTAGCTCTTTTGCAATTCATCTTACCCTCTCCTTTTTTAGAACTTATCTCTTAACATCTATATCTCGCGTTTATTATTGCTCCGGCAATTAAGATTACTTGTTATTTTTCATGTTGGCTTAGCCTGTAAACACGCAACCTAAATTGCCGAAGCTATATAGCTTTCCTTTCCATGTGAGCTTGAACATAGGAGAGAATAAATTTCTTCCGCGTTACAACATATCAGTGCCTTCTGTTTACATGCCTCTATGCTGGCGATTCTGTTTGAAAAATTGATTCAGTTTATTCTGCACTTGATTAAGTTCATCAATGCTGATTTTCCCAAGTCTGTATTTTTCTTCGGCGTCCTTTACATCTTTTTCCAATTCCTCCTGTGTCTGAGTAACAGGAACTTTTTTTTCAGTTTGTTTCATTTGCAAGTTTTTCCCATTTCTCCCATTTTTTTTCACTTCTACTCTAAATGTGATAAAAAAGGAATAGTCGATCTCGCATGTCCCGCTGTCAAAACCGAAAAAGAGATTCTCAAATCCAGCCTTTCCAGCAGTCATCCACTCCTGCTGACACGGTCTTATTGTAAAAAGAAGTTGCTTTTTCCCGGGTTCCAGAACCACTTCCAAAGGAGATTGTAGCAAATGACCTTTCAACTGTCTGTTCATAACCATGGAACTGCTTTGAAAATTTTCACGCGCTGTGTTCAGATTAATGAAGTATTCATAACGATCCGTCTGATTCCGAATGAAGAAGTAAAATGCTCCGCTACGGTTCAAGGTCTTACCGCAAAATGTGTCAGAGGCGGTTATCTTTCCGGTCCGGTTGTCCACAATTGTATAAGTAATATTCCACACACTCTCCTTGTCGATTCCGTTAAATTTTAGATCATATTTTATACTGGTTGCAAAAGGATTGTAATAATCACGATCAAGGGTCATGATGATTTCGAAATCAGCGCCCATCAGTGCATGTAACAGGTTACAGAACAGAAATAGCCATAGCAGACATTTCAGCATCAGTATTCCTCCCTGTAAATATCTCCAATTACAGAAATTGGTGACGGTTAAATTCAATCATTCACGAATGGCAGAAATGCTTTCTTTCGAGAAAGATAACTGCTTTTTTTTATGAAATTCAAGAAGAAAAGTCCAGTCAACCTCCTGTATTCCGTTGCCGCTGAAAATACTCTGCGTATAACCTTTGGGGAAGGTGTTTACTTCCATGCTTGTAGGTTTTATGGTGAAAATACGCCGTTTTCTCCCAACCGGCAGAACAACTTGAAGGGGACGAGTCAGACAATGCGAATTCAGTGTTTCGTTCACATTTATGCCATTTTGTTTTTCATTTCGGTCTCCGACAATGCAAACGGTTGTTCTGCAGACTTTATTATCCGAATTGACAAAAAAATAAAAAGCTCCCCTTCTCTGTTTGAATGTTATGTTCCGGAAGTTATCTGTGTGAACAACTTTCTGTGTTTTGTTCTCCAGGATTGTATAAGTAATGTCCCAGACAGCCTCCTTTTCTGTATTTCTGAACGAGAGGTCGTATTTCACTCCGAATGCGAAAGGATTGAAATAATCCAAGTCACTGGTCAGGACAATCTCGGAAGCAGCGAATGCGGGAAATACCATTCCACAAAAGAAGAATAGCAATAACCTGATCCATTCTCGTCTTATAAGTAACATTTTTTATTCCACCACAAATGTTTTGTCAATATGATCCAGCCGCTCTTCATAGATGCCAAGAGCAGGATAAGTGTTGTCGGAACCAAAAAACAATGAACAAAAAACATCACCACTAAAAACAATTTTAATTACATCGCCTTTTGCTTTCTGAGAAACACTTATTGAGTCTGAAAAAATTCCCCGGGGAGACCATGTTGTCTCTTTTCCGTCAAATAACCATAAATGGCTTTTAGAGCTCTGCTGAACGCCATTAATATATGTTGTGACTGAAAATTCAAACCTCAATGTTTTATATTCATACCAGGAACTCACATGTGGAGAAGCTGGTTCAGGCAATACGATATCAGTAATTGTTGGATTCTGCCAAGAATAACTTACGCTTAAATCTTTCAATCCATTTACTTCATTAATAGACGAACTATAGTTTAAGGAGGCAGAAAAAGAAAAACTTGTGGAAGGAGTTGTCCAAGCTCCCAGCCAGTCAATTGCAAATGTCACACCATTATTCACATATGCCAGATTGTTCCATCCATCGGGATAGCCGAGCGGATCAGCAGTTTGCCATTTGCCCTGATCGGCGCGATAGTTGCGGAAAAGGAAGGCATAGCCGAGCTCACCCACCAGTGGTTTACCCGTGAAGAAAGAGTCTTTCATGGGGGATGTACTCAAAGATTCACCGAATGCGGTAAGGTTGTTCTGCGTGACTTTGTCTCCGTCTTTGACACCTAAAGTCGTGCCGAGCATGTCGTTGAACAGGACTTTGTCATCCGCGAGGATCGGATTGCCGCCGGTCACGGAGGGTTCGTTGACATAGTTGGTACTGTTGCGCTGAATCAAGGCAAGCCCATCCCATTGGAAGGTCTCTCTCTTTTCCGGAGTAATGGCTTCTGCAAGCTGACCGCCAATATGGTATGAGAATGAACTCAATTTTTGCCCGTCTTCCATCACGGACTCAATTTTATCCAGACCAATATAACTGTAAACTTTATCTCCCTCTTTTACGAGGCGTCCGGCGGCGTCATACTCGTATTTCGTGACTTTACCATTACATTCGCTCGATACAAGCTGATTCGCCTTATCGTATTTGTATGTGGTCGTTTTCCCCTGAACTGTCTTTTTCAGGATGTTTCCCGCAGGGTCGTAGACATACTCCTCGACAGCGATCCCTTTGCCGTCGTAAACTCCGAGGAGCTGACCTTTTTTGTCATATTTATAGTTCTGGCGTACTCCGTTGACCTCGCGCGCAACAATCATGCCCGGCCGTGAATAGAAATATTTCAGACTTGTCAGCGGATTCTTATCTTCTTCCGTGCCAAGAGTTTTGGCGCGCAGCTGACCATACTTCGTATAGTAGTAAAACTCGGGAACGTTGTTGATCAGACGCTTTTCAAGCTGATTGAAGCTGTTGTAATAATAAATAACTTCGCTGCTGCCGGATTTGATTTTGGAGAGACGCCCGAATCTGTCGTATGTTTTCTCCTCGGTCAGGCGCAGTGCTCCGTTACGCAGCTCGCGCAGGGTGCGCTGATCCCAGCGGTTGTAGCGGTAGACCGTCACCACGGGATCGCCGCCGTTGACAGACTCGCTTTTGACAGACATGCGGTTGTAATAATCGTATTGATAGGATGCGACGCGTTTTTCCTTTCCGTCGTCCTTCGTGGCGCCGATCAGCTTGCCCCAGGAGTTGTAGCGGAAGGTCTCCACCTGCCTGCCGTTGTCGTAGGAGACCTTCACAATCCGGTCGAACTTGTCGTATTCATACGCGATGGAACGGTCTTTCTTCTTCCCCCCGCGGAACTTGGAATCCACATGTTTCAGCAGTCCGAATTTGTCGTAAACATAGTCCGTGAGCTGGTTTGCAGCCGTCACCTTCCTGTCCAGTCCGAAGCGGTCCCAGCCGAACTTGATCTCGTGCCGGTTCTGATCCAGAACCTTCTCCAGCTGCCCGATGCCGTTGTAGGTATATTCCACACTCGTTTCATCGGGGAAAATCTCCTTCACGATCCGCCCGAAGGCGTCGCGCTCAAACTTCTTCACATTCCCGTCCTGATCCCGGTAGGAAACGGGCTGACCGGCGCCGTCGTAAGCCACCTCAAGCGAGCTCAGGAGCTCATTGCCGTCCATGCGAGCAATCCGCGTCACAAGCCCGTTTCGGTCGTAGGTGATCTTCGTGGAGACACCGTAATAGTCCGTCGATTCCGTCAGACGGTTGTATTTATCATACATCCTTACATTTTTTCTGCCGAAGGTGTCGATGATCTGCAGCGGATAGCCGAAGGAATTATAGACGAAACGTGTGGTGTTCTGTCCGTTGCCGACGCTCTGCGGCAGGGAATCCGGCGTATAGGTATATTTCACTGAGGAGTAGGTTTCCCCTTTGCTGTTCAGGCGCATGATTTCAAGCGGCATTCCCCTGCCGTTGTATTTCATGCGGAGAACCGGCTCCGGGCGGTCCTGATCCGCCGCGCGACGGGTGATCAGCGAAAGATCGCCGTTGGAGTTGTAGGCGAAATTGATGTCGTTTTCCGCCATGTCGCGCACGCGAACCAGATTCCCAGAAAGTTTGTCATAGCGGTAACTTGCGACAACCCGGCTCCGGCTGTCCAGAATCTGCCGGACTTTCCCAAGATACGCCACGTCATAACGCATGAAATAATAGATCGTGAACTCCTTGCCGGAAAATTCCTTCAGCTTGAAGACGCCGGTCTTCTGATTGAAATCATACTTCGCCGTCTGTCCGAGTTTGTTTTTGAGCGTCACATCCCCAGGTTCCGCGCCGCCGTAACGATACGTCAGAAATGAGTCCGCGAGCAAACGCCCCGCGACTTTGCCCGTATGCTTCACGCCGCTCTTGCGATCCTGCGACTGAAGATTCCGCTGTCGTTCCGCCAGAGTTTCGGTCTCGACCTTGAACTCATCCGAAAACTCCCCCTGACGCAAGCCCGCAAGATAGCCTTCCGCAGTATAGGAAAATTCAACAGCACTCAAGCTCTCCCTCTGCAGGGATACTAACATCGGACGCTCTGCCTGAATGAGTTTGCCCGAGATTATTTTAGGCAGGAACGTTATGTTTGTGTTCTTATAGTTTAATTTTGTGGAAATCCCGTTAATGCGAACAGCGGAAACATACATCCCGTCATATTCCAGCTCAATCAATGACAGGTTGTTCTGGGCAATGCCGACAAGTTTTCCCTTGGAATAAGAGAATTCAATGGTGCGTCCCGATGGAGCCTCGATTTTCTGCAGTTTTGCGTCCCGGTAAATAAATTTCCATCCCTGTTTGCCGCGCTTTCCGTTAAAAATCCAGGAACCTGATTTCGCAAAATCCCTCTCGGAACACAATGCTTCCCATTCGGAATAGGGAGAATAAAATCCCCTGCCTTTTTTTGCCTGCTCATACAGCTCTATCTTGATTGTGTCTTTGGAGACCTTCTCTTTTTTGGGAAAGAATTTGATCTGTTCACCCCAGGGCGTCGTCCAGAGAACACCGTCTCTTTGAGGAACTGCGGAACTCTCAAGCTGGGGAGAACGCCAGGCATAACCGAAAATCCCCGTCTTCTCAGATGCGGAGTTGTAGATCAACTGAATGGGAAAACGAAGGTCAGGAGAAAAATTTGCCGTACCAAGAAATTGCGGAAGAAAAAAACTGTTTTCCGTGAGAGAGGCTTTTCCGGCAGTCAACGGTTTTGAAAGAAAATTCACCTTTTCCACAGCGGCAAAAGTCGATATGGTAAACAACAAAAGCCAAATAGAGATCAGGCGTTTCATTGCAGACTGCCCTTTCTTATGTTATTGATTATAACACTTTTGGTTTTCGACTGCTATATTTAGATTATAAATGATTTTTTGACAACGTCAAGGGGGGATTGGTTTTATTTCTGTGATTTTATGAATATGTGATCCATTATTGCGTAAAACATCATCAGGTCTCAATATTTTATTGCACCGAAACGGCAGTTCCTCATATCTTGGCTAATGTGTTCCTTTTATGATTGATGATAGTTTTTGGAGAGCTATTTTTTCTTCTTTCGTTCCAATGCTTCATCGGCCATTCGCCCGAGTTCCTGAGGAGTTGAGTTCTTTAATATTTGCAGAAGCCGTTCGCCTTCCGCATGTCTATTCCGGTTGTTTGAGTGAGTTTTCAATACGGATTCTGAAGGGCGCGAAATATGAGATGAAGACGTTTCCTTTGCAAATGTCATCAGATGCGCAGGTCTTTCATGCGGATCTGTCTTCCGTGAGCGGACTTTGATAAAACGGGTGATCGTTGACCAGTGAACTTCCAGTCCGAACTGTTCCGCCAGCAACGTTTGTATTTCTCTGGCACTTTTACGGTCATCGAACCACCATGTGAAAATCTGGTTCTTGTAAGGAATCAGACAACTCCGGAAAGCTCCCGAACTGTTTCGTTTATTTTGTGCTCCAGCCATATTTCCCCCTATGCAGTTTGTTGCGTAATATAGCGTAATTTTGCATATTCGTCAAATGACCGCGACAAATTACGCAACAATACGCAACGAAAATTGCCGAAAACAAGCCTATCGTCTACGATAGGAAATTGCGTCAGCAAAAAGCTGCAGAAAATCAATTTTTTTTTGAAAAAATTATTTTTTCCGCAAATCAGCATTGGACTTTTTTGCGATAGCGGATTATGGTATTGCCGGGGTGTGTGGAAAGGTATTTTGTTCACCGCGGCAAAGATCAAAGCCACACATGGCAAAGGTGCGGATTTCTATCGACAGCACCTTGCCAGTAATGACTATTACAGCGAGCACGACAGAGTCGAAGGACACTGGCGGGGCAGTCTTGCGTCCGTATTCGGACTTGAAAACGAATCGGTCGTACAGGATGTTTTTTCGCTTTTTCAGCAGAATCTGAACCCATCCACCAGACAGAAACTGACACCCCGGAACAATCCGAATTCCGTCCGTTTCTATGATTTCCAATGCTCGGCGCAGAAATCCGTTTCGGTGATGTCATTGTTCGATTCGCGCCTGGTCGAAGCACACCGGAAAGCGGTCGAAGTCGGGATGCGGGAGCTGGAACGGTTTGCCGCAGTCCGCATCCGCAAGGGCGACAATTCCGCGACGAAAAATTTCGAGTTCACCGGAAAATTTATCTATGCGCAGTATCATCATGACACGAGCCGTCTGCTTGATCCGCAGCTTCACACGCATAACGTGATCGTGAATGTAACGCAGGAAGAAAACGGTTCCTTCAAAGCTCTTGACGCTTCGGAAATGTATCGTGCGATCCGGTATGCGGGGAAGTCCTACCAGAACGCCTTGGCGCAGGAGTGCCTCCGTCTCGGTTACGACATCGAAATGAAGCACTCCGACAAGGGCGAGATTACCAGATTCGAGATCAAAGGTGTTTCGGAAGATGTCCTGAAACGCTGTTCGCGCCGCCGGGAACAGATTGACAAGGAGATTGAGAAATTCGTGTCAACGAAGGGGCGGCAGCCGACACCCGATGAAGTCAGGCTCCTGACTTTGCTGACGCGTGGCCGCAAGATGCTGAAAAAAACAACAGATCAGGTGACCGCGTTCAAGATGTCACTGTTCACCGAGGAGGAACGGATCAATTTCCGGAGCATGGCAAGCGAGGCAGAACAGTTGAGTTTTTTGATGCCGCCGCGTTCGGGGCGCGAGACTCCGGAACAGCAGATTCGGAAGGTTGTCGAGCAGTTGTTCGAGCGGAACGGCGTATTGCGTTGGGATGCGATTCTTGCCGAGGTTCAGAATCAGAATCTCGGTGAGTTTGAATTGGAAACCTTACATGCCGCGATTGAGAAAATTCCCGGTCTGGTGAATCTCTGCAAACCTGCGGTGAATCCGTATTTTACGACGGAGGAGAATATCGAACGGGAGAATTACTGCATCGACATCGTGAATAAGACCAAAGGAGTCTGCAACAATTTCGCGAGCGACTACATTCCGTTCAGCGAGGCGGAGGATACCTTCGATCATTCCGCGCAGATTGAGGTGATCGATCAAATTGTGCAGTCGAAAGATCCGTTCGCGGTCTTTCGCGGCGTCGCCGGAGCGGGCAAGACCTCCACCTTGCAGGAACTCTGCAAGTGCCTCAAAAAAGGCGG
>CASDPB010000072.1 GCA_949282305.1 uncultured Lentisphaeria bacterium | reverse complement strand
ATCAACGGCGGAATTTCTGAGCTTCTGAGCCGCGTCAGAAAAGTCATGTCGGCAAGAATCAACGGACGCTTGGCAACGCCTCTCAATGTCGGGCTGGGTATCTGGAATTTATTGATATAGAAATTTATGCAACGATGCTTACTACACCGTCGTGACCGGTGCGGAAGCAGAAAAGCAGCGCCTTGTCTCCATCCGGTGCTTCTGCATGGGAAGGACGGAGGAGATTCCTGCCCATGCCTTTGTCGATACAACCGGCGACGCCATTCTTGCCAAACTGGCAGGCCTCCCCGTCCACGAAGGAAACGCGGAAGAAAGCATGACCAAAACCGTCTTGTTCAAAGTGACAGGCGTCAAAAACTTCGACAAAGTCCTCCTTCGCGAAAAATTCGCCAGACTGTGCATCGAGAAAAAATTCCCGTTTCCGGAGCAGGATCTTTTCATGGGATGCCAACTGGGAAACACTGATGAAGTGCTGCTGAACTTAAGCCAGATTGCGGGAAACGCCCTGGACCGGGAGGAACTGACCCGCATGGATGTCGCACTTCGGGAACAGGTCTTCGTGATCCTGAAATGGCTTCAGAAGAATTTCAGCGAATTTGCTGAATGCCGCCTCGCCGGAATCGCCCCGAAGATCGGCATTCGGGCCGGCCGCACAATTGACGCGGAAACGATGATCACATGTGCAGACCTGCTGCAAAACACTCCCGTCGAAGAACCTGTCGCATTGGGGCGGCGCAGATTCGGCGGGCATGGCATTTACCGTTTCTGCAATCCGTGGGACAGGGAAATATCAGGATGGCGCGGCATTCCCTACGGCGCCCTGAAAGCCAGGGGCGTGAACAACCTGCTGGCCGGAGGACGTGCCATCGGCGCGGAAATACAGGCGCTTTCGGCGATCCGCATGATGCCCTGCTGCATGGCAACCGGCCACGCCGCGGGGGCAGCCGCCGCCCTGTCGGTACCCGCCGGTGTTCTTCCCCCCTATGCGGATTTGCGGAAATGTCTGCTGAAACAGAACGCAATTTTAACATAACACAAGGAAGGATGCAATGAAAAGGAAGCCAGGCAAGACAGAGGCGGCGGAGGAAGTCCGCCGGATTTTTACCCTTATAGAACTTCTCATCGTCGTGGCGATCATCGCGATTCTGGCGGGACTGCTCCTGCCGGCATTGAGTGCGGCAAAGGCAAAGGCGCAGGGGGTTTCCTGTGTGAACAACCTGCGGCAGCTGTATCTTTCCACATGCAGCTACAATGATGTGTTCAACGGATATGTCATGCCATTCCAGCAGGGCAGTTTCGATGGAGGCGGCATATTGAAATGGAACGATGCGCGCTCATGGCTCAGCAATTCCGTCACCCCCTACAGAGGCACTGTGGGGGAATATGCCGACAACAATGTGAAAGACTCGTATCTCATGACGCCGAAAGTCTTCCAATGCGCCGCACTGACGGGCAGCAATATTCCTTACGGCTATTATTATCCCCGAACCTTCGGGCTGCTGCGTTACCGCAGTTACGTCATGGGGTCAATCGCCACATTTTCCATGAAGTGGACCGCCGTGAACAGACTGCGCATGTGCACCAATAAAACCTCCAGTTTCAAGTTTCCCTCCAGAATCCCTCTGATTATGGACGGAACGGGAAGCTCGGAAGTATGCAACATGAGCAAGACCTACGGCGATCCGGATTATACCAATCCAGCCTGTTACAGTAAATCGGGACAAAACATCAAACGACTCGTTGATTACCGTCATTCAAAGCGGACAAACCTGCTGACGCTGGCGGGAAACGTCACAAATTCCGAACACGTGTTTATTACACGGGATACGGATGACGGCGATCCGAATTCAAGAGTTGATTTTTAATAATTTTACCGGAGAAAACAACGATGAAACGATTATTCCAAAGTCTGCTTCTTTTCCTCTTTCTCGCCTGGAACACTTCCGGAGAAGCCGCGTCATCCGGAAAAGAAACCACGGAGGAACAGCAGTTCTGGCACAAGAGTCCTCATCTGAAACTGCCGCTCCGCCATGACCGGGGATACACGCGGCAGCAGATTATGAAAAAGGCAAAGCTGAAAATCCGGAATCCGCGTATTGCGCCCACCGCAAAATTTGCCGGAACCGGCAGACTGAAAAAGAACGGTTCCCTGGACTATGTCAGAGTTCCCGTCGAATTAAAGGAAGAAGCGGGAGTCAGCCGGAATGCACTTGTCCGCATGGGATTCCCTCTGCCGCAGGGAGCGTTGTTTCAGCCGGATCAGATCCGCCTGATTGATTCAGACAGCCGGGAACAGCGTCTCCAGGTGTCAATCACCGGATTCTGGCCGGATCAATCGGTGAAATGGGCATTGCTTCAGTTCACCGCTCCATTGCGGGCAAACGAAACGGTCTGTTATTATGTGGAATGCGGCAGCCGGATTCAGAGAAAAAAATTCCCGGACATTAAGGTGAAGGAAATCGGAGATAACATTATAATAGATACCGGTAGGATCAATGCCGTTATTGACAAAAAGAAATTCAACCTGATCAAAGAACTGAAATTCAAGGGAAAAAGCGTCGGAGCATTTGCCGCGGCGGGAGCCACTCTCAGAGACGCATTGACAGAGCAGGATTACTCCATTTCGGAACGCCCTCCGGAACGCATAGAAATCAGTGAGGCGGGACCGGAACGGGTCACTGTCCGGGCTGAGGGACAGTATTGGAACGGCGGCAGAAGTCTCATGAATTATGTCGCCCGGCTATCTTTCCTCTCCGAGCTTGATGGTTTTGAACTTGAGTTCACTCACATCAACACCGTGCTGTCACATGAATTCACCGATCTACTGAACCTGAATCTTCATTTTGAACCGACGGGAAAAATACAGGCGGTCAAAACGCATTACAATACTGAAAACACGGCAGAGCAGACACCATGCAGGCGGATCTTCCAGGAAACGGATCAGTTCCTCAGCATTGACGGAGGCAGCAGGATCACCGGAAAATTCGACGGAACCGCTGGAATTTCCTGCAGCGACGGAAACACATGGAGCATCGGAATCGCAGACGCCTGGAAACGCTATCCAAAGGCCTTCAGCTGGGATTCCGGTTTTCAGCTGGAACTGCTGCCAGCTCAGCCGAACCGGCAGTTCAACAGGGATCTGCCCTATTATCTGGTCTACCCTTTCTGTGAAGGCACCTACCGCATGAAATGGGGAATGGCGTTCACGGAACGTATGCGTTTTGAAATACAGCCGGAAACGGACGGCACAGTTCATGCGGAATTGAATCTGCCGGTCATCGCGGTACTTCCTCCCGAATGGTATGCGGAAACCAAAGTGTTACCGGGAATGGGAGTAAAAGGTTTTGAGGAAATAGACAAAAAGATTGTCAGAAGTTTTGAAATGCGGCTCAGGCAGGAGGCGGAACAGCGGGAATACGGCTTTTTCAATTACGGAGACAGTTTCGGGGAAAAAGGAGAAAACTGGACCAACAACGAATATGATATGGCTCACGGACTCTTCATGACTTTCCTCCGCACCGGAGACCGGCGCCTGTTCCGTCATGCTCTGGCGGCGGCGCGCCACCAGGCAAATTCGGATTCCGTTCTGGCGTATCCGGATCCCTACTATGTGGGCGCAAACCTGAATCACGGTGCCGGACATTCCGGACGTTATAAGGTATGGAGCTTTCCCTACGGGTATTATCAATCCGCCGCCAACGGCCATACATGGAGTTATGGAATGCTGAACGCCTGGCATCTCTTCGGAGAGGCACAGGTAATGGATGTCGTCCTGCTTTACGGAGATCATATTGCCCTGGCAATGGCACCCGGTTTCAAATTCGGGAAAAACCCGCAGGCGCCGCGGGAATGCTCCTGGGCAATACGCGCATTGATCAAGATATATGAAACAACTCAAGACCCTGTCTATCTGGATGCGGTCAGGGAACTGGCAGGAAAATCCGTTGACGCCTGCGGAGAATCTCCGGGAAAGGCATGGGCACTGATCAATCCACGCCTGGTAAAGGCGCGCGGAGAGAAAATCCCATGCTATACGATGTTCATCACTTCCGTCGGACTGAAAGGGCTCTGCGAATATTACAGCTTGACCGGCGACGAAACAGTGAAACCAGTAATCCGGCAGACCGCACAGGAAATTCTCCGAGCATTTGAACCCGCCGACGGTTGCGGCTTTGTCTATGACCTGGCTTACGACGGCCGCAAACTGAACTATGCGGCAACATACATGAACACGACAATCGCTCCGGCACTGGCGGAGGCGGCCATGATTCTGAAAGATGAAAAGATGTTCACGGTCGCGGAACGCGCCATGGCCGCCATGTTCCTGCGTTACCCCGGCTTCAGCGGAAAATATCTGGGTGAATACATGACTTTCCTGGCTGACTATCTGCAATGTCTTCAGGAGAGGGATCCCGGCAGGAAGCATGATTTCAGTGATCCGGCCCTGATGAAACTGGTACTGCATGAAAATCCCGTCTGGCACTGGCGCGCGCCGAATCCGGGACGGTTCAGAGTCCGCTTGAAAAAGGATAACGCGGAACTTCTTCTGCAACGCTGGATCTGGCCCACTTCAAAAAAAACGAAATTTGACTCCCATATCCGAATCTATCAAAATGGAACAATGCTGCATGAACAGAAATTCGACTGCGGACGGGATGCTTTTCTTTTCAAGTATCCCCTGAAAGGAAAAAGCGGAGATGAGTTCACCGTCGAAATCAGGGATTACTCCAATGCGGACTGGAACGTGGTGCCGTCGGAAGGGCTGGTTCACGCAGGCTGCTGCGGCGAACGTCCCGTCTTCCTGGCGCGCAACGGAATCACCCGTTTCTATTTTGAAGTCCCCGCCGGTAAAAATGTGACCGTCACATACTATGGAACACATGCCGGAGGATTTGGCATCTGGTTTTTTGATGAAAATGAAAAACTGATTCACAAAGCCACCGGGTGGACGGAAAAAAATTCCCTGAAGACAACTCCCATGAAAATACTCCGCCATACGATAAAAGGTGGAAGGAAAAGCAGAATCTGCTCTTTTGCGATATGGGCGGAGTATGACGCCCGTCTGCGTCTGCAGGGCACAGAGCTGATCAGCGGGACAAAAGACTTTTTCGCAACTCCGTAAAATCCAGGGGCCGGAAGGTTTCATCTGCCGCGGTTCCCGCCGCCGGTCCGCGGTACTGGAAAAATCCTGATGCCCGTTTCATTCCCCCCCTTCAAAAACAGACACCATCCGGCGCGGACTCCGCGGAACCGGCAGAAAAATGCCCGTTCTCCAGAAATAGAAAGGGCAAATTATTTCATAGAACAGTTTGCCATTTTACGGAAAAGATGGTATATTTTCCCGGCTTTCAAAAGGAAACAATCTCAAGGGGGGAAGGGATGGTGTGATTTTATGAAGAAGTTAAGATTTCTTGTTCTGGGCATGCACTGCGCATCCTGCGCGGCATCCGTCGAACGGGCCGTCAAAAAGATGGACGGCGTCTCCAATGTTTACGTCAATATTGCAACGAAAACCATGACACTCAATGCGGATGACAAAATCATGCCCGCAGCGATCATCGAAACGGTAAAGGAGAACGGTTTCAATGCACAGCTGATCGACGATAAAAAGCAGGTGCCGGAAGACGATGAAGCGGGAGTCCGTTACTTTCTGCGCTTTCTGACAGCGCTGGTGTTCTCCATCCTGCTGTTTTATGCGGCGATGAGCGGGATGCTCGGTCTGCCCTACTTTCCTGTCTCCCCGACGGCAAACGCATTTATCCAGATCGCTCTCCTGATTCCGGTCGTTCTGGCGGGATATACCTTCTATCTTTACGGCTTCAAAACACTGGCAAAGCTCTCTCCGAACATGGATTCGCTCATCGCGCTCGGAACCAGCGCGGCGATCATTTACAGCATTTACCTGATGGCGAAAGGCGACTGCACCCATCTTTATTTCGACACGGCCGGCATGATCATCGCCCTGATCATGCTCGGGAAATTCCTTGAGGCACGATCCCGCGGCAAGGCATCCGGCGCAATTCGCGAACTGATGAAACTTGCACCGGAGACCGCGCACCTGATGGTGGATGACAGGGAGGTCATCATTCCTGTCAGCGAACTCAAGCCGAATGACCGTGTCCGCGTCAAGCCCGGGGAGCGGATACCGGCGGACGGCGTCGTGGAGGAAGGCG
The DNA here is from genome assembly GCA_949282305.1 of uncultured Lentisphaeria bacterium. Taxonomy (GTDB): domain Bacteria; phylum Verrucomicrobiota; class Lentisphaeria; order Victivallales; family UBA1829; genus UBA11452. The sequence continues at coordinate 17,440 of CASDPB010000072.1, read as the reverse complement.
TCTCAACCATTGACGAGTCCATGCTGACCGGCGAAAGCATGCCCGTCGAAAAAACTTCCGGTTCCAGCGTGACCGGCGGTTCCATGAACAGAAACGGCTCCTTTATTTTCCGCGTCACGCACACCGGAGATGACACGGTCATAGCCAAAATCATCGCCATGGTTCAGAACGCGCAGGGTTCCCGCCCGCCGATCGCACGTCTGGCGGACACCATCTCCGGATTCTTTGTCTGGGGCGTCATCCTCATTGCGGCGGCAACATTCTCCATCTGGTTCTTCGGAGTCGGGGAGACGTTTTCCCATTCGCTGAGCTTCGCTCTTTCCGTGCTGGTGATTGCGTGTCCCTGTGCGCTCGGGCTGGCGACGCCCATTGCGCTGATCGTCGGAATCGGGCGCGGCGCAAAGCTCGGCATTCTCATCAAAAGCGGGAAGGCGCTGGAAACCGCGGGAAAAACAACAACCGTGATCCTCGACAAGACCGGCACCATTACGGAAGGGCGTCCCGATCTTTCCGGAATCATTCTTGCAAAAAATGCTCCGTTCACGGAAAATCAGCTGCTTGCAATGGCTGCCGCCGCAGAGCGGAATTCGGAACATCCCCTGGCGGACGCCGTGGTCCGCGCCGCGGAGGAACGCAATCTGACGCTTTCTGAAGTCGATGATTTCAAAGCGCTTCCCGGGCACGGGGTTTTCTGCAGGATTCACGGAAAGGAATTCATCCTCGGCAACAAGTCCTTCATGCAGACGCACAACATTGACATCAGCACAGTGGACACCTCCGGCAGCGACTCCATCATGTTCGCCGCATACGATCACATTCTGATCGGGGTGATCCGCATTGCGGACCGTATCAAGCCGTTCACGAAGGAAGCAATCGCCGGGCTCCATAAACTCGGTGTCAAGGTGGTCATGCTGACCGGCGATCACAAAGCCGTCGCCGCCTCCATTGCACGATCCCTCAAAATTGATGAATTCTATGCGGAGCTCCTTCCCAATGCAAAAGCCGAAGTCATTCAGCGGATCCAGCAGAAGGGGGAACGCACGGCAATGGTCGGCGACGGCATCAACGACGCCCCTGCCCTGGCTCAGGCGGATACGGGAATCGCAATCGGTTCCGGAACGGACATCGCCATCGAGTCCGCGGACATTGTTCTGATGCAAAGTGATCTGCGCGAAGTCCCGGCGGCAATTGCGCTGAGCCGCGCCACCATGCGCATCATCCGGGAAAACCTGTTCTGGGCTTTCATCTACAATGTGATCTGCATTCCTCTTGCGGCGGGTGCGTTCGTAACGTTCCTCGGCTGGAGCCTGAACCCGATTTTCGGAGCTCTCGCCATGGCGTGCAGTTCCGTTTCAGTTGTCCTGAACGCGCTTCGTCTGCGGAAATTCCAGCCGTAGGATTCAGAAAAAGGCGGACGGGCGAAATTCCGGCGGTCTCGTTTTGCCCGCCGGCTGTTTCAAGGTCGGCGGGATGCCCCGCATGAAAGTATAAATTTCACTTTCAGCTTGAATTGCGGCAATTTCGTGGTATTTTATTTCATTATGATTTCAACATTAAATTTATAACGGTGTGAGTGAAGCATGATTCCATTTATTGATCTCAAAAAACAATATTCCCGCATTGAAAAAGACGTCGACCAGGCAATCAAGAAAGTCCTGATGCACGGTCAGTATATTCTCGGCCCGGAAGTCGCGGAACTGGAAAAGAAACTCGCGGATTTCGCTGAAAGCAAATACTGTCTCGGATGCTCCAGCGGAACCGACGCCCTGCTGATGGCGATGATGGCGCTGGATTTCAAAAAAGGGGATGCCGTTTTCACGACTCCGTTTACTTTCTTCGCCACAGTTGAAATGATCGCACTCACCGGCGCAACACCCGTTTTTGCGGACATCGACCCCAAAACCTACAATCTCGACCCCGCCAGACTCCGTGAAGCGATCCTGAAAGTCAAGGCGGAAGGCAAACTCAACCTGAAAGCAGTTGTCGCAGTCGATATTTTCGGGCAGCCCGCCGATTACGATGAAATACAGAAGATCGCCGACGAATTCGGAATGCCGGTCATAGAAGACGGTGCGCAGGCAATGGGCGCGCTTTACAAAGGCCGCCGCGTCCCCTCCCTCGGCAAAATCGGATGCACCAGCTTCTTCCCCGCAAAACCGCTCGGATGCTACGGCGACGGCGGCGCGGTATTCACCGACGACAAGGAACTTTATGACAAAATGTTCTCGATTCTTGTCCACGGCAGAGGCGGCGACAAATACGACAACATCCGGCTCGGTTTGAATGCGCGCCTTGACACGATTCAGGCGGCGGTTCTGCTTGAAAAGTTCAAGATTTACGAAGAGGAAATCGAACTGCGCCAGAAAGTCGTGGCAAAATACAGACAGGCGCTGGACGGGCTCCTGACGCTTCCTCATGTTCCCGAAGGCAACCTTTCGGTCTGGGCGCAGTTCTGCGTGCTTTCGCCGGACTTTGCCGCAATTCAGGACGCCCTGCGCAAAAACGACATTCCGACCGCCCGTTACTATCCGATCCCGATGCATCTCCTGAAAGCAATGGAATATCTCGGTTACAAAAAAGGCGACATGCCGGAGGCAGAAAAAGTCGCGGGAACTGTTTTCGCCCTCCCGATGCACGCTTATCTTGACGATGCGACAATCGAAAAGATCGGGGACGTCGTGCGTTCCGTCGTCGGAAAATAAACCCGAAAACGGGAGTTTTTCATGTTCGGTTTTTACAGAGTTGCTGCCTGCTCCCCCGTCGTGAAAGTGGCGGATGTGGAGTTCAATACCGCGCGGATTCTCGATCTTGCGGAAAAAGCGGCGGCGCGCTCCGCGTCCGTTGTTCTTTTTCCCGAACTCGCCGTCACCGCCTATTCCTGCGGTGATCTGTTTCATAATGAAACACTGCTGAACGCCGCGGAACATGCTGTTTCGCGGATCGCGGAACAAAGCGCATCGCTTCCGTCCATTCTCATCGTCGGAGCTCCTATCCGGCGGCAGAACCGCCTGTTCAACGCGGCGGTCGTGATCCAGCACGGCAGACTCTGCGGAATCGTTCCGAAGACAAACCTGCCGAACTATCGGGAATTTTACGAAAAACGTTACTTCTCGTCCGGATACGGAATCAGAAACGCAACCGCGGACTTCGCCGGACAGACGGAAATCCCGTTCGGGACGGATCTGATTTTCCGTTCCGGCGGCGAACTGGTTTTCGGCATTGAAATCTGCGAGGACATGTGGAGCACGATTCCGCCGAGTTCCTATCTCGCGCTGAACGGAGCAACGCTGATTCTGAATCCCTCCGCCAGCAATGAACTGGTCGGGAAAGCGGACTACCGGCGCGAGCTGGTGCGCGGTCAGAGCGCACGCTGTGTCGCAGCTTATGCCTATGTCTCCGCCGGAGTCGGCGAATCCACGATGGACACCGTCTGCGGAGGGCACAGCATCGCGGCGGAAAACGGGACGATTCTGCTGGATTCCGAACGTTTTTCAAGAGAGGACACGCTCCATGTCACAGATTTCGACCTCGCACGGATTCAGGGGGCGCGTCTCTCGGACAGTCCCTTCGCAAACAGCGCGGAAATGAATCCCCGCACAGACTACCGGATTCTGAAACTGGAACCGGCGCCCGTTCCCGAACTGAAAGAAATTGAGCGCAAGGTGCCGCGTCTCCCCTTCGTTCCCTCTTCCGACGCGGTACGGGAGGAACGCTGTCGGGAAATTTTTGCAATTCAGTCGGCAGGACTCGCCAAGAGAGTGGAACACACCCATGCGGAAAAAGCCGTGATCGGCATCTCCGGCGGACTCGATTCCACGCTGGCGCTTCTGGTCTGCGTCAATACGATGAAGCTGCTCGGGCATACCCCGAAAGACGTTCTTGCCGTCACCATGCCCGGATTCGGCACAACCGGACGCACCTACAACAATGCGGTGAATCTCTGCCGCCTTCTCGGTGTCGAACTGCGCGAAATCGGAATCAAGGACGCCTGCATGGAGCATTTCCGCTCCATCGGGCACGATCCGGAGGATCACAGCGTGGTCTATGAAAACGCGCAGGCGCGGGAGCGGACGCAGATCCTGATGGACGTGGCGAATCAGGCGGGAGGCTTTGTCGTCGGCACCGGCGACCTTTCCGAAATCGCGATGGGATGGTGCACCTACAACGCCGACCATATGTCGATGTATGCGGTGAACTGTTCCGTTCCGAAGACCCTGATCCGCTGTCTGATCGCATACGTGGGCGACCATTCGGAGCAGGCGGTGCGGGACATTCTCCGGGACATCATCGACACGCCCGTCAGCCCGGAGCTCCTGCCCGCCGCGGACGACGGCACGATCAGTCAGAAAACGGAAGACATTATCGGCCCCTATGAAATTCACGATTTCTTCCTCTATCATTTTATGAAATACGGCGCCTCGCCGGAGAAAATTCTTTTTCTGGCGGAACGGGCGTTCGGGGGGGAATATCCGCCGGAAAAACTGAAAACGTTTCTGAAAACTTTCATCCGCCGTTTCTTCTCCCAGCAGTTCAAACGGAGCTGCTCGACGGACGGTCCGAAGGTCGGGACGATCAGCCTTTCGCCGCGCGGAGACTGGCGGATGCCGTCCGATGCCTCGCCGCAGGCATGGAGTCTCTGAACCGCAGCAGACAGCACAGGGGGCGCAGGATGAAAAGCCGTATCAAAAGAAGAAAATCCGAACGCGGACAGGCGATTGCGGAACTGGTCATTTCCCTGATCGGCATTTCCATGATTGTGCTCGGCACCATCATGGTATCCGCCATGGGAGTCTCAGGAATCCGGAACATGATCGACGCGCGCACGGAAGCGGAACGGAAAATGGCATCCAATGCGTTTGGAGATGTGCAGGCGAATCACATCACGGAATGGATCAATATCAAACGAAACGACGGAACCGAGCTCCAGTTCACCGACCCCGGCAGGGGCGCCGGAGACGGGATACAGTTCACACAGGACGATGAAGCCGTCACGTCCCAGGCGGACGGCAGTGTGTTCCTGGATACGCTGAATGAAACGGAAAACCGCTTCTCCACCTCTTATTTCGCCTCGACGGACTACGCGAGGGGAGCCTTCGAGCCGAAGCTGGAACAGTCGAATGTTTTTGTCTCGGCCGCCGCCTTGACCTCCGCACGCAAAACGGTTGCGGACCCGCTCGGGCAGTATCAGCTTTCCGCCGTCGCGCGCGCACTGCAGAAATTCGGAATCCATGCGGAGACTTTCAAGATTGAAGACACCGTTTTCATGCCGCGCCACAATGACGACGAATCAGAATGACCCGGCGCGATGAACACACTGACATCCCCATACCCGATGGTTCCGTCTGCCGCGTCCTGCATTCTTCCGTATGCTCATCTTTTCCGCCGTGCGGAACACCGCGGTTTCAAGACAATTTTTTTGAATGAAAGGAGACACCATGCCGCAGATCATCACACCGGAGCATAAAATATTTGCAAGTCTTTCCCAGGCAATGGACTGGCGCGAAACTCTCCGCAGTGCCGGCAGAAAGCTGGCGCTGACCAACGGCTGTTTCGATATTCTTCACCGCGGCCATGCGGAATACCTGCTGGCGGCGCGGAACCTCGCCGACGCCCTTGTCGTCCTGCTGAATTCCGATGAATCCGTCCGAAAGCTAAAAGGTCCCTCCCGTCCCGTCAACACGGAACATGACCGCGCCTATCTGCTCGCCTCTCTGGAGTTTGTGGACGCTGTCCTGGTCTTCAACGACACCAGGTGCCATCGTGAAATCGCCGCTCTCAAACCGGACTGTTATGCAAAAGGCGGCGATTACACAGTGGATACGCTGGACAAGGACGAGCGAACGGCATTGCAAAGCGCCGGGACGGAAATTTCCTTCATTCAGTTTGTGCCGGGACTCTCCACCAGCAACACAATCAGGAAAATAAAGCTCGGGTAGCAAAATCCCCTCCCCTGCTCCGGCATTCCGTTTTGCGGAAAACTTTCACCGATTTTATTCCGGCGCCCGAATTGTGCATTCATGATATAGAACGTTTCAATTTTTCGTTTTTTCTTGGGAATCCCTCTTGACAAACCAGCGGATTTCGATTATAATTAGAATATAGAACGTTTCAAATCCATCAATGCAGGGTGATAAATTGCAGAACAGAGTTACAATTCAGGATATTGCAAGAGAGGTCGATATGTCCATTGCAACGGTATCCGCAGTCCTTGGCAACAAGTCACACTGCTACGCTTCGGAAAAGACAAAAGCCAGAATCCGTGAAAAAGCGCGGGAGATGGGATACCGTCCCAATCTGCTGGCGCGCAGTCTCAAAAACGGCAGGACACATACCATAGGTCTGGTCAGTTCCGCAATTCAGAACGAGATCAGCGCACACGAAGTCGTCTACTTGACCAACGGGCTTCTGGAACACGGTTACACAACGCAGGTCATCTACGACCGGGGAGAGACCGTTCTGCGTAAAAAGGCATGTGAAACCCTGATTGACCATGGATGTGACGCCATCGTCATTTACGGTCATTTATCCGGGGAAGAGCTTTCCGTTCTCAAATGTTTTCCTGTACCGGTCTTTCACATCAACACGGCTTCGGAATGTCTGCTTCCCGGAAGAACCGTGTTCATAAATTATGAAACGGGAATCACCGAAGCAATGGAATGCCTGAGCGCTCTCGGTCACAAGAGTTTCTATTTCATCGGAGGCAAATGGAGCAGCATCCGCCAGGATCCGCGTTACCGTGTCTTCTGCAGTCATTGCAAACGCAACGGGCTGTCCGAACCGGAAAAACGGATGCTCCTCGCGTCTTCCTTCAGAGAACTGGATACGGAGCAGATCCATGAGATCATAAAGCTCCATCCGGATGTCACGGCATTCATCGCCACGAACGATATTCTGGCGATGCGGGCAATACGGGCGCTTTACGAGAGCGGCTGGAAAGTCCCCGAAGATTTTTCCGTGGTCGGATTCGACAACATCACCGCATCGGAGGTCTGCATTCCAAGCCTGAGTTCCATCCGCCAGCCGGTGAAAGAAGCCGCGGAGGAAGTCATAAAACTGCTCATGAACGAATTGGAGGGAAAGAAGTTTCCGGTTCAGAATGAGATTCCCTGCCGTCTGATCAAACGTGACAGCATCGGAAAAGCCAGGGCTCATCACCTTAATTTCACAATAAAAGAGGGGAAACAAAAATGACGAAAACAGGAAGAGATTCATTCACATTAATAGAATTGTTAATTGTTATTTCAATCATTGCCATTCTTGCTTCGTTATTGCTTCCGGCATTGAATAAAGCCCGTGAAAGAGCCAAAAACATAAAGTGCGTCAACAACGTCCGGCAGACAGGAATCGTCTTTTATGAATATGCCAACGATTACCGGGACTTTCTGCCGTTTTGGACAAAAAACGACTGGTGCTATTACTATGAACATCAAATCTGGCAGCGGCTAGGCAAATATAAAACCGCTGAAAACGGAAAAGGACTCGGCTATATTCAGTCCACATCACAGATCATGTGTCCCTTCCGCCCGGAAACAACACTTTACTCCCTGCATTTCTGGTACCGCCTGTATACCAGAGGTTATGGAACGAACACCTACTCTGACAGCAAGGCAATCAGAATCACACACCCGGAAGAACTGGGAAATTCCTCGACCTGGATCTGGGCAGACGCGGCGACGCGGCGTGTAAATCACAGTTCCTCAAGCAGCTCCGGCACCATCATCCCTTCGCACAACAATACCGGCGGAACAGTCCTGTTTCTGAAAGGACACGTCAGAAACATTCCCGGGGCAGCCGTCCCCGTAAGTATTTATGAGCAGAATCTCACAAAATCGGCCATTCGCGGTTTTGAATAAGAACTCCGCAGAAATAAAGAAAGGAAGAATATGAAATTTCATCTTGTGTGCGCATCTCTTTTCCTTGTCGGATGCAGCTTGAAAGCGGATCTCACATGGCCCGCGGGGACTGAAAACAACGGAGCAATCGTAATCCGCTCCGCTCCGTCTCCGGCGGAACGGTTCGCAGCGGAAGAGCTGCAGAACTATCTGGAAAAACGGTGCGGCGTCCGGCTGCCGCTGACAGAAAAAATGCCGGATACAGGCCCGGCGTTCATTATCGGGCACCATCCGGAAAACGCCATGTACACGCGGGAAATCAATCAACGCGGCAAAGAACATTATGACAGCTTTGTCACGGCAGTCAAAGGGAACCGCGTCCATCTGACAGGACGGAACGGAACCGGCATCATGTTCAGCGTATGGCATCTGCTCGAAAAAACCGGAATCGCCTGGCTTATGCCGGGCAGAAACGGGATCTACATTCCGCCGAAGTCAAAAGTGACATGGAAAGAAGAGGCCGATTATCAGATTCCCGTCTTTGAATATCGGGCGACCTCGGTGACATCCGGCTCCGGCGAATATGCCAGAAAAAAAGTCGGAGCTCCGGAATCTCTGCTTCAGGACACGGAACACGGACAGAACGCCTCGCGTCTGTGGTCATGGCGCATGCGCCTCTCTCCCGTTCCTCTTCAAGAGAAAGACAATTTTCCGAATCTTGGCTCCGGACACAGTTACATGTATTATCTGCCCGTCGCCAAATACGGGAAAGACCATCCGGAATGGTATAATATGCGGAACGGGCGCCGTCAGAACAAACCGTCTGATCCCTGGCAGGTCTGCTTCACCAATCAGGAGGCGGCAAGGACTTTTGCCGAAAACTGCCGGGCAGCAGTCCAGGGCTATTTAAAGCAGGGAGTCCCGATTGACCGTATCCGCGTATCCGTTTCTCCAAACGATTACAGGGCGAACTGCGAATGTGACAATTGCCGGAAAATTTTCGATTCCGGAACCGGAACCGCATCCTCCCAGGTCATGCACTTTGCCAATCTGGTTCACAAAGAACTTGCAAAGACTTTCCCCGGCATCCGCGTCTATTATTACGTCTACAACAATCACGGACGAATTCCCGAACACGGCAAACCGGCATCCGGCGTCATCCCCGACATCACAAGCTGGACAAGCAATGACAGTCTGGCGGTCAATCATGCGAAACCGCTGTTCTCAAGCGCAAACAGGCAATATCAGAAGATCTTCGGCTGGTATGCGCAGAACTGCGACCTTCTCAGCGTCTATGCCTATTATGTGCATTACGCCTTTGTGACGCCGTTCCCGGTTCTGACGCAAATGCCCGATGATTTCCGCCATTGGGCAAAGACCGGCAAGGTTCGCGAATTTTACTGCGAAAGCCATCTGAACTGGGGAACCCAGAACCTCACCCTGTATCTGATGCCGAAACTGCTGTGGAATCCGCAGCTGGACGTCAGAAAGGTCATAACCGATTACTGCCGCAAGGCTTACGGTCCGGCGGCGGATGAAATGCGCAGTTACCATAAAATACTTCAGAAAAAAATGGATTCGCTGTCCCTCGTCGTCGGCGACCCGCAGGAAATCCCCATGCTGCTGTCTCCGGACGTCATTCAGGCATGCAATGCCCGGATCAATGCCGCCGAAGCAAAAATTCCGCTCATGGATGAAAAAACAGCCTGGAGAACCAGGCTTGCAGTGGAAGCCTGGCGCTATTCGGCACTGCTGGCGGACATCCGGCGGGAAATCAATACCAACAGGAACCCGGGACATCGCGAAAAACTGAAATCAAAAATTCTGAAATTCAAGGAATTCTGCAGTTCCGACCTGGGCCGCTGGGCATTCGAATACCGGATGAGCCATATCCAGGCGCCGCTTGACGGAGTCAATTTCGATCTGCAGGCGCTCCCGGAAGGAAGGAATCTGCTGTGGTCCGACAATTTTTACTTCGGCGGCACATCAAAAATGTATTTCAAGCTGAAAAACGTCAGACCGGACCGCTGGGGCTATCTTGCCGAACAAGGCAAACCGGCGGTGATGGAACTGCCGCTCAGAGCCGCTCCGGGACTGGTGATCGACCGGCTGTCATTTCAATTCTCCGGAATGCCGGGAAACAGCGCCAGACTGACCATCTCCGCCGGCAACGGAAAAAACTGGACAACGGAAAACTTCATAGGACGCACCCTGGAACTGCCGGAAAAACTCCGGAACTGTTCCGCCCTGACTTTCCGGTTTGAGTTCATGCTGCCGAAATCCACAAAAAGAGATTACGGCTATGTCATGAACAGGGGCAGGATGAATATCTCAACAAAGAAAGCGGGACAATAGCCGACGGCAGACAGCCGTATCACGGTTCCTCCGTCCCCCGTTCCAAAGCGGCAGCACCGCGGAAAAACGGAAAACCCGACAGCGCAGCAATCATGGCGCTGTCAGTTTTTTTATCAGCCGGGACTCATGTTTTCGAGGTCAGAAGCATGGATTCGCCGACTTCATGGAGGCAGGGCTCGCCCGACGCGAAACGTTTGTATTCATCAATCATGTAATCGGCCATGCGGTGAACCTCGTCATTTATCGAACCCGCGATATGCGGGGAAAGCCGGACGTTCGGAAGCGTATACAGCTTTGAATCGGCAAGCGGAGGCTCGGGATACACGACATCCAGCAGAGCGGTCAGGTCGTCGCGCTCCTCAAGGACTTCTATCATTTCCGGTTCATTGACCTGCCGTCCGCGTCCCGTGTTGATGAACACCGCGCCCTCCCGCATCGAACGGAACAGCGCCCCGTTCAGGACACCCACGTTGTCATCGCGGTCCGGCAGATGGTTGCTGACGACCAGCGCCTTTTTGAAGACCTCCTCCAGGGAGACGGTGCGCTTCTCTCTGCGCGAGGGAACCACCACGACATTCACGTTGTAGGCTTTCAGAAGTTCCTGCACCATATTGGAAATCGCACCGGCGCCGATCAGGGCGACAGTCTCGCCGTAAACGCCCCGTCCGCCGTATTTGTGAGTATAAAATTCCGGAGATTTCAACATGCGGGACGCGCGGAAATACCCCTTGAGTCCGAGGATGATCTGCGCGACGCAGAACTCCGCCACGGGAATCGCATTGGCGCGCCACGCGCTGAATACATGAATTCCGCGAGCGAAGAGCGGACGCGCAAAGCTGTCCGTGGCGCCTGCCGCGTAAAATACCGCTTTCAGGGAAGGCATCCGGTCGAGCTGGGAATCGGTCAGGCACGCCATGCCCCATGTGGAAAAAACAACCTCGACATCTTTCAATCTGCCGTCCTCGACATCTTTCACGCCGCAAACACCCGGCATGAGTTCCGTCAAGGAAGCAATCTCCCTGAGCTGTTCCGCCGTGTAGACGTAATCAATCTGCGAAGGATTTACGGAGAGAAACGCTGCTTTGAATTTTTTCATTTTGTTTTCTTTTCCTGAAGATAATCAACAAGCGTCACAACGTTGGCAATCAGGTCGGGACTGGAAGTCACCGAAGGTTCATGCCCGGGAATGAAGCTGACCAGTCTGCCGCCCCAGGGGGAAACAGCTTCGCAGCACTGCACAAAAGTCCCCTCTTCGATATGCGTCTCCATGAGACGCACGCAGGGACAAGTATTCTCCAGATTCGTATAGATTTCATCCGCCGGAAGATTCATTTCCCGGAGACGCGCCGCCAGCGGATGGCGCGTCTTGGACCGCGTCACCAGATACGGCTTTTTCGGATGCGTGGAAGCCTCCATGCCGTCCGGATCGTTCGGACGCACCCAGCGCTCCCCGACCAGAGGACGCCACCAGTCCCACATCCAGAACGCGGCGCTGGAACCATGCAGAAGCAGGATGTCCCCTCCGCGTTCCAGATAGGAGCGCACCCGTTTTTCGGCATCCGCGCCCGGATGCGGCAGATCGCAGGTCGCGCCGATCATATTCAGGATCAGAAGCTCGCAGTCCCGATCCCAGTCCGAGTGTTCCAACGGTTCCCAGTCGTCCTCATGAAATGCAATTTCCGCCTTCAGCTCCGCGGGCAGATGCTCATAGATGACCTTGCCCGGATGAACTCCGTAATGATTGTCTGCAAAAAAGTAGATCACAAATGCCTCCCATGCAAAATTATCCTGCAACATAAAAATAACCGTGTTTTTCCATTTGACAAGCGCCGGAGAAAACTTTTCATTCCTTTGCCGCCTTTTTGATTTCCCGGAGACGCGCCGCCTCGGGTCGCTGCCGGTAAAAACTGTCCAGCGGATAACATCCGGAGACCATCCCGTTTCTGGGAGCGTTCGTGCAGTCCCCGAAAGTCCGGCAGATTTTGCAGCGGTTCAAAGTCTTTCCGCTCAGCGAATCCGCGCACATCTCCGGATAAGAGAGCACCATGCGCCCGATGCCGGCGAAATCCGCCTCGCCGTGCGCCACGGCATACTCTGCGGCGTTCGGGAGATACTCCTGAAGACAGGTGTAGCCGGAACCGACGATCAGCATTTCCGGGCACCGTTTCTTGAGTTCGCATACCGCCTCCAGATGACGCGACACATTGTAGAGCGGATGTTCCGGCATCAGATAGCCGTCGGAAACCGGATAGTAGGCGGGTCTCTGCATGTGCACGTTGTAGTAGGGGCTTCCGATCGTCGCGCAGATGAGCCCGACGCCGTATTCCTCCATCATTTTCACGAACTGAACGGTCTCCGTCAGTTCAGGATCCATCCTCATGCCGGAGCCGTCCCCGCCGAAAGCGTAGGGATAACGCCCGCCGCTCCATTCCATCGGCTTTCCGACGCCGTCCTCCCCTTTCACAAACGGAAGAATGTCGAAAATGCTGATGCGCGCGGAAAGCTCCAGTCCCGGCGCGGCTTTCCGGATGCCCTCGGCAATCTCGCGGAAAAAGCGGGTGCGGTTCTCGAAAGAACCTCCATAGGAACCGGGACGGTCATACGCCGTCAGGAATTCATGTCCGAGATAACCGTGCGCGTGTTTGATGTCGACGAAATCGAATCCGGCTTTCTGCGCGATGACCGCCGCCTTGATGAAATGCCGGACAATCTCCCCGACCTCCTCGTCCGTCACGACATTCGAGGCGTCGTTGCCGAACTTTTTATCCAGAAGCGGATGCGAATATGCGGTTCTGGATTCCAGCACATCCGGCTTGTTCGGATGGGAATAGCGTCCGGAATGGGTCAGCTGCAAACCGATCACCAGATCGTCGTTCCGCCCGAACCGGTCTTTGTGCGCCCGCCTCATTTCCGCACAGATCGAAGCCAGGGCATCGGCGGTGTGATCAGCAACGAGAAGCTGGCGCGGATTGCTCCGTCCGGAGTGCATGACCGCCGCGGCTTCGGTGCCGTAAAGAAGTTTCGCGCCGCTGGTCGCGAAATTGAGCCAGCGACGACGGGTGAACTCGCTCGGCGTCCCGTCCTCCATGCAGTCCCACCCCTCCATCGGGAGGATCGCCCAGCGGTTGCCGATCGTGCGTCCCTTGTATGCGGCTTTCCGCGCAAGCGCGGCGGAACCGTCCGCCGGAACCTGCGGGGCAAGCCCGATGTTGATGTTTTCGCTTTTCAGATAGGCTGAGAAATCCTCCACCGTCTTGAATTCAGCCACCTTGCGATAAGTTTTCGCCATGTTCAGAACCTTTTTCCTTTCCGCAGATGCACTATGATGATTTCCGTCTCTTCCAGAGTTTCGTAAGTATGCGGCAGAAGCGCGTCGAACTGAATCGACATGCCGCGCGTCAATTCGTAGGATTCGTTCGGCAGCGAGAAGCGCAGGCGTCCCTTCAACACCCAGCAAAGCTCATAATCGTCGCGATGAAGTTCCGGCGAGGAAAGTTTCGCGCCTTTCTTCGCGGATGCGTGCATACAGCGCATGTTGCCGTAATTGACGCGGTCGAAATCGAAATCGCCGGATTTGTAGCGTTCCGCCCTCACGCGGTGCGAAGTTTTGTTTTCGGCAAGCGAAATCAAATCCGAAAGCGTCAGCCCGAAAACGCGCGCTATCCGGTAAAGCGTATCCATTTCCGCCGTATTCTGGTTGCGCTCCAGCTTTGAAATCACGCTTGCGGAAACGCCGCTCTGTTCGGAAAGCTCCGCAATGCTCATGTTTTCCCGCTTCCTGAGTTCGCGCAGAATCCCGAAATCGCAAATCAGCTCCTGATGTTTCATGCGTCTTCCTCATAGATTTTTCCGGCGCGGCAGTCGCTCCAGACCGTTTCAAACCATCCGTCCGTTTCCGGCACGGGGCGGCAGGCGCACCATGAAATTTCGGGATAGCCGTTCGCCCCATACCCGCACATCATGATCTGTTTGCGGAACGAAGTCTTCTCCTTCTCCATGCGCCACTTCTCATCCAGCGCCGGATGAATGGGACTCCCTTTTTCCGAAAGCACGATCGAACCGCCGCGCGAACCGATGTAATCAATCTGCATCAGAATGCTTTCCAGATAGAAAATCTGGGCGGTGCAGAGCTGCCGGTTCCGCAGACTTTCAACCAGCGACTGAACGTCCAGCCCCCCAAGTCCGTCCTCATTCATTGAAGCGGTCTGCCGGTAGACGCCGTCCAGCGCTTCAACAACTTTCCCGGACGACCGCACAAACGCACCGCCTTCGCTCATTCTGTGCTGAAGCGCGGCGCGTTCCTTCCGCCAGTCGAGTTTCGCGGGCATGGAACGCAGGGCATTCAGAACGGCAAGAATCTTTTCCGCAACCGCGTCAAATTCCGTTTCCGGGAAAGTGTTTCCGCGGTATTTCGCGGCGATGAATTCCGAAGCCCGGAACGCGCCGACCTGTCCGGCGTTCAGAGCGGTTCCTCCGGGGCGCGTCACGCCGTGGGAGCCGTTCACCTCGCCCACCGGGAAAAGATGTTTCAGGTTGACCGATTCCCACCAGATGTTTCCGGCGAGTCCGCCGTTGTTATGCTGGGCGCAGACCGCAATTTCAAGCGGCTCCTTCGAGAGTTCAATCCCATGTTTCCGGTAAAGCTCAATCGCGGGAGCATTCAGGATTTCCAGACGTTTCAGCGGGGAATCCGCCAACGCTCCGGAACGCTCCAGATAACCGCGCGTCTCTCCGTTCAACGCGCTGAAATCCAGGTCCGCCGGATCGGTGCGGTAGTCAAGCCAGACACGCCGCCCGCGCTCGACGGTTTCGATGTATGTGAAAATATCAATCAGCGAGGAACCGGGGACATGTCCCGCGGAAAACGGCCACTGGTAGCCTTTCAGGAAAATCGCGTCGTACATCTCCGCCGGAGTCCTGAAATATTCCCGCAGGAACTCCCGTTCGCCGCCTCCGTCCCGGTCCGTGGAAATGAAGCGAGGCAGAACCTGCATGTAACTGCCGGACACATTCCAGCGGAATTTGATCGAAGCAAGCCCGAACTGCGACTCGGCAAGATTGCAGGCTTTCGCTCCCGCCTCCAGCGCAAGCCCGATGCCGCCCGTATGGACTTTCGGGTAGACGCTTGTCTCGTAGAGTCCGCCGGGACCACCGGTGGCAAACACGGTGTTTTCAGACTGCACAGCCTCGAATTCGCCGGTTTCCCCGTTGACGAACACGGCTCCGATGGAACGGGTTCTTCCCTCGTCGGTCAGGAGCTTCACAGCCACGCGGCGCTCATATACGGGAATATTGCGGCGTCTGAGCTCGGCTGTCAGCGCCAGGCACATATCGCGGGAGGTATAGGGCCCGCAGCTCGTCGCGCGGCGCTTCGGGTCATGATCCGTCTTATAACCGATATACTGCCCGAAAGGATCGTGCGGAAACGGCACGCCGAGCGTTGCCAGGTGTCCGAAGGCAAGTGGCGAGAGCGCCGCCTCCACCAGCGCGATGTCTCCGTGAACGGAACCGCCGCGCACAAGATCCTGCGCCATCAGAAACGGAGAATCCGGCTCCGCGCCGTACATGCCGAGCTTGTAGTAGGTCTGCTTGTCGCTTCCCGTGTTGATCGAAGTTCCCATGCGGAGCCCCTCGGTAAAGACGGCGAGATTTTCCACGCCGAGCACATGAAGGCGCACCGCGGCGGCAAGCCCGGCGGCGCCGCTTCCGATCACAAGCGTATTGAGTCTGAGCGTTTCCATGATTTCCTCAGAACCGTTCGATTGTCAGACCGCCGTCAATATTGATGACCTGTCCGGTGGAGTAGGCAAGAGAACCGGCGACAAGCATCGCCACGGCACGCCCGATGTCGGCGGGCTCGCCCCAGCGTCTCTGAAGCGTCAGACCGTCCGCGATCATCTTGTCATACTTTGCGGCGACGCAGCTTGTCATGTCGCTGCGGATCACCCCCGGGCGCAGCTCATAGACACAGATTCCGAGCTCCGCCAGGCGCACCGCCCAGAGTTTGGTCGCCATCGCCACCCCGGCTTTGGAAAGACAGTATTCGCCGCGGTTGATGCTGGCATAGTCCGCCGAAACGGAACCTGTGTTGATGATGCAGTGGAATCTGCCGTTCCTGTTCGCAATGATGCGCTTCGCCGCCGCCTGCGTCAGAAAAAACGGTCCGCGGAGATTGATGCTGAGCACACGGTCGAAACTTTCCTCGCTCATATCCAGCAGGTCGGCACGGACATTCGGAGCGACTCCGGCATTGTTCACCAGCACGTCAAGCGCGCCGAAATCAGCCTCGAACGCATCCAGCATTTTCTCCCGGTCAGCGGCGGAGGACACGTCGCAGCGGTAATAAGCAAATTTTCCCGGATACTCCGCTCTGAGCTTCGCGAGAAACTCCGCACAGGATTCCGCCTCCGCGCGGCCGCAGAATGCCACATTATGCCCCTCCCTCGCCAGAGCCTCCACAATTCCCGCACCGATTCCGCGTGCGCCGCCCGTCACCAGCACATTGCATCTTTCCATTTGAATCACCCCTGATTGAAAATATTCTTAAATCATATATTTTGTCATAAAATATAGCTTAGGAGAAAATATTTCAAGTATTGAAACGGAATTCTTTTCTTTTTCTTCCAGCCGGCAGACGAGTTCATTCCGATCCGTCCCGATTTCTTTTGACTTCCTGATTGCATTTTCTCTTTTATGATGTATATATAATCCGGTATATTTCTGATGTTGACAGGCGAAGCATCATGCGGGGACAGCAGGGACGAATCACAATCATAGACATTGCCGAAGAATGCGGCTGCTCAAAGACAACAGTCGCCTGCGCCATGGATGAACGGACGGCGCACAAGGTGGCGCAGAAAACACGCGAGAAAATCTATGAAGCAGTCCGCCGTCTCGGCTATCTGCCCAACCGTTCCGCCAAAGCGCTGCGCCTCCGCAGGACTTATACCATCGGCGTCATGCTGCCGGAACCGGCGAACAGTTTCTACGGCAACATCGTATTGAGTCTCCAGCGGCAGCTCGCCAGACACGGATACACAGCTCTTTTTGCATTCTGGGAAACCTATGACGACGTGGAGACCATTCAGCGGGCACTCGACATGCTGTTGTCACGCGGGGTTGACGGAATCATCACCGGGCAGCTTTCAGGCGTTCACTTTGAGAAATGCGGCGTTCCCGTGATCCGCTGGCAGGAGCCCGGCGACTATGATTCCTTCAGCAGTTTTCCCCACATGGAGAATGCTTATGAACGT
>CASDPB010000071.1 GCA_949282305.1 uncultured Lentisphaeria bacterium | reverse complement strand
ACTGCGAATGGCATTACCTTTTCTCTGCATTTTTGAGCTCCTTTTTCGGTAATTTGGTTTGAGTAAATTTCCAAAGTTACTCGACAAAGGAGTTCTTTTCTACTCCGACAATTGCTTGTCACCTATACATGGTATCTTTCCTCATGAGGTTTTCCCTTCTGCCGATTCGCTCAGTTCCGGCGATTCCGGGACTGGTTCTTCTTCCGCTCCTTTCTTGTTCCATGCCGTGTCATCGGCAACAGGAGGTTGCTTCGGAGCGGAAGCCGGAACCGGGAGGTCGGGAAGCGGCGTATTCGGCGGAACCGGAGGCGTCGGACCGTTCAGAAACGCCATAAGTTCCTCTGTTTTCTTCTGTTGCGTGAGGCTGCGCTGCAGCCGTTTGGTCGCTTCCTCCAGCCGTTTTTCGCTGCTGTGCAGAGCACGAATAGTAAAAACAAGCAAAATGGTCTGGAGTATCATCAGCCCAAGAAAAAGGATAAAAATCAGAAAAACGGCATCCATAAGTTCCGTTTCGGGGATTTGGTCAAGCTGATTCATACAAAAATTACCTTTCTGTGCATATTGCAGTTTCGCATCCCAATAACGGTTGATCTTCTGAATCTCACTGGAATGCGAAATGGCGGGATTCATGATTGGCTGACTTGGAAAATCCCGGAATGTCAGGCAGAAAATGCCGAAAACGGTCAACATCAGCTGAACCGCCATCAGAACCGTAATTACGATTTTCCAGCAGGATTTCCGTTTCGGCACAACTGCAGCGTGATCCGTCGGCGTAATCGTTTTCTGCGTTTTCACTTCTTCCGTCAACTCCTCCATCCGATCGGCGAGATTATCCTGAAAAAACAGAAGAAACAGCATGACTGGAAACATCGGATCGGCGGGATCACTGAAATTGCAGCGCCGGAGCATCAGCTCGTAATCGTGCCGTTTCGCTTCCGGCATATATTTCAGAAAATCCGTGAGAGTCAATTCAAAATTGAACGGTTCCGCCATACTGCATCTCTCCCTTCACCGGACTCACATATCCAGATCATTGCCGCGTGAACGGGGACGCGGCGCTCTGTTCCGGGGAGCCTTCACTTGCCTTTCCGGTTCTTTGCCCTGTTCCTGTTGATCCCGTTCCGGAGCAAGCTCGCCGTTTTTCTCGCGCTGCTGCCCGATGTAAATGAGTTTGCCCATCTCTTTTGAGGAAATCGTCGCCCATTTGTCACGGGAAATCGGATTCAGCCGTCCATTTTTGACCAGCCGGACAAACTCGTTGAGCTGGTGGCGGGTGCGCAATCCATCTCCGGAAGGAGCTTCCGGAGTTTTCGCCGGAGCCGCCCGTTCCCACGCCGGAGCGTTGCGGCGATTCGACGGGGATTGATTGAAATCAACAGCTTTGGATTTCTCCCATGCCTTGATCTGTCTTGCGGCCTGTCCCGGCGTGATCGCGCAATACTTTTCATACGGAATCGAGTCGATCACTTTCTGCGCAACTGCCTGACGATAGGCGGTCTGCTGTTCCGGTGTCATTTGCGGTTTCATTCTTGCCATCTTCAGTTCCCTTTCGATTTTGTTTTTTCTTCTTTTCCGTGTTCATCGGATTGTGTTCCCGAGCGGAGCGCAATCCGTTTTTGCACGGATGCCAAAATTTTCTGACGGGCTTCATTCAGTTCATCTGCCTCCATTCTGGAAGCGAAAAACTCAATGAACTGATCGGTGATTGCGTAATAATGGTTTCTCAGTCGCGATTTCTGCATAATGGTCGGCAGAAGTGTTTTCGGTCCTTTGCCATGCAGATAGTCCCGCAGAAGAATGTCATTGTTATTGAGCTTGCCGATGTATTCCTGCTCAATCGGCGATATGAAGAAGGGGCTGTAATCCAATTCCATTTCCCGCATTCCCGGTTCCAGCAGGGAGTCGCAGACAAAAAAGTTGTCTCCGTCCTTCGCGTTTTTGATGAGCAGGTAATGAACAGGAAAGTCAATGTTATGGAAATATTCCAGCCACGGACCGAACGTCCTGACGGAATCCGGATCGGAAGTCACACAGCCCGCCACGTAAACATCCACATCAATTTTCCGCAGGGCATCCCACGGAACCGACGAAAACCATTCCTGCGTCGAACGGCTGGTTCCGGCTTTCATGTCCACAATGGTGACGGTCACGGGCGATGATTCATAAAGGCTGTTGATGACCTCATCCAGAGGATAAGTTTCTTTCTGTTCATCCAGAAATCTGCAATGCTCTTTCATCAGCGTGGCAAGTGTCCGGTTCTCGTTGTCCGTATCATAGACGGTCAGAGAAAGTCCGAGATCCTCAGCCGCCCCCGCCAGCATCGCGGAGGCAAAGGATTTTCCCACGCCACCTTTGGTGCCGGCAATAAAAATCAGCATCCGTCTCATGGCTGTGCCTCCTGAAGTTCAATTTTGTTCGGGAGAGAATCAAGCAGCCTGGAAAGTTCGCGACTTTCCGCTTCGATTCCACCATGTTTCATCGCATCGAGTTCTTTTGCCATACTTTGCAGAACCTCCTGATAGACAACCATCAGTGAAGTGCGCTTGAATTCGATTTCCGCCTGAATACGGAACGTGTCGGAAAACTCCCGGATCTTCCGGTATTCCCAGCAATGCAATGCTCCGCTCATGGCAAAGGCGATTATGATCAGGGCAAAAGCAATCCGCTGTTTCATCTCTGTCCTCCGAAGGTCATGGTATTGCGGTCGTTGAGACGCTGTTCCAGCAATTCGATGTATTTCTGCATTTTCTTGATTCCGTTCAGCAGACTGACGGTGTTCTCATTCTGTTTTTTGAGTTCTTTTTTCAGCAGAAGGTTTTCCTCCGCCAATGTCTGATGCCTGCGGGTGATTTCCGACATGTGCCGCTGAACTGTGTCAAGCCCATGCTTGACCTCCCGCGTTTCGGAAAGTGAACGGTTCATCTGGCCGAGCATCGAATCAGCATACTGTTCCTGCAGTTTTCGTCTTGCGAAACTTTCCGGATTGGCGTCATACTGCGGAATCAGATTCCATTGCGGTGCTGTCTCAATCCGGTAGACCGTTCCGGCTTCGCGCATGGTTCCGGAACCGGGATCGACCAGACGCCCGACCGAATACATTTTCACCGAGGCGTTGGTCAAATACTTTTCCTGCGAATCTCCGGGAATTTCCTGTCCCGCCATATAGAGCGGCACGGAGGTGTATTCCTTCGGTTCAGGCGTTTCCGGTTTCGACTGGCAGCCGACCAGAGCGGCAGCGGAGAGTCCGGCGAGAAGTGCGATGACGTTCTGTTTCATTTCAACGTATCCCTTTCAATTCTTTTTGGAGTGATTTCGGAAAAACTCCGCCGAGCGCGTCGTGAAGCTGTGAAGCACGTTCAACCGAAGCGTCGGCGGAGCTGTTTTTCTGTTCCCGGACGAGTTTGACCTGTTCGAGATTGTTCAGCACGGTGTCCGCAATCGCGGCCTTTTCCACATCCGTTACCTGTTCAATGTAGAGGTAAAACTCCGTTCCGGCAGGCACGCGGATGTAATATGATTCTTTCGAGATTTTGTCCGTGATGTTTTCCAGCGCGACGTTGGAAAGACTCTCGAACGCTTTGGCAAGCGCATTCTTCGTGGAGCCGTCGTTTTCGGTAACAATGGTAGAACCGTTGTCAAAGGTCTTGGTTGTTTCAAAACCTTCCGAAAGCCCGCGGGCGAACGCCATCGTGTATTGGAGCATCTCGTTCAGATTGGAGTTTCCCATAACCCTGCCGGGAATCCCCGCCGCCATATCGGTAATGGTGGCTTTGCTCTTGTCGCCCGCCTGATTCGACTTTTCCAGCACCCGCCCCTGAAGCTGGAGTTCCATGCCGACCTGACCGGAGGTGATCTGCCAGACCAATATGAAATTGCCGTCGCTCATCATCCGGTTGCGTACGCATGAGCCCATCTTGCCGTGAACTTCCGTTCCAGCGGGAATGATCAGCTTGCGCTCTCCCTGCGCATTGGTCCACCAGAGATCCTTGATGACAATGGCGATCAGCGGAGTGCCATCGACGTTGGACTCCAAAGTATTCACGAGCTTGCAGTCCAGCAGCCGCCCGTAGGGAGCGTAACGGGAGGAAAGAAATGTATCGTCTTTTACCTCGGCGGTTCCCTGCGTGGCGCTGAGAACAAAGATCCGCGATTGAAAGCTGTTGCCGCGTTCATTCGTCCGCGAATCATTTTTAACTCCGGGCAAAGACGCAAGTTCACGTTCGCGGGGAATCCGTTCACGGCGTTCCGCAAGTTTTTGACGGGCGTTTTCTCTTGCCGTATTTCCATTGTCTTTCGGCAGGGTCGATTTGGATGGGCGGCTGTCGCCGATGACCGGAGGCGGCGTTTCAGCCGCAGCTCCGGAACCCGAATCCCGATCCACTTTGAAGCGGGGAATATTGCTGCTGATGTCCAGAGGCGTCTTTTCTTCCTGCCGGAGCTCCGTTTCCTGAACGATGGAATTCGGATCTTCATTCCGGTTCAGCATCGGAATCAGAATCAGAGCGCCGGTTATCAGCAGTGTACCGAACATCACGATTTTCGATGTCGGCGATTTGATGATGTTGACAAGTTCAGTGCCGGTCATGACTATTTCCCTCCGCTGCTCACAGACGATTTCCATCTGCTGACCGTTTCTTCTGTCCGCTGTTGAACTGCCCGGACGTTCTCCCGCGTCTGCTTCCGCATGGATTCAAGACTGGACACTGCGGATTCCCGGGTTTCGAGAAACGATTTTTCCTGTATTTCCCGTTCAAGACCGGCTTTTTGTGCTTTTCGCTTTTCGATCTCTTTGTCGAGTTCTTTACGAACCTGATCGGCTGCCTTGATCTCAGCTTTCAGACGCTGATCGGCAGTCTCAAGCATCTGCTTTGCCTTTTCTCTGGCATCTTTTTCAAGCTGAACGGCATTCTGGAGTTTTTGTGCCGTCTCCTCCTTTTCCGCTTCCAGCTCTCGCTGAATTTCTGTAAAGGAGCGTTCCATTTCCGCTTTCAGGCGGGCGAACTCCTCCTGTTGCCGTTTCAGCTCCTTCATCAGCTGCTCCGCGGTCTGAATCTTTTTCTCCGCCTCTTCCGCCTTTTCCGCCTCAATGCGTTCCTTTTCCTTGAGTTCATTTTTGACGGATTGAATATTTTCAAGGTGCATTTCCCGTGTGGTCAGGGCAATCAGCCAGTCATTGTCTGCCTTGAGATTGTTACGTCCGCCTCGCGGGGTGGAGGTAATGCCGAACCAGGCGTATGTTTCCGATTTCGGAGGCATAATCCCGGACGCATCGGATACGCTCATATAATAGACGCCGTCTCCCGCATGAGCGGAAAAAGAGTGCTTGTCATATTTGATTTCATCCTCCGTCAGATTGACCAGGCGCAACTTGAAAATGACTGTGTCCTCTTCCTCGAACCGGACCGCTTCATCAAGATAAATGTCATACTTGCCGCAACGGTAACGATTCCTGAAAAGCGCCCGTTCAACACCGGCAAGTGAATCCGGATAAGTCTCTTTCAATACGTCATACTTTTTTGCCATGTCAATCAGGGAAACCAGCCTTGCCGGAGTCACTTTCGGTGTGCTGGTGACAACGTTGTCTGTAAAATTCCGCTTACCGGAACTTTTGCCGAACACCACCGAAGCATACGCTTCCTTGTCCGACTGGATCAGATAGAGAATGTAAAGCTGTCGGTTGTAAGTGATGGTCAGTGTCGTGGAAACGCCAGGTTTCAACGCGGAAACATTGAAATAATAAGAACCGGGCTGTGCCGCAATCTGAAAATCGGTTCCCTTGCCGTCGACGCTGATATTCTTTCCGGCGATTTCCGAAATTCCGGACGGAAACTGAATCGTGGTCACGCCGTCGTTCATCTTGACGTAGATACGGTAAATTTCCCCCTGCATCAACCGGTATTCGATGTACTGATTCCGCAGGCGGACTTCTTCCGGTGTCGGTTCATTCGCTGTTACGGCAGCGGCGGTAGAAAATGCGAGAACAAGTGATGATAAGAGCTTCATTTTCGAGTCTCCTGATGTTCCAGTTGTAAATATTTCAGATTGCTGATGACGAATGGATAGCGGCTGCCGTTTGCGGTATCGTAGTTGACCTGAAGTTCCAGATTCAGCTCAAACTCCGCTGTAAAAGTCCGCTGCTCGTTGTGCGGGGTGACATAATAGCGGATCAGCTGTCCGTTCACCCGTGCAAACGACCTGCGGCGGTCCGCCCGCAGAATCCGGATGTTCAGCACTTCCGGCTTCTGGTGCATTTTATATTGTTTGAACTGCGCCGCTTCCGCCGCAAACTGCTTCTGCGCTTCCTGTCCGGCTGTTCCGACGAACATCGCATCCAGCAGTTCCCGATTGTCAAAGCCATTCGGATTGCGCATCAGAAAAGCGAAAACCGCCTGTTTGACCTGATACTCATAGAGTTGCCGGAGCTGCTGATCGGAGGTATACTCCGTGATATGATAACTGTTCGCCCGATCCATCAGAATCAGACGGTTGTTGTCCCGCCACTGATACATCAGCAGCGGCGTCAGCAGCGAGAGCGGCACATAGATCACAAAAGTTTTTTTCAAGATTTCATGGATGCCTCTATAAGTCATTTCGCACCATCCTGTCCGGTTGTTTTATTGTCGAAAATGGATTTTTCCTCGTAGGTCATGCGCAGAACCCGCAATGGAAACGCCTTCTCCTCCGGCGAACGGATCAGCCGCAATCCGAGTGTGAATTTCAACTTCTGCGAATACGGGATTTTCATGTAGACGCCTGTCCGGTGAAGTGTCCCGTAAACGAATGCGAGACACTGTCCCGGCGCATTGCTTAACGGCAGAAGTTCCACATTCCGGATTTCCGGAAGCTGCCGGATCTTCTGTTCCGTGAATTCGTCTTTATTTTTCCGGATGATGTCGTTTAACGACTTCTGCGCGGAACGTCCGAACAGGGCTTCGCAAAGCTGCCAGTGATCGTGTTCAAAACTCCGGTCGAGAAACGCAAATGCGCATCGCCGGGCGATATTCTCCGCCGTCTCTTTGCAGAGCACGTTTTCACTGTTTCCACGATAGATGCTTCCCGCCTCATCCACCACGATGACGCGATCCGGCATCCGCATATATTCACGACCATAGTAAATGCCGACAATCAGGCAGACCGCCGTTGCGATATGCAGCAGACTCCAGCGAATCACGCTGCGCTGTTCCCGGAGGACCTGTTTCTGCGGAGATGAAAAAGAACTCCGGACATGGGAATTCGGGTTATTGGGGATGTGTTGATGAACCCCATGCCCGGAGTTGAATTCAGATTGTTCATGATTACTCATAGCTCTCTCACTTTCCCGGCGATGCGTTGGCGGCACCGTCGATTTCCTGCGCGACTTTGTTCATTCCTTTGGCCGCACTGTCGCTTCCGGTCTGTGCCGCTTTTGCTGCACTTTTGGCGGCATTGGCGGCACCGGCGGCAGAACTTCCTCCCGTCACAGCTCCGGCGGCGGGCGCGGCAGTCCCTGCCGTGGCAAGCATGCTTCCGCCGACAACAGCGGCATTGACCGCTTTTCCGACTGCCGTTGCCATCAGGCCGACCGGTGAACCGGGACTGCCGGTGCGGAAGAGCTTCATGTAAAGGAACGGCAGAACCACATACACGACTCCGGCGATCAGCGCATAGGCGATGCCGAATCCGATGTAGCCGAGAACCGTGCCGACCGGAGCGGACAATGCCTGACCGCTTCTGGCAAGCGTCCAGAACGTTCCGTTGCTGCCGAGCCCGAGCACATTCCACATGTGCTCCGCCAGCCAGATATTGCACAAATCCCCGAACAGGAAACAGAGCGGCATCAGGGCAATGCCGACCGTCGTCACAATGAAGTTGACGCCGATGTGTTTCGTTTCCGGAATCAGCATCGCTGCAAAGAATATCGGCGTCAGGCAGAGTGATCCGTTATAAAGGCACTTGAAGATGAAATACACAATATCCCGAATGGTCTTGCCGAGAAAAATGCCGTTGACATAGAAAATGTTGCACATCGCCGCCTGAACCGCGTGCAGCATGCTTTCCGGGAAATGGGCGATTTTCTGCGCCAGACTTTGTTTTTCGGACGGATCTTTGCCGGCATTCGGCTTCTGCTCCGTCAGCCAGCAGAACATATTTTCCATCGTCGTGGACGTTCCCTGCGAGTAGGCATAAGTGGCATTCTGCACCGCGTCGCAAATCTTCGGGAAGGAAAAAATCATAACCAGCACCACCAGAAGCGAACCGATGAACCGTGCTCCGACATGCTCCCCGAACTGTGTGTAATTCCGCACAATCGCCAGCAGGAAAATGCACAGCGACACGGTCAGCGCAAAGTAATGAATGCTTGCCATTGCCGTTGCGATCAACTGCTGAACATTCGCGGAAGAGGTCAGATTGACCGCCGTATTCCCGATCCGGATACTGGTATTGACTGTCGTTGCAAGTATCATTAGAACACCCGGCAGTTGTCGAATACACTGTTGATACGGTCCCACGAATTTTTCTGATTCGTGTAACGGCTTCCGCGCTCAATCGCCTCTTTTTCCAGCAGATCGTATGCGGCGGCTTCCTGCGCCTGGTTCATCTCATCCTGCCCTTGGATTTCCAACTGCTTTGCAGTCGTCCGGTTGATGGAGGAGATGTTCGTGTTTATGCGCGCCAACTCTTCCGCGATAAATATGGAAACCTGTTCATTCGCGTGGGCAATCTGCATCAGGTCGGCACTGCCGGAACTGACTCTGGATTCCAGAACCTGATCCTTCGTGCGGAGTTTCGTCAGCATGGTCTGCGAAATTTCATCGCTTTTATCGGCGAGTTTTTCCGATGCCTGAGCATAATTCTGCATTTCAATTCCACGGTCGGCGGACAGTTTCAGAACATCATTTCCGATAATCCGTTCTGCCTGCTGAAGCAAAGTTGAATTGTAATTCCGATTGGTCGAAGTCGCAGTCTGCCGCAGAATCGTATTCAGCAGCAGGAACATCTGCTGCAAATTTCTGACATCGGAAAAGCCGCAGGAAAGAAACGTTTTCAAATTCCGGGCATTGCCGACATTCGTGTCGATCCAGTCATACATCCGGACCGCCTGTTTGTAGATTTTGACACATTCCTCATACTGTCTGACACATTCCTCGTAAATCTTGACCTGTTCGGCAAAATCCTCCTTCCCCTGCTGAATCAGAGTGGACATGTTCGCTTTCTGAATCGTCTGAAAGGCGCTGTCCATTGTCTTCTGCAGCGTTGCCAGCAGATTGTTTGTAGCGTCAAACACCGGATATGCGGCAAAACTGCTGAAAGGAAATGCCAACAAGCCGACAAGAATGAATGTTGCTGTTTTTTTCATGAGATGCCTCCGTCAATCGAATGCCCGAGTTGTCTTGTGACATCTTCAAGCCCGCGTCCGATGGCACGGGCGATACCGTGGTCGGTCCTCCTGCGCTGCTCTTCATTCAGTTCCCGTTCGAGGATGCCGAGCCGTTCCCGCGGAAGCGAGGCAAGATGCTGATCCGCCTCACCGGCTGTAAGATTTTTCCACTTCGCATGATCGCAGACAAAGGGATTCGGATGAAGCCATTCTCTCTGTACTGCAAGCCGGAGCAATTCCCGCTGCCGGGATGTCGCCGGCGCATCCGGCAGGATTTCTTTTTGCTTATGGGATTCCCGATTCCGCGGGTTTGCTTCCTGCGGCATTTGAGTTTTCTTTTTTCTGCTCATATTCCCCTCCGGTCCGTAACAACTGGAAACAGGACGGAACCGGGTGTCCGATTCGCCCCGTCCGCCGGATAATCGGCAGGGATCTGATAGTAGATCACCTGCGATTCCGGCTGATTTTTCGCTTCATGCAGCCCTTGGATATTCCAGTAGAGCGATTTGGTTGCGTTGGACTGCCCCAGCTCATATCCGCTTCGGAACTCGTCTTTCTTTTCCTGATCAACGCCCTTTGTGACGAAAAGCCCCGCCAGCCATCCGATCAGTCCGCCTCCGGCAGTCGCGGCAAGACGTGTGCCGTCGGATTCGTCTTTTGCCGCGAAGGCTCCGAGGCTGGCTCCGCCGATGGCAAGCCCCGGAGCCACCAGTTCCGAAGTCGCCATGTTGCCTACGGTGCTGCATCCGGTCGCTCCAACAACGATTCCAGCGGCAAGAACGGCGGTAAGGATTCTTCCATGCAGTTTCATTGCAGTTCTCCTGATATTGAGTTAAAAGTCCAGAGCCGTGGTGTCGCTGGTACGGAGATCACGGTCGTCTTTAAGTTCATCCTTGTTCATGCCGGAATAGTTGTACTGATACCCGTTCCCCGTGGTCGAGGAGTGATAACCGGAATAGGAACTGGTCGCCAGCGTAACGACATTGTCGCGCAGCGTCTCGACCTGGCCGAGAAGATCGGAAATTTCCGCATTCAATTCGCCGACATTGCCGTCCACATACTCCTTGAGTTCATCTTTCAGATTCGCAAGCTCATCCCGCAACGCCTTTTCCAGATTTGCAATTGTTTCCTTGAGACCGTTGACCTCTTCTTCCTGCTGCGCGATCATTTCCCCCTGTTGGTCAACCGTGTTCTGCAACGCCGCCACCAGTTCCTGCAGCTCCTTGATCCATTTGCGGTGCAATGCCAGTTCCGAAGTGGATCGCAGTTCCATCACATAGCGGATGTTCTCAAGTTCATTCTGCGCCGCATCGTATTCGGAGGTCAGTGCGGAAAGCTGTTCCTCCAATGCGGTGGTGTCTTTACCCTCTTTCCCTGCCTGTTCAACGGCAAGCTGAACTCCGGCGATCTGATTGGCAAGGGAATTGACCGCAGCCAGTTTTTCCTCTTCCAGCTTCGCAAGTTCCTCATCCGTCATCATGGAGTAAGTCAAACGGTTCTCCAAAGTCTGCATCCGCTCCTGAAGCGCGGTCTGCAAAGCGGAAATCGTCTCCTCCAGAATCGCGATCCTATCACCGAGCGCATCCTTCAAGGTATCGCAGTAGAGTTTCAGAACCACTTTGAGATTTTCGATCTCAGCAGTATTGGCGGCGTCTCCCGCCTGAATTTTTGCAATGATGTCATCAATTGAAAGCTCACCGACTGCCTTCAGCGCCTCAAGCTGTTTTTCCAATTCCGCGAGATTTTCCTCCAGTTCCGCATGGGCATCATCGGCATTCTGCCGGTTTCCCGCATCCAATGCGGCGAGTTTGTCCGAATAATCGGAACTGTTGATCGCAGCCTCCACAATGTCGCGCTGGTTCTGCAGTTCCATCAGTTCCGCCAGAAGCTCGGTCGCGCTCTTGTCCGAAAGCTGGCGAAGCTGACTGTCGATTTCCAGAATCAATTTCTGGTAAGCCAGATTCGTTTCGGAGATTTTGGAAGTCAGCTCTTTTTCCAAGGACGCAATCTGCGCATGGTAGAGATCGGCATTCTCCGGATCGCCGGACAGCTTCTTCTGAAGTTCGGCGATTTTATCCGCATAACTCCTGTTGAGATTGACAATCTCATTTCTGCACTCCTGTTCCAGCAGTGTTTTCTGTGTGATCAGATCCGTTTTCGTATCGCTTTCCAGATCATCAATCTGACCTTTGACCTTCTCAATCCGCTGCTCGTATTCCTGCAAAATCACTTCCAGGCGCTCATTGAATGCCCCGGAAAGATTATCCAGCTGCGCTTGAAGCAGGGCGCGCGTTTCTTCATCGGCAACGGTCATCTGCTCGCGCAACGCCTCCGCATACGCCTCCATAGCGGCTTTCAACTCCGCATCCGCATCATCTGATTTCTGCTCCAGAGCGGCAAGCCGGGCATCGTAATCGGCCTTCAACTCTGTAAGTTGACGATCGTAGCTTTCCGTCAGGGCATCAATCTGCCTTTGCAGATCATCGCTTGTTTTCTGCGTCGTTTCCTTGAGATTGGAAATCTGCAGCTCCAGATTTTCTCTGAGATAGGATATTTCCGTCTGATACGCATTGGAGAGATTCGCCATCTCGGTTCGCAAAGCCGTACTTTCGTTGGACAGCTCCTTTTCCAGTGTCGCAATCTTGTTTTCATAATCGGCACGCAATGCGTTGTCCGCACTGTTCATTTCCTGCTGCAATGCTGCAATGCGATCCAGTGTTTTTTGATCTTCCGCGCTCATTTCGTTGCGCAAGGCGGCAAGCTGCAACTCCAGATTCTCCCGCAGGGTCGCATCCGCATTCTCATAGGCATTCTGCAATGCCGCGATATTGTCGGCCAATGCGGAATCCGCCTGCTGAAGCAACGTCTGCAACGAGGCAAGTTTCGAGGAATAATCCGCGATCAATGCGGAATCCGCCTCCTTGTAGTCACTGGTGATTTCGGCAATTTCCGTCAGCAGATCGGATTTCAGATTTGAGTTCGCCGCAACCAGTGCTTCATACTTTTCCGCGAGTTCTCTGGACAATGCCGCGATATTGCCGGAATTCTGCGCAATCGCTGTCTGCAATTCTCCCTTCAGCGTATTGAATTCCGCGAGAAGACCGGATTGTTCCGTCTGCAACGTGTTCATCTGATTCCGAAGCGCGGCAATCTGATTTTCCAATGAAGTCCGCAGATCTGAAACACTGGTTGACATTGCCGCCTGCAACGCATTAATCTGATTCTGAATCGTTGTTGCCAGCTGGGAATCCGCATTCTGGTATGCCGCCTGCAACTGCATGATATAAGAATTCAGCGCATTGCGGATTTCTTCATCCGATGCACTCAGCACCGTTTGAATCTCGGAGATGTAGTCAAAGAGTGCGCTGATCAGCGTATAAACGCCGTCGTCGCTTCCGGTTGTAATATCAATGTCGATGGAACCTGAGGAACCGGAAGAGCCTTCTCCGGGATTGTCATTCTCCACCCCGTAGACTACGATATATGCCGAAGTCAGCGAAGTTTTTGTGCTGACTTGCGAACTGCTCGTGGACAAATTGACGGAAGGATAGCTCTTGATCTGCTGATCGGCGGAACAGTATCCATACTGTGCATAATAAAGCATGTCATCAAAAGTCGCCTTTTGAGTCGACGCCCAAAAGTTTTTATGGAGTGTATAAATCTTGGTGTTCTCTATTTTTTCCTGCGTGATTGTAACGGTATAGGTTCCTTTCTCAAGAGAGGAGAGAGTTTTGCTGCTTCCGGTATAGCTTATCTTGGAAGGAGTTGTCAACGTATATTTGAAGCCGCCATACGTGGTATACCGCGTCTCCAGATATGCCTGGTCATCAGTGATGTAAGGTGTGCCGTATGTAACCGCACTGTTCTGGTTTTCCGAAGTCCCGGTAGCGACAAACTGTCCTTCTTTTCCCGCATATTCGTCTGGAATAACGATATAAGAAGTTGCAGAACCTGCCGCCCCGCTTACGGTTGCGCTTCCGGCACAAAGCCAGTTGGTGCAGAACAGGCTGATTGCGACTGCGCATGAAAGTTTCATGGTTGCATGAGTTTTTTTCTTCATTTTGTTTTTACTCCTTGCTTGAGTGGAAAGTTTTAAGTTCCTGTTGGATTCGTCTGGGAATTTCCGGTGGACGGAATCCCGCATTTTGCAAGCTCAGCCGGATCAGTTCCTCGTGCAGAACATCCAGACGGGAAAAATCCCTGCTGTTCAGCATCTCCCGCAATAACTTCAAGGCTGGATTGTCGATTCTCTGCCGATTCTCATATTCGATGAGAAGCTGTCCCTCATCCAGTCCGGGATAGAGAACCCGCAGACGCCGCAGTTCCTCTTCCCGTTTGGAAAATGCTTCTCCGCTGGTCGATGCAACTGCAATCGTCAGCGGACTGGCATAGTGCCGGACCACACCCACCAATGGATATTCCCCGTTGTCGATGTAATAGAGATACGAAGAATACTTTCGACCGGGAATATGTTCCGGCGCGGGAAAATTCATCACAGCATTGGCCGCATCGTCGGACAGCGCGATAAAGCGTCGGAAAAACTCCATATTCCCCTTGTCCTTGTTCTTCAGCAGATAATATTGCTTGCTCTGCCCCATGATGATGGTCGCCAGATCGGAACCTTCCTTGTCCTGCACCATGAGCTGACCGGCCTCCTGTGTGATCGTCCAGCTCCGGCAGTTGCTCTTGCGGAGCTGGGCGTAGGAACGTTTCACAAAGTTGCTTGCACCGGGAACAGAGGCGATGATTCGCGGCATCTCCTCATACAGAAAGAGTTTCAACAGCTTGCGCGGCATATTGATGATCTGCTGCTGTGCAAGGTTGCTGATCACCATGCCGACCATTGCCCGGATATTCTGCGACACGTTTGCCATCTTTCCGATTTCAAAATGCAGCAGCCGCGCACCGAGATTGATGTTGGTCACACCGTCGAAAAGTGCGCCGCGTCCGGACTCCACCGCATACTGCGCCAGCCGTGTGGCAATCCGGTTGGTATCCTCCCGGCGATGCGTCGGATCGGGCGTCGAGCGGATCATTTCCACCAGCTGAGAGTGATACGGCATATCCTCCGGTTTCATGTAGGCGTAGGAAATGTCCCGGAGCAGAGAACCGTTTTCCACAATACATTCCGTGATCTTGCAGTTTGGAATATCATGGTAATAACTCAGAATCTGCTGTTCGGGAACAGTGAGACTCTCCGGTGATTTTGCAAGAGCTTCCTTCAATGCAGCATAACAGTCGAACTGCGTATTGCTGCCCGCGGCTTGCTGTGGAAGCATCCATTCCAGAGTCAGGGCGGTCCGGGCGATTTCGTTTCGCAGTTCCGTATGATGGTTCCACCATTCCTGCCACGAGGCATCATAAAGACGGATTACATAATGCGACAAGATCGCAGTCCGGTCCAGAATGATTTCGTCGTCCTGCGACTGACCGCACATTACCGTTGCGAAATTCGTTGCAAAATCCGTCTGATTGGCGGTAAGCGGAGAACCGCAGGTGTCGAAATAATTCAGCGTCAGATTGCTGTTGAGGTCAATTTCGATATACTCTCCGCCGACGATCCGGGTGAACATCAGGTAGGATGCTCCTTCCTCAATCATCACGACCTTGCTGTAAAACGGATACGTTTGCAGCAGTTCGCCGAGCGTATTGACAGATTTTCCGGAACCAGTCTGTCCGAACGTGGCGGCGTGCTGCGGAGTTCCTCCGTAAAATCCGTTGACACAAACAAGATTATGGTGATCCCCCTGAAAAATCGCCTGAAAATCGTCCTCGCAGCCAACAAACGTCGAATTGAACGGAATCATCGCCGCAAAGGAACGGTGCAACGTAAACAGCGGGTCCCATTTTTTGTAGTAGAGATTGCCGGGAAGCGTTTTCAGGAACTGCGCTTCCACTTGAACCGTCAGATCGTGCATCACCATTCCGCATTGCAGATTGGTCGCCACCAGTCGGAGTTGTTCCGTCTCCTGCTGAAGTTCCTCCAGATTCCGGTTCCAGACATGGATCAGATATTCCGCCTCAAACGGCACATCTTCTCCCGCTCCCATCCGGTAAATCATTTTTCCGAACGCATCGACTTCGGAACGATAGGCTATCGCCGAGGGATCGGCTTCCAGATCACGTTGCGCCGAAGCCTGGCGCGATTCCAGTTTTTCGATGGTCTTGGTCTTGTTCAGCGGACGCAGATTGACCGTGACCGAAAAATTCGTCACATTTGTTTCCAGCAGGACATTGCCGTAAAACGGCGTCAGGTCGAAACTCGGAAGCTGCCGCATGACCAGTATGTTGTGATACATTCCGTCACCGTACATCCCGTAATGCCGCTCGGAGGCGGTCTCACGTTCCCGGTTATGCTCCGCATGATCCTGACCGCTGAACTCATTCCGGTAAACATCACTGAAATTCGGACTGTAAATTTTCCTGTAATCAATCTCTTCCGCCGCAAGCGACTTGTTCACCGCTCCGAAAAATTCGGCGAACAGTTCAAGTGCCGTAAGTTTATGAACAGGAAAACTGAATGCGCTTTTCAAAAGCAGGTATTCCGACTCGAAACAGGCGGAAACCCGTTCCCGGAACAGCCGTAACTCCTGTTCCGACTCCACATTCAGTGCTCCGGAAATGAAATCCTTTGCAGGACGCGAAATATAAACGGTCAGATGTTCCCGCCAGAGTTCATGAGCCTCCATTTGACGCCGAAGTTCGGCGGCGGTCTGCTTTCTGAACTCACGACAGAACGGCACATCCGCCAAACGCTCCGTATCGGATTCATACTTTTCCAGAATCTTCCGGTAATTCGAGTCCTTGGTGTAGCGGAACTGAAGCCGCTTTGAAGCATCAAACCGTGACAGATACGATTGCAGGTGCGTATACAGCTCGTTCTTCTGCGGCCAGCCGGCATTGGAGAGATTCGGCACATCCAGCCGGAAACCTTTGGCGATATATCCGGTTGCGTTCAGTTCACCGTAAACGAAGAACGCATTTTCCGGCGGATCGGTTTCAATGATATAGCCATTGGGATAACGGATCATTTTGTCCTCGCTTTCAGGCGGATTGTCTTTCTGTGGTCAAGTCGCAGAGCCGTTCCGAAGAGGCTGTTGAGCCAGTAGTCGAAATAGTAGCGCGGCTTCTCCCGGACGAACCGGAAATAGAACCAGACGGATGCCGCCAGCGGAATCCATGATACGGCGACGGCCAGTATCGCCGAGGCATCCATCAGTGCGAAAAACAGGAAAACCGCTCCGATGATGCCGCCGAAAATGATATAGATCGCATCGCCGCGCACTTTCAGATTCCGCGACAGACGGAACTGCGATGCCGGAATCTGCGCCGGATTCCGGGGAATGACAAGAGGTGTTTCTTCTGTCATGTCAGCCTCACAGTCCGCTGGAAGCATTCAGCGAAATACCGAGCGTTTTGTTGAAAATATACAGCACAATCGCGAACAGCACTGGAATCAGGATCGTCCCGATCAGCTGCGCTTTCGCGTTTGCCGCATCGTTTTTGAATGCGAAACCGGTTGAAATCCCCATGATCAGCGTAAAGATCAGACCGATGGCCATGATGATCCACTGCACATAGCCGAGTCCCGAAGAAGCGTCGATGCCGGTGTTGACCGCCCATGCCCGGCACATGGTGGCATAAGTCGCCAGAAAGCCGGTCAGCTTCTTGGATTTCAACAACGGATACAGCGGTTCAAAACCGTCCTGAGTAAATGGCATTTGCAGCAGGTTCATAAGTCCGCAGAGTTTGTTGGCAAGGATTGCCTGCATTCTGAAAAATTGCACTTTCATGATGATGTCCTTTCTGATTTTGAATTGTTTTGCGACCATCGCAGACACCATCTAAGATACGCCTGAAAAAAGTTCTTTCAATAATGGGTTTAATGATGCAATATGTTGATAATAATATTGTTGCAACAATAAGAAACAACATTGAAGAAGGTGATGTTGGTTGCTGTGTTGGTTCGTCTGTTTAAAGTCCAAGCCGGTAAAAAATACAGTGATTGATCTCAGACATTACCCCAAAATTTGTGGTTTCCTCTTGGACAAAAATTTCCTGATTGTTTTTTATGCACAGCTGAGCGGAGATGACACAACAAAAAAAATCGAAAAAGTTTTGTTGCCATGATTTTCTTCTGGATTTTTCTTCCAATAAACAGATTAAACTATTGAAAAAGTTTTTCCTTGTAATACAGTGTAATTAAAAAAAAAGATAATCTCTTTGAAAGAAAGCAGAGGAAGGAACCGTATGATGTCTGATTATTTCTGTTGTTAAGACTATACTGCAAACAGTTCGTGGAACTCGGAGCCCCCCGGCATGATGGCTCTTGAAAGGAGTTCTATCATGCAGGATATAGCAGTTGCTATCGGTGAAAGGATACACGAGCTGATTATTCTCGAAATTCAGAGAATGTGCAGGGAGGTGATGGAACAGCAGAAGCAAATCACACGCCGGTTAACGGTTCTGGAAAACTCTTTTCCAATCAGAAAAGAACTTCCCGTCAACTTCAGCCAATCTCATCAAGCCAGAATGAAAGGAGCCAATATCACAACTATCCGCAAACGTCTGCAGCTGTCACAAGCCGCTTTTGCCCGATTGCTGAACGTCGACAGAGCGAATCTTTGCAAATGGGAACATGACAAAGTGGTTCCTTCCCCTGCAACTGTTGCGAAAATCGCAGCATATCGCAACATGGGCAAGAAGATGTTGCGGAAAAGACTTCAGGAACTTGAAGAAAAAATGTGGAACAGCTGAATTCGCAATAACCAGTCATCTTTAACTGGAGCTGTCATGTCGGGGTGCCATGAAAATCAGTTGTTCCAGTTTTTTGTAATCTGTCGTGATAACTGAAAACAGATCCCAGGACAAAAGAAAATGAAAAACAATACGGCGGTATGCACGTGAGGATTTCAAAAATGACCGGATTGCATAAGGCGATTCTTCATGATCCTTGCAGTTTTTTACACATTGGCAAAGTGGAAGCGGGAAATAATATAACTGATGACTTAGTCTTCCCGAATGGAAAAGTCAAACTTAGACTGTGTTCCATCTCAAAGCGGATGTTTTACCATATTCAATTAATTTTTTGTAAAAAATATTGTTTAGGTCTTGACAAACGGCAAAAAATGAGGATAATAGATAGCATAGATTAAATGCAGTTCAGCATAGGTGTGGAGAGAGATGGGTGTCAGATTAGTGTTAATTACACTGCTTTTTGCAGTGTTTGACTTGTTGTCTGCGGAATCCGACTGGCGGAAGGCGGCGGAATTGCGCAGGAATTCCGAATATTCGCAGGCGGAGAAATTATT
>CASDPB010000070.1 GCA_949282305.1 uncultured Lentisphaeria bacterium | reverse complement strand
TAGCAGACTTTTCAAGCTTGTCAAATCAATTTCTAAACTTTTTTCAATTTTTTCTGAGAACACCCGCCTCAAACTTTCCAGTCCGAAGCGGCACGGGGGCTAAATGTACATCCCTTCTGAAACTTGTCAAGGAGATTTTATGATTTTTTTTGATTTTTTCATGACTTTCGCTCTTTGGAGGCGACCAGGCAAACCACAGCGGCAAATCCGAATGCCTCAAAATCTGCCGCCACACCTCAGCGTCCCAGACAGGCGAAAGCGGGGTGTCCATCGGAGCTATGCCGGAACTGCAGCCTTGCATAACGTTTCATGACAATTACATAGGTCACAATAAGAATCGCCGTGGCACCGATCCACGCGGTCGGCGATGCCAGACACACTCCCGGATAGCCGAAATATCTGGCAAAAACAAATGCCGCGACAACGCGCAAAAGCAGCTCGCTGACTCCGCCCATCAGCGGAATAAAGGCGAATCCCATCCCCTGAAGCGTATTCCTGAAAATAAAAAGAAGACCGAGAATAAGGTAAAAAGCGCCGTTCAGCACAAGAAAAGTCTGAGATGCGTCAATAACGTCCTTCTCCCCTGCCCCGACAAACAGCGCGGTCATCGGCCGCCCTAACAAAATCACAAACACACACGCCAATGCGCTGAACACCACACAAAGCAGGATTGATTTTTTTACGCCTGTACGGATACGCCCGATTCTGCCGGCGCCGTAATTCTGCGCGGCAAAGGTCGCCATTGTCATGCCGATCGCCGCAATGGCCTGCACTGCAACCGCGTCGATTTTCGCCCCTGCCGTGAATCCGGCGACCACCGTCGAGCCAAACAGATTCAGCACAGCCTGAAGAATGATGCACCCGATTGCCGTAATGGAAAACTGAAATGCCATCGGCAGTCCCACGCGCAGGTGTTCCCATGCAAATGCGGTGTCCCATTTCCAGTCCGACCGTTTCATCTTCAGGATCGGGAACCGACGTGCGACATACCAGAGACAGAGAAAACCGGAAATCGCCTGGGAAAGCACGGTCGCCCAGGCTGCGCCGCCGACCCCCATCCCGAAGTTCAATATGAAAAGGAAGTCCAGACCGATATTCAAAATCGAGGCCACCACCAGAAAAATCAACGGCGTCACACTGTCACCGAGCGCACGGATGATGCTGGATATCATATTGTAAAACACCGACGCCCAGATCCCGTAGTAAATAATCAGCATATAAGTTAACGTATCATCAAAAATATCGGCGGGCGTGTTCATTGCGACAAACAGGGGATGCGCAGTCAAAACACATATCCCCGTCACAAGAATGCTGATGGCGATGCAAAGCACGGTAGAAACCGCCACGGAACGCCTGACATCATCATAATTCTTCGCGCCGAAACACTGTCCGGTGACTACAGCAAATCCCCCCGTCAAACCAAAGAAGAAGCCGAGCACGAGAAAGCTGACCCCGCCAGTCACACCGACCGCCGCAAGAGCCTGCACGCTGACCGTGCGCCCGACAATGATCGTATCCGCCATGCTGTAGAACTGCTGAAACAGACAGCCGATAAATACCGGCAGAGTGAAACGGACAATCACACTGAGCGGATTTCCCGTCGTCATATCCTGTGTCATAAAAAAGCTGAATCCTTTCCGCAACAGAACGGCATTTCCGCCGCATCAGTTCAATTCCAATACCCGGCGCAGCGTCTTCACCACTCCGTTGTCGTCATTCGATTCACAGACAAAGCGGCAGACCCGCTTCAGTCCCGGAAAGGCATTTTCCATGGCATAACTGTAAAAAACCCGGCTCATCATATCCATGTCGTTCATGTAGTCGCCAAATGCCATCGACTCCTCCTGCCGAATCCCCAATGTCTTCTGGACAAAACCGAGCGCCTTTCCCTTTGTCACGCCGGGCTGCAGCAGATCCACCCAGTTTCTTCCGGAAAGGCAGAGCTGGAAACGATCCTCATAACGGCGCAGAGCGGGATAGGAGTTGTCCGCTCCCCCGGCACTGTCATAAACAGCCAGTTTGCAGACACGGTCCTCTGCGGAAGCGGCAAATACATCCGGCACATGTTCCAGGCGACGGTAATACATCCGGGCATTGGCAATCAACTCCGGATCATTGTCCTCAATATAGGCGCTTTTTTCACCGCAGACAACAGCCCACGCCTTCCCGATTCCCCGGATCGTCTCCAGCGGCTCCCACATCAATTCGTGCGGAAGCGCATCCACATAAAGACTTCTGCCGCTGGCAACCACCAGCGCGCCATTCTCCGCAATATAGAGAAATGAAGTGCCCAGCCGGTGTTCCAGCGGTTCAAAAAGGGCGTGAACATTGGCATACTGTCTGCCGCTGGCAATCACAAAAACAATATTTCGTTCCTGCAGAAGCTGCAGGATTTCAGGGAGTTCCCGCGGTAATTTCTTGTCACTGCTGAGAAGAGTTCCATCCAGGTCAACAGCCACCAGTTTAATCATAAAACCTCATTCTTACATCAAGCACGGCAGTTGTCTCATTGACAGCCGCCCATTGCCCGGGATTCCTGCCAAACTCTCCGTCCGGCAGGAACCGGGCTGATATGCAAATCAAAACCGGTTCAGACAGCTGAAATCAGTCTTCCAAAGCCTTTTCCAGGTTCTTATTGTAATCCGCCTGCGCCTTGTCCAGCTTCCGTGTCACTTTCTGCCCCTGTTCAAGGGACGTCTTTCCGATCAGATAGTCCGCCGTCTTATCCGTGCTTTTCGCAGCCTCTTTCACAACGGACTTCCTTTCCGGTTCAGGCTTCCCGTTATCTCCACACGCGGACAACAATACGGAAACCCCGGCACAAACAAGAAGACATGCAATCACTTTTTTCATTTCCGGCACCTCCATTTTTATAAAAAGCCGTATCTTAAAATAACTCTTTCAGGACAAAAAAGCAAGCGGTCTCCGCAAAAGTGTCGTCACTGCGCCTCGTTTACCGCCTTTTTTCCGCCGGAAAAGAAGATCGAACCGATCAGGAACAGGGCAAGCACATAAGGATAACACAGGAACTTCATCACCTCGGAAGCACTGACCGCGACCGTGCCTGCAAGCCCGACCGCGGAAAGAATCTGGGCTCCGTAGGGGATCATTCCCTGCACGATGCACGATGTCGTATCCAGAATACTGGCGGAACGTGCGGGAGGCACTTCACAGCGTTTTGCCAGGTCTTTCGCAATCGGCCCCGCAATCACAATCGCGACAGTGTTATTCGCGGTGAAGATATTCACCACCCCCACGAGAAGCGCAATTCCGAACTCGCAGCTCCTGGGACCCCGGATCAGACGCTCAATTTTTTTCATCAAATATTCAATTCCTCCGTTGTAGCGGATCACTTTCAGGAGTCCCCCCGCAAGAAGCGCCACAATCAAGGTATCCGCCATGCTCCGCGCCCCTACCCCGGCGGCGGCAAGAAACTCCCAGAAGCTGAACGAACCGTTGATGATCCCGATCACTCCTGCAAGCAGGGTGCCGAGCATCAGCAGCGCCATGACATTCAATCCGGTCAGCGCCAGCACAAGCACGCAAAGATATGGAATCACATCCAGAAACATTTTCAAAGTCAGGCTTTTCCCCGCCATCGGCTCTCCCGTATGACTCAGAATGATATAGAGAATCACCGTCACGACCGCCGCCGGCGCGGCAACGCGGAGATTTGCCGTAAACTTCTCGCGCATTTCAATTCCCTGCGTGCGGGTCGCGGCAATCGTGGTATCGGAAATCATCGAAAGATTGTCGCCGAACATCGCGCCTCCCACCACGGCGCCGAGGCAGAGACCGCCGGAAATGCCGAGAGTCTGCGTCACCCCAAGCGCAATCGGAGTCAATGCCACAATCGTCCCGACGGAAGTTCCGATCGCAAGCGAAATGAAGCAGGTCACGATGAACAGACCGCACAGCATCAAATGCGGCGGAATGAAGGAAAGGGCTATCTGGATCGTCGAATCCACGGCGCCCATTCTCCGCGCCGTTTCCGCAAACGCCCCCGCAAGCACAAAAATCAGGCACATCGTCATGATATTGACATCCCCCATCCCATGGGCGAAAAGATCAATCTTGCTCCTCAGCGAAGCCTTGCGGTTCAGAACCAGCGCCGAAGCTGAAGCAACGAGAAAAGCAACCGTCATCGGCACCCGGTAAAAATCCCCGGACACGATGGAGAGCCCCATATAAAAAACAAGAAACACGCCGAAGGGAATCAACGCTCTCAGGCGCGGACCGCGGTTCGCGGAAAAATCCTCTATATCCATGAAAAACCCTTTGCAGTTGAAAATTCAGAACCATAAAATACACTGATTTCAAAAAATCGCAACTGCCGTCCATCGGGAAAAAGGGGAAATATCCGCAGAGGAAACAGGATGTGCCGGCTCCGCCGCCGGAATCATTCAGACTGCCGCCCCCAGGCAGCGACGATTTCCAATGCAGGGAAACAGACGCGGTCTTCGCGCAGCACGTTTCTGGCTTTCGGGGAATCCGCCGGATAGAATTTGCCCTCCTGGTCGTCTCCGACAAATAGAACCTTCTGCTGGATTTTCCGCATGGAGGATCCCCCCAGATCACTCAGGTAAAGTTCGTGGTAATAGGCGAGGAACGCACGGGCAAGTTTCAGGGAATCCGGCGGCACGTCGTGCGGATGGTTCGGAAAAGACTTCCAGATGATATTGATCCCCTTTTTCCGGCAGTTCT
>CASDPB010000069.1 GCA_949282305.1 uncultured Lentisphaeria bacterium | reverse complement strand
GGAAAGAGCAGCGGGGACATTTTCCCACACAACCCAGCGGACTCCAAGCTCAAAACACAGTCGTACAAAGTCGAGAGCGAGCACGCTTCGCCGACCTTCAAATCCCAGTCGTTTCCCTGCGATTGAGAGATCCTGGCAGGGCGTGCCCCCGACGAGCAGGTCGATATCTTCATTTACATCCTTTCTCTTTATTAGGGTAAAATCTCCGAAATTCGGAATCGTCTCATCTTCCGGAAGACCTGCGATCTGACGTCTCCACAATTCCCGGGTTTTCCGCTCCTTTTCGTTGTCTGCCATTGCCGGATCAAGCGGTCGCAATGGACGAGTCGCTTTGAATCGATGACACAGCACCGCTGATGGGAATGGCTCAACCTCGGCAAAAAAAACAGCTTTCCAGCCTAAAGAGCTCCAAGCGAGCGTTGCCGCCTCAACTCCACTGCAAATGCTGCCGTATTTCATGTTCGCATTTCCTTTCGTGCAGTTTTTTTACAACCAGTACATATGCAGGAAAATGGAAAACGTTCACGGTTTTTCGATTTTTTTGCCAAAAAAATACGTGCAACCACATTTTCGCGGTTGCACGCAACAAATACAGAATTCTGATTTATCAACAGGAGTGTGCGTTTATCACATTTCGGGCAGCTTCTATGACCTTTTGCTTCAAGCTGTCTGGCTTCACGACAGTCAACTTTCCACTTTGTTCCAGTATTCGTTGCACCAGGATTTCCTGCGGTGCCACTGGAATTTTTATCAGT
This sequence comes from uncultured Lentisphaeria bacterium, assembly GCA_949282305.1. Classification (GTDB taxonomy): domain Bacteria; phylum Verrucomicrobiota; class Lentisphaeria; order Victivallales; family UBA1829; genus UBA11452. Next base: position 4,088 of record CASDPB010000069.1, on the reverse strand, counting down.
TTGAACATGGGATCATCGGTATCCCAGATGATTTCCTGATTTTCATGGAATGGATTGGAAAAAATGGAATCATGAATGTCTTTGTGAAAACGCAACACCACGTCTTTCACCGGAGTTAAGGTAAAGCGGATATTGTTGTAAATTTCCGGATCCGGTTCAAACGTTTTTCGGATAACCTCAGCCTTTTGAATTCGATGAACCATAAAATTTCGTGGATCATCTGCATCATATGCGCGCGCGTAGATATACCAATTGTTATTACGGAAAAAAAGCGCATGAGGTTCAATGTCACGCACCGAGGCGTTTCCTTGATAGTCGCGATATACAATATGCAGAAGAAAATGATCCCGCCATGCCTGGTAAACTGGTTCGAAAATCGCAGGATCCACATTGCCTGTTTTGGCAGAGAAGAATTTCATTTGTGAAACGAATGAACATTTCTGCAGATCCGGATTGGCTACGTTCAACAGATAATCCACCGCACTGCAAATGTCACTCTTCAGCGGTTCAGGGAATATATTTTCGGAAATCCGCCGTCCTACCAGCATCGCCATCATCTGCGAATCGCTTAAATAAGCCGGATAAGCAAAATCCCAATGAATATCTTTCAGATAATATCCGTGGCGGCTGCGGTCATATTCCCAGGGACAATGAAACTCTTCCTTGAGGATTTTCAGATCCTGCCAGATTGTTTTTCGATCACAAGTAAGAACCATTGTTTCTGTCGTATCAAAAGTGGCTTGTTCAAAAGCTCTTCTGATTTTTGTATAGTTGGGATATTGCTGTTTCCGCATCATATCCACAATGCGAATCATTCGTTTCAGCCGATGTTCACTGACAACCATGTTTCCCTCGATTCAAATTTTTTTTAATTTTTTTAGTATGGGGAGTATCATTCCCCATACCATATGATAATTTATCCTTCAAAGAGGAAAAGTCAACAAATAAAGTATATGGACAAAGAAAGGAGTAGTTCCATGAGAGCATATAATCCGATGACTGTGATCCGGCAGACTTCCAGATCTGTGTTGAAAGAGTTTTTCATGGAACATAGATGCCTGGAATGTCTGAACTTTGAAAAAGACAAACTCTATGAAATTCAGGATGCCTTTCGAACACTCCCGGAAGGACTCCTCAGAAAAGTGGAAATTGTTATGCGCAATGTCTTCAATCTTGCGGGAAATGAAGCTGTGATACTGCGGTTGCTGGACGAAGCAAAGACGCAGGACGGGGAATTCAATTCTGAAATTCAGCAATTCAAAAACCGTTACGACATGGCTTTTCATATCTATTTACATCATCGGACTCTCTGGGAAAAAGCCTGCACGTTTCTGCAGGTGGACAATCTTCCCGGCCGCCACTGGTGCCGCTGCCCGAATCTTCCGAAACAGACTCCGCGAACAGACCGGAGCGCATGTGAGGACTTGGGGCGTCAGATCTCCGCATTCTTCTGGCATAAGCAGGTTCGAGGGAAAAAATACCTGATCGAATACCAGAAAAGAACAGGGGATCTGCATTACTACTTTGTTTATCTGAGCGACTATGCAAACAGCTATGAAGCATGGAGTGAACAGAATTCCGAGCTGGAAAGAAAAAATGAAACCCGAGTCATCAATATGGTCTTTGCCTATGATATGCATTTCGGGACGCTGGACACCTATAATCTTGGAGGCACTAAAATTGCCATGGTTCTACAGAAGATTTTCTGCGATACAATTCTCGGCTATCATCTGGTGGACAAACAGATCCTGAAGAGTGCGTTTGACATTGAACGGCTCAAATACCGGAAGAACATTCCGATCGCGTTGCCTCATGTTGGAATTACCCGGGCATGGATCTCCTGCCTTGAATTCAATTATCAGGGGGCCGGCAAGCGGCGGACCCACCGAATGAGCCTGGATGATGTTGTCCGGGATGATGAAATCTACTCCGTAATGGAACATGATCTGAATCGGGAAAATGTGCCTTTGAATGTGATCGTAATAAAATTTGTCAGAATCATTCTGGAAATTGAATGGAACAACTGCAAACGGCGAATGACGATCGAATTGACACGGAACAGTTGCACCTTGAAGAGCAATGCCGATGAACTGAGAAAAATTGGAGAATATTTTATTCAGGAGAATGGAATCGATGTACAGCCAAACCTCTTTTGAAACCCTGTTGGCTTTTGGAAATGTAGCGGAGAACATCGACCTGGACTATTACGGGCTGGAAGTTAACCATCTGGTTCCGGAAGAATGGAACCAGCTTGGAATACTGCAAAAAAGACCGATTGACAAGTTTGTTCGCTGTCGTGGATGTGGAACGTTCATTCCCATATCAATCAGAGATTCCGGCGATGAAATCCAGCTTTGCGCGGATTGCCCGGAATGTGGTCCCTATGAACTTCTTCCAGAGGAAAAAGCAGTTTGGAGAGTTGATTTCACCCCGGTATTTGAATCTGCACGCAAGGCATTGAATTGTGCGGGGTTGGTGAATGAAATCGTCACGAATGCATTGTGGTCTCTGGGCCGGGCTCCGGTTAGCGGGCAGTCTCGTGAGATTTTTGCATGCGCTGGAATCAATACGGAACGCAACTCGGAAATACTGGGACATCTCCCGAAGGGAAAAACTCCGATTTTGCTGGTGCTGGGAGATTCTCCTCTGCCATGCAAACTTGGTTCTTTTCCCTCCGATCAGGTATTTTGTTTTTCACAGCTTGAAAGAATTGAGGATGGAAAGATCGTTTTTGAGACGTCTTGTCTCCATAGTCAGGGCATGACTCCGACCGTTTCGGGAACCTCCTCTCGAAAACTTTCTTCCGGGAAAAACAGCAAGATCGGCGATGTCATCATCAAACTGAAAGCTGAGCTGCGACAATTTATGTGCGGAGTTTATTCAGAGTTCTCACAAGCAGAACGTTCCGGGAAGGATCCTCGTTTTGCCGGGATTCGGCAAAATGAGCTGGCGGCAGCAGCCAATGTCAGTTCCGTCATGGTTAACCGAGCTTTGAAAAAAGATATGGAACTCAAAGCTCTTTTCGATGCCGCCAATAATCCTGGAGCTGCTTACGCTTACGGGAGACGGGTAATGAAGTAATCTGCCAATTGTTTTTTCACTGGATATCCGCATTCAGCCATTGATGCTGAGTGCGGATTTTTTTTGCTTCTGAAATGGGAAAAATTTCATTTGTCGTTTTTTCGTGAAATCGATTTTTGAAATTTTTATTTTTTATTTCGTTGATAACCAATGAGATATGGAATCAAAAGAAATTTCTGTCGTTTTTTCGTGAAATTTTCCTGACTGGTCGAACCCGACGCAATGGTGCGACGGGCGAAACCATCAGGAGCGCAGAAATGCCGAATGTTAAATTTGAAGATGTGTATGCAAACGCATACGTCCGGGAGTCCGTTGCTTACCTCGTCGCTACCACCATCAGACAGTATCCCATGCTTGCGAACAGTGAGAAGGATCTGGAACAGGAATTGTGGATCGCTCTGGCTCGGAAACTCCCGCGTTTCCAGTCCGCGAGAAGTTCGCTGAATAAATTCTGCCGGGTGATCCTGGAGGTCTCATTGAAGGAAATCCGCCGCAAACTTTTCTCCCGGCGTTCCATCGTGGCACGAACCTCCCTGGAGTTGACAATGGAAATGCAGGATTTCCTGACTTGGGATGGCCTTGAAAAGGCGATTCTGATCTTTGATGTTCAAAGCGTTCTGCAAAATCTCTCTCCCGAGCAGAAGGAAATTTGCGAAATGCTCATGGATGGATTCTCCATCAGACAGATCGCCCAGCGCATCAACATTCCGGTAGGAACCCTCTACAAACACCAGATTGCGGAATTGCGAGAAATTTTTACCCTCGCAGGGTTAAAAAAATAGGAAAAACCGTGAACGTTTTCGATTTTTCTGCATATGTACTGAGTGCTTACACATTCAACTCGAAAGGATAAAAATGAACAACACGAATTTCATCATCCATGAACCGGCGGACGAATATCACGCCCGCAGTCGCAGCGGAGAATTTATGTCGAGCCACCTCCTGGCCGACTTCCGGGAATCCCCGGCTCTCTACCGCAGGAAAGTTTCCGGGGAAATCACGGAAAG
>CASDPB010000068.1 GCA_949282305.1 uncultured Lentisphaeria bacterium | reverse complement strand
CCGTGGATGTGATCCTCGACGACGGGACGGAACTGCCCGCGCTGATTTACGAAATGACTCCGAAAACCAAGGAAATCCGCAACAGATTACCCTATCCGGAAGAGTATCGGAAGATCTGCCGTGAGGGGGCGAATCTTCATAGAATCAAAAATCACTTTATCAGAAATAGGAGGCGCAAATGAAAAAAGAAACTGTCCTGATCGCCGCATACGGAACACTCCGTTCCGGCGAACGGAATGAACGTTTCTGCCGGAATGCCATTTCCTGCAGAAGCGCAACGATTTCTGGGACGCTCTATGACACGGGCTGGGGATTCCCGGCATTTGTCCCGAAAGGAAAAACAAAGGTCTCTGTCGAGCTGATTGAGATCCCGATCCGGGACTGGGAAAATGTTGACCGTCTGGAGGGATATCCCCGCCTCTACGATCGTGTTCTGACGGATTTCCGCCTGCCGGACGGTTCGACTGTTCAGGCATGGATCTACACCATGAACCATCTTCCGGAGCAGGCAAAAGTCATCCCCTCCGGCGACTGGAAAGCGAGGTGAACCATGGAAAAGACTGTCCTTGTTGAACTGACCTCAAAGCAGATCAAGCTGGCTGAAGGAATCGTACTGATGTGTTTGTTCGGAAGCCTCGCCGCCGGGCTGGGGCTGATGTATCTCTGGCTAACGCTGGGGATCGTGATGTTCATCCTCGCCGGGATCGCGCTCGTCGGCTTCATGGTCGTCCGCGTCTGGCGCTGGTGGATGCACGGGTGAGCATCATGTGTGAACACTGCATAGACTGCTTCTTCCGGGATGAGGACGGCGACCGGGAACAGTGCATTTTCGATCTCGAAAATCCGGTCGAGATCAACTACTCCGATCCGGCCTGTCAGCACTTCGAGCTGAGCGAATCGGCGGCCGCAGAACGGCGCAAGGCTCCCGGCGAACTGTAAGCGAACACTTTATTTGGAGGAGACGCAAATGAAAGAGAAAACAATCTGGCATCCCGCCTCGGAATTTCCTGAGAGCGGCGCGTATGTTCTGGTCGTGTACAACGGCCGCCTTCGGGAGCAGACCGTAAATCAGAAAATCATGGCGGACTTCTTCGAGACCAGCCACGGCGATCACGCAATGGCGGTCGGATATTTCCATCCGACTTGGGGCGCGGCGCTCGACAGGCGGACCCATATACCCGGCGTGAAATATCCGAAACGGACACCGCAGACAAATGCGGCAATTGTGGATCTGATAGGCAGTCCTGTTGATTTATGGCAGGGCGTGAAATGCTGGGCCTACGGGAAAGACATCTATGCCCTGATCCCGAAGCCGGAAGGTTTTCATTGAAGCACCATTGTTGAAAATTACGTTGAAAAATACCATCTTCTCAAATTGAATTTTACCGTTTGGAGCAGTATATTATCGTGGGTTTGTGTATCGTGTTCCCCTTTGGGGAAGGTGCGTGAACCGGAATAATCTGGTGCAGACAATGAAATTCGTTCTCAAACAATACAATACGGAGTTGATCTCCTTCGACCTGCGGTCGGAGGGGCTGGACGGCTTTGTCTGTATGATCCTGAAAAAATCGAAGAAAAACCGCCGTTTGTTTCCGCTGGGGCTCGAAGTCACCGACCGGGGCCTGCTGGAGTGGCTGAAGTCCCGTGTTATTCCTCGCAACCGCGAGTTCGTGGATAAGATACTCTCCGTCTATGGACTGGACCACAACAACATCCTCGGCATCGTCAAACTCTGCATGGGGCTCTCCGTCAACGACAGTTACTGGATCGTTCCGGAGGGGTTCGAGGGGAAATTTGCGAACTACAACCTCTTTGAGAACGGCTTCGACGAGGCTCTGTCGCTGATCGCCGGGTTCGGCAGTGTGCGTCCGAAGAAAGGCCTAATGTTTTTTTGCGGAACAAGGAATTAGCATGAAAAAATCTTCAAATTTGAGGACAATGACCCCCCTTCGATCAATCTATGCAATTGATCTTTTTTGCGGGGCTGGGGGATTGACTCGCGGTCTATTTGCTAATGTGCGATAAAGAAGTAATAGAAGTGTAAAAAATTTTGCCGTTCCTATCCGGCACTTAGGGCTGTGTCGGATAGGTCAGGCGTTAGGCTTCCGGCAAGTCTATCTTGCCGACAAAGCTGTAATAAATCTCAATGTCCTGCCTGCGGGTGCCGTTCT
>CASDPB010000067.1 GCA_949282305.1 uncultured Lentisphaeria bacterium | reverse complement strand
TGATAAAGGCGAACGGCTTGCTCTCGCCTTTCGGCAAGTGCGACGGAATCTATTTGATGGGCTGTGCAATTACTCATAATAAGTAGATATTATACACCACAAATCAGAAAATACAAGTAATGTTAATTGCCGAATCTGTAAGTTGTTGCCGCCTGTAAAAAAACTGTATTCTTCTCAAATTCAGGATTTTGCCTTGTCCTCAAAAACTGTCAATCCCTGTTGCCTGTGGTTCCGGCGGTGCGGGGACAGGCCACTCGGTAATGACCGTGAAGAAATCGCGCTGCGACTCCTTCCGTTCTTCCGGTGTTATGTTATGATTATTCCGCCCCGGCGCGGAAAGCTGCCAGCCGGGGAGATCACGCGAAATTGTAAGACCATTGCCGTCCTCTCCAAACAGGCGGGCAAAACGGGTGAATCGGATCGGTTCGCCGCTCAGAGCGTCCATGGGCGGCGGAATGCCGAGCTCGTCCAGTGTTTCCGGCAGATGTCCGTGTTTCCGGCGGAACATTTCAATTTGCAGAGCGAGGTCCGTCATACGGTAGAAGGTTTCCATGCGCTGGAAGTGGCGCCGCACTGAGAAATAGTCGGGTAGAAAAGACAGGCACATCAGCCATTCCTCGGCAACCAGGTGTTGCTTCAACGTCCTGCCGCCCTCGTCATTCCAGAGATTACGATCCGAAAAATAGCGCATCACGGCAGATTGAAGCCGCACATAAGATATCATTCTCCGTTGCAGAACCACCTCCAGCCACAGACAGGGAAACATCGGGAGGCTGGTCGTATTGCCGCGAAACAGAAAATCCAACTCCACATCATCGAATTCCGACTCATTCTCCCGGCGAATGGACCGCAGAATTTTCGGATAGGGAACCGCCAGCGACCCGATGGTATCCAGAAATACAAACGCCTCCTGCTGCAGACCGCGACACAGGGAACGATGGAGTTTTCCGATTCTGTCCTGATTCCGCTTCGCCACCTCCTGCAGCTGCGCATCGCTCAGCAGGCCGCTCCCCAGCAGCGCGCCGATTACGTCAAGTCGAATACTCTCACATGAGAACGCCGTCAGCGACCCGATGAGAAAATCGCTTTGCAGAACCGATTCCTGAAAATCAGTCATCAGGCGAAAAAGGCGCAGGGCTTCCTGCACATTCTTCTCCTCCAACGCAACAATGATCCGGGAACTGAAATAGCGCATGGCGGCACGATGATAGTTCCTATGCGGCAAATTGATTCCTATCAAGAACTTTTCAGAAAGCGGGAGCGGATATTTCAGTTTTCCCCCCGCGGCGACCAGCGATTCCAGCAGCAGAAATTCCGCGCGACAGCGCTCCCCTGACAAATATGTCTTGATCTCCCCGCGTTCCGCTTCCGTTGCAGCATAATATCCGCTGGCTGAAGTCAACTTGTCGGAATCCCGATATCGATCCACCAGCGTTGCGAATTTTTCATTCGGCGTAACTCCTTGATAAAGATGAGTTTTCAGCTCCTCACGGCTGCCGGGAATTCCAGCGCTCCGGAGCAGTCGGATTTCCGCCCTCAACACCTCGCGCCCCCGATAGAATTGAATATATCCAGCCAGCATGGAAACGAGAAAACAACCCAGGAGCAGCATCCAGCCGAGCCGCTCTTTTTTCTGCATCGGCACTCCCGCAATGCGTCGGGCAATTTCGAGCCAGAAACCGATACTTACAGCAAGTGCACAAAACGGTATCGGACTCAAGGGACCGATGAAAATCCAGCTGATCCAGAATAACGCCGCGCTTATCAACATTACCCACAGCCGCCAGCGCGAGGTTCCGGGAAGCTCTCCGGCAAGATGGCGGTAGAGAAAACAGTAACGGATTCCCGGCAGACTCAAGCAGACATCATCCCATTTGGGAAGAGGCCGATTTCGTTCCCCGGCTGCCTGCGCAAGAAAATCATTCTGCTGAACGGCAGTGAGGAATGCAATCGCATATGCACCCACTGCTGCAGCAAGCGGCAGGAGAAGAATAAACATCTGTAAAAGAAAGATTGCAATATTTTTTTCCTGAGACAGCCATGGTTCTAACAGGTAGCACCCGGCGGGCAGCGTCACGAATGCCAACAACATAAAACCGAAGAAAATGGCATTTCTGACGCAACATGGGAACATCGTTTTCAATGTCTGGATTTTCGGTTTTCTTAGCTGGAAAAGAAAAAAGAGTTGTTGCCATTTAAATTTCATCATTTTGCCATTTCCTGCAAATCAGCACTTCGCCCGGGATGCCCGGATTTTTTCGGAGTAGTCCTTCAACGGTCATGCTCTGAGAAAAACAGCCGCAGACTTGTTTTGTCTCTGTTTAACGATACTGCAATAAAAGGACGATTGCAAATAAAAATAACCGGAAATCAGAACCTTTTCCGCTGAAAAACTTGCATTGCACTTGATTCCGATGTATTTTCCCTGCAAGCAATTATAGCGTCATCCGTATTTGCCGGAAAATGTCACAATTTGTGCAAGGGGAAACTGATGGGGGCGGACTCATACGATATTGTCGATCTGCAGAAAGAAATGGAATCGGCAAAGAAGACCATGGCGGACCGTTCGAGTGTTTTCAATTTTTTCTCGGTGCCGCCTATCTTCTGGTCGGCTGCTTCATCTGGGAGAAGATGGTTGCGCCGTGGAATCTTCTCTGGCAGACGGCAGCTTTCCTGATCGCTCTCGTCGCATGGCCGCTTCTGCTGGGAGGGTTTGACTGGATCAACCGTTTGTTACTGACCCGCTGGCCCCGCTGTCCGGTGTGCCGGAAAAAACTGACTTCCTTTCAACCGACGTTGAGACGTTGTCCGAAGTGTCACAGCCGGATCGTGTATGACCGCAGAAAACTCAGATCGGGTTACACCCTGCCGCCGCCGGAAGCAATGCGGATGCGCCCCGCAAACCTGCGGAGCAGCTCCATCGGAATGACGGCCATACAGTTTCTGTTGTTGTTCGCAATCGTCATTCCGACTCTCCTGGTATCCTTTTTCCTTTTTCCGGACAAAAGAAACATGGATGTGAATCTTCCGCGCCTGACGGCTTCCTGCGTCACGATCCTGGGCGTTTTCGTCATTTTTTGCCGCTTCGTCGGAGTTACCGGTGTCGAGAAACTGCTGAAATTGTGTATGTGGATCAATCGAAAATGCGACAGGCTCAACCGCAAACTCGATAAGAATTACCGGAGTGTGATCCCTGCCCCGGAACACCTGTGTCCTCACTGCCACCAGGAACCGGATCACCGACTGGCTGCAGTTACGGGAAACTGCAGCGCCTGCGGAGCTCCGCTTCTGGAAACCGCCCCGGAACCGGACACGCCGGAGATGATGGATTGGAACCATCTGCACCGCTACGCGAAAATTCAAAACGTCGGATTGTTTTATTTGCTCGGAGTCCTGCTGCCTTTTCTGTTTCTGCTGAAAATCTTTCAGGACTGCCGGCTGTTCTGGGTAATCGTGGGCACTTTGTTTTTTGCGATTCCCCTGTTCTGGTGGCTGGTGGTATTGCGAAGTTTGCGCCGGAAGCGGCAGTTGAATTTCCGCTGCCCCGAATGCAGCTGTCAGAACGGGTATTCAAACAGTGCCGAAGCATGGCGTTTCCTGTTGCAGACCGGTCATTGTGCCAACTGCCGCCGCAAGCTCGTGCGCGATGATGATCCGGGGGAAGGAGGCGATCATGCCTGAGTTGCCGGCACAAGAACAGTTTGTCCGTAATAAACGGGGCATTTTCGATGAATGAATCTTGTTGCACGGTATACCAAGAGATTGTAAACGGTCCAGTAAATTGTGAAGTGTTGCTGCGGAAACGCCCGGAAGACAACAAAGAACCGGAGGCGAAATCATGAACCTTTCCGATTTGTATGCGATTGGCTGTCTGCTCCTCTGGGGCGGGCTGGCTGGATACACCGTCTGGATATTCCGCAGGAAACCGCCCCGGGAACATAAGTCCGGAGAAACATTTCCCGTCGGCACTGCGCTGCTTGCCGTTCTGCTTTCCTACATCCTTTACAGTATACTGCTGATCGGCAATCCCGGTTATCTTGCGGTGGCTCTTTTCTTATGGACTCTGATTCTCTGTGTTGCCGGATCGATCCGCGGACAATTTCGATTGTTGCGCTACGGACTTGAGATTGCCATCATCGGTACGCTCGGATTGTATCTATTGTTCGACATCGTTTGTGCAAATGGATTCGTTCTCGCTGATAATTTTATCAGAATCAGAAGGATACAGACGCTTTCCGCATTCAGGCAGGCGACAGAAGATAAAACTCTTTATCCTGCCGGGATACTGGACGAGAACCATCCGGTCATTATTGCGCACCCGGAACTTCTGAAATGGCGGACGTGTTGCGGAATGCCGCGCAGATTGTGACATTCCGGGTTCACGAATCTTTTTGAAAGCACATCGCTTCCGCCTTTCGAGTTCGCCGCAGGAACCATTGCAGAGAACCTTGATGCGCTTGAACAACACATTTTTTCATCTGAACAAACCGTTTCACCCTCGGAGGTGAGGAAATGAAAATACTGTTTTTCCCGTTGAAGCGATAGAATCCCGTCCACAAGGGGGAGGAACGGCAAACGCTTTGCTTTGTTTCAGCCGGTTATCTGCTATTCGGTATCCTGGTGACATAGTGCATGACGGGTATTCATTACCAGAGTGGAACCGGAACATCTTATCCGGTTACCATGGAGAGTACTGTTTTCGGGACAATACTGACAATCTTATGCGGCTTTTTGGTATCCTGCGTTTCTGGTTCAAGTTCTATCGTTGATGACTTGCATGGATAATGTTGTTTATCATAAGTCTCACTATCGGTATTGCCGACTGGTATTTTGAGAAATGCCTGGAGGCGATCATCCATCGGACTTTCTATAACGTTTACATTTTCCGATTTGATAAAGGCGAACGGCATGCTCACGCTTTTCGGCAAGGGCAACGGAATCATTTGATTGGCTATGCAGTTACTCATAATAGGAAGATGCCATATACTACAAATCAGAAAATACAGGTAATGTTAATTGCCGAATCTATAAAAGCCCCGATTCTGTCAAAGCCATATATTGTTCGATGCTCGAAACAGCAAAGGCGGCGATGACAGTATATGGTTCAGTATCCTTTCCAAGATTGCTGGAAATGATATTCATTTGACAGGGAAACTTGCTTATCGCGATACGGCATTGTCAGGAAAGTATCTGACCGATGAGAATCGAATCCAGACTTGAACTGAGCGAGTCTCTTTTCCTGGACAGAGATTTCTGGTCCATTCCTATGAAGCTACGATCCGTATCCCCTCCCCACCTGAAATATCCGAATGTGCCGACTTTTTCTGCCTCATCGCTGGACTTTCCCTGCGATACGCTCTAACGTCGAAGTCCCTGATTTTTTGATTTTTTTATAGATTTTGACTTGACATTTGAAAGAATGACTATATATTCTGTCCTCATACAACGCTCCGGCATAGCTCAGCGGTAGAGTAGGTGGCTGTTAACCACTTGGTCGCTGGTTCGAATCCAGCTGCCGGAGCCATTTTTATTTTAAAGCAACCGCCTCAAAATCAAATGGTTGCAGTAAATGCCTCCGCCTTTTCGGTGATGTTGAATCCGTCAAAACAGCTCACTTGTGAGAATTTTGTGAGAATTTTGCGCGGACACGTCTGAGAAGCAGCCTGATCGACCTCACGATCAACCATAATCAATCAAGTGGTTTCAGGAGGTTCAGGATGAGCGTCTATCTCAGAGGGAAATCGTATCACTACCGCTTTCTTTTCAAAGGCAAAGACTATTCCGGCGTATGTTCCGGGTGTTCGACGGAAGGGCGCGCAAAAGAATATGAGCGTTCCATCCGGGAGAAAATACGCCGGGAGGCCGAAACGTTGTCTGCCGAGGAGGAAAAAATCCGGCAGAACAAAACAATCCGCGCGCTCGTGGATAACTACTCCTATGTGCTGACAGGCGGTAAGCCCATTACCCTTGCGGAGGCTTATCCGCTTGCACTGCAAAAGCCGAGCCGCCGCGAACCGTCGGAGCATATCGCCAGACAGAAACTTCGCTACTGGAACGACTTTGTCTCATACATGGCGGCAAAGTTCCCGGAAATCCAGGAACTTGCGCAAGTACGGAAAAATCATTGCGAAACTTACGTCCGCTACCTGATTGACCACGGGCGATTCAACAGAAAAGTGGAATTTCATGTCCGGTCGGGCAAGATTTCCTATACGGGGAAATATACACTCAAAAACAAAGTGTCGGGCAAAACGATCCATGAAATCGCCCGCGTCTGCAAAGAGGTTTTCCGGAAATTGCAGGAGGACGCCGGTATCGTTTACAATCCGTGGGATTCGGTGATTACGCCGCGCTGGGAACAGACCGACCGGGAAATCTTTTCCGAGCAGGAACTCATGCTGATCCGCAATGGCATCAACCGGACCGACGAACTTTCCTTATTCTGCCGACCTCTGTTTCTGGTCGCGGCGGTAACGGGATTGACCGAAGGGGATATCTGCACCTTGAAATGGTCGGAAATCTCATGGGCGACGCGGATGATCTTTCGCAAACGCCGCAAAACGCAGGCGGATCTGGCAATCCCGATTCTCTCCACACTGGAACATTATCTGCGGAGTCTGCCGCGGGAAAGTGAATACGTCTTTCCTCTGCATGCGGAGATGTATCTCAAGGATGCGTCCCTGATTTCCTATCGGATCAAGCGTTTCCTCGAAGGACTGAATATCAAAACGGTCAAGGAGTTTGAAAATCGGAAGGCAATCAGCATCAAGGATCTCCATTCCATGCGACATGTCTTTTGCTATTATGCCGGACAGGTCGGGATTTCCCTTGCCGTCGTCCAAAGCATTGTCGGACACATGACACAGGAAATGACAAAGCATTATATGTCTCACGCAACAACCCGGGCGAAGCAGGAAGCCATTGAAAAACTGCCCGCGTTTCTGGTGATGAACGACAGTATCGAGATTCCCTGCGCGGATGAGCGCAGGCGTCTCGCGGAACTGGCATATACGCTGCCGATGGAGCAGGTAAGCCTTCTGCTGCATCAAGTCATCTGAGGATAACCCTTTTTCATCAGACGGGAGTCGTGGTTCTTTGAATCACGGCTCCCGTTCCGTTTTGAACGGTTGTGCGACAGAATTTGTCATGCCGCCTGTCGTGACATGTCGCCATCCATTTTGAGCGTAAAAGTTTCTTTTTTCGCTTTTTTTACAGCTGTTTATGTCGCCGTTCCCGGTTCAGTGGAGAACAACCCTCAACCAGGAAAGGAGAAGCAAAATGGAAACAGACAACCGGAAACAGCATCCGCCGGACGGTGAAATCGGAGCCGTAATCCCGCATGAAATTCTGTCACGGACAGATCTGCCGCTTTTCGTCAAACTCGTCTATGGACGTGTTGCCGTAATCTTGAGACGGAGCGGATATGCGGTTCTCACAACCGAAGAACTTGCCGGAGAATGCGGAATCCGCCATGGACTTGCACGGAAAGCCCTGCGTTACCTTGTCATGCTCGGCTTGATCCGCTTCCATCGCTCCCCCGCAGATCATAACGCAATCCATGTTTTTCTGCAAATCAGGAAAGGAACGCAAGTATGCAGTCAGAAAAAATCCCATCCGCAATCCTGAATGCGGCCGCGCTTTTGCTGCAGCCGTATCTTCCGGATTTGACGCCGCAAAAACTCGAAACGGCGCTTGCCGCAAAAGAAAAGAACGCCGGAGAGCTGGATTTATCCCGCAAACTGACCCGGGCGGAATGCGCCAGAATTCTGGGCGTTTCGGTCAATTCCGTCCACCGTTACATTCAGAATGGCTATTTGCGGGCGATCAATATCAGTCCCCGTCTGGTGCGAATCGACCCGGAAAGTGTGCAGGAGCTTTTAACCAATGGCATTACTGCCCGTGAGAAATAAAATGGAACAGGAGATCGGAATATGAAAAATGCCGTCTTCATTCCGCTGGAAATTTTGAGTCAGCAGGAGTTGCCGCTTTATGTCAAGCTGGTTTACGGGCGTATTGCCTGTATGCTCGGCAAGAATGACAGGGTTGTTATGACTACGGATGAAATCGCCATGCAGTGCGGAATTACCCGCCGCAATGCGGCAAAGGCTCTGCCTGAGCTGGCAAGGCTTGAACTGGTCAGGCGCCATGAATCGCTGGAGGGACGCGGCCTGCTTCGCATCTTTGAACGCAAGACGCCGATGGAACGACAGGAGGAGCCGGAGCAGCCTGTTCCGCCTCAGAATAAGGAGCTTTTGAAGAAAACGGAAGAAAACTGACACCTCCTTTCACGGGAACGGGAGCAAGTCCCGTTCCCGTATTTTCATGCAAATCGACGTGGAAAAACTGAATCTGTCTCTTGAAATGCACCGGAAACTCCTTGCCTTGCAGAATCTTCCGGAGACAGAACGTTACATCCATTTGTCAAAAATCTTTCAGGATGCCGAAAAGTTCCAGGCGTTTCACTCCAGACGCCATTGCAAGGCGCATGAGCGCGCGATCTGCTGGGGCCGGGAGTATCACGAATATTTGCAGAAGCATCTTGCACTCGGGCTTCGGGAGAAAACGGCGAAAAGTGCCGCAAAACGGGATTTCATCGCTGCCCATCCGCGCCCGAAAAATGCCGATGACCTCATTCGGACAGATGAATTTCCCGGTCTTTCCACACCATCTCTTCGCCGCTATCATAACGCCTATCTGCATTCCCTTACTGAAATTGTTCCACAGGCGTAATCCGGCAGCCAAGCATTCGTCCATCAATCATCCAGACTCGCTCCATCTGCATGGACCAAAATAAATCCCGCATGGATTCACCTGATGACAATTGAACCAGTCCATATTCGCATAGGAAACGGATCGACAGAAAATCTTCCGAGGCTTCGATTTGAGAGACTGCCGCCCAGGAAAGCAGAAAATTTTTTTCTTCAGTCCGAAGGCAGAACCGGGGATATCCCGGACCTTTTGTGTTCACTTCAACCCATCGGTTCTCTTCTTTTTTTTCCATAATCGTTTTCTCCTTCTATGATTTCAGCGGTCCATTCCGCCTCTGTCACGGGACCCCTGACGCAGATGCTCCTGTTCCCTGTGCGCCCGCTCAATTGCAGCGCCTTTCCTCACATTCTGTGCCTGCGCCAGCAATTCCCGACATTCTCCTTGAGTCAGATTCACCAGACGCTTTTCAACGGAATAAGGGAGAAAACCGTCGCATATCGCCCGGCGAATCTG
>CASDPB010000066.1 GCA_949282305.1 uncultured Lentisphaeria bacterium | reverse complement strand
ATCTTCACGGAACTAGCCGGAGCCATGGAGATTTACCCGCGCCGCATTCAGGATCTGATCGCGCAGGAGACGGCGCGCCGCGCCACAGCGGCAAAAGTGCTGAATTCCGGCGCCGGACTTGCCGTCGCGCTTGTCGTCATTCTCGTGTTCATTCTTGCCGCGACCTTTCTGAAATCCCTGATTTTCGGAATTATCCTCGCTTATTTCTTTCTGCCGCTGGAAAAATATTTTGAACGGCATTTCTTCAATACGAAACCCGTCATTGCAATCTCAAAGTTCTTCTCTTTCTTCTATTATCCATTTCAGAAGCTCGGCAGGATCTTTTCGCCGGAAAAGGAGCTGACGCCTCAGGAAAAGAAACTGGCGGAACGCAGGGTGCTGGTCATGAAATCATCCGTCGCGACACTGGTGACTGTGATTGCTGGCGCCCTGCTGATCCTGGTGCTGACGGTATCCATCCTGATTCCGACGGCAATCAACATGGGGCGCTCCATCAACCGCTGGGCAAATTCAAGTCCCGTCCTCGGGCATCTGGAGAAAACCGTCTCCACCTGGTTCGTGCCGGAAGAAAAGACGCCGGAAAACATCGAAATGGCGGAACTTACGGAAAAAACCAGAAAAACGGACGAGAACAAGGAACCTGAAATCCGTTCCATCAAAGAGTTCATCGAATGGATCCGCCCGGAAATCCGCGCCTATATTCAGGAAAACAGCAAGGACATTGCCAGCGTCGCCTTCACCAAAGGCAGAGGCATTGTCTCCACTCTGGTCGGAATTGTGACAACACTCGGCACATTTGTATTCGATCTGCTTCTCTGCATCTTCTTCTTCCTTTATTTCATCCAGAAAATGGCGCTCTTCTCCAATTCGTTCAGAGCTTCCGCCAACGCGAGCGGGGAAAGCATCGGCGACTGGTGCGTCAAAAGCATTTTTGATTCCCGCTGGCTTCCGAAGACTTCCGAAGGCAGCAGGAAGGAAGCGGCAAACATCATCAACCGGATCTGCAACATGTTCGACAGCTGGACGCGCGGTTACATTTCCATCATCTTTCTGGAATCCCTGCTCTACATCACGGCGTTTTCGATCTTTTCCGTTCCCTACGCCATTCCCCTCGGGATTGTGGCGGGACTGACGATTCTTCTTCCCTTCATCGGTCCCGTCGCCAGTTTCGTATTGACAGCTCTGATGTGCATTGCGTTCATGGACGCACATCTCGCAACTGCCCTGATCGGAATATCCATCACCTACCTGATTATCAACGGTCTGCTGGAACAGCTGATTCTGTATCCCTCTCTGGTCGGCGGCGCCATCGGGCTGACCACCGTCGAAACGATCATCGTGGTTCTGCTCGGCGGATTGTTTGCCGGAATCACCGGCATGATCTTCGCCGTTCCCGCGGCTGCTGTAATCAAGTATCTCATCCCCAAAATCTACAATGTCTGGAGCCCCGGGAAACAATCAGAAGAGCAGTAGAAACAGTGTAAGAAGCTCGCTCAGCTCTTCATTCGCGCCGATGGTGTCGCCGGTCGCGCCGCCGATCACACGGCGCGTGACATGACTCCAGACGAACGCGAACACCGTCACCATGATTGCCGCCGTCAGCCCTTTCATTCCGGCGAGGAACCAGCCGCAGGCAAGCATGGCACAATAGGCAAACAAGATGCCGAACCACGGTTTCGTATGGAAAAACAACGCTCCCAGCCCCTCCCGGCGCGCATATCTGCTCATGCCGATATACAATACCATTGCACAACGCCCGTTCAGCATCATCAGGGCGGCGGCGGGCACCATCCTGTCCGTCATGGAATCGAACAGGGCGAACTTCATGCCGAGCAGGGCGACGATCGCAAACACCCCCATCGTGCCGATCCGGCTGTCCCGCATAATCTCCAGCTTGCGTTCCTTCGGACGGCTGCTCATGAAACCGTCCGCGGTATCCGCAAGACCGTCCAGATGAAACCCTTTCGTCAGGAACTCCGGAAGAAGCGTAAGCAGCATTGCGGCAGCAGGATGAGGGAGGTAATTCGCAAACAGCCACGCAAGGGCGTAAAACATCGCGCCGAAAAGCATTCCCGCCGCGGGGAAGAAATGAATCGAACGCATGACATCCTTCTCCGTAGGGCAGAAACGCCCCAGCGGAATACAGCTCAGCATCGACAATGCGGCAAGAAACGGCCTCATCGGGTTCCCCCGGAGGTGACATTTGCCGACTCGAATGTCGCCATGCGGTTCATAATTGCGGATGCGGCATCAAGCAGATTCATGGCGAGCGCCGCGCCCGTCCCCTCCCCCAGCCTCATGGAGAGATCAAGCAGAGGCTTCTTGTCGAGCAGTTTCGCCATTACGGCGTGTCCGGGTTCGGCGCTTCCGTGCGCAAGGATCATGTAGTCGCGGGAATCCGGTTCAATCGCCGCCGCGATCAATGCTCCGGCACTCGAAATGAAGCCGTCCACCACCACCGGGCGCCGCAGAGACGCCGCGCCGAGAATCACTCCGGCGATACCGCCGATTTCAAGTCCGCCGACCTTGGCAAGAACATCCAGCGGATCGTCGCGATCCGGCTGATTCACCTCGATTCCCCGGCGGATCATCGCCACCTTGTGAGAGAGCCGCGACGGGTCCAGCCCCGCGCCGCGTCCGACCAGAGGAGTTACATCCATGCCGGACAGCACCGCCGTAATCGCGGAACTCGGAGACGTGTTGCCGATCCCCATCTCGCCCGTTCCGAACACATCGGTATCGGCGGCAAGCGCCTGCACAATCTCAATTCCGGCTTCAATCGAACGCACAGCCTCCTCCCGCGTCATGGCGGGACCTTCCGTGAAATCTGAAGTGCCCATCCTGATTTTGCGGTTAAGCACCGCACCCGACTGCACCAGCGGCGAAAGATCGGCAGCCACCCCCATGTCCACAACCGTAATCTTCGCTCCCGCATTCTCCGCAAGCACATTGATGCCCGCGCCCCGGTTCACGAAATTATAGATCATCTGCGTTGTGACGGACTGCGGATTCGGGCAGACACCCTGTTTCACGATTCCATGGTCGCCTGCCATCAGGACAACATTTTTCCTTGCGACGGGAAGCGTCATGGAACGTGTCATTCCCGCAAGATCCACGGCGAGATCCAGCAGACGCCCCAGCGCCCATGGCGGCATGGTCAGGTTGAGGATATGTTCCTTCGCCCGTTCGCGGCAGTCCACATCCTGTTTTTCGATTTTTGCGACAGTATCTTTCAGCAAAGACATTTTTCACCCCTTGATTTTCAGCGGTATTCCGCATACACACATCCAGACTTCATCCGCAGCAGCTGCGCACATCTGTCCGCAGCGCCCCGAACAATCCCGGAAAACACGTCCTTCCGGCGTCCCCGGGACAATCCCGAGGCCGACCTCGTTCAATACCGGAACAACCAGTCCCGGGTATTCCTCCAGCGCACCGAGCAGGTCCGCCGTTTTCTTTTTCATCTCCTCCTCGCCGAACTCCGGAAGATGATACATCAGATTGTTGATCCAGAGTGTCAGACAGTCGATCAGAACGCCGTCCGCTTTTTCCTCCCGCGCCCGCTCCAGGGCGCCGGAAAGATCAAGCTGTTCCTCAATCGTGATCCACTGACAACCGCGCCTTCTCTCCTGATGATTCCTCACACGCTCCCGCATTTCATCATCCAGCACGGGACACGTTGCGATATAAACATGCCGGCTGCTGTTTTCGCGCACCAGGCGTTCGGCAAAAGCGCTTTTCCCGCTTCGCGCGCCGCCTGTCACCAATACAATTTTATTCTCCATTTACAAAAACTTCCTCATGAAAGTTCAATATTGTCATCGACGCCCTCGGCGGCAGAACCTCGAACTGCCGTTCCGGGGGAATTTTCATTGCCTGCGAAATCATCCGCATCAGCACGCCGCCATGGGTGATTACGGCAACGACCGGCTCCGGCAAGGCAAGAATCTCCGCCATGAACTCGTCCACTGCGGCAAAATGATCCGCAACAGACGCACCGTTCGGGAAACGCATCATCTCCGGATGCCGGAACCAGAGATCCAGCAGTTCCGGCGGGGCGGTTTTCTGAATCTCATCGAACGTCAGATTCTCCCAGTCTCCGAAATCGACTTCGCGAATCCGCCGGTCGAAAATCAGATCCCTCCGCTCCGGGCAGATTGCCGCGGCGCTTTCGCGGGCGCGCCGCAGCGGGCTCACGAAAATCTTTCCGGGATTCCATACGGCAAAACGTTCCGCCAGTTTCCGGCAGTCACGTGTTCCCTGTGCGCTCAGCCGGACATCGCTTGCGCCCACATAACGCCCCCGGTATCTCGGCGGCAGTTCTCCGTGACGGATCAGAAGCAGTTTTTTCAGAGCGCGATCCACAGCCAGGCACCTCCGAGAATCATGACTGCAAACACCAGAGCGGTGACAACGGTCAGGCGTTCCGCGCGGACAAGATCTCCTTCGACCAGTCCGCTTCTGCCATCGCCCCAGCAGGGATAAGGTTCCACCACGCCGTCATATGCCGTCGGACCGCCCAGCCGAATCCCCAATGCTCCGGCAAACGACGCCATCCCGTAGCAGGAATTCGGGCTCGGATGATCTTTCCGGTGCCGGATCCCCGTTTCAAGCGTCCGCATCAAATTGCCGCCGAAAAACAGACTTGCAAATGCGATCGCTGCCATTGTCATGCGCGCGGGAACCCAATGCGCGAAATCGTCCGCCCGCGCCGCAAACTTTCCGAACTTTTCATATTGCACGTTCCGGTATCCCCAGCAGGCGTCCAGCGTATTCACAATCCGCAGGAAAACCGCTCCCGCGGCAAGCCCCGGCAAACCGCCCGCCAGATACCCGAGCACTGCCCAGAAAAGCGCGCTGTTCACCGCATCAATCACATTTTCGCTGAGAGATTCCACCGCTCCGCGGATGATATTGCTTTCGTCCAGCGACTCCGTATCGCGGCTCACGATCATGCCGAGCGCCTCCCGCGCCGCCCTCAGATTCCCGTTTTTCAAAGGACGCCGGATCGCTTCCGCATGGTCGATCAGGCTCCGCAGGGCGATGCAGACATACAGCCACGCACCGGCAAGGACTGTTCCGAACCAGACATTCAGCCGGCAGCCGCCCCATGTCACCCCGTAAGCCGCCAGACTGCATACGCCGGTCATCAGAAACCATCCCGCCATACCGGCGAAAATGCCGCCGCCCGGCAGCTTCCGGCAGACTTTTTCAACCGAGGAGGCCAGCCTTCCCGCCAATGCGACGGGATGCAATGCGGAATGCGGGTCTCCGAACAGAAAATCCAGCAGAAAAGCAGTCAGGAAAGCCATCAAAAGAAAAATCATCGCGTCATTGCCTCCACCCACTGTTTCACGGCTTCCGGATTCGAGGCGAAATGCAGGTGCACATAACTGCCGCAGACACTTCCGCGGACTGCGCCGGACGCGGAAAAGACGGGCAGACCTTTCGTATTCTCCGCGGCAAAAAGCTCCCGTGTCCCCTCCGCCATGACAGCGCTCGAGTAATGGAACTCGTGTCCGCGCATGACGGTATCCTTCCTGAACACCGAGTCGGATACGCACCTCAGCGTCCGGTAGCCGAGCGAGTTCAGCCGGTCATTCATTTTCGCCTCTCCCGGAAGCAGACCGAGCATGGTATGCCTCTGCCCCCTGAAATCCGTCAGGGCGTCCAGGAGATAGAGAAATCCGCCGCATTCGCCGTAAATCCATTTTCCGCGCGCGGCAAAATCACGGATCGAATCCAGCATCGAACGGTTTGCGGAGAGCTCCGCGGCATGGAGTTCGGGAAATCCGCCGCCGAGATAGACGCCATGAACATTTTCCGGAAGGGAATCGTCATGAAGCGGAGAAAAATCAACCAGCTCCGCTCCGGCACTCCGCAGAATTCGGAAATTGTCCTCGTAATAGAAATGAAACGCTTCATCCCTCGCCACGGCAAGCCTTGCAGCCGTATGTCCGTCCGTTCCGTCCCCGTTCTCATCCGGACGCTCCGCAGACCGAAGGGCAAGAAGCGCATCCAGATCAATCTCATCTTCGGCGGCTTCCGCAAGAGAGTCCAGCCAGACTTCGCCGACACGTTCCGTCGCAAGTCCGAGATGCCGCTCCGGCAAAGTCCATTTTCCATTGCGCCGCAGAGTGCCGAGGAGCGGCGGCAAATCCGCGGCATGGAGAGCATCGCGCAGGAGAAAACCATGATTCGGAGAACCGGTGAAAGTCGCAATGACTCCGCCGAGCCGCACATCGGGGCTCCATTCCGAAAATCCCCTGACAATAGGCGCAATCGAACCGGAAATCCCGCGCGCATTCACGGCAAGAATCACGGGAATATCCAGCAGCGCGGCAATCTCCGCGCTGCTTCCCGAAAGCGAATCCGGGCGAATCCCGTCGAACAACCCCATGACACCTTCCACAACGGCGACATCGGCATCGGCAAGGTTTCCGTAAAACGCCTCTTTCACTCCGTCGCGCCCCATCAGAAACGTATCCAGGTTGATCGAAGGTCTCCCGGTCGCCTGGCGGTGAAAAAGAGGATCAATGTAATCCGGCCCGCATTTGAAGGACGCGACACGTAGGCCGCGCCGCGCAAACGCACGCATCAGCGCCAGGGAAAGCGTGGTTTTGCCGCTCCCCGAATTGACTCCGCCGATCAGAAACGCCGGTATCCTCATTGGCTCCTCCCTGAAAACCTGTTCCCGTCACACTTTCATCTTCGCCAGCGCGACCGTGACCGCATCGAATGCGGTTTTCTCCGCAAGAAGAGTTCCGCCTTCTCCAGCCCCCAGCAGGGCGGACGCCTCCGACACGGAATGGATTCCGAGATGCTCCATCGCATGTTTCGACGGATTCGGAACCGGTACGGAATTCAGTTGCTCCGCCGGGAAAAAGCGCAGTTCCTTCCGGTATTTCTCCACAAAATCGAACAGTCCCTTTTCCTGCGCCTTCACATCCGCGCTCGCGACCACGGCAACGGCGTCCATGGGGACTCCGAAACGTTCCAGAACCGCGGTCACGGCTTTGTCGATCTCCCCGCACGAAGTTCCTTTCCGGCATCCGATTCCAAGCGAGAAACGGAACGGAACCATGCGCAGAACCGTATCCGTTCCAGGAACCGCAACGGAAATCTCCGTGCTCTCTCCGGCAAAAATGAAACGGGAATCATCCGCATAATACTGCTCGAACAGCGCCCGGGGCATCTTCACCTCCACCGGCTTGTTCTCCAGAACATGGGAGCTCACTTTCAGAATCGCGCCGGGATTCACAACGCGGTAATGCAGTCTCGAAGCCAGTTCGTCAAACGCCATCGAACCGCGCACATCGCTGGCGGTTGTGACAACCGCCCTGCCGCCGGTAATCCGCGCAACTTCCGAAGCCAGACGGTTCGCGCCGCCGAGATGCCCGCTCAGCAGACTGACCGCATAATCCCCGCGCTCGTCGCAGACCACCACCGCCGGATCACTGGTCTTGCTTTTGCAGAGCGGCGCGATATGGCGCACCACGATCCCCGCCGCCATCACCATTACGAATCCGCGGTATTTTCCCCACGCATCCGCCAGCGCCTTCGCGGAACGCCCGGCAGGATAAACCACGCGCCGCTTCTCCGGCACCATGTCCGCATACATTTCCGAAACAAACACATCCGCGTTTTCCAGTCCGGCGGCAATCTCCACGGACTTGGCAACAGCGGCGGAAGTCATGCCGAACACAGCGCATCTTCCCTGAAACACAGCCGAACCGGCAGAGGCACGGTAGCCGTGCGTAAAATTTCTGTCATACAATCTGGAAAGCCCGCCCTGTTCCTTGTTCAGAACATCGCCCACCACGATCATCGCCTGGCGCTTGATTCCCGCCGCCTCCACCTTTTCCGCAATATCCTCCAGCGTGCCGCGCACGATTTTCTCATTTTCCCAGCTCACGCGGTAGACCACGGCAACGGGCGTCGAAGGAACGCGCCCCGCGGCAAGCAGTTTCCCGACAAGCCCGCGCATCTCTCCAACGCTCAGAAAAATGCACATCGTGCAGTCATGGGCGGCGAGCGAGGACAACTCCTCCTTCTCCGGAACAGGAGTGCGCCCGGCGTCGCGCGTCATAATCACACTCATGCTGAGCCCCGGCATCGTATATTCCGTCTTCAGCGCGGCGGCGGCGGCAAACGCGCTGCTCACGCCGGGAACAACGTCATAGGGAATGCCGAGACGGTCCAGTTCGCGGTACTGCTCGGAAACAGCCCCATACATCGCAGGGTCTCCGGTATGCAGACGCACCACATTTTTCCCCGCCCGGAAACCGGAAACCAGCAGTTCCAGCACCTCTTCCAGAGCCAGCTTTGCGCTGTTCACAAGTTCCGCATGTTCCGCAAGCTCCAACAGTTTCTCATTCACAAGGGAACCGGCGTAAACCACAAGTTCCGCCTGTTTCAGAGTCTCCGCTCCCCGTATTGTGATCAGGTCGGGAGCTCCTGGTCCCGCACCGACGAATGTAATCTTTCCGCTCATTTTTCTCCTTTCTTCGAGAACACCGCAAGCGTAATCGGATTCTCGGCTTTATAACAGGTTCCGTCTCCCAGCGGAAGCGCGCGTGCCAGATTCAATACCAGCAGTTCGCGCCGGAACTCTTTCAGTGTCTGCGTCAGAACACAGCAGCTTTCCGGCATGACCGCAGTCGCCGCCATGACGCCGCCCGGATTCAGACGCCCGAACGCTCTGTTCAAAATGGATTCCAGTTCCGCGCCTCCGCCGCCGACAAACACGAAATCCGGATCGGGAAGCTCTTTCTCCAAATCCGAAAACGTTCCTTCGCAAAGGTGAAATTCTGCCGGCGACTCCCGCTCCGCATTGCGGCGAAGCTGTCCCGCGCGATCCGCGTTTTTTTCCACGGCATAGACGGAAAGCGAAGGACACAGCCCGGCGGCTTCCAGCCCCACGGAACCGCTTCCGGCGCCGACGTCCCACATCACCCCGCCGTGCAGACGCAGCTTTGAAAGCACGACCGCCCGCACCTCGGGATGCGTAATCATATTCCCGGCATGTTCATAACATCCGTCGTCAAGCCCCAGTGTCAGCGGCGGCAGAGCGCGGTCTTCCAGCAGAACCAGAATCGAAAGGGAACGGTCCGCCCCGGAATCCTCCGCGATCTCCGCAAGAGAAGCAGAACGTATGAACTCCGATTCCATGCCGATGTCACATCCGGCGACAGCCCTGCGGGACGCACAGGCAGGATATTTTGCAATCAATTCAGCGGCAATCACTTTTGCGGAACGTTCCGCATCGCAGTAAATCACTGCCAGCTTTGAACAGAGAATTCGCCGCCACGGCAGAGTTTTCTTCCCATGCACGCTGAACAATGCCGCATTCTCCCACGGAAGCGCCAGTTTCGCAAAAAGTTCCTGAAACGCGGTCGGATTCGGATGAATCCGCAGGCGCTCCCCCGGCAGATGACGGCGCAGGGTGCCGCCGATCCCGTTGTAAAGCGGATCGCCCGAAGCCAGAAAGAGCGTCCGCTTCTCCTTTGCCCGCGCAAGAATCCCTTCCAGATTCCGCAAAGCCGACGCATCCAGCGGAATTTTTTCCACATCCCCGCGGGGGATCATGTCCAGAATGCGCTGTCCGGCGACAATCAGCTCCGCGCCAGTGACAAGTTTTTCCGTTTCCGCAGACCATCCGCCCGCGGAGACACCCGCAACATCAATCACCCATTCATCCTTCATATCAGCCTCTCCCCCTGATCGTTGTAAAGCGCGATCTCCACTTTCATATCCTCCCCGCCCCATGCGGAAAGACGCTCCGACGCCTTTTCATGACAATCATGCAATATCTTCCGGTAACGTTCCGCCGGAACTTTCGTCGCCAGCTCTCCCATGGACTCCATCGACTCCAGCGGCAGCTCCGCAGGCAGTGCCGCCGTGAACTCGCGCAGACGCGGCAACATCAGTTTCGTTTTATGCGCATGGGTATATTTTTCCCCGCACGCATATTTGAATAATTTACCCGGCATACATCCGACAATCAAGCGGTTCAGACGCGCATTTTTCGCCGCATTCACCGCAACATAAATGAAATCCGCAATCCGCACGATTTCCCGCTCCCGCAGAAAGGGAAAATCACGGGCGACAGCCGCCGCGGACCGTCCTCCCGTCGCCAGCGCGGCACAGGTTCCGCCCTCCGCCGCAATACTCCTGAGCTGCAGCGCAATGCTCGCCGCATACGCCGCATTGGAATACGGATACACGATTCCCGAATTGCCCAGTATCGAAATCCCGCCGATGATGCCGAGCGCCGGATTCAGGGTCTTTTCAGCAAGCGCCTCCCCCTCCGGGACTTCAATCAAAATGACAAGCTCCTCCTCTTTTTTTCCGAATCCGGCAAGCGCCATATTCTCCACGATCATGCGCCGCGGCCCCGGATTGATTGCGCAGCGCCCGACCGGCACATTCAGCCCGCCGCGCGTCACCCTGCCGACACCCCGTCCTCCGCGGAGAAACAGAGTCCCGAATCCGCAGCGTTCCGCATATTCCGCCGGATCGGCATCCTCATGTTCCTGAAGCCTTACGACAATATGCGCACCGGTCGTCACATCGGGGTCGTCGCCGCCGTCCTTTATCACAACCGCATGTTTTTCCGACACTTCCGACACGGGCACAGACAGAAAAGAACCGTCCGGCAAAGTCAGCCGCACCCGCTCCGGCTTTTCCCCGGACACCCGGCACCGGTATGCAGCGCAGGCCGCCGCCGCGACGGCGCTTCCGGTCGTATACCCGCATCGAAGATTCCTGTTATCCATACAGCCCGTTTTCCATGATTCCATGCAGGGCGGCAACAGCCAAAGGACTGCCTCCACGCCGTCCGTGCAGAACAATATACGGAACATCCACCAGTTTCAGAAGTTCCTTTGATTCAACGACATTCACAAAACCGACCGGCATTCCGACAATCAGCGCCGGGCGGATGCCGCGTTCAACAGCCAGCCTCACGACCCCGGCAAGCGCAAGCGGCGCGTTTCCGCAGAGGAAAATTGCTCCGTCCAGTTCATCCGCATGAAGCCGTACCGAAGCCAGGGCGCGCGTAATGTTCTCCTTCGCCGCCAGTTCCGCAACAGCGGGATCGGCAACGGAACAGAGAATCGAATCACGCGCATAGGAGTCATGAAACCGTTTCAGCTTCGGTATGGAAAGCCCCGATTTAATCATATTGGAGTCCGAATAGATCAAAGCCCCCCGCCGCAACGCGGCAAGCCCCGCCTCCACGGCGTTGTTCCGGAATTCGAGCTGTTCCAGAATCGTAAAATCCGCGGTCGTGTGCACCAGGCGCCGCGCGACATGCCATTCGGCGTCGGAGAAACGCGCCCTGATTTCCGGAGCCGCTTCCGCATCAATTCTGCGGAAACTCTCCTGTTCGATTCCGCTTCCGCTCAGATTCCATGTAATCGCATCAAACAGTTGGTTCATCAGAAGTCCAGCCCCTTTCCCGCGGGTATTCCGCGCCGGTATTGATGTTTGATCTCCGCAATGTCCGACACCATGTCGCTGATTTCAAGCAGTTCCTCCGGCGCCCCGTGCCCGGTCACGACCACATTCAGGCCATGCCGTTTGCCCCGAAGCGCATCCACGACCTCCGCCACGTCAAGAAAACCGTGCGACAGTGCGACGTTGAGTTCGTCCAGCACCAGCAGTTCCCCCTCGAAATCCGCCAGCAGACACTTCGCCCGTTCCCATCCTCCGCGGGCGGCTCCGGCATGATCCCCCGGACGGCTCGTGAGTCCGAGTCCATACTGCTCAAAGATCATGTCGGGAAAAAAGCGGCGGAAAAATTGAAGTTCGCCCGTTTCGCGCGAACTCTTCATGAACTGAATCACGGCAACGCGCCACTCCCAGCCGAGTGCGCGGATCACAATTCCAAGCGCGCCGGTGGTCTTTCCTTTGCCGTTCCCCGTGATGTTGAGAATCAAACCGCTGTCCAGATCGTTCATTTCACTGCCCCATCATCTGATAGATTTTCTTCATGTCGACACGGGAGCGGACGTGGTCGGCAAGACGGTTCAGCGAATCTTCGATTCCATAATGCGCCGTCACTCCGCCGAGCGGTTCCCAGCCGAGGGAAACGCGCACCCGGTCGATGAAATTCCGCCGGAACACGTCATCGTCAAACACGCCGTGCAGGTAGCTGGTGAAAATTCTGCCGGTGGAATATCCGGCGACAGTCCCGTTGTCCGCAATCGAAACGGACTCCACCGGCGCAGTCATGCGTGTCTGCCCGTGATGAATCTCATACCCGGAAACGGACATTCCGAAACATTCGGCGCGAGTCTGCCGCAGAGTCTTTTCCGGCATCATCTCCGTCACCAGCGGCAGAAGCCCCAGACACGCCGCATCGGGGCAGTCCGACTCCACAGCAAGAGGATCCAGCAGTCTTTCCCCCGCGATCTGGAGTCCGCCGCAAATTCCGACAAACCATGCCCCGTTCCTTACGGCTTCGCGTATTTTCCGCGCGAGTCCCCGTTTTTCCAGTTCATACATATCCGCCGCGGTTCCTTTGCTCCCAGGCACAATCACCAGATCCGGCGAACCGAATTCCGCGACGGAGTCAATCTTGCGGACCGTCACATCCGGCTCCAGCTCAAAAGGAACGAAGTCCGTGAAATTCGCGATATGCCCCAGATGAATCAGAACCGCGTCCAGAGTTTCCGCATGTTTCGGAGCGGGACGGATCAGCGAAAAGTTCACGGAATCCTCCTCCGGCAGCCCCAGATCCCGCTGCCAGTCGATCACGCCCATCACCGGACGCCCCGTATAGGCGAGGACATCGCGGTGCGCATCGTCCAGCAGCGTCGGATCGCCGCGGAACTTGTTCACCAGAAACCCCTTCAGCAGTTCGCGCTCCCAATTTTCCAGCGTCGCGTAAGTCCCGATGAATGAAGCGTAAACACCGCCGCGGTCAATATCGCCGACCAGCAGGACGGGACTCTGCGCATACTGTGCCATGCGCATATTCACAATATCGTTTCTTTTGAGATTGATCTCCCCGGGACTTCCCGCGCCTTCCAGCACAATCGCCTGATACGAGGCACACAGAGAATCATAACTCTCCTTCACCTTCTCCCAGAGTTCCTTTTTATGGGCGTAATACTCGCGCACGCGCATATTGCCGACCGGTTTTCCGCATACAATCACCTGACTGCCGGTATCGCTGTTCGGTTTCAGGAGAATCGGATTCATGCGGACGTCGGGATCAAGACGGCATGCCTCTGCCTGAACTGTCTGCGCGCGTCCCATCTCCCCGCCGTCCATCGTGACAAACGAATTCAGCGCCATATTCTGCGCCTTGAACGGCGCCACGCGGATTCCGTCCTGAAGCATAATCCGGCAGAACGCCGCCGCAAGAATGCTCTTTCCCGCGTTGGAACACGTTCCCTGAAGCATCAGGGCGGGAGTCCGGCGGCACATTTTCCCGCCGCTTCTGCCGGATTTTCCGGAAATCTCCGGCGCAACGTCCCCGCTCCGCCCGCACATGTCTTCCAGCGCGGCAAGCAAAAGACGATTTTCCGACTCCTTCCTGACGGCAACCCGGATATGACCGGCGCTCAAACCGGGATAGCCGCCGCAGTTCCTCACCGCAATATGATGCTCCTTCAGCAGACGGTCCGCAAGCTGCGGACGGGGCAGACGCACAAGCAGGTAATTGGCGGCGGAGGGATACACTTTCACGCCGGGAATCCGGGCAAGCCGCGCGGAGAATTCACTGCGCAGACGCTCCGTCTCCCTCCGGCTCGTTTCCGCGAACGCATCATCCAGAGAGAAAAGGAACTTCATCAGTTCGCATCCGGCGGAACCGAGACTCCAGCACGGCTGAAGCTCTTTCAGACGGGCGATCACGGAGGCGTCCGCAAGCACATACCCCATGCGCACACCGGCGAGAGAATAGAACTTCGTCATGGAATGCGTCACGGCGAGATTCGGGAGAATCGCATTTTTCAGGGAACAATCCGGGCAGAAATCGGCAAAAGCCTCGTCTATGATGAAATTGCAGTCCCCACGCTCCCGGATCAGCGCAAGAAGTCTCTCCGGTTCCGATGCGACGCCGACGGGATTCACGGGATTGCCCAGCATCACAAGGTCGCCGGACAGCAGAAAGGAGTCCAGCGCCTTCATGTCGAGCTGAAAATCTTCCTCCTCCTTCAACGCGAAATGAGTCACGGGAAGCCCGGCTTTCCGGCAGGATTCCTCATATTCCAGATAACCGGGCGTCACGATCACCGCGCGGCGGGAATCGAACGCGCGCGGAAGCAGATCCAGCAGTTCGCCGGAACCGTTTCCGGCAAGAACGCAGTCCGCCGGACACGAAAGTTTCCGCGCGATCATCCGGCAGACGCTTTCCGCATACGGTTCCGGATATGGCGCGGCATGATCGAACGCACGGAACCATGCCTGAAACAAGCCTTCCGGCTGTCCGCACGGATTCAGGTTCACGCTGAAATCCAGTATTTCATCCGGGGCGCAATGCGCCTCCGCCGCCAGTTTTTCCAGATTGCCGCCGTGGTCAATGCTCATGACTTCACCTCCCCGCAGCAGGAACCGACAGGAATGAAAAACGGAATGCCGTCCCTGCCGTAAATCACTTCGGATTCAATATTGAAAATCCCGCGCAGAATCTCCGGCGTGATAATCTCGCGCGGCGTTCCGACGTGCAGAATGCGGCGGTCGCGGATCGCGGCAAGACGATCCGAACAGCGGGCGGCGAGATTCAGGTCATGGAGCACCATCACGACGGTGATTCCGAGTTTGCGGTTCAGCTTCCGCACCAGCTCGACCACCTCGAACTGACAGCATACGTCCAGAAAGGTCGTCGGCTCATCCAGCAGAAGCACCTTCGGCTCCTGCGCCAGAGTCATCGCAATCCATGCGCGCTGGCGCTCTCCGCCGGAAAGACTCACGACTTTGCGGGAAGCCAGCTCCTCCAGGCGCGTCATTTTCAGAATATCGTCCACCACCATGCGATCCCACGAAGACGCCATGCGCCATGCGCCGTGATGCGGGAAACGCCCGTATTCTATCAGCTGACGCACGGTCACATCCTCCGGCGCGGCATGAATCTGCGGCAGAACGGCAAGCTGTTTCGCCAGCTGCCCGGTATTCATGGAGTGCACACTTTTCGACTCAAGCAGAACGGTTCCTGCGCAGGGTTTGAGAATGCGCGCCATCGTTTTCAGAAGCGTCGATTTTCCGCATCCGTTCGTCCCGATGAGCGTCACGATCTCGCCGGAGGCAATGGAAAGGTTCAGACGCTCGATCACGTGATTGGAACCGTATCCCGCGGTCAGTTCGGAAATGTCAAGTTTCATGCCCGCCGCTCCTTCTCAGCAGATACAGAAAGAAAGGGGGACCGAGAAGCGCGAGAATGATCCCGACGGGAAGCTCCACGGGGTCCATCACCATCCGCCCGACCGTATCGCACCATACCAGCATCCCCGCGCCGAACAGGACGGAACCGGGCAGCAGATAACGGTAGTCGGAACCGATCATGAGCCGCACGATATGAGGCGCGATCAGCCCCACGAAACCGAGAAGCCCGACCACGCTCACGGACGCCGCCGCAAGAAGCGCGCTCAGGGCAAGCAGAATCACACGCACCAGCTCCACGCGGAGCCCGAGCCCCGTTGCGACTTCATCGCCAAGCACCAGAATGTTCAACGTCTGCGCCAGCAGAAGCGACACGATCACGCCGCCCGCCATATACGGCCAGACAAGCTGGATCTGTGTCCATGACTTCGCGGAAAGACTCCCGATCATGAAATCCAGAATCACCACGGCGCGCTCGGAATTGAACAGCAGCAGGACGCTGACAAGGGCGCTCAACATGCTCGCGACCGCCACGCCGGAAAGAATCAGGCGCACCGGCTGGATGCCGCCTTTCCACGCAAGCGCATACACAAGAACGGCGGTCGCCAGTGCGCCGCAGAAGGCAGACGGCACCAGAAGCGACGCAAACTGAGGCAGAAGAAGCATAATCGCAACGGCAGTCAGCGCGCCTCCGGCGGAAACGCCGATGATTCCCGGCGACGCCAGCGGATTGCGCATGACTCCCTGAAGAATCGCGCCGGACAAGGCAAGGCTCGCCCCCACCATCGCCCCCAGAACCACCCGGGGAAGACGGATGTAATACAGAATCAGGAAATCCGTTCCCCCGTCCGCGTTCCAGAGAGTTTCAATGATCCGGGCATAAGACAGTTCACGGGAACCGCAGCGCATCGCACCGAGCAAAGCCGAAACGGCAAAAAGCGCCAGCAGCAGCAAAATTACAATCCGGAATCCCGGACGCTGTCTTACGTCCCCGTCGATCATTTCACGATCTTCTCCCAGTCCTTTTCCGGGTAAAGGCATTTCGCAAGCCCGAGAAACGCCTCGGGATACCGTCTGCCGGGCAGATAGAGATAACTTTCGGCGTCCAGCACGTAAACACGGTGATTCCTTACCGCCTTCAAATTACGCCAGTCGGGGCGTTTGTCAAGGATTGCGCGCACTTTTGATGAAAGTTTATTGTTTGAACCGGCGCAAAGCAGGAAAATCACGTCGGGATCGGACATCAGCAGCTGTTCCATGCTGTATTTCACACGGACGACAGAAGCGGGAGGAACCAGATTTCGCCCGCCGAGGCGCGTCGCCATGTTCGCCGTGTTTCCGCGCGGAGTCTCCGAAAGAAAACCGGTGCCGGAAACGATCATGCTGATGAACGTGACCGGGTTGAGCTTTGCCGTTTCCGCACAGAGTACATCCACCTCCGCGGTAATTTTCCTGCGCACGGCTTCCGCTTCTTCCGGATTGCCGTTCAAACGGCTGAAAAAGTCAAGCAGATTCAGGAAATCGTCGTAATTCGTGTAATCGACGCAGACACTTTCCACTCCGGCGGAACGCAGGAGTTTCTGAACCTCCCAATGCTTCCCGCGTTTGCTGTGAAGCAGAACAAGATCCGGCTTGAGAGCAAGCAGTTTTTCCAGATTCGGATTGTAGAAGTCACCGACATCGGGAAGATTTCTCGCCTCCTCCGGCAGAACATGAAGTCTCGGCGCATGAGGTCTGGCGATTGCCTTTCCCCCCGCCGCATACCACATTCCCGTCAGGGAGATATGAAGCACCACCGGACGCTTCGGAAGTTTATGCACCGTAACGGTCTCGCCGTTGCTCTGCCGATAGGAAATCGTGTCCGCCGTTTCGGAAACGATTCCCGCGGAAAGCACAAGAGGAAGCGACAACAAGACTGCAATAAGCTGTTTCATCATTCCGTAATGCTCCATGGATCGTAATACATGTTGTTCCTGGGACCGAAATCTCCGATTTTATGAATCGTATTAAAACCTGCACACGCCGTCTGCGATTCATTCACAAAAGCCATTTTACGGGAATCCACATGACCATCAGCCCATAAAATATTGGCGGAAGCCGCATGTCGAAAATGAATTCCGCATCCATTTGCAGCTTTGGAACCATCTATCACCAGACTATGAGTATCCCCGGTAGTGCTTCCGACGGAATAGTATCCGTACATATCGGGATAAGCTACAACGGATCCCAATTTGCCAGATGCCGGAGTTGCATAATCTCCAAATATAACGGTCTGGCTTGGTTGTTGGATTTGAGAGTCTTTCAATCCGTAACCATTGTACATGCTTCGCGAAGAACCGGAAGAGCCGCTTCCTCCAGTGCCGGACTGGAAATACATCTGTGAACCTATGTTCACATTATACGCATATCCGCCGGCTCCTGTAACCAGCAAATCATCATCAGGATCCAGACTTTGTTCCATAGCAGGACATTTCAATGAATGCACGGTTTTAGGGTTTAAATACATTCCCATAAATCCCTGCTCCAAATGCCATTGATAAATAAAAACACCGGAAACACCGGAAAGATTGCTTCCTTCTTTTTTTCCCAGCCAGATAGTTTTTTTATCTGTTCCATAGCTCGGCATATTATAATCCCAGTCTCCGGAATAGAATTTCCACGCAGTCCCGACCTGCTTCAGATTCGAGGCGCATTGGATGCCTTTCGCCTTTTCTCTCGCCATCCCCAATGCGGGCAGAAGCATCCCTGCGAGAATGGCGATGACCGCAATCACGACGAGAAGCTCTATGAGGGAGAAATTCCGCATCTTTCCCCTCATGGGAAGAGAAGCGGAAAACAGGGAATTACGGAGAAAGACGGAAACTGCAATTCCGGGAATCCCCCTGCCGCCTGCCTCACAGCAGGTCGCGGTCCCTGCCCTGCCGCCGTCTGATGTTTTCCGGAAACCGGGTGCGGACCGGTGTTCCGCCGTGTGAAGAGGTTCATGGTTCGCTTTCTGCTCCGCGGGGAAGAGTCCCGCGATCCGGCATGGAGATGAAATAGAATGGTGCCGCATTTTTTTTATCCTTTGTGTTACGCGCACAATTCTGGCGGCATATTCGCTTGCAATACCCGCCGAAAAAAAATCTGACTGCAACAGGACCCGACTATAACGGTTGCGCGACAGCTTCGGACTCACACCGAATTCACTGTTTGCAGTCAACGGAGCCACTAATATAACCCGGGAAGAAGAGTTTGCAAAGCCCCATTCCGAAAAAAACACAAAAAACAGAAGGTCTTTCCTCTCTTCCTGCCGCGAGAGAGCAGGAGTCAAACCAGAGTTTTCAGAAGTTCCCGCACATCATCATCCGACATCGGACGCGGATTCAGCTTCATGCTTGCACTCCGGCAGTTCTTCACGATGAAGTTAAAATGCGATTCATTCAATCCATATTCGGAAAAATCCGCCCGGACTCCCAGCGCACGGCAGAGCTCCAGCGCGCCGTTCAGAAAGTCTTCCGCGGCGGAACCGAATCCGCATTCCCGGGCAATCGCCGCATATTCCTCACGGCAGCACGGCAGATTCCAGGCGACGACCGAGGGAATCAGAGTCGCACACGTCTTCCCGTGCGGAACATGAAGCAGGGAACCGATCGGATGCGCAAGACCGTGGATCGCTCCCAGTCCGGTCTGGGAAAACGCCATCGCCGACAGCAGACTTCCTTCGCTCATGCCCGTCCGGTAGTCGAGCACGGACGGGTATTGACAGGCATTCAGCAGATTTTCCCTGATTCTGCGGATCGCCGCATAGGCAAGCGCGCGGGAAACCGAAGAAGCCTTCGGAGACGTGCACGACTCAAACGCCTGCACAAAGGCATCCAGTCCGCTCGCGGCGGTTTGAGCCGGAGGACAGGATAGTGTCAGAACGGGGTCTGCAATGGCGACATCCGCAATCATGGACGGATGCCGCAGAGATTTCTTGATCCTCGTTGCGGCATCCGTCAGCACGGAGTTGTTTGTAATTTCCGCGCCTGTCCCCGAACTGGTCGGCAGAGCGGCAAAGAAGAGCCCTTTCCCCGGAATCTCCTTTCCGCCGGAAAAATAATCCGCGCACCGACCGTCGAGCGGAATCAGCGCCGCCGCGGCTTTTGCGGAATCAATGATGCTCCCACCCCCGACGGCAGCCACACAGTCCGCGTGGAAATCCCGTCCTGCGCGAATCAGCCGGTCGACGTCCTCCAGAGGCGGTTCCGGATGAATCCCGCTCTCATGACGCACCTCAAATCCCTTGAGACTCTCCATGATCTTATGAAAATCCGCCGTCTCCCGGAAATGGTTTCCTGTGACAAGCAGGACCCGCCGATGGGGGGCAAGTTCCTGCGCCAGACGTGCGGCGCCGCCGATCTCAAAAATGATTCTGGACGGATAATTCAGCGTAAAAGGTGCGTATGACATGGGGTATCTCCTTCTGTTTTCCGGATAGTCTAGCACAGGAGGAAATCTCTTTCAAATCGAATCCCTCACAAAGTAAGGAAAATAAGTCATCCTGACCTGACCAGTCCGTCCCAGCCGCCTTGAAAGCCTCCCGGAGCCAGCTTCCATGCCCGGTAGTCAAACAAAAGCGGCTGCGGACAGTTCAATATTGTCTGCCGTAAAGCTCCACTTCATAAAGAGAAAAACCGTAGGACGTCAAACGCTTGCGACAGTCTATCCGGACAAAACGCGCCTTTTGCGGTTTAATGCTGACAGTCTGTCGGCCTGCCGCCCCGTCTTTTTCCCTGAAGACCTCCTGAAAATGTCTGCCGTCCTGGGAAAGGGAAATGGAAAAATCCTCTGCCGCGGCACGTTCCCAGTCGAGAACAATCCGGGCGATTTCCCGTTCCTCTGGGAGTTCAAGCTGAAGCCATTGTCCGTCCCTGGGCACAGAAGACCAGCGGGTTGACCTTGCGCCATCCGCCGCATAAACCGCGGCATAAGGGGCGCGATCCTCCGAACTGGCGGTCACTCCAGCATCAGCCGCCAGATTGGAACTTCTGTCATACAATTCAATCTCATAAAGAGAATATCCGAAAGATGTCACTCTTTTCCGGCAGTCCAGTTTGACAAACCGCGCTTTCCGCGGTTTGATGAAAAAGCGGATTGCCTCCTCCGCCCTTCCGTTCTTCTTTACTGCGACTTCGGTAAACTCCTTTCCATCTTCCGAGAAAAGAATGGAGTATTCCTTCGCACCGGCATACTCCCATTGCAATTTGATTTCGCAGATCTCCTTCGGTTCTCCCAGATCAAGCAAAAACCAGGCAGTCCGAGCCTTCGTCCCGCTTGACCAGCGGGAATTCCAATCGCCGTCAACCGCCTTTTCCGCACGCATCGCACCGGGATCCTTGCCGTCTTCGGAACTGGCGGAAACCTCGGCGCCGAGAGCCAAATTGATCGGCGCGGCAGCGAAAGACGCCGTGGTATGGCTTTCGCCGTAATCCGCCTCATTCTGATAAGATTTATCTTCCTCGCCGTCGGTTTTCATTCCATCGGAATATTTTCCATTCATGCGGAAGCGGTACATGTTCTCACCGATTTCGCGGGACATTTTCGTCAGCTCTCGGTAAGGAGTGTCCGCAATGTCCACAAATCCCGTCTGGAATCCCTCCCCGTCAGAGCGCCCGGTCAAAGGCTGGTCGCGGAACTGGAACCAATGGGCACCGATGATATTCGGATGAAGCAGCGCCCCCTGCAGATAGCGCAGGTAAACCGTCGCGCGCTCCTGTTCCGTGCTTCCCGCCACAATATTCGGAGCAAAACGCCCGCGCCCCGGCAGACTCGTGCTGAACTGGAATTCTCCGATCAGCACCGGACGGTCCGGCATTCC
Source organism: uncultured Lentisphaeria bacterium (assembly GCA_949282305.1). Taxonomy (GTDB): domain Bacteria; phylum Verrucomicrobiota; class Lentisphaeria; order Victivallales; family UBA1829; genus UBA11452. The sequence continues at coordinate 38,124 of CASDPB010000066.1, read as the reverse complement.
CTCAATTCTGAAATTTGCCGGAGTATGTCCGTAAACGTTGGCGGAGATCACATCCGCATATTTTGCGCAGGGCACCACGACACCGGCATGAGTGGCATCCAGATTCACAAAGCGGCATCCCAGATAAAGACGGTTCGGGGCAGCCGATTTCACCGCATCACGGCACATGCGGAAATAAAGCTCAACCGTCTGCATGAAAAATTTCTCCATGTCAATCCGCAGCCCGCGGCTTTTCTTCGGCACGGCAGTCGATTTCAGAAGCGCATCCCAATCGGCATAATCGGTTCCCCAGGACTTGTTCAAAGCGTCGATCGAGGCATATCTTTTCTTTACTGCGGCAGCAAATGCCCTTTTGACAGCTTTCTCCGCCGGAGCACTCATTACATCGCTGAGAAACGCAAAGTTGCTGCGGTTTCCGAAATTCAGCTCATTGTCAATAAAATAACCAATGCACATCGGGTCGTTGATTGATTTGCTTACCTGCGGATTGCGCTCTGCGGCGATTTTGAAGAGATTCCTCATCTTGTTCTGGTAGACAGGATCGTACACGTCATAGAACTTTCTGCCGATCCGCGGCATGCTCCAGTCGAAATCCGTCAGCTGGAGTGTGTAAGGCGTAGTCCCCAGCGCCATCAGCTCCGGGCTGCCCCAGTCACCGACGGAGTTGAATCCCCAATACTCCAAACGTTTTGACAATGTTCGATAAAAATCGCCGTCATAATCCTTCCTGCCGTACTTCACCTGAAGAGAACGGTCCGTTGTTTGCCAGCAGGTTGCTCCCCGATGCGGGAAAGTCCATTTTCCGATTTCGGCAGGAAACCAGTGCTCATGCCCATCGATTTTCACCGGATCGGTGTGTTTGATCAGCACATCCAGTCCGTGCGAAAAGAAGAGACATCCCGAAGGATCGACGAAAAACCATTTACCCCGGTATTTTTCCACACGGAAATTTCCGGTCGCAGCCAGCTTCGGGCCGTTTTTCCAGCCTCCATATTCATTCCACTCCATAGGACGCCGGGAAGCGTCAAGCTCGGCTTTTTCCCTCGCGAACTCTTTTTTCAGATCGGTGTCGGAATGAATCTTCTCCGGCCAGTCGCTGTGCGCATATTGGCCATAAAGATCCACAAACGGATAGAAATTCTTCATGTGGACAGGCGATACATTCTCCGCCGGAATCAGCTTCCCCTCCAGCCGGAAATCAGACAATCTGCAATGGATCAACTGCGGTACAGTCGGTTCATACCATCCCTTCATGTTGAAATCAATCGAAACGATCCTGGCGGTGTCAATGGTTCGCTGCCCCGGAATCTTTTCCGGCGTCGCATACTTCCACTGATGTGGCAGAGCCACACGGAGTGTTCGGGTTTCGCCTGGATTCAAGGCTATGCCCGCATTGAGATGCCCCTTGTTTCCGGGGACTTCCGTCCGCAGAAGCAGAAACAGGCGCGCTTGGCGTTCCCGTGAAAGATTGGTCACATCAACCGCAAAATATTGGCCTCGGGACATATCCCAGTATTTATGGCCTTCAGGAGCGAAAAGCCGGATGTCCGGGTTCCCGTGAGGACGACTGATCGTAACCGTCAGGGAGCCGTCTCTGCCGTATACGGCGGTTGAGGACCCGCGCGTCTTCGGTTTTCCAGCCGGCAGCGGCATGATCTCAGCCGCATTCCCGACTAGGAAAACAGCCAGACATACAATGGCGGACAAAGCCACAGAAAATCTTCTCATCTTCACATTCCTTCCATGATTTCAGTTGCAATATGGTAAAAACGTCAATTCAGTTCCCGAATCTGCAACGTGCTGTCAACATACTGTTTCAGACAGGGATTGAAAAACTCATTGCGCCGGTAGCGCAGATCATGATAGCTCAGTGACTGGACATGACCGTCAAACATCGCGGTATTGGCACGCTTTCTGTGTCGCACATACGATGGATACCACGCAGTGGAGGACTCATACGGAGCAACCGGCGAAGTCGGCGCGAACTGCGTCGGACTTCCGGATGTATGCCGTATCCGACCTTTGTAATCGGGACTCATCGGCGGAGTATCAATGAACATAACCAGACGGGAATCCCGTCCGAACATGGATATTCTGCTGCCTTTTTGCGGCAGCAATTTCTGGTTGTCGTCCTTGGACACCCCAAATGTATGGGTGTTGATTCCGTAATTAATCCCGGCTGTCGAATACTCAAAAAACGGTTCCGACGGACAGTGATATGTCTTTTCCGTTATACCGTAAGTATCCGTCAGCATTTTATACCAGTATCCGCTGCCCTTCATGTAGGCGGTCAGCGCCCAGTCGTTGTAATCCGCCATATACATCTGCGAAACCTTCCCGAACTGCCCCAGATTATTGACGCAGGAGATGGACTGTGCCGTCATTTTTGCCTGATTCAGCGCAGGCAGTAGCAATGCGGCCAGAATTGCAACGACAGCAATTACAATGAGGAGCTCGATCAATGTGAATTTTCCACAGTCTCCGTTCCGCTTTTTTTCTTCGCCGGAACACTTTTTTCCCGAAAAGATGTCCGGCGCCGTCTTGATTTTCTTCATGGCTTTTCTCCTTTTCAAAATTATTTTATTGAACTTTCATTGACGAACAGGAGCCGCCGCGGGTAAAACCGCAACGGAATTTCTCTCTATCAGCCGGACTGGCATCTCAATGCTGGTCAATCCCTCATGCCGGTCTTCCATGATGATCCGAACCGCCGCTTCCGCCATTTCGCGTAACGGAGCCTGAACAGCTGTCAGAGCGGGACGCTGAAATGCGGTGATTTCCGGGTTTTCCGACGCAATCAATGAAATATCCTCCGGAATCCGCTTCCCCGCCAGCTCCTGAATCAGCCAGCTTACTTTTATCGCATTCATGTCCTCGCCCGGCACCCATACCGCGGAACAATCCGCATCAATCAGCCGTTTCACGGAAAAATGGAGCAGTTCGGGAGTTGTCTCCAGTCCCAGAAGCAGCCGCTCCGGGTCAAGTCCGGCTTTTACCATCGCCAGCCGGACCCCAACCAGACGGTTGCACCCGGTATAGTCGGTCTGATGAATCACCGCAATTTTCCGGTGCCCCTTTGCAAGCAGATAACTGCCGACCAATTCCCCCGTCTTGCGGGCATCCGAATAAACAGTATGAAACCATTTCGCCTGATTGTCGCAGAACCAGACTACTGGAATATGCAGTTCTTTCAGCACTTCAATGGTGTCTTCCCGCCATGCAATTCCGATCACTCCGTCAAACCAGCTTTCGGCAAGAAGATTAATATGATCTTCCGTTATCATTGACACGCTTGCTTTTCGCAGGGAAAGGGCAAAACAGATGTATTGCGTCAAGGTATTGACATAACCGCCCATCACTGTATTCTGCGGAGGTTCAGTGACAAGCGCAATCTGTTTGCCGCGTATCCCGACACGAGGACGGAACCCCAGTTCACGTGCGGACGCCAGAACCCGAATCCGGGTTCGGGGTGGTATCTCTCCGCAATTGTTGAAGACTCTGCTTACCGTTCCCGCGGAAACCCGCGCGCGATCCGCCACCAGCGCCAGTACAGCACCGTTTCCCTTTTTTGTCTTTGTTTCCAAAATGTCCCTCTCCATTCTACAGAAACAAATCCACTTTCCATACCATGTCGAAATAAAAAATCATACGGACGATACTCTAAATTATATTGTATTTTTCGATAATGTCAATACCTGCAAACGCAAAAATTAAGTATTTTATGCAATTTTTGCGTAAAATATAAAGCTGACTGACTGGGGAAAACGAAAAAAAACGAAAGAAGTGAAAGGAAGTACCACGGAACAAAGCATACAGGAAGCCGGAAGGTTTCATTTTGCATGCTGCGTCCGGTATTTCCGCAGAATCGCGGCCATGAGAATCCTGCATGATTCTCTCTGCGCAATGCGGAGGAGCATCACGACATCGGAGACAAATCCTGATTCAGAGGAAAGCAAAAAAAACAGGAGAAGGCAGTTGCCGGCTCCTGTTTTTTCATGCCCTGCGGAAACAGGGCACATGAATGAGATATGTTCTTATTTCTTCTCTGCTGCGGAATCCTCGACTTTTTCCACAAGAGCAAGGTCCGCGGCGGAAACATTGCCGATCACGCGTCCGTCGTCAAGATCATTTTCCTCTTTGTCCTTCAGTCTCTGGAACAGTCTGTAAAGATCCACTGAACCGCCGATGGAGAACCAGATCGTGGAAACCACAGCCACAATGCCGGGAACAAGCAGGTTGGTAATGTAGAACTGAACCGACCACCAGGAATCCGGCCATTCATAGAAGGCGTTCCAGACCACAACCACGACAAAGCAAAGCATAAAGCTCCATCCGAAAGACCAGAGGAATACGCTCCATGCGAGAATCTTGTCGCCGCGGGTATAGTTCGCGTCGATGCCAAGCAGTTTCGGAATGAGCGTGTGTCTGTTCCACGGAACCTTCTCAAGGGTCTGTCCCTCGGTGGCATAAGCGCCGCGGTGCAGCATGCGGTCCAGGTTGAACGGTTTGCGGCAGGTCATCAGAGAAAAACCGATATAGAGGACAATCGCAAGAACCATCGCGATGAAGTAGATTTCCTGCGAGTTCACGGGGAACTTGTTCGGCGCGACCTCCCAGACAATATAGGGATTGAAGGGCGCCGAAACAGTATGGAAGAACCACGCAACGGAGTCCACCCAGCCCATATCAACCAGGAACGGATAAATGTATTTCGCCCATGTCTGCTGGCAGATAATACCGGCAACGGCAAGGAAAGAACCGGAAATCAGGGCTGCAAAAGCTCCTGAAGTCGTTCCGCGCTTCCAGTAAAGCCCGAAGACAATCACGGGTCCGGCACCGCCCAGCCAGATCGCGCCGGTAATGGCAAAGAACATCAGAATGTAGTCCATCTGTGCAAAGAAGAACGAAAACAGGAATGCAAATGCGGCAACGCCGGCGATAATCAGACGCAGCAGATTCAACTGCTGCTTCGGAGTAAACGGTTTCTTTCTGAGAGGCAGAATAATGTCCTGCACAATAATGCTGCCCCACGAGTGCATGTAAGTCGTATCCGTGGAAAGCATCAGGAAGATCAGCAGAGCGCAAAGCACGCCCGTCATTCCTATCGGAAGCATTTCACGCAATGCAACCGGAACCAGCATCTGATGGTAAATTGTTCCGATCGTCTGCGCTTTTCCCTTGTCAACAGTGGCGACAGCCGCCTGGGCGGCCTCTCTGTACTGGGAAGGATCCAACGGTTTGCTGAGATCAAATTTTTTGTCCTGCGCCAGAATTTCCTTCAGAGCGGGAGTGACAGTGCCCGTTTCCGTCAGAGTCTCGACGTCATTGCGGATTCCGGCGTAAGGCTGTTCATACGCAATCTCCTCCATGGTCTTTGCCGTAAGCTGCCTGTGAACCTTGTCGGAATCTTTCTTGAAGTCGATATGATTCATGTAGGTATATCCGGCAACAGCCAGCAGGACGATCATCATGGTGGAAAAACCGGCGCGCCATGTTCCGAGAAGACCGCCCATTTTCTGTTCATGCGCATTGGCGGCGGCTGCATTGTAACCCTGTGTGCCGCTCCATGCCATGCGGTTGAATATCGTGCTGAAGATACCGACAAACACGTAGAACAGATTGAAGTCCCGCATATTTTCAATGTCATAGGGATTCAGCATACTCTCGCCGGGAGCCCGGTTCATCAAAGCCGGCACCATTTCGCCATTCCAGGAGAAACGGTAGAAAATATAAGCGACGATGATGGCATACAGCGGATAGGAGACAAGCCCCTGCACGCAGTCCGTAACCATGATGGTGATCTGCCCGCCCATGGTCACGATCCAGACAGCCAGACCGAGGAAGAAGAGCATCAGAAGTCCGAACGTGGAAAATCTCCAGCCGCAGATGTAAAAATGCACCGGCAGATCCAGGAAATACATCATGCAGCGTGCGCCGACGGCAGGGAAGATAGCGTAGTTGATCACACCGGAAATGGACTGGAGGACAGCGGCAAAAATACGGAACGCCCGGTTGTAGCGGATCTCGAAGAACTGCCCCATCGTCATCGCCTTGGTTTCACGGAAACGGTAAATACAGAAACCGGTCAATCCGAAGATCAGCGCCAGCGGAGCCGAAATCGCACTCCAGAAACTGACTGCGAATCCGCAGGTATAGTACATTTCCCACATTGCCACCAGTGAAATCAACCCCATCCCGGCTTCACCGCTGGCAACGCAGATCACATAACGCCCGGCAACACGACCCGCCGCCAGAAAGTCGGCGACGCTTTTCACATATTTCTGAGATTTCAATCCGATTGCCAGAACGACCAGCAACGGAATGACTACAATAATCCAGTCCAGCCAAAACATAAAAAACCTTATCTACCCTTATTTTACACTCTCTTTTTTCTATGATACCCCCCTTGTCCTGCGACCGGTTCCGTCATGTGGAGTCGTTTTTCTTCATGATAATACTTTTATCCGTCCTTATTTTAATTGGTTGCAAACATAGTTTTTTAATTCAACGTTACAGCATGTATCTGTATCCGCCCAGCCATTCGGACAATATAACAAGGAACAGCGGTATGTCAACGCATAAAATGCAAAGTTCAGCTTTTTTATGCGATAAATATGCAGGTTTACGCTTAAAAATAACTAATATAGTAATTTCCCTCTGCTTTGTGGGAAGATTTTCATCCGGCGACACGCCTTTCATTTATTTCACGTTTAATCTCATTCCCTCCTCTTGACAATGAAAGACTTTGACAGTAAGTTACTTATTCAATTTGAATTTCATAAGGAGATGTATCATGTCAGGAATTTTCAAAGCCTACGATATCCGTGGCGTCTATCCGGAGCAGCTGGACGAGAATATTGCCGAGAGAATCGGCAGAGCAGTCGTTGTGTTCCTGAAAGCAAAAAAGGTCGTGGTCGGCAGAGACATGCGCCCGCATTCATTCCCGCTCTTCAACGCACTCGCAAAAGGCATTACGGAACAGGGCGCGGACGTCATTGACCTCGGCATGTGCTCGACGCCGATGTCTTATCATGCAAACGGCAAGCTCGGCGCGGATGCCAGCATCATGATCACAGCTTCCCACAATACCGCGGAATGGAACGGATTCAAAATCTGCCGTCAGCAGGCAGTTCCGATCAGCGGCGCAACAGGCATCGCCGACATTGAAAATCTCGTCGCCAGGAATGAATGGCCGAAAGCGGAACGCACCGGCACGATTTCCTCCTATGACATCGGCAGGGAATACGGAGAGTTTCTCCGCTCCCACGCGAAAATGGACCGCAAGCTCAAAGTCGTCGTGGACTACGCCAACGCCATGGGCTCCTACGAAATCGGGGGAATCGAAGACCTCTTCGAGATCATTCCGCTCTACAAAAAGCTGGACGGCACCTTCCCGAATCATGAGGCAAACCCGCTTCATACGGACACCTTGAACGCCCTCCGCGCAAAAGTCGTGGAAGTCGGCGCGGATTTCGGCGCGGGATTCGACGGCGACGCCGACCGCTGCGGATTCGTAGACGACAAGGGCGAGATCATTCCGATGGATCTCTTCACTGCCTTGATTGCACAGGACATCCTTTCCGAAAAGGGACAGGGCACCGTTCCGATTCTTTACGACCTCCGCAGCAGCTGGGCGGTCAAGGAATGTATTCAGGAGAACGGCGGCAAGCCGATCATGTCCCGAGTCGGACACGCTTTCATCAAAGCGCAGATGCGGGAATACGGAGCCGTTTTCGCCGGCGAACTCTCCGGTCACTACTATTTCAAGGAAAACTACGTGGCGGAATCCCAGGGACTCGCCATGATCAAACTGGCAAATCTCATCTGCCGCAGGAAAAAGCCGGTCAGCGAACTGGTCGCCCCGCTCCGCAAATATTTCTCCAGCGGCGAGATCAACTCCAAAGTCGCCGACGTGAAGCCGATTCTCGACCGGATCAGAACCAAATACTCCGACGGGCACATGTTCGAGCTCGACGGCATTTCCACGGAATATTCCAACTGGTGGTTCAATGTCCGCTCCTCCAATACGGAGCCGCTCCTCCGCCTCATCGTCGAAGCCAAGGACAAAGAGACGATGGAAGAGAAGCGTGACGAACTTCTGAAAATCATCAGAGGCTGACCCGTCGCCTGACGTTCCGAATTGCTCTGTATTTCCGACACCCCTGCCCTGCGGCGGGGGTGTTTTTTTGCGCAGTTTCCTCCTGTCCGCGCGGGGAAACTTTCAATCCACACCGCCCTGTTTCCGATAACCGGCGGGAGTAAAGCCCGTCGCTTTCCGTATCAGGCGGCAGAAATAGCTGGTGTGCGGCATCCCGCATTCCGAGGCAATCGCCTTGATCGGAAGTTCCGTCTCCCGCAGCAGGGACAGCGCATGTTGAATCCGCTGTTCCTGCAGGTAGCTGCCGGGCGTCATCCCCATTTCCTGGAGGAAGATGCGGTTGAGCGTCGTCCGGTGCACGCCAAGCTCCTTCGCCAGACCGGTGGCGCTCAGCCGGATATCCGAGGCGGATTCCTGCGCAATATCAATGAACCGCCTGACCACATCCCGGCTTGCCTTGTCGCTGAACCTGCCTCCGGCAAGCGCCAGAATCTCCGCCGCGACGGATACGGCATGTCTCTGCGCATACGGCGTGCGTTCCCGGAGCAGGAGTTCCAGTTCCAGAAAGAGTTTGACCGGACATTCTCCGGCATAACGGGAATCGCGTCCGTAGCCGTAGGACGTGATAAAATCCGCCGCGCCCGCGCCGTCAAACGTGAACCAGTAATAGTGCCATTGTTTCCCCAGCGTCCTGTGCCGGTGCTCCTCCCCGGGCAGATGATAAAAAACCTCTCCCTCCCGCGTAATGATTTTACGGTCCGGAAGCGTGATCTCCCCGCTGCCCTTCAGTGTCCAGAAGAGTTGCACGAAGAGCTTTTTCCCGCCGGCGACACATTCACTCCATCCGCAGTCACTTTCATTGCACCCTACGGAACGCACATGCAGCGGAAGCTGGAAATCCGGCAGTTTATTCGGGTCCGGACGGCTGATGATCTTGATTTTTCCCATGTTTTTCCACCTTTTGCATCATTTGTGATAAAAATGCGTCAAAAATATTATTTCTCTTCTTAAAATATACGCCTATAATATAATTGCAACAGGAGAACTCATGCACTTGCAAAAAAAACAAATGAAAGGGCAACAGTATGAACCGTTCCGAAGAAGTAAGAAGAATTTTGAGTCTGTCCGTGGAAGAGCTTGTCAGAGAATCCAGAGGTCAGCTCAAGGTCATGGAGACTCTGGACGAAGTCTACGAATTTCTCGCGGATGAAATGGTCGGGGAGTTCCGGAAAGCCGCCGAGGGTGATAAAATTGTATCATTCATCATGCCGGTCGGTCCGACGCAGCCCTACCGCATCATGGCGGAAAAGATCAACTATCTGAACCTCAACCTGAAAAACGTCCGCTTTTTCTTCATGGATGAATACTGCGACGACAACGATCAGCTCATTCCGGCAACGCATCCGCTGAGTTTCCGCGGGCAGATCGGGCCTCTGCTCTTCAACCGCATCCGCCCCGACCTTCTCATGCCGGCGGATCAGATCATCTTCCCCACGCCGGAAAACCTGAAGGATCTCCCGAAAATGATTGAAGACGCCGGCGGAATCGAAGTCTGCTACGGCGGAATCGGCATCCACGGGCACGTCGCATTCAATGAACCGGAGCCGGGCGTCAGGGATTCCGATCCCCGCATCCTCACGATCAACGAGTTCACACGCACCATTGATTCGACACGCCACAAGGGAGTCGGCGGAAACCTTGAAAACTTCCCGCGCCGCGCAATCACAATGGGAATGAAACAGTGCCTCGCCGCACGCCGCATGCTGCTCATGACCCGCAACGAATCGCAGGAATTCTTCTGGGCAAATACGATCATCCGCATCGCCGCGCTCGGACAGCCCGGCGACGACTATCCGGTCACACATGCGAGAAACCACAAAAACCTGCTGATCGTCACCGACCTCAAGACCGCCACGGCGCCGAAGTTCAACATCTGACGGAGCATCCGATGAAATTCATTGACGCACATGCGCATCTGACGCACAACGCGGCGGGGATCGACAGAATTGTCGAATCCGGCGTGTTTGAACAGATCTGGCTGATGGATCTTTCCGGCGTGGGCAGCCTCGGGGACGTCCGTTTCGCGGAACAGAAGGAGCTTCTGGAAACGGTCAGGCGCTACGACGGCTTTTTCCTTGCGTTCGGGTTTCTCGACCTCGACCGCGACACGCCGGATCAGATCAACCGTCTCCGCGACATGGGATTCGTCGGGCTGAAGCCCTACAAGCAGCTTCAGCCTTACAATCACGAAAAATATTATCCGCTCTATGAACGGGCGCAGGAACTCGGCATGCCGATTCTCTTCCACACAGGACTGATCGCAAAGGGAACGCCATACAATCCGGCGCGTCCTCATGCCTTCGGACCGGAAAACATGCGCCCGATCCATCTTGCCGGAATCGCGGAGGCGTTCCCGGAACTGCAGATCATCGGCGGCCACCAGGGGTATCCCTTTCTGGAGGAAGTGCAGCACAATCTGTATTATTACAGGAACATCTGCAGCGACGTCAGCGGCTATCTGCGCTCCGTGGATACGCTTCGGGAGCTGCTGGACCGCCGGGCTCACGACGGAACGGAGCGGTTCTTCAATGACAAGCTCCATTTCGCAACCGACGAGTTCTACGGCATTGAGGCGTCCAATGAACGCGCCCTGCGCCTGGCGGAATTCTGGAAACTCTACTTCGAGTTCGTCGGCGGTTTGTATTACCGCTGGGGACTGCCGGAAGAGCAGGAGAAGTTTTTCCGGGGAAACGCCATCGCGCTCCGCAGTCAGTTCATGCAAAAACAAGGAAACAGAATATGAAGAAAACCGGTATCGGGCTGATCGGGGCGGATTTTTCCCTGCGCGCAGCACTCATCGAATGCAATTATCCGCGGGACAAAGCGGAGATGACGGCGGTCTGCGACCGCAATCCCGCCATGCTGGAACTTTACCGCAGGGAACATCCGGACTCGAAAGCGCATCTCTATGCGACGTATCAGGAGCTGATCGCCGATCCGGACGTCGATGCCGTATGCGTAATGGTTCGCGACCAGTATCATGAGGAAATCGCCGTCGCCGCGCTTGAGGCGGGAAAAGCGGTCTATCTGGAAAAGCCGATGGCGCTTTCCATCGAAGGGTGCGACCGGATTCTGGAAACTGCCTTCCGGACGGGGTCAAAGCTGTTCGTCGGTCATAACATGCGCTATGTGCCGTCCATCCTCAAGATGAAAGAGGTCATCGACTCCGGCGCCATCGGCGAAATCCAGTGTGTCTGGGTGCGTCACTTCATCAACTACGGAAGCTGTTACTTCCGCCACTGGTGCGCGCGCAAAGAGACCTGCAACGGACTCCTGCTCCAGAAGGGCGCACATGACATTGACGTAATCCACTGGCTTGCCGGCGGTTATACGGCACGTGTCATCGGAATGGGTAAACTCTCCGTCTACAACCGCACGACCGGACGCCTGAAGGAGGGAGAGGCGCCGGATCGCAAGGCTTCATGGAAGCCCGACTGCTGGCCGCCGCTTGAACTGAAAGGGCTGGACGGCAAACTGGACGTAGAAGATCACAACATGGTGATGATGCAGCTGGACAACGGAGTCCAGGCGTCGTATGAGCAGTGCATGTATGCGCCGGACTCCGAGCGGAACTACACATTCATCGGAACGCATGGGCGGGTGGAAAACATCGGAGACTTCGGCGACTGCCAGATCCATGTCTGGACACAGCGGGGTTCCCGCAGGGAGCCGGACATTGTCTACAATCTGAAAGCATCGGACGGCGGGCACGGCGGTTCCGATCCGAATATCGTCAACGCCTTCTTCGATTTTGTCCGCGACGGCAGACCGCCCGTCGTGTCTCCGGTCGCCGCGCGGAACGCTGTCGCCGCCGGAGCACTTGCCCACCGTTCCATGCGCAGCGGCAACATCCCGATGGATATTCCGCCGGTTCGTCCCGAACTCATGGAATATTTTGCAAACGGACAGAAAAAAAGCTGATTCGCCTCCGGCGGAAACCGGGCAGACGCGACAGAAAATCCCGCCCTGCCCGGCTGTCACGGCACTGCGCATGACGGAAACGGAGTCATAAAAACAAAGGCTTCAAACAGGAAAAAGAATCACCGGGAAAAAGCCGTCTTCCAGTTTCCGTGTTCCGCGGAGGAGGCAAGAACTCCCGCCTGTTCGATCGCATATTCCAGATATTTGTTCCGAATCGACTTGACGTAATCGGCGGAAGCGGAACGGGAAATCGCCAGTTCCTTGTTTCCGTTGCAACGGCTGATCCAGCGGCGCAGACGTCCGGGACCGGCGTTATATTCTCCCAGCGCGAGCAGCAGCGCATGAGTGCTTTCCCGCCATTTATTGAGAGCGCGGGCAAAATACCAGGTTCCGATTTCAATGTTGACATAAGGGTCAAACACCTCCGCACGGGAAGGAATCTTCACGCCTTTGGCTTCCGCCCAGTCCTGAACCACCACCATTTTGATCTGCATGAGCCCGATTTCTCCGGAGCAGCCCTTTGCAAGCGGATCGAAACGGCTTTCATGCCATACCAACGCTTTAATCAGGAGAGGATCCACGTTGTAAGTGCCCGCGACTTCATCAATAATCGCGTCAAACCGATTCTCCCCGGAATCTCCCGCCGAAGCGGGCACACTGATACACAGCACCGCAGCGGCACATATCCGCAGAAAAATGCGCAGACACGCCCGCATAGAGGTGCTGCCGGACAGTTCCGACAGTCCCATTGGTTTTATCCTTTCTTTCCTTTTTCTTTTCAGAAGATGCCTTTGCACGCGTTCCTGTGAGCGCCCTGTGTCCGGCACTCCGCGCACAACGCCAGGTCATGACACAGAATTTCTTTCTTAAAGATAGCACAGCAAAAGAAAAAAGCAAGAAAAATATCCAGAAAAAAGAGACAGGAAAGCCCGCGCCATGCGCCATCGCCTGATGCAGACACCCGTTTCAGGCGGGCGCCCTCTATGCCCGCAGATCGGCTCCGCCGGAAGAGGTTACGACAAATGCGGGAGGCATTCCCTCCAGCATGATATTGAAGCGCTGAAAGATTTTATGGAACTCCTCGTCCGAATCCGGCGGGCAGAGACCGATGAAGACTGCGGCGGCATTCGCCGATTCCCTGCGCAGCACCAGATAGAACGGCTCGTCCGCCGTAAACACACAGGCAGCCGCCTTGATTCGTGCGGACTCCACAATGCTTTCCAGTTCTTCGCGCAGCGTATCGGCTTCCCGTTCCGATTCCGCCACACGGAGAATGCGCAGAGTCGTTCCCTGCCACAGCGGAGCATTCACAAGGAGATTGGCAAGAATCAGCATCAGGGATATGTTGTTGGTGCCGCGCCACCAGATGTCCACACGTCCGCGGACGACACGGCGGAGCAGTCGCCGGCAAGGATCGAAATTGTGCATCATGACGCAGCTCATGTGAAGCGTCTGAATCGTCCGGATATGCCTGATGTTCTGATCGATCCGTTCCCTGTTGTCGGGAAATCCCATCATCACGATATTCGGCTTCAGCGGTCCGACCAGATGCGACTGCAGGAAGACATAGAGTGCCTTGTCGAAGTCCCTGCAGACCACCACCTCGGGGAAAACGCTGTAGATTTCATGCTGCTCCAGAATGCCTGCAAGCTGTTTCCGGTATTGATCGCGCATTCCGAATGCCTCGCTGTCCTCACGGCATTCCACGAACTGCACCATTGAAATGATGCCCCGTTCGGATTCCAGCATCGTGGCGAAGTAGGGCATATAAAACTGCGTCTCCGGACGGCTGGACAGAATCACCATTGTGGGACGCCAGTTTTTCGGATGCACCGGAGTTCTGGCAAGTTTATAGAGATTCATGCGGATTCTTGAATAGAGAAAACCGCGCCGGGCATCCCCGAAATCCACTTCAAACTGACGGTGCTTGATATAGAGGAAAAGCCCCCACGCAATCACCAGCGCGGCCGTCGCCGCAATGTAGTCGATATAAAACGCGACCAGAATGCAGGCGATGAAGCCATACATTGCAATCGACCAGTGGAAAAAACGGAAACGGGGACGGAACGACGGATTGGCTCCGTAGGACTCCACAAAAGCCGCAAGATTCACCATCGCGTAAGTCAGCAGGAAACACATGGAGGCGATTTCCGCAACCATGTTCATTCCGGTGCTCATGCCGGTCGGACTCAGCCCCTCCGAACCGCCCCAGAGCAGAATCGCGATTGTGACAACCGCCAGAACCAATGTGGCGCGGCGCGGCTCATTGTGTTCCCCATATCCTTTGGCAAGAGCGGAAAGCTGCGGAAAAATACTGTCCCTGGCAAGTGCCTGAAGCACGCGCGGCGCACAGACAAACAGCCCCAGCGCTGTCGAAATCGTCGCCGCGATCACCCCGAGCGAAATCAGATAACCGGTTCCGAACGGCGCGTTGTCGACAATGACCTTGTAGGGATTCCGCATCAGCTCATTGCGGTCGAATGCCGCGCCGTACAAGAGAAATTCAAGCAGATAAAGCCCTCCCCCCAGCAGAATCGTTATGATGATTCCCCTCGGGATTGACCGGGAGGGATCCTTCAAGTCGCCGGACATGTTCACGCCAGCCATGATACCGGTCACGGCAGGAAAAAACACGGCGAAAAGACGCCCGAAGCGGGCTTCCGGAACCGGTTCCAGATTCGCCTGAAAGGTTTCCGGGCTGATATGCCCCAGCGCACCGGAAAACATCGTAAGAATGCCGATTGCGAGAGCAATGAAGATCAACAGCTGAAACTTCATTGCGAGATCCGCTCCGGAAAACGTGATGCACCCGAGAATCACTCCGGTCGCCAGTGCAAGGAACAGATAATAGGGAGCCGCGGCGGGAAAATCGCTGCAGACGGCTTCGGCAAATCCAAGAATGTTGAACGGAATGGAAATTCCCTGGGCAAGAAACAGTGTAACCCCGATGGAACCGCCGAAACCGGGTCCGAGAGTGCGTGAAATCAGAAAATAGACTCCGCCGCCCTTGACCGGAGTATTGGAGGAAATCGCGGATATGGAAAGCGCCGTCGCCATGACAATGCTGATCGCAACGGCAAGAATGGCAAGCGCGTAAACAAGGCCCGCTCTTCCGGTGATGTAGTTGACGCGCAGGAACATAATTGCTCCGAGCATTGTCAGTAAGGACGGCAGGACAACGCCGTAAAAGGTGCCGAAGCGATGTCCGGAATTCACGGCACCATTGGACTGATTGTCATGATCTGAAATCATCTTTGCCTCTCCCGTAAAGTAAATGTTTCTTGATGGTCCGCCCTTAATATTGCAGAAGAAGAGCTTTTGTCAAGTCCGGCAGACAGAAAACAATTTTCCGATATTTTTTCTGTTTTTGTTTTCACGCGGATAACTTTTCCGCTTTTCCGCTGTCTGAGCAGAAAGAAGACTCCACATGAAAACGGAAAGAGGTTTAAATAAACTTGAATCTCGGAAAATTACATGACTATTTTCACCATTCATCTTTGAAAAAATGTTGCCGCCATGCTATGTTATGAACGCAGGGAACACTTTTTTCGCAGAGGGATGCAACCAGGAAACTTAGTTTTTTCTGAAAAACAGTCTGAGCGACAAACGAAAGGGAAATCACATGAAAGTCACTCCTGAAATTCTGACAGCGATTGACAACGCCATTGATCATTATGGCAATATCACGCAGTTTGCCAAACATCTGGGCATTGCCCACAGCACCATTCTTTTCTGGAAAAACGGTAAAACCGGAAACATCAGCGGACAGCTCTGGACCAGCAAGCTCCGTCACGAACTCAAGCCCTTTATGCACGGAAATCCGTATGACAGACCCCGGTACATGCTTCGTGAGGAATCAGCCACTTATGCGGCGGAACAACCGTCCAGAATCAATAAAGCGCCGATTGCAGCCATTTCCCAGTTCGCCGACTTCGACCCGACCATAGAATCCCCCGTCACCTATGCAAAAAATCTTGGGGGAAAAAGCGCATTGTTCGCACATGACGTAAAACCCGGTTATTTCGCGATCGAGCTGGACGAAACAGCAAAATGCGGGGATTTCCCCCTTGGAACGGTTCTTCTGGTCGCCAGCGGAGAATATGCGCAGAACGGTGATACGGTGGTGGCAAAACTGCGCGACACCAACGAGATTGTGATCCGCCACTACTCGCGGGAAGATAATCAGGTAAAACTTTCCGCGGTCAACGGAAGCGGCAAGACATACGAATGGAACGCCAAAGAAAACTCCGCCTGCATCATGTGGATGTATCCCGTGATCGAAATCAATCTTGACCTGGCGAAGTTCCGCTGGGTTGACGACCGTCTCGTGGAGAAATAACAATCCCCACGACTTTCCGGAGGTCTTCCGGCAAAAACACCGGAAGACCTTTCACTGTCCGAACAAAACAGAAATCTCATGAAAAAACACCGAAAAGGCTTGACGAAAACCGAATAACGGGCTATTATACCGGACTTTGGTTTTATTTTTTTCAAGAACTCAAAACAGGAGGATTTTATCATGGCAGCTAAAGTTGATGAAACAAAATGCGTCGGATGCGAAGCCTGTACAGGCGCTTGCCCGGTTGAAGCGATCTCCATGGTCGACGGAAAAGCAAACGTTGATGACGGCAAGTGCATTGATTGCGGTGCCTGTGTCGGCGAATGCCCCGCGGAAGCGATCTCTCAGTAATCGCATTCGATTCAAAGCCGGAACCTTTTTCACGGGTTCCGGTTTTTTTTTGTATTTTCCATGCAATTTGCCCTTGACTGCGGCAAAAAGCAGAGTATGTTACTGCATCCCCAGCGGGTGTAGCACAGTGGCAGTGCACCAGCTTCCCAAGCTGAGTATGAGGGTTCGATTCCCTTCACCCGCTCCATTTCGTTCAATCCTGTTTTGCGGTAAAGCACTTCATCCGGAAAAAATCCGCGCATCACGGCATGTCAATCACGATCCGCTGTTTTCCTCGACGGCACCTGACGGAAGGCGTCGGGAGAAACTCCATGCGCCTTGCGGAACACTTTGCAGAAGTAACTTTCATCCTTGAAGCCGCAGCGGGCGGCGGTCTCTTTGATTGTGCAGCACTCCATCTGGAGAATGCGGACTGCGGACTTCAAACGCAGCTCGGCAAGAAATTTTGAGGGCGGCATTCCGTAAAGCTGATGGAAAATTCTGGAAAAATGGTAACGGCTGTATCCCGCGGCATGGGCAATGTCATCAACGCTGATGTCATCCGCCAGATGCTTCGTGCAGAATCCAAGAACCGTCCGGATGAATGTCTTGTCCTGCGGTGTTCCGTGTGAAGAATCGTATGAAAAACACTCATGCAGGGTCATGACGAACTGATATGCGATCGCCGATGCCTGAAACGGGGAACGCATTCCCGTTTTCTGCAATTCCGCAACGACGGAAAAAACATAGTTCAGCAGCGGGGAATCCATCTTGAGATGAATAATCGGACCGTAGAGCATTTCCGCCTCACGCATCAGACGGACAGCCTCCCTGCCGGACAAGGTAAAGAAGAGAAGACGCCATGACTTGGAATCCGGAGCCAGATAATAGCGGTGGTCGTGCGGAACATGAACCAGCATGGCGTCCCCTGCCCTCATCTTGAACGTGCGCCCCTCATAATCCAGGGACCCCTCCCCGGATATGGTATACTGGAAAATGACAAATTCGGCGGCGCCGCGGGAAAGTCCGCTGAAATCGTAGTTGGTGGAATAACGGGTTTCGTAACCGCATCCGACCAGCATCGAATGAAGAAGCGGTTTCCGGGACGCAAAAAGCAGCCCCGAGGCGCTCCAGGCGTCATGAGACTCAAAAATACTCTTTTTCACATCAGGATTGATCTCCATGGGAAGACACCTCATTCAGAATCATTGATGAAACGCTGCCTGTCAGTCCAGCACATCAAGCTCTTTTTCCTCTTTCTCTTTCTTTCTGTCCATCTTTTTGAGAATATCCGCCATCTCCTTTGCCGACATGGTGTTTTCCCCGCTGATCAGCTGTGTATGCAGCTGGAGAATTGCCGAACGGGTCGCCTGACTGTTTTTGTAGCCGGAAGCCTGGTATTCCCTGAGATACTTGCTGTATTTCCTGCGCTGTTCCCGCGACAATGTGGCGAGATAGGCGGCAAGCGCCTCCCGGTCAAAGCCGTCCATGGAGGTATTGGAACGGTAAATCTCCTTCCGCCGCCGGGTCAGTTCCGCAGTCAGTTCGGCATAGGACATCTTTTCATACGGGTTCTCCGGAGAGGCGGTTTCCGCCTTGCCGCCGTTTTCCTCCTGTTCCCTGCCGCTCAAAGGGGGATCCGTCTCAAAGCCGGCATTGTTCAGTTCAATCAGAAATGTCCGGATGTTCTGAAGGGCGAAGTGCATTTCGGAAGAGATCGCGTTGACGGTCGTGGAACCGCCTGCACGCTTCACGGTATAAGTCTTCTTCTTTTTCTGAGACTCGTAAAGCGCATAGAAATTCTTGAGCATGATGTCGGTTTCCGCCTGAATGTTGATACGCATCCCCGAATTCGGATGCTTCGCGCGCAGATAAATTCCCAGGGCGTCCCCCAGTTTTTTCAGCACCGTCATCCGCTGGTCAAACAGTTTCATGAAGGATTCGTCATCCTTGGATTTCCGGTATGCCGCCTGATATTTCATGAAAAATTTCAGGATCCGGTCATAAGCGATCAGACGCCGCTTCGTCTCCAGCGACTCCTTGATGGAACCGCCGTCATCCGTGGTAAAGCGCATTGTCTTCAGATTTCTGATGTCCGCCGCAAGGATTTTAAACAGCGTGGCGGGATCCCCGGAACGCCCGACCATTTTTTTCAGCTCCTTCCTGTTCGCCTTGAAATCCTTGTTGTTTTCCTCATAGATCAAGCGGATTTCCTCCGAGATCCCCACCAGATTCAAGTCATCGCCCAGCTTCATGCGGTCGATCACGCGCTGCACCTTCCTGGCAAGCCCGCACATACTGGCAACGTGCTGTTTGTAACTGGTCTCGAAACGTGTCCCGCGGGAATCCACCGCGCGGTTGTAGTTGGCGGCAACCGTCGCCGCCGCCTGTTCAAAATCCTCAAAATCATCGGCAGAAGCCGGCGGCAGGAGAATCGCCGCCAGCAGGGCAAAAAATATTTTCCGCATGGGTCATCCTCATTTTTTATTCCCGTGAATCCGAATTAAAGTAATACGCCGCTTCGGGATTTACAATCTCAAAATGCCGCAACTTTTCATTTTCCTTAAAACAATCCGCTCCGACATTTGAAAAAACGTGCTGATTATGTTATTTTTCTTTGATTGCAACGATTCAGCAGGAGATAGTATTATGAAATTAGGAATCATCGGAGGCAGCGGGCTGGAAAAACTGGACAGCCTGGAATGCCGCCGGGCACATGCGGCAGAGACTCCGTTCGGAAAACCTTCCGATGAAATTACGGAAGGCACCATCGGCGGGACAACTCTTTATTTTCTGCCCCGGCACGGCAGAGGGCATACCATTCTGCCGTCCGAAATCAACCATAAAGCCAATATATATGCACTCAAACAGCTCGGCGTCACCCATATTCTGAGCATTTCCGCGGTCGGAAGCCTCCAGGAACAGTATTCGCCGCGCGACATTGTCGTCATCGACCAGTTTTACGACCGGACAAAGCAGAGTTCCGCGCACACTTTTTTCGGCGGGGGGATCGTTGCGCACCTTGCGTTTGCGAATCCGGTCTGTCCGGAATTTGCAGAGCTCGCCGCCGTCGTTTCCGAGAAAGCGGTCGCGGAACTGCCCGAAACTGCAAAACGTCCCGTCGTCCACCGGAAAGGCACTTATGTCAACATGGAAGGCCCGGCATTTTCAACGGCGGCGGAATCCCGCATCTATCACCGGCTCGGGTTCGACGTGATCGGCATGACCAATCTGGGGGAAGCCAAACTGGCACGCGAGGCAGAAATCTGTTACAGTTCCATCGCAATGGTGACGGATTACGACTCCTGGCATCCGCATAATGAGTTTGTCACCGTCAATATGATCCGGGAGAACTTCGCCGCCAACATCGCCCTCGCGAAACGGATCATCGCACACATGGCGGAGGCCTTCCCAGCCGTCAGGCGGCAGTGTTCCTGCGGACATGCCCTCGACGGAGCGATCATCACGCACGGAGAGGCCATTGCGCCCCGTCTCAGGAAAGAACTTGATCTCATCATCGGCAAATACGTCAAGTGAAAAGCTCATGAAAGAATATTCCAATATGGAGCTTCAGGAAAAGCTCAACAGCAAAAAATATGCGAAAATCTTCCTGTTCCTTGCTTTTGCAATTCCGTTCGCCTGGCTGTGCGTTCTGCGCCCGCAGATCATGGACGGCGGAGAGACCGACAGCGACGCCTACTACCACATGAAGATGGCGGAGCTTGGACCGTCCGTATTCGGAGCGAAAAAATTCCCGTGGCTGACAATGTCCATCTGGAACGACCGCTTCGCCGACAAGGAACTGCTGTTTCACGGGGCGCTGTGGGTGGTTCACGGCATCCAGAAACTTCTCCACCTGCCGACCGGCGCACCATTCAACATTCCGTCGTATCTGCTGATCGCCTCGGCGCTTTTTGCATTCATTTTCACAATGCGGCGCATGGGAGTCTCTCCGCCTCTCATCATGACCTTCTCCATTCTGATGCCGCTGATCTCCTCTCATTTCATGTTCCGGCTGCTCATGATGCGCCCGCATGTGCTTTCCCTCGCCTTTCTTCTGGTGACATGCGCGCTTCTGACAGCAGGCACGCTCCGTTTCCGGATCATTGCCGCAGGCGTAATCTCGTTCATCTACGCATGGACTTATTCCAATCCGCAGTTCATTGTCATTCCCGCGTTCGTGTTTGCGGCGGCATATTTCAAGCGGGATTCGGCAAAAGTGTTCTGGATTCCGGCGGCGGCATTCGGCGGTGTCATGCTCGGACTGCTGATTCACCCGCAGTTTCCGAATTCGTTCATCATCTGGAAGGTGCAGTCTGTCGACGCCCTTTTCGGACCTGTTTTCACGAGCGATTTTCAGAAAGCCAGTTCGGCAATGCTTCCCATGGAAATGCTTGCGCCGAAATTCCGCTGGCATAAGCCAATGCTCCCGTTTTATGTTTCCACTTACCTGATTCTGCTCTGCTTCTGCCGTCTCGCCGTCATGAAAGGCTGGTCCGCCATCGCGCCCCACATCAAGGCGATCGGACTTCTCGCCGTTCTCTTTACCGGCGGAATGTTCGTCGCGCTCCGCACGGTGGAGTATGCGGTTCCGTTCATGATGCTGTTCGGGGCGCTCGTCGTCAACGAGGCGTTAAAGGAAAACATCCTGATTCCGCTTCGTGGCAGACCGTTGAAGATGTACCTTGCCGGAACGGTTCTCGCCATCCTTCTCGGCATGGTATCCTCCTCTCTGAACCTGACGCTCAGTCCGGCAATGGTGCACCCGGCACTGGGCATTGGAAAATGGATGCAGCAGAATATTCCGCCGAATACGTCCGTCATCAATCTGAACTGGGGAGATTTCCCCACGATTTTTTATGCCAATGACCGCAACTGCTATCTCTGGGGAATGGATCCCGCCTTCTCTTTTGCCCTCGACGGCAGATACGTCAAGAAAGTGGAAAAGCTGCTGTTGAACCTGGAGCATGTCCGGGACAGCGCCGGACTTCTCGGCCGCCTGACCAATGCAAAATATGCAGTCCTGCTCGCCAGACGGGAGAACTTCGTCAATCTCCTGAAACGAAACAACTGGAAAACAGTCTATGAAACAGAGGAAGGCACCGTCTTCCTGCTGGAATAACTGCATGAAACGGAAGCCCCCTGCGGAGGACAGCCTCCGCAGCATCCATCCGGCGTCCCCGGCGGGAAGCAGTGCGGGACGCCCTTTCCCTTCTCCGAATTTGTCAAATAATGCAAAACATGCTTGACTTTGTTTCATTTTTTGATTATATTCTGCCTGTTCAAAAACAAACAGGAGTAAATCTCATGAACATGCTTTTCAAAAACTGCAACCTCATCTCGCCGGATGTGGAGCTGGAAGGCGCTTCCATCCTTGTTGAAAATAACACAATCAGGCAGATTTTCGCCAAAGGCGACGCCCTGCCGCAGACGGACAAGGTGATTGACGTCAACGGAGACATGACCGTCCCCGGATTCGTGGACATCCACTGTCACGGAAAGTCCGGCGTCGATTTCAGCGACGCCACCGATGAAGCGATGACGACAATCGGCATCGACAAGCTCAAAGAAGGCGTTACCACCTTCCTTCCCACAACGCTGACCCTCCCCGAAGAACAGCTTGCAAAATCTCTCCGGACGGCTGCGGATTACGTCAAGAACGGTGTCAAGGGCGTCAAGCTCGCGGGTGTTCACCTCGAAGGACCGTTCATCAATCCGAAGTGCCTCGGCGCCCAGAATCCTGATTTCGTGAGAGAGCCCGACATTGAGATGGTCAGGCGCCTTGCAAAGATTTTTCCTGTCAAGAAAGTCTCTTATGCCGTCGAAATGCCCGGAGGCGACAAGTTTGCAGCGGAATGTCTTGCGGAAGGCATCACGCCGTCCTGCGTTCACAGCGCGGCGACATTCAAGCAGTTCCAGGCAGCCCACGAGCACGGACTCCAGAATCTGACGCATTTCTGCAATCAGATGACGCCGCTTCATCATCGCGACATCGGACTGGTCGGCGCCGGATTCGCCTGCAAAGACGTCTTCATCGAACTGATCTGCGACAAGCTCCACATCTGCCCGGACATGATCTCTCTGATCTTCTCCCTGAAAAACGTCGAGAAGATTCAGCTCATCACGGACGCCATGCGCGCGGCGGGAATGCCTGACGGGGAATCCTCGCTCGGCGGGCTCGCCGTGATCGTGAAGGACGGCGCGGCAAGGCTTGCCTCCAACGGAGCCCTCGCGGGAAGCACGCTCCAGATCTGCGATGCCCTCCGCAATGTCTATGAAATCACGGGGCTTCCGCTGAAAGACCTCATCAAGACCACCTCCTGGAACCAGGCGCAGGCTCTCGGACTCGAAAAGATCGGCAGACTCGCTCCGGGTTATCTGGCGGACATTGTCATCCTGAACAGCAACTTCAAGGTGAAATCCGTCTTCGTCGAAGGCGAACTCAGATACCAGGCGTAAACTCCGGAAAAACGGGAAGGCGAAACTCTGCGGATTTCATGCTTTCCCGTTTTTCATTTCCTCCGGAATCATCCACGGTTGACATCACGGGACTCCCAATGAAAAACACCGAAAAATTCACAGGCAAGGCGGAAGTCTATGCAAAGTACCGTCCCGGCTATCCGGCGGAACTTTTTGAACATCTGTATCATAAATACTCTCTGAGCGCCTCTTCGGTAGTCGCGGATATTGGTTCCGGAACAGGCATTTTCACAAAGGAACTCCTGAAATCCGGAATCAGAGTCAAAGCGGTGGAGCCGAATGCGGATATGCGCCTTGCAGCGGAACGGCGGCTGAAATCCTGTCCGGATTTTGAATCGGTCAACGGTTCCGCCGAACATACGACTCTGCCGGACAACAGTATCGACCTCGTCACCGCGGCGCAGGCGTTTCACTGGTTCGATCCGTTTCTCTTCCGCAAAGAGTGCGCAAGAATCCTGAAAAAAGACCGTTTCGTCATACTGGTCTGGAATCACCGGATCGACTCTGTTCCTCTGATGGAGGAAAATGCGGAAGTCTGCCGGAGGTTCTGCCCTGCCTTCCGCGGATTCTCCGGAACACGGCTCAAGGATCCCGCACTGTTCCGCACGTTTTTCCGGGACGGCAGATATGAGGAGCTGGAGTTTCCCCACGATCTTCCGCTCGACCTGTCGGCATTCATCGGGCGCAATCTCTCCGCCTCTTATGCTCCGCTCAAAGACACGGAACAGTATTCCCTGTTCATTGAGGCGCTCACGGAACTGTTCCGCAGGCATGAACGGGACGGCAAAGTGCTGATGCCCAATATCACGAAAAGTTATGCCGGGCAGATTTGAAAAAATTACCGTTCAAGTGTATATTTTCAGCTGATATGACTGGCTTTTTTCACCGGAGACTGGAGCAGTAAGAATGAAAATCATTGATGCGCACATGCACTTTTCCGACAATCCGGGATTCTGTCAGGTTGCACTCGCCGCAAAACATGAAAACACATCGGAACATTTAGTACAGACGTTCAAGGAAAACAATATTGTCCTCGGCATCGCCATGGGCACCCGCAGCCGGAAGGAAGATCCGGAAATCTGCTATCCGGGCATCATCGACCTGGCGGGGGAGTTCGACGAAGAAAACTACAACCAGCCATCCTGCATCGCCTACTGTGCCGGGGTCAACGGCACAAAACTGCATCCGGGAAAGATGGAGGCGACGCTTGAGGAATATGAGAAACTGCTCCGCACCAGGCAATGCGTAGGAATCAAGCTCTACCCCGGCTACGAGTCAATTTATCCGGGAGATCAGCGGAACTACCCGTTTTACGAGCTTGCGCGAAAATACGATGTGCCGGTGGTCTTTCATTCCGGCGACACGGCTTCCCCGCGCGGACTCCTGAAATATTCCCATCCGCTCGAAGTGGATGAAGTCGCAGTCGCGTTTCCGGACGTCCGGTTTGTCATTGCCCACTACGGAAGCCCCTGGATCATCGACGCCACGGAAGTCGCAATTAAAAACGACAACGTCTTCATTGATCTCTCCGGTCTTGCCGAAGGATATTTCACGGCAGAGGAATACTGCCGGAAAAATCACGGCTATCTGGAACATCTCAAGACATGGATGGCTTACATGGACGACTACAGCAAGCTGATGTACGGCTCCGACTGGCCGCTGATTCATATTTCCTCCTATATCGGAGTCATCAGGAGCATCATCCCCGAAGAGCATCAGGACAAAGTCTTTTTTGAAAATGCGCTCCGCGTGTTCCCGAAACTGAAGGCGCTCCTTTGAATTCCGCGACATGCCTGAACCATTCGCGCAGAAGCGGGCGGCTTCGTCTTCGGGGAAAGGTCAGCGGGGGGATTCCTTCTTCTGCGCCTCAAGCACTTCCATGGCGGTTCTGGCTGCTGCCTGTTCCGCAAGTTTGCGTTTCGCAGCCGTGCCTCTGGCAAGAAGGCGTCCGTTCACCGACACCTCCACCTCATAACAGGGATTGTGCGGCGGACCGCTGATTCCGAGGACTTTATATTCCGGCGCCTTGCCGAAATGCGCCTGCGCATACTCCTGAAGCAGTCCTTTCGGATTCAGGGAATGCAGAAGGTCGCTCGGCTCCCTGCAGTTCGCGTGAAGTGTCTTCAGAATGAATTCCGAAACCGGAGAAGCTCCCTGATCCAGATAAATTGCGCCGCAGACCGCTTCAAATGCGTCCGAAAGCGTCGAATCGCGGTCACTGCCATGTGATTCCGTTTCGCCGCGCCCCAGCATCAGATAACTTCCAAGAGAGATCGAACGTGCGAACTTCGCAAGCATATCCTGGTTCACAAGAGCGGAACGGATTTTCGTCAAGTCCCCTTCCTGCAAATCGGGATAACGGTGAAACAGGTGCTTTGTGAGGACAATCTGCACAACGGCGTCGCCGAGAAACTCCAGGCGCTGATTGTCATATTTCAGATTGAACTCCGTCGCATAGGATTTATGCGTCAGCGCCTCGCGAAGCAGTCTCTGATCCGTGAAACGGATTCCCGTCATGCGCTGAAATTTCTGCAAATCGGCAATCAGCATGGCGCGACCTTCTCCACATTCCATGCGTCGGTCGCATATTTCCGTTCGGCAAGAAGCGCCGCGTCTTCCAGAAGAAAACCGGGCACGGGAAACGGTTCATAAACAAAACCGAGATCCTCGGCAAACGCACTCCTGACCGCTTCCACAATCGCCCCGCGCCCGGAATCCGAAGCCTTCAGGCTTACGCTGCCCTGATGCAGAATCCCTTTCCGTGTCCGCCGCTGCGCGGCTCCCGCCAGCTTGACACCGTCCGCGGCAATCACATCGTTCGGAGACGGCGAGACAAAACACTGAAGAGTGGCACGGTCATGCTTCTCCCCGAGGTCGGGTGCCAGATGCGCCCCCTTCCCCAGACGCATGATCGCACGCATGATCGGACCATGAACCGCCCTGTAACTCTCCATGCGGTCCAGACTGCAGATCGGATGTCCGGCGGGCACGACCAGCGTATAGGTCAAATCACAGTCATGATAAACCACGCCGCCGCCCGTAGGACGCCTTACAAGAGTCAGTCCTTTCCGCGTCACTGCGCCGATCGGCTGGGAATAACCGAAAGAAGCGGAAGGAATATTCCATTCGTAGAAACGCAGAACCACGCCGCCGAACTCCGGGGCATGTTCCAGAAGCAGTTCATCGACAGCCATATTCTGATAGGGAGAACGGGAACCGTCCATCCACAGAAAACATCTGGAGGAAAATTCAGGCATGAAGCAACCTTTCTCAAGGGATGTGTCGCGGAATCCTGAATAAGAGAGTCGTATCAGGGAAAAACTCTCTTATTCAGGATTCAACCGCCGTTCCGTCACGGCGGTTGAACCGGCGGTGTCTTAAAGGTTTTTGACAACCAGGTCGCCGACCTGCTTTGTGGAATAGCCCATTTTGCCGGCGGACATGCTCTTCAGCTTTTTGCCCGTCACAAATTCGACGCTCTTCTCAATCGCTTTGGCGGCTTTGGCTTCACCGAGATAATCCAGCATCATTGCGCCGGAAAGAATCGCCGCAAGCGGGTTGATGACGCCGAGTCCGGTGTATTTCGGCGCGGAACCGCCGATCGGTTCAAACATGCTGATTCCTTCCGGATTCAGGTTTCCTCCGGCGGCAACCCCCATTCCGCCGGAGGTCATCGCGGCGAGGTCTGTGATGATGTCGCCGAACATGTTGGTCGTGACGATCACATCAAACCATTCGGGATTCTTGACCATCCACATGCACGTGGCGTCCACATGGCAGTAGTCAATCTTCACTTCCGGGTATTTCGCAGCCATTTCATGGAAGGCGCGTTCCCAGAGATTGAAGACATAAGTCAGCACATTGGTCTTGCCGCAGAGTGTCAGCTTGCAGGTCTTGCCGGCGGCAATGTCTTCCTCGGAAAGTCCGCGCCACGGATTCTTCCTGGAATGGCGTTTCTTCGCGAGTTCAAACGCAAATTTCAGGCAGCGGTCGACCTGAGTGCGGGTATAAACCATTTCCTGAATCGCGACCTCGTCCGCCGTGCCCTTTCTGGCGACTCCGCCCATGCCGGTATAGACATCCCCGGAGTTCTCGCGCACGACAACGTAGTCGATATCCTCCGGTGTCTTGTTCGCAAGCGGCGTCTCCACTCCCGGATACAGTTTCACGGGACGCAGATTGATATACTGGTCAAGATCGAATCTGAGCTTGAGAAGGATTCCTTTTTCCAGAATGCCGGGTGCGACGTCGGGACGCCCGATCGCGCCAAGATAAATCGCGTTGTATTTCTTCAGGATTTCCGTTGCGTCGTCGGGCATGATGGAACCCTGTTCCACGTAACGTGTTCCGCCCCAGTCAAAGGTGTCGAACTTCATTGCAAAGCCGAACTTTTTGGCTGCTGCCTTAAGGACTTTCACGCCCTCGTTGATGACTTCCGGCCCGGTTCCGTCACCGGGAAGACAAGCGATCTTGTAAGTTTTTACTGCCATTTTTCCATCCTCGGTTAAAAAATTAAAAACTCATTAATATAAGTTCGCGGATTCAAGTTTCAAGCATGAATCGTCATATTTCCCGGAAAGAAGGCATATCTCCGGAAAAACGGAGCCCGTGTCTTTACACAAGTTCCCCTGCTGAAGAACTGCGCGGATTCAAAAAAGGGCTTCCGCGACGGCATCCGCAAAACTGCTTCCTCCTGTCTACCGCTCAATCCGGAACTGGGCGCTGAGCGTCGTGGGATCGGAAGAGTGTATTTTCACCCGAACGGACTCTCCAAGCTCGATTTTCCCTCCCCAACGGCTCCTGAATTCATACGCCAGGGACGGGATCAGAAACGTAAGACGGTCGTCCACGCGATTCACAAGCACCGCTTCACCGCTCCACTCCGGGTTCTGCCGGAAAAAAACCTGCATCCAGAAATCATCCACCTGACGCTCCAGGCGACGACGGACCGCCGACTCTTTCTCACTGGACAAAAAATGCTCCTCCAGCTGTTCGGACGTCAGCGGTTCCCCGCCGGAAATCCAGCGCCGCAGCTGCTGGTGCGCAAGAAGATCAACGTAACGCCGCAGAGGACTTGTCACGCGGACATAGGGATTCAGCCCAAGCCCGGCGTGCAGATCGGGCGAAGTCCTGACCACGCTCGGCGGGCACAGCCGGCGCAGCGCATACATATCGCTCATGGAGTCGCCCGGAACCTGTTCCCCGACCGCGGGCTGCGTCGCAAACGGCATCGGAATATCGTGCTCCACGGCAAAATTGGCGACAGCGGAACCGGCAGCCAGCATCGCATTGGCGACGAGCTCGCGTTCCGGCGTAATCTCAACAGGCGTCACAACCACTCTGCCGTCCACCAGATGAATATCGGCTTCCGGCAGTTTGATGAACATTGCGCCGTCCGCTTCCCGTTTCCGGCGGAAACGCTCAAGCGCGGGGGCAATCTCCGTCAAAGGCGCCTCCCCCATGCGGGACGCGGCTCCGGCATAGGTCAGACGTTCCACGCGGACACGGCTCCGCACACATTTTTCCAACACCGCGCATCCTTCCTCCGTGATGCGTATCCCGAAACTCAATGCGGGGCTGATCTCGTTCAGTCCAAGCCCGAAAACGGCGGTCGCTTCCGGCGGAAGCATGTGGACAGTCTTTTCCGGCAGATACAGATTCGCGCCGGAACGGACACATGCAAGATCCAGTTCGCTTCCATACGTCACGACCGAAGCGGGATCGGCGACATGCACCCAGAGCAGACCGTCTGCAAAGCCGACCGCGTCATCCGGATCGGCGCTGCCCTCGTTGTCAATCGCAAGCGAAACCATGTCCGTCAAATCCTCGCGCGGTTCCTCGGGAAGCGGCGGCAGGGCAAGGGAAGGATTCTCCAGATCAATTCCGGCGCGCATTGGGTAAGGATCGGTCAGTTCGTCCCATACGCCGAGCCGCAGGAGCAACTGATGCGCCTTCTCCGGGGTCGCTTCCATTTCAAGCTCACGCATCAGGCGGCTGTTTTCGCTCATTCCCCAGGCAAGCTGTTCGATCTCCGACATCAAGGGACGATCCTGCGGCAGAATCGTTCCGGTACGGATTCGCCCCAGCAGCGCCGCCCGCTGTTCCTTCGCCTGCGCCTTTGCGCGAATCGCGGCAAGCTCCGCCTCTATCTCCTCCTTCGGACGCGCTTTCACGCCGTCCGCCGGAGACCCGGTAAAATAAATTCCCCGGGTCAGAAGCTGATATGCCGCCCAGAAAGAGGCGGGGGAATTTTCCGAATAAAGAAGTTCCGCAAACTCGGAAAAGGGAAACGTCTCCCCTTCCATCAGCTCCATGATCTCGCCGCAGTCCGGTTCCGGCAGGGCGCGCGGAGGCAGAGAGGAGACGGGACCGGGATGTAAAAACTCGATGTCTTTCGCCCGGACGGATTTCGACGCTCCGCCTTCGATTCTGATTTCGATCTTGTCGGCGTTGACCGCCGAAACCTGTGCGCTTTTCCCGTGGTAGACCACCAGTGCGCCGGCATTGTATTTCTGCATAAATTCATTCCTGTTATGATTTTTAAGGAAAACTTACATCGAAAACGCCCGAATGCAATAGAAAACAGCCGGAATCCCGCTTTTTCAGACGATAAAAAACGTTTTTTCGCGAAAAATCATGAAATGCAGACTTGCAAAATCCGATTTGCGCGCAATTTTCATTATAGACGCTGAAACAGCACTAGAAAAGCAAGGAGTTGTTTTTATGGCAAAAACTTATGTTCTGGACACCAACGTTCTCCTTCACAGCGCAAACGCGCTCCATTCCTTTCAGGACAATCTGGTCGTGATCCCGATGGCGGTCATCGAAGAACTGGACAAGTTCAAGAAAAATCAGGATGAACTCGGCAGGAATTCAAGACAGGTTGTGAGGATGATCGACAAACTCCGCAGCGAAGGAAGACTCTCCGAAGGAGTCCCCCTCCACAATGCGGCGGGAGGAAAACCTTCCGGCAGACTCATGATCCTGACAGGCGAAGGCGAAATGCCGGAAAAAATGGATATGAGCATCGCGGACAACCGGATTCTCCAAGTCGCATACATGCTCCTGAAACGTGCGAAAAAAGGCGACAGCGTCACTCTGATTACAAAGGATCTGAATCTGCGTCTCCGCGCGGACGGCCTCGGCATTCCCGTCGAAGACTTTGAATGCCAGACCGTCAAATCCGAAGAACTCTATTCCGGCACCTCGGAAACAGAAGTCCCGCAGCAGGTCATTGACGAATTCTACAAAAACAAGTCAGTCGCAGTTCCGGACGGGCTGAGTCTGCATCCGAATGAGTTCCTGACCATGAAATGCGGCACGAAATCCGCAATCGGGCTTTTCCGCGACGGCAGACTCGTCATGCCGCATGAACTCACCGGCGACAATGTCTGGAACATCAAGCCGCGCAGCCGGGAACAGCGCATTGCGCTCCAGCTTCTGACAGATCCCGCGATTCAGGTCGTAACTCTCGTCGGACAGGCGGGCTCCGGGAAAACCCTGCTGGCGCTTGCGGCGGCTCTCCAGCTGGTTCTGCGCGACGCTCTGTTTGAATCCATTCTGGTGTCGCGCCCGATCATTCCCCTCGGAAGAGACATCGGTTATCTTCCGGGCGATAAAAATGAAAAACTGAGTGTCTGGATGCAGCCGATTTATGATAATCTGGACTATCTTCTCCATACGGAAAAACGCGGAGAATCGGTCAGGCGCAAAGTCGACGAGCTGATCCGCACCGGCAAACTTGAGCTCGAAGCACTGACCTACATCCGGGGACGCAGCATCCCGCATCAGTTTGTCATCATTGACGAAGCGCAGAACCTGACTCCGCATGAAGTGAAAACAATTGTCAGCCGTGCCGGAGAGGAAACGAAAATGGTTCTGACCGGCGACCCGGAACAGATCGACAATCCGTATCTCGATGCCTCCAGCAACGGGCTCAGCTATATTGTCGAACGCTTCAAAGACCTGCCTCTTCACGGTCATATCACTCTGCGGAAAAGCGAACGCAGCGAACTTGCCGCAGCAGCCGCGGAATATCTGTGAGCAAACCGCGGGAACCAGTTGCGGAAGTGCACGGTTCCCGCGAAATGCGCATCCGGCGGACATCTATCCCATATTTTTGTACTCCCTTTTGAATAACCGCCGCTGTTTCAACTCATTTTTCACTCTTTGCCTTTTGCAAAAAAATTGATAAATTTGTATAAAAACGGCTTTTTTTTCCGCATTTCCATATTATTTTACCTTATGCCATGATTCCAAGTGAAAACAACAACAAACAAGGGGAGATCTTCAAAATGGAAGAATTCTTTGGAAACATCTGGAAAATGATCGTGGAGAGCAATGTTCTGCAGCTGGTCGGCGCATTGCTGCTCCTGCTGGCGGGCTGGCTGGTGGCAATCCTCCTTTCCAACCGCACGGCACTCGTCCTGAAAAAATTTGAAGTCGGGAAAAAACTGTCCGGCTGCATTCCGGAAGACGGCAATGACGCGGGCGCAAAAATCGAACTGCTCATCAGCAGAGTCGTATTCTTCATCGTTCTGCTCATCACCATTCTCGGCTGCTTCAGCGTGCTGAAACTCAACGAAGCGGCTCAGCCGATCACCAGTTTCGTTGACAGAATCACGAACTATGCGGCAAATATCATCGGCGCGGCACTGCTTGCCTTCATTGCATGGGTTGTGGCGACGGTCATCAAATTTGCCTCCCTGAGTGTATTCAAGACACTCAAACTTGACGAAAAGCTGGCACCGCATCTGGAAAATTCAAAGTCCGTCAGCCAGATTACCGCTTCCACGGTTTACTATGTAGTCTTCCTGCTCTTCCTGCCGGCAATCCTCCGCGCTCTCAAGATCGAAGGCATCACGGATTCCCTGGAAAAGATGATGTCCAAAGTCCTTGAGTTCATTCCGAACCTTATCGCCGCGGCGGCGATTCTGGTCTTCGGACTCTTTGTCGCGAAAATCGTCCGCAAGGCGGTCTCCGGACTCTCCTTCGCCGCGCGTATTGACGAACTCGGGTCGCAGGCAGGCTGCGGCAAGGTATTCGGCGAAAAATCAACTCTTTCGCAACTCCTCGGACTGGTGTCCTACGTTCTGGTGGCAATCCCGGTCATCATTTCCTCTTTGACCGCCCTCAAAATCGACGCTCTCACGGATTCCGTTTCCGGTTTCTTCAACCTGATTCTGAATGCGACAGGCAATGTCATCGGCGCCGCAGTTCTGCTTTTCGCGGCATTCCTGATCGGGGGAATCGTCAGCGGAATCGTTGTCCAGCTTCTGGAAGGCTTCGGCTTCAACAGGCTCATCACGGCAATCGGCGTATACAAGGAAAATGCGACAGTCACACCCGCGCAGGTCGCAGGAAAGCTGGCCATGATTGCGATCATGTTCCTTGCGGCGATCGCGGCGTGCAACATTCTTGGATTCACTGAACTCGCCGGACTTCTCCGCCAGTTCCTGACCTTCGGCGGCAACATTCTTCTCGGCATCGTCGTAATGCTGATCGGTATTTTCCTGGCTAATGTGGCAGCCGACGCGGTCAGCAGGAGTGAAAACGCAAAAACGCTTTCCCTTGCGGTCAAGGTAATCGTCCTGATCTTCACCGGCGCCATCGCCCTCAACACAATGCAGATCGGCGGGGCAATCGTCACCACGGCATTTACAATGGTTCTCGGCGCTGTCTGCGTCGCCTTCGCCATTGCATTCGGAATCGGCGGACGTGAACTCGCCGCAAAAAAACTGAATGAATGGTGTGACAAGTTCTCCAGGAAACAGTAACTCAATATCTCCTGTCATTGCGCCCGGCAGATTCAGACTCTCCGCCGGGCTTTTCATACCGGAAAACAGGTTTGGCACCGCACGGCACGCATCGCAAGAAGAAAAACCATGCGGGACTTCCGGTTCCGCCGCGTTCCTGTGCGGGAATACCGGCCGCGCAGAAGCGGAACACTGCGCTCTTTGTTTTTGACTGGAACGCCGGAACTTTAACGGGCGGCAAAGCGGACGATCATATAAACCTCCGCCCTCGCATCGGAAATATTCTCTATCGAGTGTTCAATATCACTCTGGTAATGAATGAAATCGCCCCGATGCAGTTCCGCGCTGTTTCTGCCTGCGGAAATACGGACATCCCCCGACAGAACGGTAATGAACTCCTCCGTTCCATCCGTATGCGGCTGGGAGCGGTGAATACTGCCGGGCTCCAGCGTAACCAGATAAAACTCAAGCTCCTCCGCCATGCTGATCGGGGACAGCACCTTGAACACAGTGCCGGAGCGGTCCGTTGAGAACGAAGTAATGCTGTCCGCACGGTTCACCTCGAACTTCTTGATCTTGCCCCCCTCCCCTTTCAGAAGCAGCTCAAAATCAACCCCGAGGGCATAGGCGATCTTCCACATCGTGGCAACCGTCGGATTCACTTTTCCCGATTCGATCTGCGAAAGCATCGCCTTGGATACCCCGCTCCCGGCGGCAAGCGCATCCAGCGACAACTGCTGTCTGCGGCGCTCCTTGTGGACATTCACCCCGACAGCCGGCAAATCCGGTATTTCCGATCTTCTGTTCATTATAATACCATTTTTTGTTAAATATATTCAACAAGCACTCTTGACATTTTCCTTTTCCGCCGTATAATATAATAAACTCGGTTCACAATATCAAATGCGAATCACTGCAAAAACAGGATAAAGATGAGAAACGGAAGGAACTCCGCTGTTTGTTCCGTCCCCGTCTTATCCGGCAAAAGGAGATTCAACCGCATGAAAGCACTCATCAAGCAAGAAGCCGCTCCGGGTCTGACGCTCGGAGAAGTCCCGATACCGGAATACGGCATCAACGATGTACTCATCAAAATCGAAAAAACGGCAATCTGCGGCACGGATGTGCATATTTACAACTGGGACGAGTGGTCGCAGAAAACCATTCGGACGCCGATGGTGATCGGTCATGAATTCGTCGGGCGCATTGCCGCATTCGGAAGCAACGTGCATGACGTGAAGATCGGCGAACTGGTCAGCGGCGAAGGGCATATTGTCTGCGGACGCTGCCGCAACTGTCTCGCGGGGCGGCGTCACCTCTGCAATGCGACAAGCGGAGTCGGCGTCAACCGTCAGGGCGCATTTGCGGAATACCTCTGCATCCCGATTACAAACGTCTGGCATTGCAATCCCGATATTCCAACCGATTATTTCGCCTGTTTCGATCCGCTCGGCAACGCGACGCATACGGCGCTCTCTTTCGACCTTCTCGGGGAAGACGTGCTCATCACCGGTGCGGGTCCGATCGGCATCATGGCGGCGGCAATCGCAAAACATGCGGGAGCGCGGTATGTCGTGATTACAGACATCAACGACGACCGTCTGGAACTGGCAAAGAAGATGAAGATTACGCGCGCGGTCAATACAAAACGCGAAAAACTGACCGATGTCATGGCGGAACTCAAGATGAAGGAAGGGTTCGACGTGGGACTGGAAATGTCGGGAAGCCCCGCCGCACTGAGCAGCATGATCGACGTGATGTGTCACGGCGGCAAAATCGCCCTCCTCGGCATCCTCCCGAATCAGACGCAGGTCGACTGGGACAAGATCATCTTCAACGGACTGACTCTGAAAGGCATTTACGGACGCGAAATGTTTGAAACCTGGTATAAAATGAGCAGTATGCTCGAATCCGGGCTTGACATTTCGCCGGTCATCACGCATCATTACCACTATACGGATTTCCGGAAGGGCTTCGACGCCATGCGCTCCGGCAAATCCGGCAAAGTCATTCTCAACTGGGAGGAGTAAACCATGTATCAGAATTTCCGGAAGCATCTGCTGCAGGAACTCGAAGGCATCCGCAGCGCGGGGCTCTACAAGACGGAGCGGATCATCACCAGCCCGCAGAATGCGAAAATAGAAGTCAAAGGCGGAAAACAGGTCCTGAATATGTGTGCCAACAACTATCTCGGGCTTGCAGACCATCCCGAAGTCATCAAGGCGGCGCAGGAGGGCACGGAGAAACGCGGATACGGGCTTTCCTCCGTCCGTTTCATCTGCGGCACACAGGATATTCACAAGGAGCTGGAACAGAGAATTTCCGCCTTTCTCGGCACGGAGGATACGATCCTCTACGGTTCCTGCTTCGATGCGAACGGCGGTCTTTTTGAAACTCTGCTCGGTCCCGAAGACGCCATTGTCAGCGACGCATTGAACCATGCCAGCATCATTGACGGTATCCGTCTCTGCAAGGCACGGCGTTTCCGCTATAGGAATAACGATATGGCGGATTTGGAGGAACAGTTGAAAGCCGCTTCCGGCGCACGTTTCAAACTGATCGCCACGGATGGTGTGTTTTCCATGGACGGCTATATCGCGAACCTGAAGGGAATCTGCGATCTCGCGGACAAATATGAAGCCCTGGTCATGGTGGACGACTCCCACGCAGTCGGTTTTGTCGGGGAACACGGACGCGGCAGCTCCGAATACTGCGGTGTTGAAGGACGCGTGGACATCATCACCGGAACGCTCGGCAAAGCGCTCGGCGGCGCCAGCGGCGGCTATACCAGCGGGCGCAGGGAGATCATCGATCTGCTCCGCCAGCGTTCCCGTCCCTACCTGTTCAGCAATACGGTTCCCCCGGCAGTCGTCTGCGCCTCACTGAAAGCGCTGGAACTTGCGGCGGAATCCCCCGAACTCCGTAAAAAACTCCAGGAAAACACCCTGTATTTCCGGAATGCCATGAAAAAAGCGGGCTTCACGATCAAGGACGGCACCCATCCCATCGTGCCGATCATGCTCGGAGATGCCGTTCTCGCCCAGAATATGGCGGCAAATCTCCTTGAAAAAGGCGTCTATGTGACAGGATTCTACTATCCGGTGGTTCCGAAAGGCGAAGCGCGTATTCGCACACAGATTTCCGCCGCCCATTCCCGCGCGGATCTTGAATTCGCGGTCCAGGCATTCATTCAGGCAAAGAAAGAAGTCGGGATATAACCGCCGAATAGATTGCGGAAACCACTTCCGGGAGTTCCCCCCTTCCTCCCGGAAGCCCCACTGTCCCACTGACTACTTGTAGTTGACTTGATGTCAAAAGCCCGTTAAATGAACCTGAAAAGGGAGGGATTTTTTATAAAAAGTCGTATGACTCCAACGTGGCATTGCTTTGCAGTGAATTGACCATGGCAGAAATCGCGGGAAAATATCAGGTCCGGCCAAATTCGGTTCAGCAGTGAAAAAAGAAACTCATGGAAGGCGCTTCCGAGATTTTCCAGTCCAAGACCGAGCGAAAAGAAAATAAATAATCTATAGAAAAAGCTCTGGCGTCTCAAAATTGAGAATGACTCTTTACGAAATGTGTCCCTGATCCATGGATATGCCATATTCGTTGCGGAACTCAGGATTCATGGCATTCTGATCAGCATAGACGGGCACAGACGCTATTGGGTTCATGGAAAGATGGAACATTTTCGGCAGGCCTTGAAATATGAGGACATCAAAATCAAAGAGTATGTCAGCTTGCCTTAGCTCGTTTTCGGTGTTCAGCATTATGTGAATTTTTATAACTCCAGGCGGATTCATTCGGCACTCCAATATCGAACGCCGGATGAAGTCTATTTCGGGACTTGTAATCAACAAACAATGGAATATAGTAAACCAAGGGTCTTTACACCAATCTGTCAATAAAAGTTATCCAACTTGAGGGGAAAGGCACAGTATCTTGACCTTCAAGTTGAAAAACTCCTTTTGATAATCAAAATTAAGGTTAGTAAACATGACTTCAAATATGCCATGGGTACTTGAAAAAACTAAAGCTCGAATTGCATTATTCTACACATCACGTCTTTTCCTAAAAACCATAAAATTATATGGTGGAGTTGATCGTAGCCAATCTATTTTGCTCTCAACGTGTCATTATCAGGTTGTAAATAAGAATATTGAATTACATTTCTCTCATGAAAAATCAAAAGAAAAAATAGTATTTGAAGCCCAAAATGATAGGAGCGGAATTGCGAGATTACTGTCTCCATGTTATTATCAAGGGACTTACTGCTTGGATAACTCTATGAAAATCAACTTTATGGTATCAAGTCTGAGTCCTTATATACAAGTCAAATACGACCAAGATGAAATTACATTATCTTCTCCGGCATTGGCTTATTCAACTGATATAAAATACATCATCAGTTCAAAAAAATATGGTATACTGATCCACTTGTTTTCAGAAAACATCTATACACTAAAAGAAACAATAGCATCACGTGCAGGACTGGGACTTATCGCGTTGGGAACGCTGGAGACGACACAGAAAATGCTACATCGGAAATTAAAGGCTAGTAACATTTTCGATATTTTATCGGTAATGCTGTTTATTTATCTTATTATTTTCCCAATAATCAAATCTGATGAATCAGATGGATATTCCTAAATTTTGTTCTATCAGGTTCAATCTATACATTTGGACAAGGTAAGATGAATACCGGAGTTGGAAATAATGCAATCGAATTTTATAATCATCCTGGTATGATTTTTGGAGCTATTACCTTAGGTAATACGATACCCTATCCCGGAGATCAGACAACAGGTTTTGGACTCAATTACATACTGCCTGTAGGAAAATATCTGGCGTCTTGAAATCAAGAATGACTTTTTACGAAATGTGTTCCTGATCCATGGATATGCCATGTTCGTGGCGGAACTCAGGGTTCATGACATTCTGATCAGCATAGACGGGCACAGACGCTATTGGGTTCATGGAAAGATGGAACATTTTCGGCAGGCCTTGAAATATGAGAATATCCAAATCAAAGAGTATGTCAGTGTAATGCCCCCCATTTGTCAAGGGCGGCATTACATAGAAGCAGTCAAAAAATGAAGATTTCATTTTTTGAGAATCGTTTACGCCGCCCGTTACTCTTT
>CASDPB010000065.1 GCA_949282305.1 uncultured Lentisphaeria bacterium | reverse complement strand
TAGCAGACTTTTCAAGCTTGTCAAATCAATTTCTAAACTTTTTTCAATTTTTTCTGAGAACACCCGCCTCAAACTTTCCAGTCCGAAGCGGCACGGGGGCTAAATGTACATCCCTTCTGAAACTTGTCAAGGAGATTTTATAAAAAAAAATTAAAAATATATCGTCTTCAGACATTCCGATGAATTGTTCCGAAGCAAAGCCCCCGCATACAGCATCAAATCTGTCTTTTTGAATCAAGCCGGCAGCATCGAAATGTTTTTGCATTCCGCCCGGCAAAGCGGAATACGTGTCATCACAGCTGAAACAATGCCTCAGCGGAGTCCACACATCAAAACATGTTTTTACTGAACTTTATCGGCATGTTTTAAAAACAACACTTGAAAAAGGATATTTTCATTGTATTATATAACTCCTGTCTATTGAACAGGATAACTTATCAACACAAAAGATGGGGAATTTACAACATGTTTACAAGCATTATAAAGTCTTTAGCTTTCCTTATACTGTTTTACCCGCTTTTTCTTTCTACAGACGAGGTGGATGCCTGGCTGGACGAAGGCAGTGAAACAAAACAGACGGCAGAGTCTGCCTCGAAAGAGGAACTGCCGCCGGAAGTCCAGGAAGAATTGGAGAGGATGTTCCGGAAAGAGCAGCAGCCCCCCAATAAAGACGTCAATATTCATGCGAGCGTTCTAATCATCACAGGAGACGGGGGAAGCGGCAGCGGATTTAAGGTAAAGTTTGGCGACCTCCCCATGATCGTAAGCAATGCGCATGTAATTCTGGGAATCCGGAATCCCGTCATCAAGGATCTGGAAGGGCGGATTTATAAACCGGAGCGCATTTACGCATCCAAAACACGAGATCTCGTGCTGATCAAATATCTTTATGAAAACAACAATGACAAGGATCTGCTGCATATCGTGCCGCTGTTCGACCGTTTCAAAATCGGAATGCCCGTCACAGCATACGGCAACAGCCTTGGCGGCGGCGTCATCACGGAACTTAAAGGCAAGCTGATCGCAACGGGACCGGAGCGAATTGAAGTGACCGCAGAAATCGTTCCCGGCAACAGCGGCGGTCCGATCATCAGCGACACAACCAAGGAAGTGTTCGGCATTGCAACCTCAATACAGATCCTGGACTGGAGCGAAGAGCTTATCGGAACCCGTTATGAATCCAACTGGCTCAAGGTCGCGATCCGCCGTTTCGCCGTCCGCATCGACAATCTGACAGCGGCAGATCTGGAAGTGCTTTCGTTTGACGACTACCAAAAGGATCAGAAATCCTCTCTGGCGGTAGAAGCATTTTACCGGCGTGTCCGGAAAATTCTCAATTCATCCGGCAATATCGCCGCCAAGAAAGGCAAACTGAAAAAGCTCTGCACACGCTTTGTTCCCATTTTGGAAAAACTTGACGCATATCAGTGGAAGAGTTCCTATTTGCAACAGGAATATGCCAGGAAAAGAGAAGAGATCGGCACTTTCTTCAAAAGCCTCAGAATGGATGACGAGCTGCTTGCGGCAAAAATACGGAAGATATGGGATTCCGCAGAGGTAAAGGTCAAAAAGATCCACATCCGCGGTAAAACGGTGAACTGCAAAAGATGCAGAGGCACGGGACTCGTCAGTGACGAAAAGGATAACGGCGAGTATGAACGGAAATTCAGCAAACGCCTGGAAGTGACATCCGTCGGGAAAAAATGCCCCGTCTGCAACGGAACACGCCTGATGAAAATCTCCGATGACATTGACGGTGAACAGTACATCCTCCATAAAGAAACGAAAAACGCCCTCGAAAAGCTGATCGAACCGGATAAAAAGCCATTCAATGGTTTTACCATCGGCGGAACACTGGAAGATGAATACAGGCGATTCGATGATTATTATACGCGGGAGCGCCTGCTCCAGCGCAGTCCGACGCCTTTCGGCGCATTTCTGGTCTATGAAGGCAATCATCAGATGAAAAACGTGTCTATGACGGCAATGCGTTTTTCTCTGGGACGTCTGACGCAGATTCTTGTAACGATTCCTGACGAAGGAAATAACTATCGGCTTGCCAGACAGTATGTCGGGGAGAACTTCACAAATGAAAACGCCCGTTATACCGTCTCCATCTTACGTGATAACGGCAAAATTTTCATCCGCTGCGACCATAAAGTCCTGCCGATCCTTCTGAAACTTCCCGGTCCGTCAAACCGCGGACTGGCACTCTGAAAAATCAGTGCATTCAGGAAAACACTTCCTCAGAAACTGAAAAAAGGCGTGAGAAGAAATTTCATCTTCCACGCCTTTTTTTCCACACCCGGAATATTATTGCTTTGATTCCAGAACATCCACAATCAAGCCGGAAAACAGATCGGCAGTTTTGTCAACGATCGGAATGCGGGACGCTTCACGTTTTAATTCGTCCAAAGTCTTTTTCTGAACTTTTGCCTCAGGCGTCCTGACTCCTTTCCTGCGGATCAGGCACAAAACCGCACTGGAATCCCTGGACATCTGTTTCAGACAGTTCGTCAGGATATCTTTTTCCCTGATTACGGACTGATAGGCAAGATCTCCGTAATCCTCATCGAATGCAACAGTCAGTGTGGAAGATTCCAGCTTCAGCGGCACACCTTCCGTCATAAGATCGGAAATACTGAAAAGGTTGGTATTTTCACGAACATCCTTCATCAGTTTTTCCCAGAGAAGATCCGGTGAAAAACGTTCCGACAACGGCATGACCATGTCATTTTTCGCATCAGCCGGCGACTCTTCAAGCGGAAGGATCTCCTCCTCTTCCGGTTCGTCTTCCGCCTCATCCTCCGGCTCCTCCTGCAGTTCGGCAGCAGAAACAGAGGAAACGGGGACAGTCTGATTTTCAGCAGAAGAAACAGGAGAGGAAACAGAGGATGCCGGTTTTTCCGCCTTCTTTTCATCTTCCGCGATCTTTTCCGGTTCCGCCGGAGAAGGAGAAACGGCACTCTTTTCTTCCACAGATTTCTCCATAACCGGAACCTGCTGCTTCATTTGCGGAGCAGGTGCGGGAGAAGGCGAAACCGGCGAAGAAGCCGGGGCACTCTGCGGTCGTGTGACTGAAGACGAATCCGGTCGAGCCGCCGACACGGGAGCTTGCGGAACCGCGGGCGCAGTCGGGCGAACGGGCTGAGCCGCCGACACGGGAGCTTGCGGAACCGCGGCGGGCGCTATCGGGCGAACGGGCTGAGCCGCCGACACGGGAGCTTGCGGAACCGCGGGCGCAGTCGGGCGAACGGGTCGAGCCGCCGATACGGGAGCTTGCGGAACTGCGGGCGCAGTCGGGCGAACGGGCTGAGCCGCCGATACGGGAATTTGAGCCAGAGGCGGAACTTTCGCCAGGACATCCAGCTCCCCGTTTCGGCGAATCTGATTCAGTCGGATCAGAAGGTCCTCAATTCTGACGGCATGAGCGGAACGCATGGATTTGAGCATGATTGTCTCAATGAAAACCTGTTTGTTGATCGCTTCGCGCAGAAGATAAGACGATGCGGAAAGCTGTTCCAGCAGAGTCTGCACCATATTGACATTGCGGTTTGTGGCAAGTTTCTGATAGATCTGGATTTTTTCCGGATTCTCGTCCAGCACCGACTGCGGATTCGGCAGGATGATCGAAAGCATAATTCCGCGCAACCATGCAAGCACCTCCTCGAAAAGCGTTTCGAGATTTTTTCCCTGTTCCGCAAACTTGTGGATCGAAAGAATCGTTGCGGCACGGTCATTGTTGAGAATCGAATTCAGAAGCTCCTCCATCTCCTCCGGCGCGGTCAGGCCGAACAGGGAAAGCGCCTGTTCCTCGGAAATTTCCTCATTTCCGGCATCGGTCCCGAAAAAGGAAACCAGTTGATCCAGCAGCGACTGCGCATCACGCATACCGCCGTCCGCCGCGCGCGCAATCACGTTGATTGCGGAAGGCGAAATATTGATCTTCTCCTCATGCGCAATATAGGAAAGACGCTGAGCAATCAGCTCCGAAGGAATCCTGCGCAGATCGAAACGCTGACAGCGTGAAATCACGGTCGGAAGCACCTTGTTGACTTCCGTCGTGGCGAAAATGAACTTTGCGTGGGCGGGCGGTTCTTCAATCGTCTTGAGCAATGCGTTCCACGCACTCTTGGAAAGCATGTGCACTTCGTCAATGATGTAGATTTTGTATTTGGACGCGATCGGGAGATGGAGCACGTCTTCGCAGATTTCACGTGCCTTGTCCACCTGCGTATGGGTTGCGGCGTCGATTTCGATGATGTCCACATTCGTTTCATCCGCAATGGATCTGCACGAAGAACATTCACAGCAAGGCTCGCCGTCGACGGGACGTTTGCAGTTGAGCGCCTTGGCGAAAATCCGCGCCGACGTGGTTTTCCCGATTCCGCGCGGCCCCACAAACAAGTAGGCGTGTGCAATATGCCCTGTCCGAATGGCATTTTTCAATGTTCGTGCGATATGCTCCTGCCCGACCATGTCGGAAAATCTCTGCGGACGCCATTTCCTGGCTGTTACCTGATACGCCATTTTCGATTACCTGTCAAAAAAATTCATATTCAAATTCAAAAATCCGAGTCTTCCGTCATCATGCTTTTCAGGACTCCGGGTTCCGCCAGAA
The DNA here is from genome assembly GCA_949282305.1 of uncultured Lentisphaeria bacterium. Taxonomy (GTDB): domain Bacteria; phylum Verrucomicrobiota; class Lentisphaeria; order Victivallales; family UBA1829; genus UBA11452. The sequence goes on along the minus strand of CASDPB010000065.1, from coordinate 99,946 downwards.
CCGAGAGCTTCTGAATCAGTTTTTCCGTAAACAGAAACTTGAGGCGGACATTGTTTCCGTCCGTCACGATGGACGCCGCCTGATTGAAGCTCTGCGCCAGATCGGGGTCCATGTTGTTGATGAACATTCCGGCTACGAGCTGCAGCTGCTGCGCCGTCATCATGGTCTGTTTTGCCGCGTCGGCGCTGACACATGCGATATTGATACCGAGCCGGAGATCGGAATTCGCCTTGTCCACCGTATCAACCGTATAAGAAACCAGTTTAACGGGCGCCGCCATGGGATTGGTTTTCTTCAGTTCGGCGGAAGGCACCATGAATCCGCTGAAGATCGTTCCGGAACCGGCATCGGCAAGAAACCGGGCAAGTTCCGTGGGAAGTCCCTTCTCCGCAGAGAAATAAGCCTTGAGCCCTGTTCCGGTGGACCACAGCACCATATCATCCGCGAGGCACACAAATTCAAATCCGCCGCCGATGCGGTAAGCCGTATTGGCTCCATATTTTACCGGAACCGCCTGTTTTTTCATTTCCGCGGCATTCGGCATTTGGATCAGCACAGTGGTGCCGTCCGCCGTCAGGCTGCGGGAAGCGATCAGCATATACTGTCCGAGTTTGCGGTCCGAAGTCCCCGCCTTGACATTTTTTTCAAATGACTTGACAAAAAAAGTATTTGCGAAATATTTCTGAAAGAGCGGCAGACTGTAGAGCCTGGCAGTGTCAATGCCAAGCGCAAATGTCGTGTCGGCAGGAACGATTCCGGCCAGTTTCCCCTTGTCCAGCGCGAAAAGCGCCGCCGTCAGAAAAACGAGGCAGAAAACCGCAAAAAATTTCTTCATGATTCCATCTCCTTATTCGCTGTCGTACATTTCATCTTTCGGAGCGATGAAAAACGGGTTTCCCTCCGGGTCGTGCAGACGGTAAACGGTAAATCCGACCTGGTCCGTCGGAATTTTCTTCGGGACATACCCGTAAGACGCCAGAATATCCATCAGGCTGTCCAGATCATCCGTTTTATAAATCCATGAAATATGCCCGCCGTTTCCGGGAGGTTCCAGAACTTCGGACTTCTCAAGAAAAAGCGAAGACTGCGGATCCAGCCTGAACTCCACCCAGAAACTGCTGTCCATGACAGGTGCGCCGAGACCGAGCACATCCCTGTAAAAGGCTCTGCACAGATCAAGGTTTGAAACCTGAATCACGACTCCGAAAAGAGAATTTTCCATACCTGAACGTTCCATTGTTTTAACAAACCAGTAGAGGTGTAAATAGAACACCGCTTTGCCGAAAAATCAAACTCCGAAACGAATTATTTTTCGACACTCCGCTTGAAGTGTCGGTAATTTCATGGAATATTAATATACACAAATCTTCAAATCAGCATGGAGACGGCTGGACATGCGTTTTTTAAGACTCGGAAATCTCGGTATGCGCGGCGTTGCGGGAACCGGACTGACACCGCATAACGTAATTGCTTATGCCTCGGCGGTCGGCACGTACCTCAACGGCGGGCGCATCGCCGTGGGCATGGATACCAGAATCTCCTCGAAAATGTTCCGCAACGCGGCGGTATCCGGTCTGCTCGGCTGCGGCGCGGAAGTCATTGATGCGGGAATCTGCCCCGCCCCGATGCTTCATCATCTGGTCCGGCGGGGAGAGCTCGACGGCGCAATTCTGATTGGAGCGGGGCATCATCAGGCAGGCTGGAACGCAGTCGCGCCGCTTTCTTCCCGCGGGTCCTATTTCAGTAATCTCCAGACGCAGGAACTGCTCGGCATTTATCACAGCGGAATCTACCGCACGGTGCCCTGGAACGCCGTCGGAAAAATCAAACCGTGCCCGCAGGGACTTGTCGGCTCCTATCTTGACCTGCTCTGCTCCCTGGTCGATGCGGAGAAAATCGCCTCGCGCCGTTTCAAGGTCATAGCGGACTTCTGCAACGGATCCGGCTCGACGATTGCGGAGGCGTTCGCAAAGCGTTTCGGCGTGGAGATGGTCCCGATCAACAACATCCTTTCCGGCGTCCTGCCGCACGATCCCGAACCGCGCCCGCGAACCGCAATGCAGGTGCAGTCGCTGATCAAGGTGCTGAATGCAGATATCGGATTCGTGTTCAACAGCGATATGAGCCGCGCATCCGTCGTGACGGATTCCGGCGAAACGCTCTCCGAAGAATACAGCTTCCCGATTGTCGCCGACCATGTACTGCAGCGTGCGGGAAAAGGCGCGGGGGTTGTCAGCAACTGCTGCACCACGCGGACACTGGACGACATCGTCCGTATGCGCGGAGGAGTGCTCTACAAAGGCAAGGTCGGACAGGCGCACACGATCGACAAAATGTTTGAAACCGGCTCCGTTCTTGCCGGCGACGGCTCCGGCAGCATCGCCCTGGCGCGCGGCGTGCCCGGATTCGACAGTTTTCTCCTGATGGCTCTGGTTCTGGAGTCTATGGCGTTCAGCGGCGAGAGTTCCTCGCAGATCGCCGCAAGGCTTCCCCGTTATTATATCATAAAACGCGCGGTTCCGTGCTCCTCCTCCCATGCCTACTCCATTCTGCGGAGTCTGCGCGGACGTCTCTTTCCCGATGCGGAGTTCAGCGAGGAGGACGGACTGCGGTTCGACTGGGAAGACGGCTGGGTTCACCTGCGCGCCTCCATGACCGAACCCATCGTCAGGATGATCGTGGAATGGAAGGGACGCGAAAAAGCCGAGGAACACGCGGCAAAAGTCTATTCGATCATAGAAAGAGTGGTTGCATCATGAAAGGGACATTCAGGCGCTTGAAAATCGGAGTAAGCGGCGTCCGCGGCGTGGTCGGGGAGAGTCTTTCCCCGGTTCTCGTCGCCGATTTCGCGGCGGCATTCGGTGAATTCGTGGGCGGGGGACGTGTCCTCGTCGGACGCGATACGAGAAGTTCCGGCGAAATGTATGAAAATGCGGTCGCCGCGGGACTGCTTTCCGTCGGAATCCAGCCGGTTCTGACCGGAATCCTGCCGACGCCGAGCCTTCAGGTCGCAGTCCGCGAAACCTCCGCATCCGGTGCAATCGCCATTACCGCCAGCCACAACGGCAATGAATGGAACGCGCTCAAATTCATCGGGGCGGACGGACTGTTCCTCAACCAGATCGCAAATGACGAGCTGCTCGACATCTACAACCAGCCGGATTCAAACTATGTGCCGGAAAACCGCATCCGGACGGAAAAACTGATGTATGATGCGTTCCGCATACACCAGGAAAAAATACTGCGATCCGTAGACACAGACGCAATCCGGAAAAAACATTTCCGAGTCGCGGTGGACTGCTGCAACGGCGTCGGTGCGCTTTATTCGCGTAAATTTCTGGAAGCATTCGGATGTGAAGTCATAAGCATTTTCGACACCTGCGGAAACGGTTTCGAGCGTCCGCCGGAACCCGTTCCCGCAAATCTCGGCGCCTTATCGGAGTGTGTGAAAAAACACGGCTGCGCGGTCGGTTTTGCGCAGGACCCCGACGGCGACCGCATTTCTCTGGTTTCCGGGAGCGGCGCCATTCCCGGAGTGCAGAATTCGGCGGCGCTGATTGCGGGACATCTGATCCGGAACAACCGGTCCGGAACCGTTGTCCTGAACATTCAGACGACAACCGCAATCGAACAGATTGCCGGAAAATACGGGGTGAAAGTGCTTTACTGTCCGGTCGGAGAGGTCAACGTGACGGACGCGATGAACGCCTCCGGCGCGTTTCTCGGCATCGAAGGCAGCAGCGGCGGCATCATTTATCCGAAAATCAGCATGTGCCGTGACAGTTACGCGGCGATGGCTGTTGTGCTGGAAATGCTCGCCCAGCGCGGCATGACGATCGACTCCATGCTCGAAACCCTGCCATGCCTCTCATCCGTTTCCGCGAAGGTGCTTTGTCCGTCCGCACAGGCGGGTGTCAACGCCCTGCGCGAAATACGGAGCCGATATCAGGAGAGAAACCCGATTGTCGTGGACGGTGTGCGAATCGACATGGGCGGCGGGGCATGGGTGCTCCTGCGCCGTTCGAATACGGAGCCGGTCATCCGGATTCTTGCGGAGTCTTCCGAAGAAGCCACAGCCGAAAGACTGGCGCGGAGTTTTGAAAAAGAATTGCAGGGATTGCTGAAAAAATAGTTGCGGAACCTTGAAAAGAAGCGGATTTATGATAGTGTTCCGTCTCGACTGGATCATTTACCATTGGGAGTTTGGATTATGCGTGAAGAAAACATGACGAAAACAATCATTCTCGGCGACCTGCTTTCCGCAGACCGGATCGTGATCTTTAATGGGCGCCGCACCAAAGCGGAGGTTCTCAATGCGTTGATTGACCGGATTGCAAAGGAGGGGGACTACGGCGACCGCGACGATCTGGAATGGGCGATTTTCCATCGGGAAAGCCTGATGAGCACCGGAATCGGAAACGGAATCGCGACTCCGCATATCATTCTCCAGAACGGCGACAAGACCTGCATGGCGCTCGGCATCTGCAAAGACGGCATTGCGGATTATGACTCTCTGGACTCCAAACCTGTCAGAATCGTTTTCATGATTATCGCCGGAAAAAATCAGAAATTGACGCACCTGAAAGTCCTGGCGGCGATCAGCTCCCTGTTTTTCGACGGTCGTCTCAAAGCCGCTTTCCTTGCAGCCAGCGATCCGCAGACCTGTCTTGAGATTCTCGCCCGCGCGGAAAAGTGAGCGCCACGGGAGCCCGGACAGCCGAACCGTTCCTTCCCGCAGACACCCGCCGGTATTTCACAAAAATACCGCCCCGGCAGGAAATAAGGGAATTCCTATATAGCAGGAAACAGTTTTAGCAAACAGTGCGGAGGTTGTGAAAACTGATTGGAAATGATGGGAAGAAGAGTGGGGAAACGGTTTTCGCAGATTATGCGTGGCTGGAAGGAACAAAGCCAATATCAATATTGATGATACAGGTCGGGAATTTCATTGTTATAGAAAAATGGCCCCCCTTGTTTTATACTGTAAGCAGCAATTCGTGTTTTACAAAGGTGGGATGGACGTTTTGTCGGATTTTATGGAATGGCCCGGATTGCTCCGGGCATGAGGGAATTACTGTTCGGCGCCGATGCCGGAGGTTCCGGCAGAAACAGCAAGGCTGGAGAATCTGTCGGCGGCAGGTTCGCGGTGATAGAAACTAAACTAAGATCAGGCAGTCAAAAAACATTGGCTTATAAGCCCCGCAGCATTTTCCGGAAACGCCGAGGACTCTGCCATGTCTCCCCGGTAAGAAAAGGGCAGAATCCTGTACGGACAGTGAAAGGCAATCCTATTCCATGCGGTTCGCTTTTTCAACACTGTAGGCATCCAGCAGTGCAGCGATCCGTTCCCTTTTCTTCAGGAGAACTGCGGGATCAGAGGCAAATTCACTTAAGGACTTTACCAGCGCGGGTTCTACCTGAAGCTCCTTTTCAGCGGCTTTCCGCCACTGCGCAGACATGAAAGAAGCATCTTTGCCCGCCTCGGAAAGAAGCCGGAAGTAAAGATAATCCTCCAGTCCATCGCGGATGTTCTTCAGCCGGATCGAAGGAAGCGGCTCATGTTCTCCACGGTAAATCAGGTTTCCATCCCCATTGTAATTATGGAATGAAGCTCCCGTCCAATTTGTCAGAGGAGCTCCCTTCATCGGCTCCGGACGGGGTTTGCTGTGCCATTTTCCCTGTTTATCCTGCCAGTATTCCTTCCAGATCGCGACACTATAGTAGAGGAATCCATCCGGCTGATACTTCCAGAACATGGCGCCCATCAGAAGACGCCCGTCCAGAGAGGGATATTCAATCAGCCAGTTCGCATAAGGCTTGAGAGGCGCCAGGCAGATATACCACCAGACCCCGCAGCCGCGCTCGCGAGCCTCCCGGATACGGGAGAGGTCCCGTTCATAACCGCGCGTTATGGGAATCCAGATGTCAACATAGGGTCCGAGCATGGAACCTGCCCCGCCATAAGAGCTGTCATAACTGGTCGTTGAAATTTTGAGATCGGGATAACGGGCTTTGATTTTTTTCAATTCGCGCGCCATCTTCGGGAAAAGAGAACTCACGCATTCATCATAGCAATACAATACCGCGTTTTCCAGGATTCCCAGTTCGCGGTACTGCCGGACCGCCTCGTCAAGCTCCTTGAATTCGCGTTCACTCACTTCCTCACCTATTGAAATGTGGCGGACAGTGAAACTCCTGGCTCCGCGGTCAATCAGTTCTTTAGCGACGGCGGGAGACGTGGGCCGCCGGTGATAGATGCTGTCGGGGTTTATTCTGTGCCTGAACATCAGTTCCGCGCACAGATTATACCAGCGTTTCCCTTCCTCTGAATTTCGGGACATCCCCGCCCCCATCATGAGGTCAAGCGACGCGGCAATGGGATACGGCACACCTTCAGGAAGCGCAAAATGCCTGACCTTCACGCGAAACGGCACACGTATCTCCTCCATTCCGTCCGCACTGACGGCAAGCATTCCCTGATAGATTCCGGGTTCCTGATTCAACGGCACGGCGACGTCCAGCCACCACGCCTGCCATTTTCCCGCTTCCAGATCAAGTTTATCCGCATAAGTCAGAAGCGGATCAGGCCAGTATCCCGTCCGAGAAACTTTGTAAGGCGCCTCCTTGCAGTAAACATAGCCGACCGGCGCCAGACTGCAATCCGCGGCGGGTATCACGAAGTTTCCGTTCTTCAAAGGCGAAACCAGCCTCACGGAAAGATTCTTCAGGGCTTTTCCGGAACGGACGATCAACTGCGCGCTCTCCGTTTCTCCGCGTGCGGCGGAAAGAACCGTCTGCTTCTCCGGAAACTGGAGGAAAAAGTGGTTCTCGCGGTGAATCTTTTCCATCGGCGACGCCCACAATACCGCCGGCGATGCGTTTCCCGTCAATTCCGCAATGCGCTGTTCCTGCCTGAAATAAGCCAGACGCCTCAAATCGCCTTCCAGTCCGTCCATCAGCTCGGCGGTCTTTTCGTTCAGCTCAAGGTTGCTGCGCAGGACGGACTCGCGTTTCAATGCCTGTCGCAGACATTTTTCAGCTTCCGGGAATCCGCGGAAATTCCACTTGCGATACACATCAAGCTGTTTGGACAGTGCGTCAAACGCCGAGGACAAATCGCGCGTCAGAAGCTGAACATCCCCCAGATAATACACCTGTTCCGAAGCGGGCTTCGTCAGATACAGATGCAGCTGGCAGACCTCCCGGATATTCAGCTTGGAAAATCCTCTCGCCCCGGTAAGGCTCTGCCGGATCTGGTTCCGCCCCGTTTTCAGCGGCAGCTTGAACCCCATCTTGACCTCCTTCCTGTCGCGAAGCTCCATTTCCAGGACTCCGGGCTGAGCGGCATAAACATCCATGCTCAGAAACTCCACATTCCGCCAGTCGGAAGCCTGGAAGCGCAGAACAATCCCGGGCCAGAGTTCCTTTCCTCCGTCATACTTGTAATAGGTGATCCGCCCGCACCCGCCGGGATGTCCGTCCGGCCACGAAGTATGAGCAAACGCCGTCCCCCGGCGGACAAGCCACTGCCTGAGATTCTTCGCGTTCTCAAAACTGAAAAGGGTAATGTTCTCCGCTGAAACGGAAAGCATTCCGAAAAACACTGCCAACAGGATCATGTGCCTAAACATAAAAGATTCTCCTTTGAAATTCACCAGGGTTTCAGGATGCGGGACGGACCGTAAAAACCGCCGTTGACACTGTAATCAGAGCGGAGCTCAGGGCCGCTGAGAGGCACGACATGGTTGTCCGCCATCAGGACATTCGCACGGAAGTTATGTCTTGCATGAATGTGTATATGTGCCGAACTCCCATACATGAATATCCCTCCGGATTGACGTCTGACATCATCCCTGTATGAGTCGCTCAACACAAAATACCGGGAAGGCATTTTCAGGCGATGCGGAATCAGGATGTTGCTGGTATAGGATTTGCCTGCCGGAGTTTCCACCACATCCGTATTTTTGTAATAAGGCTGATGCGTATTGGAATAAGCAGTCCCGTAGGAAATATACAGATCCGTATCCGTAAGATTACGCCGATAGGGCGCTTCGGAGGGACACAACGCCGCATTGAGAGTGGTCAGATAACGTGTCGTATTCGGGAAAGCAGTGGACGCTCTCCCATACAGCACGTACAGAAACGTGATATCCGGGGAAACATGGTACAAAGGAAAAAGACCGAAATCGTTGACATAGGCGGTGATCGCCAGACCGCACTGTTTCTGGTTGTTTACGCACTGAATCCCCCTTGCCTTTTCTTTCGCCTTGTTCAACGCCGGAAGAAGCATCGCCGCAAGAATCGCGATGATCGCTATCACGACCAGAAGTTCTATCAATGTAAAATCTGTAATTTTGCGGGTGCTGGAACAGTTTTCCCGTTGGGATTTTCTGTTCACGGAAGGAAAAAACAACTTTTTTTGCCGGATGCCCATAGGCCGCTCCTCTTTTTTATGGTTCTTATATTCCTGACAACAGACAAAGTCTGTCCGTATCAACTTTTTCATGTCCGCCCTCCGCGCCGAATCCGTTTCCCGCCCGCGCCAGAGTTTTCTTGATGACCAGAGACGCAGGGACTTTCACAACGCTGTTATGCTCCGTCTTTCCGTTTTCATGGTAATCCAGCAGGGTGTTCAGCGCCTTGTAGCCGATGGAATAAAACGGAAGGCTGATCGTTGTCAGCTCGTCATTGTCCGAAACCCCCGGAAGCGCATCGGAACCGATCAGGGAAATGTCCTCCGGAACCCGGATTCCAAGTTCACGCAGGGCCCGCATCACAAGATTTGCACAATCGTCGTTATGGCACCAATAGACCGTCGGCAGGGTATTGTTCTTCAGTTTCTCCTGAAGAGAACGGTAAACGGAACGGTAGCTCGTCGCATTATAACAGTGGCAGTCCGGGTTGCAGTGGAATCCGTATTCCTCCAGATGCCGCCGAATCAGTTCCGGCTGTCGGAGTCCGGCATAAAAGAAATAATGATCCTGCCCGTAATCCTCAAAGGATTTTGTTCGGAGAACAAATCCGACCTCCCGATGATTCATGGCGCGGAGACGATCGACAAGCGCCTGAACAGCCGGAACGGGATCCCACACCACGGTGCCGACATTCCGGAAATGCGAATAGGCGGAAATCATCACCTGCGGCAGCTTCTCGAACTTCATCAGACGTTCCAGAGGCCGGTCCGGGAACACGCCGCGATCACCGATATGAATCACGCCGATCAGACGTTTTGCCAGTTCCTCAATAAAACCGTCAATCTCGGCACAGGATGCGTCAAAGTCCGGAAGCTGAATCATGATCGTGGAGATGTTTCTCGCCGCGGCGCTGTCGATGATGCCCTTGATATAATAGATCGGGCGTCCGCTGCTCAGCTCGAACAGGGAGGAAAACTGACGCGGAACAATGATTCCGATATTCGGAAACGGGGCAAGCTGTTTCCTCGGCAGGGATTCCGCAACCCGCAGAATGTTCGGAGACTCCCGCTCGATGATCCCCTTGCTCAAAAGATCGCCGTAAGTTTTTGCAACCGTCTTCCGGTGAATCCCCAGCTGTTCGGACAACTTCCGGATGGAAGGCAGACGGGAATCCGTCCGGGAGGTCATGCCCTGGAACAGCCGGAGCAGCTGTTCCTCCAGCTGGACAAACAGCAGCTCCGGCTTTCCGTGATCCAATTTGATCTCCGAGTAGTCCAATTTCTTTTTCATTCGATAAAATGCCCTTCTGCCGGTCCGATTCCATTTTCGTTGTTAATTATATGAAAAAATCCGGAGAATGCAATATGCGGAGAAAGAAAATACGAATTTTTGTTTCCGTTTCGGTACACTCAAGGACGCCATATCCGGAAGAATGTCTGCCATGCGGGATACGCGGCCCGGGATCTTCAGCCGCGGCAGATGAAACGGCACCGCACGGAAATGCGGGAGATGCAGAAAAAATGTTATTTGCCGGACTTCTCGCGGCGCAGACGGTCCCAGTAGGCTAGGCGTCTGATCAACTCGCGCTCGAAACCGCGCTCGGGCGGATTGTAAAACCTGCGGCGCGGCATTTTTTCAGGGAAATAATTCTGTCCGGAAAAACCTTCCGGCGTGTCGTGGTCATACTGATACCCTTTGCCGTAGCCGAGCTCCTTCATCAGCTTCGTCGGCGCATTCAGGATATGCGGCGGCGGGCTCAGCGTGCCGAACTCCTTCGCGGCCTGCCGTGCTTTGCCCCATGCGACATCGGCACTGTTCGACTTCGGGGCGGTTCCGAGATAGATAATCAGTTCCGCAATGGCAATATCGCCCTCCGGCGAACCCAGACGCTCGTATGCGTCCCACGCGGCAATGGCGAGGTTCAGCGCGTTCGGGTCGGCAAGGCTCACATCCTCCATCGCAAAGCGCGTCAGGCGGCGCAGAAGATACAGCGGGTCTTCGCCGCCCTCGATCATGCGCGCCGCCCAGTAAAGCGCGGCGTCGGTATCCGAACCGCGCAGGGACTTGTGCAGGGCACTGATCAGATTGTAATGCCCGTCGCGGTCCTTGTCATACCCCGGCGCTTTCTGCTGGACGATCTTCAGCAGGCCTTCCCGGTTCAGGATTTCGCCTTCCTGCGTCAGGTTGAAGACGCTTTCCAGCAGATTGATCATATACCGCCCGTCACCGTCGGCAAGGTCTTTCAGCGTCTCGCGCGCCTCCTCGTCGACAGGCAGCTTTCTGCCGAGCTCCTTCTCCGCCCGTCCGATGATTTTCTCCAGCGCATCGTGATCCAATGGCTTCAGCACAAAAACCTTGCAGCGGGAGAGCAGCGCGCTGTTGAGCTCGAAGGACGGATTTTCAGTGGTCGCGCCGACCAGCACCACGGTTCCGTTTTCGACATAAGGCAGAAAACCGTCCTGCTGCGCCCGGTTGAAACGGTGAATCTCGTCCACAAAAAGCAGCGTTCCCTCGCCCATTTCACGCCGCCGCGCCGCCTCCTCAAAGGCCTTGCGCAGATCGGCAATGCCGGAAAAAACCGCCGAAAGAGCCACAAAATGAAGCGAGGTATGGTTTGCCATGATCCGGGCGGCAGTGGTCTTGCCGCATCCCGGAGGGCCCCAGAGGATGAAACTGGAAATCTTTTTGGAGTCGATCATCCGCCGCAGAAGCCCGTCGGGACCGACAAGATGCTCCTGCCCGACGATCTCATCCAGTTTTTTCGGGCGCAGACGATCCGCCAGCGGCCGTCCCGCGAGAGAAGTAAACAATCCGGCTTCTTCGAACATATCAGCGCAATCCCAGAATAAAACGCCGGAGCGTATTCAGAGCGACCGCCGCCGTCCGCGCCCGGATCTGCTCCCGGCTGCCGCGGAAATGGTTCTCAATGATCTGAATCCGCTCCAGATAGCGGACTCCGATATAGACCAGCCCGACCGGTTTTTCAAGCGTTCCTCCGCTAGGTCCCGCGACTCCCGTCACGGAAATCCCGCAGTCGGAACCGAGCTTTTCGCAGACGCCGTTCAGCATTTCCGCAGCGCACTGTCCGCTGACCGCGCCATACTGCCGGAGCGTCTCCTCCTTCACGCCGAGCGTTCCCGCCTTGACCTCGTTCGCATAGGAAATCACGCTCCCGAGATAAACGCCGGACGCGCCCGGAACATCGGTAATCAGCGAGGAAATAAGTCCACCGGTGCATGACTCCGCCATTGCCAGCTTGTGCCCCCCCCTGCCGAGCAGATGAACCACCTCCTCCGCCACTGTCCTGGAATCATCGGACAGCAGGGAGTCGGCAAACACTTCGCGCACCTTTACGGAAGCGCTTTTCACGGACTCCTCGCAATGGCTGCTGAGGAAAAGTTTCACGAACTCCGGCGCGGCGCAGTAGGCGACGGAAAGTTCCGGCGTGGACTCAATGACCGGCTGCATCGCCTCTTCCACTTTCGACTCCGGAACGCCGGAAACATGAAACAGCTTCGAATAAATCTTCACATCCATATTCCGGATGATGATCGGCAGAACCTGGTTGTCGAACATCGGATGAAGCTCGGAAGGCGGCCCGGGCAGCATGACGATCTTCCTGCCAGGGAAACGGTCATGCTCTTTTGTCGCGATATAGATTCCGGGGGCGGTGCCGAATCCGTTCATCAGCACCTCGCATCCCTTCGGAACATATGCCTGATTCAGGAAATGGAACGGGAGCGTGCCTCGTTTGAGATTCATCCAGCGCGCCTTGATCGCCTCCGCCGCTTCTTCGCAGAGCTCCAGCGGATACCCCAGATGCTCCGCGATGCTCGGTTTGGTCAGGTCGTCCGCCGTAGGGCCGAGACCTCCGGAAGTGATGATGAAATCCGCACGGCTCATGACATAGTCAAGTCCGCGCACGACCTCCTCCGGCCTGTCCGGCACTTCCAGCGAGAGTTCGGGGATAATCCCGAGCTCCAGCAGTTTCTGCCCCATATAAGCGAGATTGGTATTGATGACAGCTCCCTTGAGCAGTTCATCGCCGATGCATAAAACGCCGATTTTCATAATGCAAGCATACTCCATCTGTTTCCTGAAATATACTTTCCTTTCTTCAAAAAGTAAAGCCGATTTCACGAAACTTTGATTCCGGGGAAAAGAAAAGCCGCAAAGCTGAATCCGGCGTTCTCCTTCCCCTTCAGAAATCGGGGACGCCCACCGCGTATTGCGAAAATATTGTTTTTTTTACCCCGCCGGGGGGGTCGGCGGCTTGACTTCCTGCTGATATAAGAGTAATTATTCTGTCAGTTTTAAGAGATGAGGCATGACTATGAAAATCAGGAAAGCTCTGATTCCGGTATTTCTGGCGGGTTCTTTTGCCGTCTGTGCAGGAAACGATTTGAAGGTAGCAATCGACGGCGCAAAGGTTTTTCAGGAAGCAAGAACCTGGAACGCGGAAAAGGCGGAACAAATTGAAGAATATTTGAGGAATACGCCGGATGATCCGCTGCAGCGCAGCATTCTGGCTTTGTATTACTTTGCATCCGCTCATAAGGATCAGTCTCTGCGCCCGAAGAAAATCCGGAATATCTTATGGATGATCGAACACTGTCCGCGGCTGGCGATCATGAGCCATCCCGCGTTCCGCATCAATCCGCTCCTCGAAGGGAAAGACGCTTATCAGAAAGGCGCCGTCCTATGGGAAACTCATCGACAGGAAAATCCGTCCAATGCCGTAATCGCCGCCAATGCGGCTTCCTATTTTCTGACATCTGAAAAGGAAAAAGCGGAAACCTGCTATTTGAAAGCTCGGGAACTGGATCCGGAAAACCCCGTTTACGCATGGAATCTTGCAAATCTTTATTTTCAGCCGGCCGGCGTTCTGGAAGGAATCGAGCCGGAAGCGGCGAGAAAGGCACTGCCGCATTATAAGGACGCCTACCGGTTATCCGACCTGACCACACGCAGCAGACGTCTGCCGACACTTGTAAAGGCGGCATGGTATGCAGGAGATTTCGGGCAGCTGCAAATCTTCGCCGCCGACATGAAGCAAATGCTGAAAAGCGATCCGAAGGGAAATCAGGGCAGTCTGATATTCTGGGCAAACACCGCCGACGGACTGCTCGCTGTTCACAGGGGAAATTACAGGGAAGCGGCGGACTGCCTTCTGAAATCAGCGGAAACTCCCGGTTCCACAAAATTGAATTCATTCGGCCCGAATATGCTTCTGGCGCGTGCCGTTTTGGAGCATGGAGACAAGGAAAGTGTTCTGAAATTCTTCACGCGGTGCGAACGTTTCTGGAAAATCGGCAAAAAGCAGATGGAACGCTGGGCAAAGGACATGCGACTGGGCGACATGCCCAATTTCGGCGCCCATCTATATTACTGATCACTGTTTTTCTCCGAGAAGATAATTCTCTTCCCGGAGAAGTTTTCCCTCCGGAGAAAAGTAACGGGCTTTCCCGTCCCTTTTCCCCTGCCTGTAGGAAATCTCCGATTTGAGCGTCCCGTCATCATAATAACTGTAAACGATCCCTGTCCCATGCGAAACCGTATGCGTTCTGAGCTGTCCGTCCTGTGTGTAAAATGAAATGACGCCGTCGAGCAGACCATTCTCATCGTAATTTGCCCGGTATTTCAGTTTGCCGTCGGGGTACCAGATCCGCATCTCGCCGACGGGAATGCCGTCTTTGAAGTGCATTTCCGTATGTTTCCGGGTATTGCGGTACCAGCTGGTCCATCTTCCGTCGAAAACCTCTTTCCGGCTGCCGTCCTCTCCGGTAATGAAATAGGCGGTGCCCTGTTCTTTTCGGATGCCGGCGGCACGGTTCCAGTAACTTGTCGTGGTATGATGCACGGCACAGGCGGAAAGAAAAAGAAGCCCTGAACACAGACAGTATAATATCGGAATCTTCCTCATGCTTCTTTTCCCATGGCGTTTTTATCTGCCGAGTCCCGTATGCGCGGCGGCAGCGGAGGGCGCCTTTCCGGCGGACCAGTCGGACGTTTTTCCTGCGACCTGCTTCGCCAGCCACGTCAACGCGGGCCACGGCAGAAGATCATGCCCGCCTTCAAAGAGAGTCAGGCGCACGTTTCCGGACTGTCTCCGAAAATGAATCGGACGGTCTCCGAAAGCCGGGTCACTCTCATTCGAGGCGAGATGTTCCGGAATCCTTTCCGTCTCTACGATATAAGCGATGTCTGAATCGGAAATCCTGTCTTCCGGCGCGGCAAGCACGTTGTATGCGCGGATCGCCTGACTGACCGGAACACTGCCCGTATGACCGTCATGAATTCCCGTACTGATATCCACTGTCAGATTGACCGCATTCGGAAGCCATGTCAGCGGGGAACGCTTTCTTGCCTCTTTTCCGGCATGTTCCGAGGTCGCAGGGACGCCGCCGCAAGCGGATTCGATATGTTCCGAATACCCCTTATGAGGCGTATTGAGACACTGCTGATGCCAGGCGGCAATATCGGAAATCGGACACCATGCCGAAACCGCCGTCCAGAGATCCGGACGACGTCCCGCCATCAACAAAGTGCAGTGCCCGCCGCCGGAGCCTCCGACAAGATACACGCGTGCCGGATCGACGTCAGTCACCTGCTTCATATAGGCGACGGCATCTTCCAGATCGGAGACGACAAGTTCGGAACCGCATCCGTCCTCAAACCAGTTGGGGCCGCGGAAATTCGGAAAGATAAAATTCCAGTCATTCTCAATACAGAAATCGCTGTAATTCCGGGAAGGCTGCGTATAGTCTCCGCTCCATGTATGAAGTGCAACGAGAAGCGGCCGGGGACCGGTGCCCTTCGCCTGATAAAACATTGCCGGTTGCTGTGAACCGTCGAACTTGCAGGGATACGTGATCTCTTGTACTGTTTGCATTTCTGGCTCCCTCATCATAATGATTTTTGAATTTCTGCCTATTAAAATACTTTTTCCGGAATCGTTTTCAATGGGAAGCAGCGGCAAAAGAAAATGTTTTTTTGAAGTAAGGTAACTATTTGACAATATTTCTTCTCTTTTTCTCTTGATATTTTAAATTACAATGCTATAACTATAGAAGATGGAAAAACGTTTCGCTACATTGATATGATAAAATAGAAAAACGTTTTGCTTATTCTTAAATTCCATAACTTCAGAAGATTTTTAAATAATCAACAAAGAGAAAGGGCATGTATGAAAAAATTGATGATTTTCAAATGTTTTGCAGGAATATTCTTGATGAATACGGTATATGGAGAACCATTTTTTTTTGAAACATTTGAAAAAGCCCCTGCAGCAAACTGGTTACAGATTGATAATAAGAACTGGCGTTTGACAAATAATTCTCAAGGAATGGCTGTACAGCATATTCGTTATTCAGGAGCAACTTTTTCTTCCCGGCCGGCCGTCCTGAAATATAATCATAAAATATCTTTGGAAAGGGCAGAAAAAACATTTTGGGTTTCCGCTGCAATCCGAACATCTGACAGTAAGCGTTCAGCCGGCGGCACAATTGCCCTGCAATGTTTTGATGCCAAAGGAAAAGCCATTGCAACTCCGGAAACAAAGCCTGTTATCGCAACTGTAAACGACTTTACGCAAATCTCAGGAATATTGACATGTCCTGCCGAAACCACTGCAATTTCTCCCGAATTGCGGATTTACTATAACCGCAATTCAGAGAAAACTCTTTATACTGTGGTTGATTCCATCAAAATTGCTCCTTACTCGGAAATTCAGGAAGATTATTATAAGCGTATTTTCAAAGGTTCCGCCCCTGTTCCCGTTCAATTGGAAAAACCGGATTCAGGCAAAGAAACCCACGGCAATCTGAGCATCGGCAAATTCTATCACTTCTCCAGAAAACCGGAGTTTTATATGGATGATATGAATCCGGGACGTTATACCGCAGGTTCCAAACTGACCGATGGCATCCATTCATCCGGAAACAGTTTTCAAAAGAGTCTTTTCTGCGGCTGGTCAGGTTCTGAAAAAGTTTTAATCACAATTGATCTTGGGCGAATACAATCCCTTGAAGAGGCCTGCATTACAGGTTTCCGGGATGCAGAAGCACGTTTCCGGCTACCGCTCTGGATTCAAATATCAACCCGGTGTTCCGCACAGGGAACATGGAATTTCTGGGAGAAATGGAATAATTCTTCCCCTGATGCAATGACAGGCAGCTTCCAGATCAAAATTGCCGGAAAGAAAAAGCGGAAATGCCGATATGTTCAAATTGCCTTGCAGCCGGACGCCGCAGATAAACTTGGAATATTAGCACTTGATGAAATAGAATTATCCGGCAGGATAAAGAATACTTGGAAATATGTTCCGGTCAATGGGGCTTGGCATGGTGCATTTACACCTACTTACGGTTTCGAAAAACGACTTCGTAATAACCGTAAAGAACCAATGTCCATACAAATCTTTGAAAGACTGGTTGGGAAACAGCTCTCAATGGTTCTGTGGTATCAGGGGATGAGCCCGGAACGCAAATTTGCAGAAATTCAAGATTTTCGAATAAATGATCTTTCTGAGAATTTCTTCGGACAGAGATTTCTGTCTCTGGGATGGCTTCCAGGTAAAGGCATTGGGCTTGATGATATCATTTCCGGAAAACTTGATGATTATTTTTATGATTATTTTTCCGACAGTATTGATAAAAATAAGAATTTCGGCATTGCTTCTCCCATCTGGTTCCGGCCAATGAATGAATTTAATTCCAACTGGGTTCCCTGGGGATTGGCACCGGATCAGTTCCGGGCGGCGTGGCGGCGTATGTACAACATTGCAGAACAGGTCGGAGCTGCTGAGCAGCACATCTTTGTCTGGTCGCCAAATCACCGCAGTTATCCTGATCAGCCTTGGAATAAAATGGAGCGTTACTGGCCCGGAGATCAATATGTGGACTGGGTTGGAGTATCCTGCTATCCTCCATCCGTACAATATGTCGGAACGGAAAATAATCGTTATACAGTGGAACGGTGCCGGGAGGTAAATCAGAAATATGGCTCATATAAACCGATGATGATAGCTGAAGGTGGTTATTCCGATACTGTTGACCGTTCCGAATTCGTCCGGCAATGGTTCAGTTTTCATGAAGTCTATCCAAGTTTCAAGGCAATGATTTGGGAAAACCATAATACACGTGTAATTCAGGCTGATAAGAATGCATTGGAAATATATCGAAAAGAGGTTCAGAATCCTTACTGGATCAGTACAACTTGGATAGCAAATGATCATGACAGAGACAAAGCAACTGCAAAGAAATAAAAATACAAGGAGAAATCGTATGAAGTGCACTTTCTTTTCACTGATAGAACTGCTCATCGTTATTGCGATCATTGCCATTTTGGCGGCAATGCTGCTTCCGGCACTGAATAAAGCAAGGCAAAAAGCCTATGCAATCAACTGTGCAAATAATTTCAAGCAAGTAGGAATATCAATGTCTTTCTATCTTAATGATAATGATGAAATGTTTCCTCGTTATGGAACCTCCGAAGGAGGTAAAAATCTGGCTTGGTCCGGCAACTTGGCCCGAGGGAATTATTTACGATCCGCCAAATCATTAATCTGTCCTGCAATTGCGGATTCCGGCAAATACCTGGATAAATTGCAGAACAGGATGGATAAAAAGGAATTCCTCTATTCTTCCGCCAGTAACCTGGAATGGACTTATATCTCTCCCGGCTATAATTACAATTATCTTGGTGAAGTAAACAGAACCGCTTCGGGAGCTTACTCTGCAAAATGTAATTGGACAAAGTTGTCCAGACTGAAAAGCCCGTCCAGAATCATTCAGTTTGCTGACAGCAAACGTAATGGGGGTTCGTTCGACTCCGGTTTTTATATCATAGATTGTGATTATACGACCAGTACTTCCATTGGCAATGTCTGGGGGCGTCATGGTGGAACAGTAACAACGCTGTGGTGTGACGGGCATGTAACTTCTCCCAGGATAAGAAGCATTGCCAATCCTTATTTAAGTGATCCGTTCCGTTTCGGGAAATCAAACAATGACGCAAACTTTTTCAACAGTTGGAAATAGAAGATGATTACAATCAAAGAAATTGCTCAGGAAGCCGGTGTCGCAATCAGTACTGTTTCAAATGTATTAAACCACCCGGATACTTCATCCAAGGCCAGTGAGAAAACACGGAAGCGTATTCTGGAAATTGCTGCAAAATACCATTATACCCCTTGCTCTTTCGGAAAAAATTTGCGGCAGGGGAAAAGTTATACGATTGCGGCATTAGGGCGAATGGCTTTTTATGATGCTCAAACAGCCAGTGCCCTGGATGGCGCGGAGGAAACATTCCGCAATGCCGGCTATAACTTGCTTTTCATCTCAACAAAAGAAGGAGAAAAATTATCTGATTGTATTACACGCCTTTTCTATCGTCGAGTTGACGGTGTGTTGCTGATTGAAAAGCTGAATGCAGAAAACCGTGAGGTTTTCCGGAAGGTTGCAAAAGAATTTCCCACGGTAAAAGTCTTTGCCAATGCCGAAATTGAAAATGTTCTCAGTGTTTTTGTCGATCCTGTATCAATAGGGAAACTGGCAGCAGATTGTTTCCATCGCTACGGTCATCGTAAAGTCATGTTATTAGGGGATCGTCCCAGCTGCCGCGATGTTTTTCTGCAACGGATGGACAATTACGGTATAAAAATTCCACAGAAATATATTTTCCCGGACTTTGAGAATTTTAATGAGGGGCGTAAAGCTGTAGCTCAGTTGGTCGAACATGATTTGGATGCAACTGGAATCTTTTGCTACAATGATACAAATGCTGCCGGAGTAATTTATGAGGCAGCAAAGCGGGGAATCAGGATTCCTGAAGACTTATCAGTCCTGGGAGTAGGCAATATTGATCTGTCCCGTCAGATTTATCCAATGCTGACCACGATTGAATTGCCTCAAAGAGAGCAAGGCATTGCGGCAGCAAAGACCTTATTGCAGATGATTTCAGGAAATCCGAATGTCAGCGGCAAAATCCTTTACCCGACTTTGGTCGAACGCGACAGCATGGGGCAATGTCTCATTATACGGCGGAGGACCTGATATGAAGATATTGCATCTATTCCATTCCAGAACATTGCTTCCTGAGCAGTTGAATGAGAAAAATCAAATTGTGGATCGCAGAATTCTCGGTTGTGACCGTTTCAAATTCGGTATCGGAAGTATTATGTATCAAAGCGAGGAAGTCGGCCTGACTCCTCTGCATACTTTGCTTATTCGCATACTCGGAGGAAATGATGTTCACATTGGACTTGTCGGAGGTGCCGGAAGTCTGAGTTCTCTAGTGCAGTGGCTGGGAGCTGTTTTCCTTAAAAAATCACGTTCCAACCGCATTGCAATGAATTACGCCCTGGGGCTGGGGGTTTTATTTGGACTGATTATGGCAGGTACATTATTTCTTCGCGGAATGAATCAAATCACAACAATTACAGCAATTGCAATTTATTTAATTGGGGCTTACGGGTTGGCTGCTGCCAGTGGTATTCAAATGAATATTGAAAGCAGTTGGATCGGTGATCTGGTTCCATCCAATATGCTCGGCTGGTTTACCAGCATGAAATGGATCGTTGCTTCTCTCGGAATGCTTTTTTTTACACTCCTGTTTGGGCAAGTGGCAGACTATAGGCCTGAAGCATCGACTTTTGCCTTTCTTTTTCTGTTTGTTGCAGTTTCGCACGTTACCGCAATATTTGTAATGTCCACAGTTACGGATCGCATTCCTCAATCAACGAAGACGCGGCAATCTGATATGGGCGAACAGGAACGGATTAATTACCGCAGTCCGGTATTATGGTACTACAATTGGTTTTATCTAACTTGGGCGGGTGGCCGAACCGCATTGATGACATTCAGCACAGCTTATATGCTTGATCTCGGTTTCTCAATGACCAAAATAACCCTGATTATTGGACTGCAAGTGGCGATCAACCTGGGGATGCTTCTCATAATGGGGAGAATCACAGATCGTTTTGGTGCGAGACTGCCGTTAATCCTGATTTCCGGAGGAATTGCAGTAAGTATGTTGCTGTGGGTCGTTTCTGCGTGGTGGGGATTGGTCGCGCTAATTGTATATCAGGTAATCAATGGAGCCGCAGGAAATACACATTCCATGCTTGCCATTAACTACGGGCTGGAAATCTTTCCCGCAAAAGGGAGAGCAGCTTATATCGGCTTTTCTCGCGCGTTTACCGGTCTGAGTGCACTTGGTGCATCAATAGTGTCAGGGATAATTATGGATTCTTTCTCCGGTTGCCGGATAACAGTGGGTAATATTACATTCAATCATTACCATATTTTCTTTCTTGGCTGCACTTTGTTCACTGCCAGCTGTATAATTCCATTGTTGTTAGCAGGAAAAAACGTCGTGCATAACTATA
The DNA here is from genome assembly GCA_949282305.1 of uncultured Lentisphaeria bacterium. Classification (GTDB taxonomy): domain Bacteria; phylum Verrucomicrobiota; class Lentisphaeria; order Victivallales; family UBA1829; genus UBA11452. The sequence continues at coordinate 79,144 of CASDPB010000065.1, read as the reverse complement.
AAATTGATAGTAAAAATAAATATGTCTAAGAAGAAAAAGATTTTCTTTTCAGCTTTTTTATTTCTTACATAATAAAGCCGGCGGACAGGGGATTTCCCGTCCACCGGCTTTTCATATGCAAACCTGCTTAATTTGTACAGCTGTTATGCTGCCGGATCAGCAGAGAGACTTCAGCGCTTCCTCGACTCTTGCAAGTTTGTCTTTCATTTCCGCAAGATGCGCTCTGGCATCCTCCACCACCTTCGGGGGGGCTTTGGCAAGGAATCCCTGATTGCTCAACTTCGCCTCAGACCCCCTGATCCAGCCGAGGAGCTCCTTCTTCTGCTTGTTCAGCTTGGCAGTCTCCGCTTCAATGTCAATGACTCCTTTCAACGGCAGGTAGATCGCGCCCGCATTCACAAGGGCGGACGGAGCCCCGGAACCGTCTTCCGCCTTGTATTCCTCCATCGAAACCGTGACTTCCTCGGCGTTCAGCATGAACTTGAGGTTGGCAGTCTCATCCGAGAGGAACTTTTCATGCGCCGCCGTTGCCGCTTTGATATGGTATTTTAATTTTTTACCCGGAGCAATATCATAAGAGACACGCAGATTTCTGCCGGCTCTGACCATCTGGAACTTGTCCTCAACCAGATCGAGGATATCATCAATGTCATCCATGAGATCATCCAGCCCGAGTTCGTTGAATGTCGTCGGATAGTGCGCATACATGATGCTTTCACCGTCCTTCAGGAAGTCCATCTGATGCGCCAGTTCCTCCGTGACAAAAGGCATGAAGGGATGCAGAAGGCGCAACAACTTCCAGAGAACGAAGTCAAGCACCGCAAGCGTCTGTTTTTTCGCCTCCGGGTCGCCGTAGAGACGCGGTTTGCAGGATTCGATGAACCAGTCGCAGAAGGTGCTCCAGACCATTTCATAGATTTCATGCGCCGCCTGGTGGAACTTGAATCCCTCCAGCGCTTCCCTTACCGCCTTGATGGTGCGGTTCGTCCATGCGAGAATCCACTTCTCATCAGGCGCGAACTGTTTCGGGTCCATGCCTTCCAGCTTGCGGAAATTGGCGGAAACGGGTCCCTGCATTCGGCGGAAGCGGCACGCATTCCAGAGCTTGTTCGCAAAATTGCGCCCGATCTCGCATTTTTCGTTTGCATAACGAATATCCATGCCGACCGGCGCAATGTAAATGATTGAGAAACGCAGGGCGTCCGCGCCGTACTGTCCGATCACATCCAGCGGGTCGGGCGAGTTGCCGAGCGATTTGCTGAGCTTGCGTCCGAGATCGTCGCGGATGATGCTTGTGAAATAAACGTTGCGGAACGGATGGGTTCCCTTGAATTCGTAGCCCGCCATAATCATGCGCGCGACCCAGAAGAAAATGATGTCCGGACCGGTTACAAGATCGTTGGTCGGATAAAAGTATTTCTGCTCGGGCGTATCTTTGGGCCAGCCCATGATCGAGAACGGCCAGAGCCAGGAGCTGAACCAGGTATCGAGCACATCTTCATCCTGACGCCATCCGTCGCCCTCCGGCGGATTCACGCCCACATAGATTTCGTTTCTGTCATTATACCACGCCGGAATGCGGTGTCCCCACCAGATCTGGCGGCTGATGCACCAGTCCTTGATGTTTTCCATCCAGTGGAAATATGTCTTGGTCCAGCGTTCCGGATAGAACTTGATCGTGCCGTTGCGGACCGCCTCGATTGCGGGTTTGGCGAGTTCGTCCATTTTGACGAACCACTGTTCGCTGAGCATGGGCTCGACAGGCACGCCCCCGCGCTCCGAGTAGCCGACCGCATGGACGAGATCCTCTATCTTGTCAAGCAGTCCGAGCTGTTCCATGTCCGCCACAATCTGTTTGCGGCATTCAAAACGGTCCATGCCTTTGTATTTGCCTGCGCGTTCATTCATCTTCGCATCCTTTGTGAACACGTTGATGAAGTCAAGATTATGGCGCAGACCGACCTCGAAGTCGTTCGGGTCGTGTGCGGGAGTGATCTTCACGCAGCCGGTTCCCTTTTCGGGATCGGCATGCTGGTCTTCAATGATCGGAATTTTACGGTCCGTGAGCGGAAGATCGACAGTTTTCCCGACAAGGTGCTTATATCTCGGATCGCCGATCGGCACCGCGACCGCGGTATCTCCGAGCATGGTTTCCGGACGGGTTGTGGCAACGACCAGAAAGCCGGAACCGTCGGACAGCGGATACTTGAAGTGATAGAACTTGCCGTTCTCCTCCTTGTAAATGACCTCCTCGTCGGAGAGCGCCGTTTTGGAAACGGGGCACCAGTTGATCATGCGCTTGCCGCGTTTGATATATCCCTTGTTGTACAGTTGTACAAAAACCTGCTTGACGGCGTCGCTGAGCCCTTCGTCCATGGTAAAGCGCTCGCGCTCCCAGTCGCAGGATGTGCCGAGTTTGCGGAGCTGTCTGATGATGGTTCCGCCGTACTGCTCGCGCCATGTCCAGACCCGCTTGACGAATTCCTCCCGGCCGAGTTCGTCGCGTCCGGTTCCCTCTTTTTCGCGGAGATATTTTTCGACGCGGCTTTCAGTTGCGATGCCGGCGTGGTCGGTTCCGGGGAACCAGCAGACTTCATCGCCTTCCATTCTGTGCCAGCGCGCGAGAATATCCTGAAGCGTGTTGTTGAGAACATGCCCCATGGTCAGGATGCCGGTCACGTTCGGCGGGGGGATCACGATGGAATACGGTTTTTTATCGGGATTGGGTTTGCCGTGGAAAAGGCCGTTGTTTTCCCAGTAGGAATACCATTTTTCCTCGACGGCCGAGGATTCGTATGCTTTCGGCATCTCTGAGTCAGACATAATATCTCTCCGGAATAATTGTGTTTACCAAAAAAATCATGAAACTGCATAATATACTGCAACCCGTTCCGATTACAAATATTCCGGCGGGAAAACTGGGAGGAACAGCAAGGCAGACACACCTTTTCCCGTCACGAAGCGGAATCTTCATATTCCCGGCAGACGTCATCAATCGGACCGATCGACTGCAAGCGGCCCCGCCGCAGATAAACCGCCCTGTTGCAGAGCCGGCGGACCGCCTCCATATTGTGACTGACAAACAGGATTGTGCGTCCCTGATTTTTTGAGATGTCATCCATTTTCCCGATACATTTTTTCTGGAATTCCGCATCGCCCACCGCCAGAACCTCGTCCACCAGCAGAATATCGGGTTCCAGATGCGCGGCGACGGCGAAGGCGAGCCTTACATACATGCCGCTGGAATATCGTTTCACGGGAGTGTCCAGGAATTGTTCGACGCCGGAGAAGTCCACGATCGCATCGAACCGTTTTTTGATTTCCCTGCGTTTCATTCCGAGGATCGCCCCGTTCAGAAAGATGTTTTCCCGTCCGCTGAGCTCCGGATGAAATCCCGTCCCGACTTCGAGCAGGCTTGCGACGCGGCCCCGCATGATGATCCTGCCTTTTGTCGGTTCCGTGATGCGGCAGAGAAGTTTCAGCAGGGTTGATTTTCCCGCGCCGTTCCGTCCGATGATGCCGACCCGGTCGCCTCTTCCGATTTCAAAGGAAACATCTTCCAGTGCATGAAAAATCTCTTCTGCATTTTCCTCTCTATCCGGTTTCAGCGGGTGCCTGATCCTTTTCAGCAGTCCGGTTCCGAATGTGTCGTTGAGGAGTTCGACGAAAGTCCGTTCCCGGAGTCCCATGTTCCCTCTCCTGCGGGAAATCGTGTAATATTTGGACAGGTGTTCTATTTTTATGACTGTATTCATTTTATTTCAAAAGCTCTGTCGGAACACCGATTAAAGTGATTTCTCCAATATTGAAAGGGAATGACAGGGCACGGACATGAAAATGATAATTCAACTTCCACCCTTTCAACAAAGGGTAAATACCGAAGAATTCTTCCTGATTGTGATAAATGGAAAGACTTAATACCGGTCTGCATTTCTGAATCGTTTCATGTGCTCCTTTCAGCATCTCAAGTCCCATTCCTTCAAGATCCGCTTTAATCAATCCCACATTCAATTGGTTTTTGAAAACGTAACTGTCCAAAGTAATGAGATCAGCTTTTGTCTCTCCTGGCTTTTTAAGATCATTACTTCCGTCACCTTTGTCAGAGAAAAACAATGTGCCTGCTTTGGAATCCAGTCCGCAAGGTACCAACACATAGATTTCTTCCGGCACATGAGCCCTTTTCATAAGTTCAAGAAAATGCTGCTGATTTATCGGAGATGGCTCAAAGGCATAGATCTTTCGCGGATGATACTGTGAAAATACAAGCGTGGAATCACCATAACAGGCTCCGGCATCAATAAAATCTTTCCCTTGAATATAATTCAGGACTTTCTGCGGCATTTTATCTAATCCATGATGATATAACAGCGATTCAGGAGCACACTCATTCTGAATGAGCTTGTATTTTTCTTTATTTTTTGAGAGCAGCAGAGGTGCTTTTTTTTGTTCTTCACGTTCTGCTTTTGTAAAAATCTTTGGATTTCCATGTCGATAAAAACAATTTCCCATCTCCTCTGGTATACTGGAATTACAGTATTCTTTCCATAAAAAATGTTTCAAAATCCTTTTTGATTCGGAATCCAAATCATGAAAGACAAGCTCTATTTTTTTATTTCGTTCCTCTGACAAATTGAAGAAACAGCCACCTGACGGATGAATCCGCCAGTCATGGATTAACACATTCGCAATGATAACCAGTTTTTCACCAAACGGAACCCGGGTGATAGATTTCGCCAAACAGTTAATGATGCTTTGTCTCATAGCAATGCCTTTTGCTCAGATATTTTTAATACCTCTGATATTGTTGAAAAAACCTGTTCCACCGAAATGGCGGAAATACAGGGATATGGTGTCCGCATATTGCACTCTGAGTTTGTAAATCTGCATTGAAAACACCTCTGATCTTTGCAGAATATGGAGAAAATTCTTTTACCCTCTACTTCCGAAGGATATGGAAAAAATGCTCCGTAATCCTGACCGCCGCAAATAACAAAACTCAAAGTTCCAACCACTCCTGCAACATGAGCAGTCCCAGTATCGTTACTTACCAGAAAACTCCCATTTTGAACAACAGAGAACAACTCCATAACACTTGTTTTTCCTGCAAGATTCATAATTTTTGAATGATGCTTGCAGGACGTTCGTATCTTTTCATTTTTTTTATATTCTGATTTCATACCGACCAGAACAACTGTTTTTTCTGTCATGACAATCAAACGGTCAATCAGATCAATAAATTTTTCCTCCTCCCAACACCGTTGTAATGTAGATGCTCCTGCACATACGATGATATAATTCTTTACTGTCATTGGAAAAGATTCACTGTAAATCACAGGACTTTTATTAATCGGTGGATACGGAATATCCAAATACTCTAATATCGCATCATATCGTTCATAAATGCTCTTATCATCTGCATAAATCAATTTATCAAAATAATTGTATCGTTGATCAAAAGCACTCCAGGCAGCAAAATATAAGGTGGTACATGATTTTTCAGGATGATACGGCAGAACATCTCTAGGACATGCGGCATTGATTACAATATCAAAATGATAACGACAGAAAAATAGAATTTTCAGCAGCAGCCACTGATATTTATTTTTATAACTTGGAAAACAAATGATTGAATCCGCAACATGAAACCTTTCTATAAATTCACGATTTTGCGGCAGACAGCACATCAGAATATGATATTTCTCAGAAGAATAGTGTTCTCTAATGGAAGCAGCATAGGGAAGCCAGATGATCATATCTCCCAATCCATCATATTTCATGATCAGAACTGTTTTCCGCAGATGAAACAGCTTTCTGAAACATTGTGCTGCCAATCGCCGAATGGAACAAATGATGCTTAACAGCAGAAAAACATGTCGATTGCAAACTATCCTTACTGTTGCTTGCGAAGACACAGCCAAAATTCCTTTATTAGTGCATTTGCGAAAAGCCAAACTGCTTTTACCAAATTATCCGTCGTATAACGCCAGTTGCTGTTGATGGACGTTTCAACTTCATACCTTACCATTTCTGCACGAACCTGATAAAAATAGGGCGTTTCTTTCAAAGCATTCCAATAAAACGCTTTTTCGACATCCGCGGATGAATTATGCCACGGCTTACCAATGTAGTGGTAGATTTTTGCTTCCGGCATTTTCAGATGCCTTATCGGATAATTCCACGCCTGGGCGACAGGCAGAATCTTTTCGGAAAGATAAAGATTCATCAGATCCTGATCCGGCAGCAGGAAATCCTCTCCGGCATGAGCACAGGCAGTTTTCAGCAGTTCCAGACCGGAGGAACGAATTGCTTTCAAGTCCATCAGGATCAAGCCGGAATTGAAATAATGTTCCGGATGCAGCAGATGGATCTGCCGGCAATATTCCTGAAGTCCGACAGAGGCATATTTTCCATATAGTTTTTCATTTTTCTGATAACTTTCCATCCAGTTGTAATCCAGTACGGCACCGAAGAAACGTCCATGAAGATCTGTTTCATATAACTCTGAGATGTCGCTGTTGACCAGCATATCGGAATCCAGATAGATACATCTGTCGTACTGCCGGAAATGAAAGGGAATCAGCAGACGGTAATAGACAATTGGAGGAAAACGGTTTGTCCATGTCCGAAACTCCGGTGGGGAATCCAGCTTTCTGAAAACAAGTTCCAGATTTTCATACTGCGACAGAATTTTGCCGGTCAGTCTTTCATCCCCGGCACGTAGTGAGCCGTCATGGAGAACATGAAAGAGAATCCGGTGTCTGGTATGCTTCAGGATGGAAAGGCATAAGGTGGTCGCATGAGGCAGATACTTTCTGTCACAGGCGACAAAGACCGGAATCGGGTTCATGATTTTGCTTTCAATCTTTTCTCTCATATATAATCTTTTTATTGAATTTATTGCTATTGGAAATAAAATGTACTATAGGAGATAGAAAGTCAAGCTTTTTCTGTAGAATATTTTCAACTTTTCATTTCAGCCGTAATAGTTTCTCGGAGGAAATTTTATGACCAACAGCGATAGAATCAAGGACGCACTACGGCTGTTGTGCTGGAGGAACAAGAAAGATTCGCAAAGTGCTTTTGCAAGAAAAGTGGGTTTGAATCAATCTTACATCAGCGGCATAATCAGCGGAAGAAAAACAAAACGTCTGCCTTTGGAGACGATGGAAAAACTGTTCCCCGATCTGGTGGTGTTGCCACTGGGAATGGACCACGGACGTCCCCCGGTGGAAAAGGAAATCATCGCAATCATGGAAAAACTGTCCGACGTGGACAAAGCAAAAGCGCTTGCCATGCTGTCGGCACACTTTCCCTATGCGATCAAAAACAAAAGGCAGTCCGGCTCATCCGGCCTTGCGGATCACGAAGAACCAGCCGTAGAGTAGGAACGCCACGGTCGGAGTCAATCCGCCTACGACGGGAGGAACAATGCCCTGTTTGCCGAGAACGAGGAAGATTTCCGTCATGACCTGGTAGACCACGATCACGACGACAGCCGTGATGATGGAAAGAAAGATGCCGCCGCGTTCATTCTTCGCCGCCATCGGAAGCGCCAGGAAAACGCAGAGGAAGCAGACCGTCGGGAACGCGAGCCGGTAATAAAGGATCGTCTCATACATGCCGCGCAGGGATGCCACCATCGCCTTGTTGTCCGTCAGCATGTGATAGATGGTCCATGAGGAGAGTTCTTCGGGCGGTTTGACGGCGTTGACGATGTCATCCGGTTTTTCGGGGATTTCCTCCGCGGAAATCCTGACTTCTTCAATGACCTCGGGACTGCCGGGCAGAAAGAACCGTTTGTTATAAGGAGTGCGGACCACTTTCCGGAAAACCCAGCCCTGTCCGTCCACATACTTTGCCTCCGCGGCGCGGAGATCCCAGTCCAGAACTTTCTTTCCATCGTCGCCGGTATAATATTTTTTCAGGATGACTTCATGCTGGACACCATCCTGATCGAAATCCTGAAAGAGCCAGTCGCGGAGTTTGTCGCTGCTCCGGTATTGCAGCATTTTATACATGCGTTCATCGAAATCGGGATTTTTCAGTTTTTCAATCAGGATCGTGGACTGCTGTTCCGAATAGGGGATCACCTGCTCGTTGAACCAGAAGTTCACAAGCATGACCACGAACCCAACGCAGTAAATGGCGAAACCGCAGCGCAGCAGGGAAATGCCCGAGGAACGCATTGCGGTGATTTCACGGTTTCTGCCGAAGTTCGCCAGGGTGTACATGCACGCCAGCAGGACGGAAATCGGCAGGACAAACCGGATATTTCCCGGCATTTTGTAGGCAAAATATTTGACACCGAGCGCGAAGGGCGCCTTATGCTCCAGAAAATCTCCAAGATCATTGAACACATCGCCGATCAGGAACAGGAAAATGAAGGCAAAAAGAAGAATCGAAAAAGGAATCATGAATTCCCTGAGTATATATAAATCCAGAATCGGAAGAGAAAAAAAAGTTCTTTTCGCCTGCTCGTCCTGGGACTTTCTGATGACATCTTTGGAATTTGCCATGACTCCGCTTTCGTTTCATTATTGCCTTACGGCAAGTTTTCGTATGCTTTCAGAATCGCCGCTTCGGTTTCCGCCCAGCCGAGGCACGGATCCGTGAGGGAAATGCCGGGAATGATCTTGCCTTTGGATGTGATGTCCTGACGGCCTGTCTTGATGTAACTTTCCAGCATCACGCCGCTGATCGCCGTCTGCCCGCCGCGGATCTGCTCCACCACGTCATCCAGGATTTTCGGCTGGTTCAGCGGGTTGCGCATGGAATTCGCATGACTGCAGTCGATGATGATCGAAGGCGTGAGTTTCAGTTTCTTCATCAGCTCCACGGCAAATGCGACATTTTCCGAACCGTAATTCGGCATATGCTGTCCGCCCCGCAGAACCACGTGCCCGAACTTGTTGCCTTTCGTGCTGAACACGCCGGTGCGCCCGTCATTGATGATGCCGAGGAAAGAGTGTTTCGCAAGCGCGGTGCGGATGGCGTCGATCGCCACCGTTATGGAACCGTCCGTCGCATTCTTGAATCCGACCGGCATGGAAAGTCCGCTTGCGAGCTGACGATGAGTCTGGGATTCCACGGTTCTGGCTCCGATCGCCGCCCATGTGATGAGATCGGCGAAATACTGCGGCATGATCGGATCGAGGAATTCCGTTGCGGCGGGAAGCTCCATGCGGACCAGCTCCAGCAGGAGCTTGCGCGAAAGGCGAAGCCCCTTCTCAATATTGAAGGAGCTGTCGAGATCGGGGTCGTAAACCAGACCCTTCCAGCCAAGCGTCGTACGCGGCTTCTCAAAATAGGCGCGCATGATCAGCACCATTTTCGAGGAGACTTTCTGCTGAAGTTTTTTCAGCGCGGAGGCGTATTCCAGCGCCGCGGGAATGCTGTCAATGGAACAGGGCCCCGCAATAACCAGGATACGGCTGTCTTTGCGCAGAATGATGTTCTCGATTTCTTTTCTGAATCTGTAAATGGTATCCGTCTCCACGAATGTCAGCGGGAGTTCCTCCAGAATCTCCTGCGGCGTGGGCAGTGGGTACTGTTTGGCGATATTTACGTTGTAAATCCGATTCGTCGTCATTTGAACAATTCTTCCTTTACTGCATTCAATGCGATTTGCCGCTGGGCGCCGTCCGACATCTGTTTCAGGGCGGCTGTTCCGCTGTCCAGCTCCGTATCTCCCACAATCAGAACCCGCGCCGCCTTCAGACGGTCGGCGGAACGCATCTGGGATTTCATGCTTTTCTCTTCGGCTTCAACGGCAGCGTAAATTCCTTCCCGGCGCAGTTCACAGGCAAGTTTCCAGTTGAAAGCAAGCGCCCGCGCGCCAAGAGAAATCAGGTAAAGATCCGGCGTGCGAACCGGTTCCGGCTTGACGCCGAGAGCCTCGCGGACCATCAGCAGACGCTCTACGCCGGCAGCGAAACCAACCCCGTGCACCGGTTTGCTGAAGCCGGGCAGATGGAGTTCATAGCGCCCGCCGCCTGCAATCGCATTCTGGGCTCCGAGTCCGGAATGGGTGAGCTCGAAAACCGTATGCACATAATAGTCGAGTCCGCGCACGAGACGGGGCTCCACGGTAAATTTGACGTCAAGGGAAGTCAGAATATCGCAAACCCGGTTGAAATAATCGCGGGAAGGCTGTGCAAACAACGATGCCGCATCGGGGGCGGAGACGATATGCGCCTGGCACTCCGGCTGCTTGCAGTCGAGAATACGCCAGACATTGCGTTCCAGTCTGCTTCTGCAGTCGTCGCACATGGAATCAATGACCGGTTTGAAATGTTCGCGCAGAGCCTCTTCCGCAGGCTTTCTGTCCTCCGGAACACCGCGCGTATTAATCATCAGATTGAATCCGCCGACGCCGATTTCCTCAAGGAACTGCGTCAGGGCAAGGATACACTCGGCGTCAAGAGCGGGAGCAACCCGCCCGGCATTCTCCACGCCGATCTGATGGAACTGGCGCCGGCGCCCCGCCGCAGGTTTCTCCCCGCGGAACATGGGGCCGATATAGAACACACGGTTTTCCACACCGTTCATGACGTCGGTACCGGAAAGGGCGCGCATGACGCCCGCGGTTCCCTCGGGGCGAAGCGTGAGACTGCGTCCGCCGCGATCCTCGAAAGTGTACATTTCCTTTTTCACGACTTCCGTTTCGTCGCCAAGTCCGCGCTGAAACACTTCGGTATATTCAAAAATGGGGGTGCGGATCTCTCCATACCCGTAGAGACCGAATACACGGCGTGCAGTGTTTTCAATAGCGAGCCACGAATTTACCTCATCCGGGAAAATATCGCCTGTTCCCGGCGGCGGAGTCGAAATTTTGGACATGATACCAACTTTCTTTATTTCTGGGTCAACAATTTCAATGTTAAAAAAAAGCGCCCTGCGGTAAAATAACAGCAAGGCGCATTTATATCAAGAGCTTAATAAAGAAATAAAGCAATTATTGAGAAACGAGTTTCGCAATGCGCTCTCTGAGTTCTTTGCCTGCTCTGAATTTGACGACAACGCGCTCCGGAATCGCCACTGTCACTTCGGGCTTGTTCGGGTTGCGCCCCTTGCGGCTCTTGCGAACCTTGATTTCAAACACGCCGAAATTTCTCAGTTCGATGTTTCTTCCGGCAACCAGTTCTTCCGCGATATAATCCAGTGTCTTCTGAACGACATTCGCAACATCGCTCTGAATCAGATTGGTGTCCGCTGCGATTTTTACCACGAGATCTCTTTTTGTCATTGATAACTCTCCAGGCTATTGTTATTTTTATTCCAAATTATATAATGAAAAACCTCTCCCGGGGAACAGGAACATCACACCCGCATTTCCAATATGCTCCAGCCTGTTCTCCGGCATTCCTAACTAGCTTGCAGACAAACTCTAATAAAATTTGCGGTCCCTCCGGGACTGCGCTTTTTAAAATACTGCCTTATTCTCCAAATACAAATAAAAATGCTACTTTTTCAGGAAAATTTTCTCCAGGAGCATCTTCATGAAACGCAGTTTTGAGTCCGGATTCGTCCCGGAAGGCAGACGCGGAATTCTGCCGTCCGGCTTCAGAATCTCATGCGCCCTCTCCAGAATGATTTTATCGTCGGTGCAGGAAATCGAATTGATGTTCGCCAGAACCCCGATGATCCGGATCTGGGCGCAGACGAACAGATTTTCCGCCGCACGGGGCAACTTTCCGAAGCGGTCCTTCAACTCCTGCCGATAGCTCTCAAGCACCGTCAGGTCATTAATTATCGCCATGCGCCGGTAGGCGTCCAGCCGCAGCCGCGGCGAATTGATGTATTCCTCCGGAAACGCCGCCGGGATCTTGCCCTCCACCGTCGCCAGGGAATAATCCACAAAATCAATGAATACATTGCACTCTTTCCTGAGAGAAACCTCGACACCCTTCAACTGCGAGGTGACAGTGCGCAGGAGCTGACAGTACAGGTTGAATCCGATCGCATTAATGTGCCCGCTCTGCTCCGCTCCGAGGATGTTTCCCGCTCCACGGATTTCAAGGTCGCGCAGAGCCAGTTTGAAACCCGAACCCAGATGAGTGTATTTACGCATCGCGGCAATTCTTTTGCGCACATTTCCCGTCAGAATGGAGTTGCGCGGCAGAAGCAGATACGCATACGCCTGACGGCTCCAGCGTCCGACACGGCCGCGCAGCTGGTAAAGCTCCGCAAGCCCGAACCGGTCGGCACGCTCAATGATAATCGTGTTGGCATTCGGAATATCAAGCCCGGACTCAATGATCGTAGTGCAGACCAGAACATCGGTTCTCCCTTCGATGAATGAACTCATGACGTCCTCCAGCTCCGTTTCATTCATCTGCCCGTGCCCGACTCCGAATTTCGCCTGCGGAACCAGCGCTTTCAGGCGTTCCGCCGTTTCGTCGATGGAGCCGACACGGTTGTGAAGGTAATAAACCTGTCCCCCGCGCTGGAGTTCCCGCGTGATCGCCGCAGCCACAATGCTGTCGTCATACTGCGAAACAACAGTCTGAACGGGAAGCCGTTGAACCGGCGCACTCATAATCGTGCTCAGGTCACGCATCCCGGACATGGAAAAATACAGCGTTCTGGGAATCGGAGTCGCGGTCATGGTCAGCACATCCACCATAGTCCGCAGATTCTTGAGCTTCTCCTTGTGAACCACGCCGAACCGCTGTTCCTCGTCAACAACGACCAGTCCCAGATTTTTGAATTTGACATCGCTCTGAAGAAGACGGTGCGTACCGATTACAACATCGACCTTGCCTTCATTCATCCGCTCGACGATCATCGCCTGTTCGCCTTTCGTCTTGAAACGGCTCAACGTTTCGATGATGAACGGATATTCCGCAAACCGTTCCAGGAAATTATAGTAGTGCTGCTGCGCAAGCACGGTGGTCGGGACCAGGACGGCAGCCTGTCTCCCCGACATGACGCATTTGAAGATCGCGCGCATCGCGACCTCGGTCTTCCCATAACCGACGTCGCCGCAAAGCAAACGGTCCATAGGACGCGACGACTCCATATCCCGCTTGATTTCCTCCGCGGCACGAAGCTGATCGCGGGTCTCGGTAAAGGGGAAGGACTTCTCAAACAGTCTCTGCTGAAGATCGTCCTGCGGGAATGAGCACCCCTTTGCCTGACATCGCATCGCATGAATCCGGAGCATGTCCAGTGCAAGCGTCCGGACGGAACTTGCGGCATCGCTTTTAATTTTATTCCACTTGGAACTGCCGATCTTGCTGAGTTTGACGGTTCCTTTCTGGGAGCCGATATAACGGGAAACACAGTGCGCCTGCCAGATCGGGACATAAACACGGGAATCATTGTCGAACTCAAGATCAAGCGCCTCATACGCGCGGTCTTTCTCATGAATCGTCTTCAGTCCGTGATAGATGCAGATGCCGTAATTGATATGAACCGCGTAATCCCCCTCTTCCATATCCGCGGAAACCGCTTCCTCAATGGCGTCATGAACCTGTTCCTCCGTATTGTTTTCAATTTCCGGAACGATTGTCTTATGCGAAAGAAGGCGGCGCGGCGAAGAAAAAAGCTCATACTCGGAAAACAATGCAAAATTCTCGTCCGGCAGGAAAATGCCGCACGGAACCTCGGCCTGGATGCACTCAATGGATTCAAGCGAGTCAAGCCCTTCGCTCCTGAGCCAGTCGCCGAGACTGAGAAGATCCCCCTCAGTCCTCCCCGCAATGGAAATCCTGTAGGACTCGTCCGCAAGCTGCCGGATAAGGTTGGAGCTGATCTGGCGCACCAGCTCGGAAAGATTCTCCTCGGCTCCCTGGGGAACCATCTGCAGAATATGCTGAGAGGATGGAAATACCGGACACTGCATTGCGGAATTCGGCGGCAGTTTGGCGCTCTCCGCCACATCCAGCAGCAGCACGGCATTGTCCCAGAGAGGTTCTTTTTTCAGATTTTCCCACTTGTTCAGCACCGGAGGATCGAAAAAACGTTCCAGGCTTCTCCTGCATTCTTCCGGAAAAACACGCAGAATCATCGGACGGAACAGCCGGATGTAATCCGTAAAATCACTGCTTCCGTCGGATTCCCCCTCCTCCTCCGACCCGGACCGCATAATCAGCTTATATTCGGAAATCTCCCGGACCGAACTCTGCGTTTCCGGAACGAACTGACGGATTGAATCAATCGTATCTCCCCAGTATTCGATTCGCGCAGGATAGTTCTGCGCCGGAGAAAAAATATCAATCAGCCCGCCTCTGCGCGAAAATTCCCCTGGCTGCGTGACCTCCGGCTCGTCATCGTAATCCATTCCGACGAGAATCTCGGCAAGGCGCCCGAGTGAGAGCTCCGTATCTTTTTTCAGGATCAGCTCGGATCCGCGCATCTTTTCCGGCTGCGGGGCGGGAGACATGACGGCTGCGGAAGACGCCAGCAGAATATCGGGGGGCGAATGAAGCACGGCATTAAGCAGCGTCGCCCGGGGAATTTCCGCTTCCGCCAGTTTTCTGCCGCAGGAGATCCCGTCCGGCAGAATCTCAATCTTTCTGCTGATGCCGAGCGTCTTTGCCCAGAGCTCCATTTCCGCCTTGACTTTCTCCCCCATCGCATAACCGGGAAGTTCGATGAAAACCGGACGCTCCGTCTTCTGCGCAATGGCGAGCGCGATCAGAGATACCACGCCTTCATCCACCAGGGACATCAACTTTCCTGTGGTCTGAAAACGCTTCAACCACCGTTTCATCTGTTTTTCAAAGAATTTATTATTCTGTACCACTTGACAAATCGCTTCCCAGGTGTTATAATATAAACTTATTTTGCACCGCAGTCTCTGCTGTGCACTCTCATTTCGCAGGTGGAACACGAATCCTGCAGAATGAAAGGATATGTTATAATAAACGCAATAATGGAAAAGTCAATAGTGCTAAATGGCAAGGAGGCTGGTAAGCCGATGAAATCTTCATCTCTCTCTAAAAAGAAGAATGACGCGAAGAAAGTTTCCTCCGCAGGCGCTAAGACAGAAAAGAAATCTGTTCCGCAGCTCAAAACTCAAAACACCAAGGAATCTTCGGGAAATGCGAAACCGGCTGCCGCCAAAAAGACCGCTCCGGTGAAAAAGGCAGTTGCTCCGGCGAAGAATACCGAAAAAAAATCAGACAGGACCGCCGCAAAGGCGCCGCCTGTAAAGAAAGTTGCGGTTCCCGCCACCAAAACAGCCAGAAAAAATAAGAAAGATTCGGACAAGGCAGTGCCGGCAAAGACAGTTGCCCCGGCAAAAAAAGAAAAATCCGCACCGGTGAAAGTCTCCGCAAAAACGGCTCCCAAAGTGCAGGAAAAAGCGGAATCCAAGCCGAAATCCGCCGTAAAAGCGGTTTCGGGAAAAGCGCTTCCGGTGAAAGCTCCCGCGGAAACCGCGAAAAAAGCCCCTGCAGGAGCGGCTTCAAAGCCCGTATCAAAAACGGAGGCAAAAGACACGGCAAAGCCGACTGCCGCCAAGTCAAAGACACCGGACAAAAAAGAGATGTCCAAACCGGCGGCAAAGCCGAAGGCTAAAAAAGAGCCGGAGGCAAAGGCAAAGAAAAACGCAAAGACCGACGCTGCAGAGAAAAGCAGACAGCTGCCTGATAAAACCGATTATGCGCCTGCGACTCTTCAGGTGACACCTGAGCCGGAACCGTCCGAAGCGGGTGAAGCGGATAATGAAGCCGAACTTGATGAAGAGAAAAAGGATCAGCTCCCCGGCGGCAAAGTCGGCGTCGTTTCAAAAAACGACACGATGAAAGTCTATATGCAGGATATCGGGCAGATTTCCCTGGTCACAAAGGAGCAGGAGGTCGATCTTGCCGCAAAAATTCACGGCAGTGACAACATGGCGCATGATGAAGCGCGCGCCACATTGATTAAGGCGAATCTGCGCCTGGTTGTCAAAATTGCGCATGACTTTAAAGGACTCGGGCTTCCGCTGCTGGACCTGATTTCCGAAGGCAATATCGGCCTGATGCGCGCCGTGGAAAAATTCGACCCCGCAAAAGGAGCGAAGTTCAGCTCTTATGCCGCGTGGTGGATCAAGCAGTCCATGCGCCGCGCACTCGCAAACCAGAGCCGCATCATCCGCATTCCGGTGCAGTCCGCCGGCAAGATCAACAAAATCAAGTCGATCCGCATGAAACTTGCCGAAAAGCTCGGGCGTGAACCCACCGATGCGGAAATTGCAAAAAATCTGGACTACAGTGAAAGAACCGTTGCCGGACTGCGTCTGGCGGATTTAAGGACTTTTTCGCTACATGATCCGATCCAGCAGGGCGAGGACGGAGAGTTTCAGGACATTATCCCCGACCGCGGAGCCATGACTCCCGACCGCATCCTGAGCGATGTGGAATCCGTCGGGCGTCTGGTTGATCTGCTCGGCGAGCTGGATGAACGTGAACGCATGATTCTGAAAATGCGCTTCGGTCTCGACGGCACCCGTTCCAGAACTCTGGAAGAGGTCAGCCAGGAGATCGGCAGAACCCGTGAACGTGTCCGCCAGATTCAGAATCAGGCATTGAGCAAGCTTCGCGACCTGCTGGTTGACGAAGCCGGTTTTGCAAATGAATAAATAGGAAAAGACAACTATCTCGAAAGGGGGTGAACACAATGGAAGCAACAGAAATTCGCATGAAGAAAGGCGAACCGATCGACAGAGCTCTTCGCCGTCTCAAAAAGAAGCTTGACAAAGAAGGCACCCTCAAGGAACTTCGCAACAGAAGACACTTCGAGAAGCCCAGCGAAAAGAAACGCCGCTCACAGCGTCGTCGCGGCTGAGTTTTCCGCCTGAAATTTGTAAAAGCAGCATCCGGCAGACGGGTGCTGCTTTTTTGTTGTCCGGAGATGCCGGCAAAACTTATGAAAGCATGATTTTCCGGTAAGAACGCGCCGGAATTTTTCCGGATTGTTTCCGATAGCTCCACTCCTGTTCACCGGCTGTATAATTTGCCAGAATCAGAGCTTCTTCACCGTCCGGCGCTTTCCAGACGCTGTGGAGAATCGCCGGAAACGTCTTTACGATAACGGTGCTGTCTCTCTTTTTCGTAAAGATCATCCGTTTCATGAATTTCACCTCTTTTTTTCCGCATTGAAATCCTTCCGGGGAAAGCATGGTGCCGTCAAACAGAAATTTTCTGTTTGCGTGGTAGAACTTTGCCGTTTCAAGAATAAAACGCCAGCTTTCCGAGAATTCGGGATCTTCCTGTATCTTCCTGCTGAGATTGCAGACCATCGGCTGAACACCCCATGCCACATCCCGTGCCAGTTCAATGAAAAACTGATCGGGATAAAGCTGATGCCACGGCTCCTCCCCCTGCCAGCGTTCCTTGTCCGGCCAGAGAGGATCCCATGACGGAATGCCGTCCGGAAGCGCATAGCTGCCGAATACAGCCAGACTGCCATGATAAATTGAAGTAAACAGCGGAACCGGTTCCAATCTGCTGCCCATGCGTTCGGCGGATACCGCTCCGCAGGTGATGACACTGTCGACAAGATCCATGTAAGCCTCATTGCAGCATTCCGTGGAAAGCGGAAATCCCGGATTCTCCGCTTTCAGGCGCGCAAGCATACGCCGGAATCCCTCCACTCCGGCAGCGGAGTCTCCCCGCGGATGATGATGTGCGGGATTGTAGCACGGTGTGTAGCTGGCACAGCCGATCATGTCCAGATACTGACCGTCAAGTCCGCTTTCCCGAAGGCGTCTTACAAGAACGGACATCTTTTCCTGGAATTTTGGAGATTCCCCGCACATGTAACCGAGGCGATGGTAATTGAACTGGTTGAACGCAACCGCACGCGGTTTCCCGTCCCGCAAAATGACAACCGATTCATCGCCGCCCTCCTTCCACGAGGCGCCGTCCATATCCCATGTCATGCCGTTGACGTAGACCTGCGTGAAAACGCCGTGTTTTTTGAGTGCC
This sequence comes from uncultured Lentisphaeria bacterium, assembly GCA_949282305.1. Classification (GTDB taxonomy): domain Bacteria; phylum Verrucomicrobiota; class Lentisphaeria; order Victivallales; family UBA1829; genus UBA11452. The sequence goes on along the minus strand of CASDPB010000065.1, from coordinate 61,226 downwards.
GCCACATCCGCCTTGAATTTTTCCTCCCCTTCCCGCGGAGGCCAGAAATCCGGGTAATCCGTGTCATACGGATTGTGATGCCACCAGTACCAGTCAAGAGCGACAGGAATCGAACCCAAATCTTCCTGAAGTTTCAGAACCGGAGGAATGACCTCTTCTGCGAGTCCTCTGTTCCAGACCCACATGCCGATATGCCGGAGCGGATTTTCGTGCTTTCTGTTGACCGCCCAGCTCTGCCGCAGCGCCCATTTCCTGTAGATCTGTCCCGCGTTGAACCATCCGCCCTGAAAGACCCCGATGCAGTTTTCATAGGGCAGGGCATATTCCCTTGCCGGCGTTTCGGTATTGCCGATAAAATGAATGCCGCTGTAAATCTGTGCCGTTTCCGTGATTTGACAACGTCCGTTTTTTGAACTGTGGCGGGTGTCGCGGTGATCGAAATAAATCCCCGGTTCCTTTCCGTTCAGAAACGCCGCGAACTGCATGGAGCAATATGCTCCTTCCCATGTTTTTTCATTCAGCTCCGCAGGATTCACGATCAGCCCCATGTCACTGCCGCCCCAGAGAAACCTGGAATCTCTGTAAAGAGGACAAACTGCAATGGGAAAATGAATTTCCTCAATGAAAAGCGCCCCCTCATAACCGGAATAGGAGATTCTGCCGGCATACAGGCAATCTTCTTTTTCCTCCCATACGACCTTGACCCGGAAGTCCTGTCCGTATGAAGGGTGTCCCGTCCAGATTTCGGCAGTGCAACCGCCGCTTTCCTCCCTGCGGTACCGCATCATGTCTTCCGGAACCAGTTCCCGCAATTCTCCGTGGAGAGTTCCGAGTCTGAATTTCCATTTGCTTTCAATGTTCCAGCCTGCAATGTTCATTCTGTTTCTCCATTGAATTTAGTTGTCGGATATGTGCCGTTTCCATGTTATTATACCGGAACAGAACAGAAACTCAATGGGTGTCCGTGCCAAATAAATATTGTTTTTGTGCCAGTGCTCTTGAAAACATCGGACGGACAAGGTAAGTTGAAAGGGGAAAGGAGGGAATGCCATGCCGGTCAGTTGTGTCGATCTGAGCAAGATCAGGCGCAGATTTCATCTGCCGTTTCCGCTGGAGTCGGTGGGGATCATCGAGAATCATCCTTACATGTCGGCGGTTGTGAAAGGGAAGCTGGAATTATGCGTTCGGCTCTCCTCGGATGCGGAACAGTCGCGGGAATGGTTTGATGACACCTGTTATACGGTGCGTTATCCGAATGCGGCACTGAAGGTCCCGGACGTGACACACTCCTTCGTTGTGGATCATCCCCGGGACGCATTTTACTTCAAATTCGATCCTGCGCTGGCGGACGCCATGAAACACGCCGGTTTCATTGAGCCACCCTACTGCTGGGAATTCCGCATGACGCCGCAGATCAGCCGGATGCTTCGTGAAATGCGTGAACTGATGGTGCGGAGCACGGAACCCGGCATTGCGGACCGCATGGACCTGCTCGCCATGAGTTTGTTTGAGGAACTGCTCCTGATGCGTGATTCCACTCCGGGAAAAGAGGAATATATGAATGCCCGGATTCACAGGATAGCCTCCTGTTTTCAGCTGAATTTCTGCGGGGAGATCAATCTGGACGAGATCGCCGGAAGATACGGTTTCTCCCGCAGGAATTTCTACCGTTGCTGGAAGCGCTGTTTCCCGGTATCTCCCGCGGCATATCTGCAGGAGCTCAAACTTGGAGAAGCGGCACGTCTTTTGAAAGAGACGGCAATTCCCGTTTACGGGATCACGGCAAAACTGGGCTTTCGGAATCCCGCTTATTTCTGCCGGCTGTTCCGGGAGAGGTACGGCAGAACTCCGCTTCAATACAGAAAAGCAACGTATCGGCGAAACGATCAGGCTTCCCCGGAAATTCCGCAGGAAAAAATCCGTCCCCTTTTCAGGAACCGGGATTCATGAATGCCTCCGCGCCCGCGGGTTCTCCGGATTACGGAGAATTCCGCTGAATGGAACGCAGAACTTCGCGATCGTCAAAATGATGTTTGACGCCGTTGATCTCCTGATAGTTTTCATGCCCCTTCCCGGCAATCAGGACAATGTCGTCCCTGCGGGAAACCGCCACGGCTTTCAAAATCGCGTTCCGCCGGTCCGGTTCGACAAAAAACTTCTTCCCCGGTCTGATTCCGGAAAGAATCTCCGCAATAATGGCATGAGGATCTTCCGTGCGGGGATTGTCGCTGGTCACAATGACTACATCGGAAAGCTCTGAAGCAGCCGATGCCATCCGCGGACGTTTCGTACGGTCGCGGTCGCCGCCGCAGCCGAAAACGGTAATGATCCGTCCTTTCTTCCGGAATGCCCGGATCGCCGTCAATACGCGGAACAGGGCATCATCGGTATGAGCGTAATCGACAAACGCGCGCGCACCGTTGGGAAGATTGAACGGCTCAAGGCGTCCCGGCGGCGCAATGTCCGGCGCGGAGAGCGTCTCCGCAATCAGTTCCGGAGGAATGCCGCCGGCAAGAGCCGCAAGGGCCGCAAGAGACATATTGCAGACATTATGTTCACCAATCAACACGGACCTGATTCTGATCTCCGTTCCCGCCGCGCGGAGGGAAAATTCCGTGCCGGTTCCCGAAAGACTGACCGAATGGATATAACCGTCGGCGCGGGGATTTTCCCGTGAAAGCGTCAGAACTCTTTTCCCCGGAAGTTCGGATGCGAGACGGCGTCCCCATTCATCGTCAATATTGACGACTGCCGGAGCGTCAGGACGCAGCATTTCGCTGAAAAGCAGTTTTTTCGCCTGATAATATGCCTCCATCGTATGATGATAATCCAGGTGGTCGCCCGTCAGATTGGTGAAAATTGCGCCTGCAAACCGGACATTGCCGGTCCGGTGCTGATGAAGTCCGTGGCTGGACGCCTCAATCACGGCACAACGGCATCCGTTCCGAAGCATTCGCGCAAAAAGTTCCTGAATGCTGTAGGAATCCGGCGTTGTCCGGGCGGCTTCTTCCGGCGGAGCTTTGCCGCCGACGTCGTATTCCACCGTGGAGATCAGTCCGCAGGAAAGACCGTAAGCCGTCAGAATCCGTTTCAGCATAAATGCAATCGACGTTTTCCCGTTGGTGCCTGTGACGGCGAAAACATCCAGACGGTCTGCCGGATTGCCGAAGAATTCGGCACAGAGGATTCCCCACGCATGATAGGAGTCGGAAACCAAAATGACGGATATATTTTCAGGGACGGAAACCTCTTCCGAGGCAAAAATGACGGATGCTCCGTTTTTGACGGCATCAGAAATGAAACAGTGTCCGTCAATTTTCGCCCCCTTGATTGCACAGAATATGAAATTTTTCCCGGTCCGGCGGGAATCGTTGGCAACTCCGGAGATCAGCTGTTCCGGATCATAAATGACAGACTTCCTCACCAGCGGTCCCAGAGCCTGCAGATATGCGGAAAGAGTTTTTTCCATTCTCCTCAATCCTCCGGTTCAATCGCCTCCAGACCGGTCCGGCGGGAAGCCTTCAAAAACACAAGATCGCCTTTCTGCACCATCCGCCGTATGGGAACTGCCGCCTCCTCCGTGACGGGAAACGCAAGAATATTCTTCCTGGAAACCAGATCCATTACGGCAACTGCCTTGGACATGTGGGTTCCCACCGCCGCAATTCTGGCTTCGGGGAACTTCTGCCTCGCATAATAAAGCACCTTGAGGTGTTCCTTGAGTGCGCTTTTCCCGATCTCCCCCATATCGCCGAGCACCAGAAAAAGTTTGTTGCCGTCGGCAAATTCGCCGAGCCACTCCAGAGACGCCCGCATACTGTCCGGGTTGGCGTTATAAGCATCGTTCAGCCAGGTCGCGCCGCCATGCTCCGTCCGGCGCATCCGCATTCCGGGCAGACAGGTCTGCCGGATTCCTTCGGCAATCTGCGGCAGCGGAATCCCGAACGCGACGGCGACCGCCGCCGCCCCTGCCGCATTGCACGCCTGATGTCTGCCGGAAAGACTCCAGTTCACCAGTGCATGTTCACCGTTTTCATGATTTATCAGCTCAAAGGAGCTTCCGTTGATATTGCCGCCTTTGTAAACCGCCTGAACTGTTGCCTTCTCTGAAAAGCCGAACGTCAGGATTCTTGCCGCATTCGATGCGGCGGAACGAAGAATTCCGTTTCCGGGAGATTCCTGGGGGATCACCGCCGTTCCGTCTTTGGAAAGCGCCAGCAGGATATGCGCTTTTTCCGTCGCCACGCCGTCGAGATTCTTCAGATATTCCAAATGGCAGTTTCCAATGGAGACCACAAGCGACACGTCCGGTTCCGCGATTTTTGCAACAGGTTCAATTTCCCCGAAATGATTGGTTCCCATTTCAAGAATGCAGATCCTGTGTTCCGGCGCAAGGCGCATCATATTCTGCGGAACCCCGATCTGGTTGTTCGTATTGCCCAGTGTTGCAAGAACATGCTCCTCGCCATAGACCTGTTTGAAAATCGCATACAGCGTTTCCTTTGTGCTGGTTTTACCGCAGGAACCGGTCAGCGCAATGACTTTCAGATTCCTGAAGCGGCGGCGGTAAAGATGAGCCAGCTCCTGATAGGCACGCAGGGGAGAATCCACCAGTATGGCGGGAACTCCGGGCGGAAGTTTGGAAAGTTTTGCCTTTTCAATGCAGAGAAGAACCGCGCCGTTGGCGATTGCCTGCCGGAGATAATCATGCCCGTCGAAATTTTCGCCGGCAAGAGCAATGAAAAGCCCCCTTTTCATTTTCTCTCTGGAGTCCGTCGAAACCGAATCAACGGAAATATGAAAATCCGTTACATTGACGAACTCCCCGTTGCAGGCATTCAGTATCTCGGCAAATGAAAACAAAGGCATTCGGACACTTCTCCATGAACTGAAATATTACTGCTTGTTCTTCTTTCTGATCAGGTCGCTGAAATAGGCAATTGTCCATGTAAGACCTTCATCGACTGAAACTTCCGGTTTCCATCCGAGGACTTTCTTCGCGAGGGAAATATCCGGTTTGCGCTTGACGGGATCATCCTGCGGGAGATCCTTGAAAATCAATTTGGATCTGCTGCCGGTCAGTTCAAGCACTTTTTCGGCGAGCTGACGTACGGTGAACTCCTGCGGATTGCCGAGGTTGACAGGACCGGTGAAGGACTTCGGCGTATTCATAACACGGATCAGAGCTTCCACCAGATCGGACACATAGCAGAAACTGCGTGTCTGTGAACCGTCTCCGTAGATCGTGATGTCTTTTTTCGTCAAAGCCTGCATGATGAAATTGCTGACAACCCGTCCGTCGTTCGGGTGCATACGCGGCCCGTATGTGTTGAAGATACGCACGACTTTGATGTCCAGTCCATATTGACGGTGATAATCGAAGAACAGGGTCTCCGCGCACCGTTTGCCTTCATCATAACAGCTCCGCACGCCGATGGGATTCACATTTCCCCAGTAGGTTTCCTTCTGCGGATGAACTTTCGGATCGCCGTAAATCTCGGACGTGGATGCCTGAAGAATCGGAATCCTGAGACGGCGCGCCAGTTCCAGCATGTTCATGGCGCCGAGCACATTGGTCCGCGCAGTCTGAACCGGGTCATGCTGGTAATGGACAGGCGACGCCGGACACGCCAGATTGAAAATCGCATTGACTTCAAGGCTGATCGGAGTCGTAATGTCATGACGGATCAACTCAAATGACGGATTGACGAGTAAATGACGGATGTTGTTTTTCGAGCCTGTAAAGAAGTTGTCCAGGCAAATGACGTCCATGCCCTCGGCAAGAAGACGCTCACAGAGATGCGACCCGATAAAACCGCCGCCGCCGGTGACAAGAACCGTTCTGTTGTTCATCCAGCCCCTCCGTTTCAAATCTCAATAATCTCAATGACCCTGTTTCCGAAAAACACGACTTTTTTGGAAACACCGTCATCCGTCCAGTAAGTCCAGGTATCCACCGACTCCACCGGCGTTCTCATGGCGGGCGGAGGCCCGAACGCAAGGAGCACCTCATTGCGTGTCATGCCTTTTTCCACAATGCCGCGTCTGAGCTTTTCATAAATGACCGGGCGAATTCCGGCGGCAAGCATCTCGGCATTGTCAAAGACAAAGAGACGCTTGATGAACATCTCAATCGGAATGATGTTCTTGTTCTTGTCGTAGACTATCTTGAACACCTTGCCGTCGCTGACCCGTTTGAAATTGATCTCGTTCTCATTGGCGTTGACAAACGTGATCTCCGTCCCGAACGGAATAATGGTCCCCTTCTGAATGTTAGCGCTTGGAATTTCGTCTTTCTCATTCGCCCAGAGATTGTAAGAAGTATAGACCGACGCATATTCCGGCAGCTGGAGCACCTCTTCCGGAATGATGGTCCGTGCGCAGCCTGCAAACAGCATCAGGGAGAAAATGGACAGAATCAGTGTCGTTATTTTATTCATTGGCTTCCTTTCAGGTCATTGTTGAAACATAAGTATGGAAATATGCACTTTCTTTTGCAGAAAGACAAGCCCGGAAGACGAAATTTTCCGGGTAAATCATTCGATATTCCGGTTTTTCATGAAAAGAGTGACTCCTTTGAGAAGCTCCAGGGCTCTTTCCAGCTGAATATCCTTCACTCCGCGGCCGTTTTCCGCATAAACCTCCCCGGGCGCGGTATTCAAGCGCATCGCAAGAGCCGCCTCCGAAGCCGGAGTCATGGGAACGATAATATCCGGTGTAATCCCCCTGCCGTGAATGACACGGCGGCTCGGAGTGTAATATTTGGCGGTCGTCAGGCGTATTGCCCCCTGATCCGGCAGGGGAATCATCGTCTGGACCGAACCTTTGCCAAATGTTTTCGTGCCGAGGAGCACCGCACGGTTGTGATCCTGAAGGCATCCGGAAAAAATTTCCGCGGCACTGGCGGAATTTCCGTTGACCAGCAGGACCAGAGGAACATCCAGATACTTCTTCGCCTCGACAGCATGAAATTCCTGTTTCGCACGCGCGGACCGCCCCTCCGTATAAACAACAAGCTCACCTTTCTTCAGGAACCGGCTGCATACTTCAATTGCCGCGCTCAAAAGCCCGCCGGGATTATTCCGCAGGTCAATGATGATCCCCTTGACGTTCTTTTCCGCAAATTCCGCCAGCACTTTGTCAAGATCGGCTGCGGTCGGATTGGAAAAATTCGTGATCCTGAGATAACCGAATTTTCCATCAATGATCCGGACGCCGCGAAGCGATGGAATCCTGATGATCTCACGGGTTAACGTAAATTCCTGGAAGGCATCGGTTTTCCGGCGGTAAACCCTGACCGTCACCCTGGTTCCCGGCGCGCCTTTCAACATGGAGACACACTCCTGAAACGTCATTTTCGCCACCGGTTTTCCCGCAACGTCCGTCAGAACATCTCCGGGAAGAAGACCTGCCTTCTGGGCAGGAGCGCCATCCACGACGGAGACCACCTGAACCGCCCTCCCGCGCTGAGAAAGCGTCAGCCCGATTCCGGCAAAACGGCCGGCAGTATCCTCACGAATCGCCTTAAACTGTTCCGGCGCCTCATACGTGCTGAATTCATCCAGCTCCTGAAGCATTCCCCGCAGCGCCGCCTTCAGAAGTTTCTCATCGGATGCTTTGTCCTTGTCAACGTAATTCTCCCTCACGATTGCCAGTGCCCGCAGGAAAAAAGCAATCTCCTTGTAAAGATAGGGGTCTTTCTCCGCTGCCTCCTTAATGGATGGAACAGGAAGCGCAGGCGGCACAGGCACGGCGGATTTCTTTTCATCGGAGAAGACGGCAGCCGGAACGAAAAGAAACAAAAATAGAAGAAAAGCAAACTGTCTCATGATTTCACCTTGTCATATAATAGTGGGATAATCTATTCTTTCCGGTCGGCAGTTTCAAGTCCCCGCCGTCCTTTGTCCCCCTGAAATCCGGTAAAATCTCATCGGCAGGACAGCTCCGCCACAAAAAATAAAATCAGTCCATGCGGGGAAACGTCCCCGCATTTCCCGCATGGATGACTTTCTTATTTCTTCAGGAACACCTTGCGGTTGGTCCGCGCGGACTTTTCTTCCGCAAGCACGATGCGGATGGAGTCGCGCGTACTTTCAATGGACGCAGTCGCGGGACGCCTGTTCTTCAGAATGCAATCGCAGAAATAGGCAATTTCATTGAAATATCCGTTGGTTCCGGAACAGTCGATTTCCCTGTCCTTCTTATCTTCCATGTGGACAATCACCTTCGGAGCGGCAATCTCCATGGTGGCTTTCTCAAAGACGGCAACCGTCGTACATCCCCATTTGGAACGGCACCAGCTTCCCTCGGAATTGACAATCGGACCGTTTTCAAAATAATAGGTCGTCATGAGATCGTCAAAACCTCCGCTGACACGTGTCACGCCGCTGGTGAGAACGGCGTCGGGAACTCCGATCATGTAGTTGATAAAATCTGTGTCATGCAGGTGAAGGTCAAGAAGCGCGCCGCCGCTGCACCTGACGTCACGGTACCACCCCTGCGAAGGAGCGCCGCCGCAACGGGTCATGGAAAGACGCAGGAGCCTGCCGTATTTTCCGGAGTCATACGCCTGCTTGACCGTATTGAATGTCTTTTCAAAGCGGAGACACTGGGCGATCATCAGGAATTTTTTTGTTTTTTCCGATACTTCGATCATCTTATCCGCAAGCCTGACGTCACGTGCCATCGGCTTTTCGCACAGCACATGATAACCGTCCTTCATTGCGCGGACCGCATATTCCGCATGAAGATGGCAGGGCAGACAAATATCAAGATAATCAAAGGTCTCATTCCTGACCAGTTCCCCGTAGGAAAGATACTGATGCACATTGGAGAGATCGGCGTCTCCGCTGTTTCCCAGATTGATGTCGGCGGAAAGTTTTTCAAATTTCCTCTTGTCAATATCGCAGATTGCAACCAGTTCGCAATTCTTCTGCTTTTTGTACTGCGTTGCGTGGAAATGTCCCATGCCGCCGAATCCGATCAGAGCCGCTTTCAGCTTTTTTGCCATGATTCCGTTCCTCAATTAAGTTTTTCAAGCAGAAATTTCTGTGCAAGCCGGATGTCGCCCGCCGGATCATCGCCACATTCGCGCTCAATGGTCAGGAATCCGTCATAACCTGCCTTTTTCAGTGCGGCGAGATAGCCGTCCCAGGGAACCTGCCCCTGTCCGAGAGGCACCTCTTTATATCTCGCGGGTTCGACTCCGAGATCGCGCTTCGTCCCATCGGGATTGACCATGCCGTATGCCGCCGCGGCGGAACCCGGGAACAGATTGACGCCGTCCTTGGCATGAGTATGCACGATATATTTGCCGAGCACTTCAACCGCATGCACAGGATCAACGCAGGAAACCATGCGGAGGTTTGCGGGGTCGAGATTGACGCCGAGTCCTCTGGAATCGACCTCCTCGATGAATGCTTTCAGTGTTTCCGGTTTTTCCGGTCCGGTTTCGATCGCGAATGTGACATTCCTGGGCGCGGCGTAGTTTGCGGCATGGCGGATGGACTCAAGCATCAGCGGATAGACCGGGTCGTTTCCGTCTTCCGGAATAACGCCGATATGAGTTGTAATAACGTGTGTCTCAAGACGTTCCGCAAGATCCACAACGCGGCACAGGAACTCCGCGCGCTTCATGTTCTCTCCCCGTGTCTGGAACGCATGTCCGCCGATGTCGCCGCAGATTGCGGAAATCGTCAGTCCGTTCTCTTTACAGCGTGCCTTGATCTCCTCGATTTTCCCGTCGGGATACGCAAGAAATTCCATATCCACGCCGATCTGGACACCTTCAAGCCCCATTCGCCGGTACGCATCGAACGTTTCCAGCAAGGGCAGTCTCAACGAACTCGCAAGAGCTCCGATCTTCATACTGACACTCCTTGTTAATTTCAGTTCTGATGAAGAAATCAATTTGCCTGCATACGGTAATTTTACACGGAAATCTTATTTTTGAATGGATAAAAGCCGCATTCGGCATGTCAAAAAAAGAACTCCGTTCCGGCAGACGCGCACAGCTCATCACTGCCACTTGTAAGAGTCCAGTTTCCCCTGAATGCGACGCTCCAGAATCCACGAGATCGGAGTCAGGACAGTGGAAAGCGTTTCAAACGGCAGAGTGCCTTTCAGAAGTTCCGCACGGACGCGGAAATCAAATTCATTCGTATTCCAGTGATAGACGCCGTTCGCATTGAGCGCAACTACACTTCCGTCCGATTTCAGGCTTGTCGTAGTCAGCTCATCCCCATGCAGCTTGAATTCGCCGTTGACTTCCGTAATGCTGCCCAGGTTGTCTGTATTCCACGCCTTGCCGAGAATTTTCAGCAGTTCCCCGAGAACGGGAACGGACCAGAGATCCGTTCCCTTTACCTGCAAATCGCCGGAACCGTCCATTTGCAGAAGGTTCTTTTCATTGTAATGCAGTCTGGCATTCATTGCCGCGGAAACCAGAGCATTCGCCTGTGACGCATTCAGCATGTCAATATGGAATTCCCGGAGAACGGACGTGAGGAGGGCGCCTTTCAATTTGGCGTCGACCTGCCCGCTCTTCGTATTGAAGTCGAACTCATAGTCCATGCCGATTCTTCCGTTGCATACCGCCGCAGCGGCATTTTTGATGTAGAGCTTGTTTTTCTCATATCTGACGCCCGTGTCCACATCCGTGATCCGGATACCGTTCCAGAAACAGGTTCCATTGTTGATCTCCGCGGAAAAACGGGTATTTTCCTCATTTCTGTAGTCAATCAGACCGGATGCCGTGACTCTCATTCTCTGCGGAAAATCAATGAATTCACTTTGCCATGCCGGATAGAGACAACGCATGATGTCATTGCCGGACATGGTGCTGTCGATTGAGAAGTTCAGAATTCCCTTCGGTGAAATGAACTTATGTGTGAGCTTCTCCTCGCCGGAAGCCGCCGTTCCCTTATAGGAAACCGTCAGCAGTGACTGTCCGTCCCTGGTCTGAAGAATTGCCCCCGGAAGAACCAGCAGCTTGTTGGAATCAATCAGGAAGCGGGTGGCGCCGTAATTGAAATGAATGCCGCGGTATTCAAAATCCGTCATGACCAGCGAACCCGTAATGAAATATGCGGGATTCCTGCCGTAGCTGATGCTGATGTCGGCATTGGTCTCCATCAAATTGCCCTTCGCCGGCCACTGAATATCCGCAGTCAGACTCTCAATAAAGGATTTATGCTGGGGATCAAGCATTTTGATCGTTTTTCCGGGTGAACCGCGGCAGATGACGGATGCCGTGATAAGCTGATCTTTCAGCAGACACTTCATATTGCCGGAAAGGCTGAGGCTGTCATCAATTTTTGCCTCGATGTTGTTGATTGCGAGCGTATGCGGAGTGAACGTCATCTCCGCCACAGTCTGATTGATCTCCAGACCATGACAGGCAATCGCGGGAAGCGTCAATCTGATCTTGCCCTCAAATTCGGAATTTTTCCAGTTGCGCGAGGTGATTTCACCGGAAAAATGCAGACGCTCCGGCTGTTTCCTGAATTCAATATTGCCATAAATAAATTCCGCCGCACTGTCCGATAGAAAATTACGCAGGGCATACGGGGAAGCCCTGCCGTCCACAACAGCCTGAAAGGTATTTCCGGCAATCGTGTAAGTGGAACGGATTTCATTGCCGCCCGGATCGTTGCTGACAATTTTTCCGGAAATCGCGTTATCCCCGATGTCAACAGTCGTAGATACGTTTTTGAGCCTGACTCCGTTGAATGTCATCACGGGAATACGCAGTTCAACCGTGCCAGCGTAACTTCCGGTCAGGATGGAAAAATGGTGAAGAGTGCCGTTGAAGGAAATCCGCTTCGCTTCGGAAAGCCTGAGCTTGTCCACCAGTGTCTCACGGGCGGATTCATTCACAAACAGAAGCATTTTTTCCGGAGAACAGCTCCCCGAAAATGTGCCGCTGATGCTGCTCATGCTGCTGTCATACCGCCCCTGCGACAAAATGTATTCCCCGTCGCCCAGTTCCAGTTTCAAATCCTGGAACTGGAGTATCCCGTTTTTCAGAATCAGTTTTTCATGAATCGCTCCGATTTCCAGATATCCGTACTGGAAATCAGGGAAAAAAAGCGATGCTTCCGCATGTGTCTTGTTGAAATCCTTTGCGTCAAGAGCGAGAAACGCATGAATTTTCGGGACTCCTTCAAAACTGCGTTCACTGAGTTTGTCAAGGGATCGAATCATGTATTTGCGCATGGAAAGCGGAATATTTTCCATCAGGCGCCGGTACCAGTTGAGCCGCTGCCGCGGAAGCGTCTCTTCCGATTCCTTTTCCATGAGTTTGTCATGAAGCAGCTCACTTCCGCGCGCTCCCGCCAGATGCAGAAGATTGTCCATCGTGCCGGAAACGGAAAATTCAAAATTCCGGATCTTCCCGCGGGCTTTGTGAAAGACGATCATACCCGGATCTCCCCCGATATCGGCATCCAGACAGGAGAAGGAAAGCAGATCCGTTTCCCCCTCTTTTCCGAATTCAGGCAGCAGCGGCAAATCCAGACAGCCGTTCTCAATCCGCATCCTCAACGGCAGGAACGTGCCTTCAAAAATACGCCATGGAGCCGCTGTGATCCGAAGTCTTTCCGCCTGAAGAGACGGGTATTCATACCCGTTTTCCCCTCTGAGTTCAATATTTTCAAATACGATTCCCTTCAGCACACCCGCCCTGCACGAAGAGGCACGGAACTCCAGACCGTACATCCGCAAATGGTTGGAAATTCCGGTCATGACACAGGCGGGAACACCATAATATTCCAGCCAGATGTTGAGCGCAAGCAGCAGACCCGCCAAAAGAATCACCGCCTGGGAAAAAAGCAGGTAGACAGGGAAAAAACATCTGATTTTTTTGCTGAAAATCCTCATGAACCGTCACCATCTCATTGATTTTGTGAACAGATAATGTAACCTGTTTTTTCCGTAAAATCAACGTTTCGGGAAATTTTTCAGAAGGAGTTTGCCGCGTTCGGAAAAACGGCGGACCCGGCGGGAATCCGGAACTTGTTCCCGGTAACGCATGGATTCATATTCCGCGACATATTCCCTGACCTCTCCCGGGGCATCCTGATAAAAATCCTGAAGTGTCTGCTCCTTGCGGCGTCTCTTATGAAACCGGGCGGCATACTTCCGCTCGAAGGAAGCAAAGGCGGCGGCAAGCAGACGCATCTCATAATTCAGATGTTTTTTGCGGCGCTTCCGGGGAAGCCGCCTGAAATAACGATACAGCAGCACAACTGCGGCGGACAGAAGGACAACCCAGGCGGCAGGATGTTTCAGCAGACGCGGCAGAAATCCCAGAACAGCCTCAATGCCTGTCAGAACAGCGTTGGCGAAGTATCCCCGGCGAACACCTGCAAACGCCTGCTGGAAAGTCTTTTTCAACAGATCCGCCGCCGAAGAGAAAAAACCCTGTTTTCTGATGTTCCGCGCCGAGGGCAGGTCATCGGACGGCGGGGTCGCCTCCACCAGAACCCAGCGTTTTTCATCGGCAAGATACACTTCGCCCCACGCATGAGCATTGGAGGCGCGGGCAATATAATACTGGGAATACGGATGACGCTCCTCGCAGATCAGACCAGTCACGTAGCGTGCGGGCAGTCCCATGCTTCTCAGCAGAAGAACGGCGGAAGAGGCGAAAAGTTCACAATGCCCTTTGCGTTCCTTCGTGAGAAAATGCAGAACGGGATCGCTTCTATCTACCGGCGGCTGAAAATCCAGGGAATAACGGTAACGGGAAAGACCATTGACCACCGCAGCCAGCTTGTCGCGGTCCTTCCTGATTTTTTTCCCTGACAGGAGCTTCCGGGCATATTGTTCCAGCATCGGCCGGATCCGGCGCGGAACTTCCGTCAGCTCCTGTGCCGACGCCTCATCCGGAACAGGCATGGGATAAGCGGCCTGGGGATCATAACTCGTGACAAAAAATGTGCATCCGCCATCATTTCTCCACAATTTCAGCGAAAAAATGCCTTCCCCGGTGATTTCCGCATCATCCGCGACGGCATCAAGGCGGTAAGTGTTGCCGGGAACGGGAATCACACCGCGTGTAATGAGTCCGTCGAAATAGAGTTCCACACGGCGAATCGGTTCCGGCGGAAGCTCGCGCGGATCATCGGGAACCGTATCCGGAGCACCGGGAAAGTCCTGGACGGTAAATGTGTTTTCAGAGAGAATTGTGGCGCGGCGGGTGGACTGGAGCGGCGTTCTGACGGCATTGGCAAACCATTCCCCCCTGCGGTATACCGTATACACACCGCCCCGGAGATAACCGGGAGGCGCCTCCGCTTTCGCCCGAATCAACACCTTGTCCGGGTTCCTGAGCAGATTTTCCTGCATCGTGGCATTCAGATTGACCGAATTGGAAAGAATCATCATACCGCCGCCGCGCATCTGCGGCCGCATGCCGACTCTCAGAAAATAAAACTCCAGATTCCGGAAAAACGAAACATGAGTGTAGTAAAACTTCGACACGGAAAACGCAAACAGGGGAATCAGCGCAATACAGAGAAAACGGATCAGAAAACGGAATGCGGAAGCCGCCCTGTGCGTCCGTCCCGGATAAATCCTTTTCGTCGTCGTATGAAAATAGAACGGCAGCGCAAGCGCCTGAATGACTACGGTCACGGCATAGGTTGTCCGGTAATTGCGAAGCGGAACGTCAAGAAAAGAGAGAATGTTGTTCGTCAAATCCGCCGAATTGAAGATGTCGCCGCAGATCAGAACGGCAGCCAGCGCAAACGCCGCCGTAAGTCCGGTCCGGTGCGGGTTCGGTGAAAAGAAACAGCTCAGCGCCGCGGAATAAAGAAGCATCGGAACAGCAAGACTGGAGCGAAGCATCAGGTCGAAAAGCCCGAATCTCGCGTCATCCACCGTCACCACCATGTCCGGAATGACTGTCAGCACCAGTGCCGCCGTGACACAGTAGATGATCGGACGATCGCTGTAAGGCAGGTAGCTTCTCTTGAAGAGGCAGATCAGCAGAATTGCCGTCGTAATCAGAAAAATATGCGGCATATCCGTCTTCATGGAATACAGAAATGCCGGCGGGAGAATCAGAAACGCATTCAGAAAGAACGTGCGGAAATCAATCCCCTTCCGCAGACTGTCAAATGGAGGCGGTGTCACAGTTCACCCGCCTTTCCGCTCAGAATGTCATCCGCGCGAAGCGTCTCGACCCATGCGGGACCGCCTTTGGAGGAAATGAGAAACACCCGGACCGGCGCCCCGGTGCGGACAAGCGATTTATAAAGTTTTTCCGATTCGGAATCAATGCTCAGGAGAATCAGGTAGACCGCGCCGGAAGAAGCGATTCCGCTGACGTCTTCGGGCGTAATCCTGCTGAAACGCCGGAGTCCCGTTGTCGGTTTCAGCGAGGCAAGAAGATCCAGGAACGCTTCCTGCGTCATATAGTTGCGCCCAGTGCGGAAGTGATGAATCTCCGAACCTGCCGCAAAAATGTCCACGATGAAATCACTTTCGGAAAGAGACGTGGCAATGGACGCCGTCAGGGAAACCGCCGCCTCGAACAATGTATCGTCATACCGTCCGCCAATCGGTTTCAGCTGAAAAAGTTTTTTCAGAAAAGAAAGAACCGATTCCCTGCCCGCAACCAGGGAATTATCCATAACCAGCGCAGCACGCGACAGCTTTTCCTCCTGAAACTCCTTGACTACAAACTGGGCGCGCTTTGCACTTGCCACCCAGTGAATTTTCCGGGGATCGTCACCGGTCCGGTATTCACGACACCCGTAGAAGTCCATGCTCTCCCCTTCACTGGATACGGTATTCATGCTTTCATTGTTCTTCGCCGAACCGTCCGGCAGCTTCAGCGAACGCAGCCGGGTATATGCCGGATGACAGATGATCTGCTGGGA
This sequence comes from uncultured Lentisphaeria bacterium, assembly GCA_949282305.1. Lineage (GTDB taxonomy): Bacteria > Verrucomicrobiota > Lentisphaeria > Victivallales > UBA1829 > UBA11452. The sequence goes on along the minus strand of CASDPB010000065.1, from coordinate 45,339 downwards.
CTGTCCGGCAGTCCGGCTCAATTTGAACAGCTGAAACGGGAATCCCGTTTCAATCAGCGGGCAAGGCAGATGGTAGACACCGCGCCGGAGAATCCTGAACCTGCGGGAAAAAGTGCCTTCCTGTTTCGGCATGAGCGTCATACGGCTGACCGCCTGATCCGTGCACTTGAGATTCTTCAGGGAAAGCGACGTATCCGCAGCAAGGTCGAAACACGGGAGAAAGGAACGGTTGAACAGAGTGTAGAATATCTGGAACTCCGAGCCGCAGGAAACGCGGGCGGGAACTTTGCGCGCAATCCGAATGCACGGAAAGAAAAGAAGTCCCGCAACCAGATTGAAGAAAATAACGCCGGACAGGACGAAAAACAGAACGACGGCGGGGCTGCGCGTCAAAATCATGGAATAGAATGCTATTGCAAGATAAACCGCGCCGAACATGCGTCCCTGCGGTGTCAGAACACGGTCCAGCAGCGCATATATCCAGACAAACAGCATGAGGGAAGAAGATACATACCGTCCCTTTTTTCCGCAGGAAGGCGCGGAAAACCAGCGGGGACCGCTGAGAAACCCCTCCCAGAAACGTCTGCATCTGTCGGCCATTTTCCGCATCGGCTTATACCGGGATCCTGATTTTCTTCACAATGTCTTCCAGCACCATTGACGGAGTGACACCGGCATGTTTGCTTTCAAGCGTCATCACAAGACGGTGCGCCAGCAGCGGCTGGATCAGGGCGAGAACGTCATCCGGCTTTATGAACATGCGGTTGTCCAGCCACGCCATGGACTGCGCACACCGTGAAAGCGTCAGGAGCGCACGCGGACTGGCTCCGAGGCGGATTTCATTATTTTCGCGCGTCGCCCGGACAACCTGCATCATGTAGCCAGCAAGGGAATCTTCGATTTCAACTGTCCTGACCTCTTCCTGAATACGCCGGATCTCGTCACAGTCAAGAACCGGCCGGAGCGTTTCAAGCGGATCCTTCATGCGCCGATCCCGAAGCACCTGAAGTTCAGATTCCTCATCGGGATAACCGAGCGAAAGCCGCAGCGCAAAACGGTCAAGCTGCGCTTCAGGCAGCGGATAGGTTCCATAATATTCAATCGGGTTCTGCGTCGCAATCACCAGAAAAGGCTGATTGAGTTTCAGTTCTCTGCCTTCGATGGAAACCTGCCGTTCGTTCATCGCTTCAAGCAATGCAGACTGAGTGCGGGGAGACGCACGGTTGATCTCGTCCGCCAGAAGCAGATTTGTAAAAACAGGCCCCTGCCGGAAAAAGAAAGTCCCTTCTTTCGGTGAATAGATGGAAGACCCCAGAATATCCGCGGGAAGAAGATCCGGCGTAAACTGAATTCTGCTGAAATCCGCCGTGACGGAAAGCGCAAGCGCCTTTGCCAGTGTGGTTTTTCCAGTTCCCGGGACATCCTCCATAAGGACATGCCCCTCCGCAAAAAGCGCGGCAAACAGCAGCTGTAAAACCGTTTCCTTCCCGCGTATCACGCGATTCAGCTGCTTTTTCACTTCCTGAACCTTGTCATAAAGCACTTTATCCGGCATCAGTTCCACTCCCTTTCATCAGTTGTTTTCTGCAATATACCGCCTTTGTTTTCCGATTCAATGCCGGTGGAAAATTTTTATCCCCGTTTTCAGTAAAGCATACGGGGAATCAGGGAATTTCATCTCCGGCGGCGGTTACGGGAAATGCTTCCGGGGCGACCTATGGAAGTCATCGGCGCTCCCGCCCGGAACGCGGCAGGGGAAATTGCAAAGCCAGTGACATGAGAAAGCGGGATTACGGTAACAGGCATCCCCTGTTTCATGAATCATGATTCATGTCTTTCTGATCCGGTAAAACATTGCATAAAACACCGGAACCATAACCAGTGTCAGCACACAGGCAAAAGTCAGACCGAACATGATTGTAACCGCCATTGCAGCAAAAAACGCATCGAAAATCAGCGGCAGCATCCCCAGAACCGTGGTGAATGCCGCCAGCGCAACGGGGCGCATTCTGCTGACCGATGAATCCACGACCGCCAGAAACGGTTCTTTGCCGTTCCTGCGCTGCACATTGATTTCATCAATCAGAATCATTGCATTTTTAATCAGCATTCCGGACAGACTCAGAAAACCAAGCAGCGCCATGAACCCGAACGGCTGTCCCGTCAGAAGCAGACCGCAGACAACACCGATCACCGCCAGCGGAACTGTCAGCCAGATCGCAAGCGACTGCTTCACCGAGTTGAACATAAACAGCAGAATCAGCACCATAATCACGATAGACGGCGGAAGTTTTGAAAACACGCCGTCGGATGCGTTTCGGGAATCCTCATATTCACCGCCCCATTCCAGCCGATAGCCGGGCGGGAGTTTTATCTTCTGAATCTCCGGGCGCAATTCATTGAAAAGAGTGCCGGCGAGTCCTTTGACCGGATCGCATTTGACCGTGATCGTCGGAATCCGGTCACGCTGCACAATAATCGGATCCTCCCAGACAATATCAGTCTGGTCGAACAGCTGCGTCAGCGGAATCATCTTTTTCGCATTCGGGCTCCAGATCATGATATTGCTGAAATTTTCGATGCTCCGGAGTTTGTCGTCCGCACGGGCAATGATCGGAATCAGCTCGTCTCCATCGCGGAAAGTCCCGATGGGCAGCCCCTCGAAGTTTTCACGGATCGCATCGGAAGCCTCCTGTTTGCTGATCCCCGCACGGCTGGCACGGGGCTCCGAAAAGACGGGACGAATCACCTTCATCCGGTCGCGCCAATCGGTGTAAATCGCCCGCGCATTCGGATTTTTCCGCATAATGTCCATTGCCTGCTCCGCAAGACTGCGCAGGACATCGGGATCATTTCCGCTGAAACGCGCCTGAATCGCACCGTTTGCGCCGGGACCGAGACGAAACTTGTAAGGAATCACACTGACATCCGAAAAATGAATTTTGCTGTATTCATGGATCCGTTCCACCAGACCGTCAATTTCGCGCCAGTCCCTGACGCTCACCAGAAGCTGCCCGAATCCGGTATCGGGCTCTTCGGGCGCATAAGTCAGAAGGAAACGCAGTGCCCCGCCACCGACAAAACGGCTGACATCCGTCACCCCCGGCAGGGTTTTCACATAATTTTCGATTTCCGCCGTCTTGTCATTGGTCGAAGCGATATTCACTCCGTAAGGAAGCCGGACGTCAATCAGGAACTGGGAACGTGTCGAAGCGGGAAAGAAATTCCTGTCCACATATCGGAATCCCCAGATGCTCAGAGCAAGAACAGCCGCCATGACGACAACCGCCGCGGTCTTGTGGCCGAGCACAAACACCAGCATATTTCTGTAAGCGCGGAACATCGGCTTGTCATACGGATCAGCGATCCCGCCGTCCGTTTTCACGGGGTCTTTCTTAAAGGAATGATAACAGAGAAGCGGCGTAATCGTAATGGCGGCAACCCAGCTCAGGGTCAGGGAAATCAGCAGAACATGGAACAGCGAGCCGCAGAACTCTCCGGTGCTGTCTTCGGAAAGCCCGATGGCGCCGAATGCAGTGACCGCGATCGCCGTTGCCCCGAAAAGCGGCCACATGGTCTGCCCGACGACCTCGCGCGCCGCTTTGATTTTGTCTTCGCCCTGCCGGATGCGGATCATCATGCCTTCCGTGATGACGATTGCATTGTCAACCAGCATTCCAAGGGCGATGATCAGCGCGCCGAGCGAAACTCTCTGGAGCGCAATCTGAAAACAGTTCATGACGAACAGTGTCCCGCAGATCGTCAGAAAAAGAACAAAACCGATCAGGAGCCCGCTTTTCAATCCCATGAAAATCAGGAGTACGGCAATCACGATCGCCACGGCTTCGGCAAGATTCTCCACAAAGCCCCTGACCGCCCGGGATACGGAATCCGACTGCATGGAAATCGTATGGAGCTTCATTTCCGCGGGAAACATCGGCTCCAGTTCTCTGAGTTTCCTTTGAATTGATTCGCCCATGGTTACGACATTGCCGCCGCCGACCGTGGAAATGCCGATGCCGACAGCCGGCTCGCCGTTGAAAAAGAGCATTTCCGAAGGTGGATCCTTCTTCGTCAGAGTCACGGTTGCAATGTCTCCAAGCGTAATCAGACGGTCTGTGCTGCGCGTAATCACAATATTCCGGATCGCCTCGGGAGTAATGCTTCCCGCATCCATCTTGATCGGCAGCCATTCACCGCCGATGCCGACCCAGCCCTCGTTCGTGACAAGATTGCGTTCTTTCAGAATCCCGTAAATATCCTCCGGCGCAATCCCGAGCGTCCCCATCTTTTCCCGGTGAAGCGTCACATACAGCGCCTCCGGAAGCACCCCGAACAACTTGATTTTCTTGACATCCTCCGCAAAGAGAAGCTGCTTCTGAAGATATTTCGCAAATTCGTGCAGCTGGACATGCGTCGCGCCCTTTCCGGTCAGGGCATAAAATGCGCCGTACACATCGCCGTAGTCGTCAATGACCTGCGGCATGGAAGCGCCCGGGGGAAGCGTGGTATAAGAATCGGCAATCTTATTACGGAGCTCGTCCCAGACCTGTGGCAGCGAATCCTTGTTGTATTTGTCCTGCATCTCCGCACGGACAATGGAAAGCCCGCAGGAGGACTTGGACTGAATCTCCTTCAGCTGCCCCATCTGCTGAACCGCCTCTTCGATCCGGGAAGTCACCTCCTGCGCAGTCTCGCGCGGAGACGCTCCCGGATATGAAGTAATGATCTGCGCTTCCTTGATCGTAAATTCAGGGTCTTCAAAGCGCGGCAGCTGATAATAGGCTATGATGCCCGCAATCACCGCCATGCCTGTGAAAGTCCACGTGAGAAGCGGTTTCCGGATCGACCATTCTGCAATATTCATCGGATGTCCCCCTGCTTCCCGGACTACTGCCCGATGGATTTCCTGCTGCCGACTTCCGGCAGTTCTCTGACCCTGACGCCGTCATGGAGCACCATCACGCCGGAGGCTGCAATCACATCTCCCGGCTTCAGCTGTTCCGCGGTAATGCTGACATTCGAGCCGTACACGGTTCCAAGTATGACCTGAACCGGCTGCACGGCACCGTCTTTGCCGATCAGCCAGACATAGCTTTTGCCGTCTTTCGTAAAAACGGCGCAGAAGGGAATCTCGAACATCGCCGCATTGCGTTCCGCCTCGGTCTTATGCCGGAGATCGGGCACATAAACCGCCATCGTCATCCCCGGAAACAGGCGGATGTCTTCCGGTTTGCTGATGCGGAACGTGACGCGGAAAGTCTGTGTCACCGAATCCGCCTCCGTGGAGGTTTCCTTCAGAGAGAGTTTAAACCTTTTCCCCGGAAGAGCGGGAACCGTTCCGTAGAAACCGCCGTTTTCAGCCGCAAGCCTGTTCACTTCATTGATGTCGTTGGAAATACTGGCGGAAAAATCCTTTTCCGGCACGTCGATCGAAACCTGAAGCGCGCTCAGGTTCTGCAGCCGGATCAGAGTTTCCTTTGCCTTGATGTGCTGATAATTGTCCGCATAGGTATTGGACGTGATCCCGCTGAACGGAGCGTAAATTTCGGAATTCTGCAAATCGTCCCGGGCATTGCGGACAGCCGCCTCGCTTATGTCGAGGTCACGCTTTTTCTTCTCATACTCGGTTGCCGCAACGACCTTTTTGCCGTAAAGCAGCTTATAGCGTTCATAATCCTTGAGCGCCTCTTTATATTTCGCGTCGGCGGAGTCCAGCGCCGCCTGAAAGGCAACCGGGTCCAGCTTCGCAAGAAGATCCCCTTTCCGGAACGTCTTTCCGGGACCGGCGTTGAACTGAATCAGCTGTCCGTCCACACGAAAGGAAAGATTGACCTGCTTCTCAGGCTGGATAATACCCGGAAACATGCGGTAACGCCCGTTACTTTTTTTCTCCAAGGTATAGAAACGGACGGACAGCACTTCCGCTTCAGCGCCGGCGCTCTTCTCCGTTTTTCCGCATCCCGCGGAAAATCCGGCGAGAAAAACCGCTCCGGACAGCAATATGATTTTCCGAAAACCCATTTTCTTATCCCCCGCTCAAAAATTAAGTTCCGCATTCCTGTAACACAATACCTGCCGGAAAAGGAAAGTCAAGAAGAAAAAAATCTTTTGGACAGGAAAAAACATACCGGAAACCGCATTCCGGATTGTTTTTCCGGAAAACCGTCCTATTTTATCTCGGGAAAAAGCAGGAGAAAACTATGGAAGCGGAAAAAAATCAGGGAAAAATCAAACTGTGCTACTGGGGATACGCCGAAGGAAATCCTTCCATCAGGATAAAAATGCACATTCATGATTTCTACCAGGCAAATTTTACCTTGTCGGGAAAGTGTGAACTCATTACGGAAAACGGCAGCTGCTCCGTCGGGGAAAATGATCTGCTGTTCATAGCGCCGGGAATCCGGCACGCTTTGAAATATTCGGAAAAATATCTTTCTCTCTGTTATAAGTTTTACATGATACAGCCCGTCTTTCCCCCTTTTCTCCATGTCGCTTCCAGTGATTTCACGCGCGGGGTAATCGAGGCGACAAGAACCATTTTCGAGACCACGTTCCCTTCCCGCTTCTTCGGAATTCCGGAAGGCACGATCATTCTCCCGCAGGATCATTACCAGACCTTGATGGAATATTACCTGACAGGTGTCATCGCAACTTTGTTTCAACACTCCCAGCGCTATTCCGGCCCTCTTGCGAGAATTTACGACATTCTCGAAAAACAGGAACGCTGCCCCTTCTCCGTGGCAGAGGCCGCCGAGGCATGTAATTATTCAAGAAATCATTTCTCCGTGCTGGTCAAGCAGATGACAGGGCTCCCGGCGAAGGATTTCCTGAATCAGCTCCGGGTTGAAAGCGCAAAACGCTACCTGCGCTATTCGGACAAAAATATCGGTGAAATTGCCGCGATCATGGGTTTTTCCTCGCAATTCCACTTCTCCGACTTTTTCAAACGGATGACCGGAAACTCGCCGCTTCATTACAAGAAGGAGCTCTTAAGGCAGGCCGCCGGCCGGAAACTTCCATAGTTCTTTTCCGGAATCCGGCAAGCGAACGACCGCTTCGCCTGAAAACGCACAGAAAACGGAGAAGAAAAGCGGAATTTCATTCTCTGCTTTCCTTCGGCGCACTGTCAGTTCTGGAACATATTGGGACCGTAGGGATTGACCTCCCAGTCTCTCGGTTCATTGAAAGGACGCGGATTCACGCCCGCACGCTCATAGTCGGTGCAGCCGCTCAGAAAAATTCCCGCAGCGGCAAGGAACAACGCCATCATCAGGTATTTCATAAAATGCCTCCATATACGAAAAAACCGTCACGACTTTCCAGCGGACGGTTCTTCATTCGATTTAGTTCAGGAAAGCTCAGAACATCTCATAGCATTTCATTTCAAGAGCCTGCAGAACCAACACGCCTGCAAGAAGGAGAAATGTGAGAATCGAGCAGATTGTAAAAAATTTCGATGAATACATGACCCGCCTCCTTATTTAGCGGCAGCCGGAGCGGCGGCTTTTTCCGTTGCGGCGGCAATATCCTCATCTGCAAAGTAGACATCATCGCCCACTCTCAGCTCTGAAAGCTCACCGCTGACAAGGTTGCAGATTGCATTGTGGTCATCGACCTTCGTCACAACCAGTTTTCCGATAAATTCAGGCTTGTCGCTGTTCAGACCGCGCGCAATCGTCATGATCTTGCCGGCAGGGAGCGGAAACGCAACTTTGTTTTCCTTGATTCCGTATTTCTGGACAAACTCGTATTTTTTGCCGATGTTGATGGTGATGAAGCCGAAATCCTTATCAATATATTCAATTTTGCCCTTGACATACCCGTAGCACTCCGGCTCTTTTCCGGTCAGCACCTTGTTCGGGACATGGGACTTGCCATCATCGGAAATGACACGGAGCAGTTCATCAATTCTTTTCTGCTTTGCCTTGATGTCCGCCAGATGATCGGAAATTGTCTTGCGATGAGCCGCAATCTGACTGTTCAGGGAAGCCGTCTTTCTCTTTTCCGCCGCCAGTGCGTTCCGTGTGGTGTCCGCTGTGCGTTTATATTTGTTGATCGCGGCAAGAGAAGCATTCAGCTCACTGGCATAGTTGTTTCCATTCAGGTTCGGGCTCTTGACGCCGAGCGTTTTGCTGATCGTTGCAATGTGGGAGGCAAAACGGTCTCTGCGGCTTTTGATGTCATTGATTTTTGTATTGATTTTCTGGGCGGCGGCATTCGCCTGGGCGGAATCTTTCAGCTCATTGGCGGAAATAGAGGCTCCGGCGATACTTCCGGTTTTGACATAATTTGCAAAAACGTCATCCCGGTTGCGTTTGAAATCGGAGACTTTGGTTCCGAATTCCTTGCCCTTGGCTTCATAAGTGGTTGTATTCTGGAAATCCTTGGCATTGACTCCTGCAATTTCCAGTGTATCCGCCGTTTTCTGGAAAGATTCCGCAAGATCATTACGCTGCTTTACGATTTTTGACGCATTGGATTTCAATTTCGGCAATACCTGATCCAGATTCGCATACTGGGTATGTCTGAGCTTGTCCGATGCAAGTTCCTGTGCCGCTTTTGTCCCCGAAGCACCTTTGTCGTCCAAAGTCGCCGCGGTCGCATTGATCGCATCCGCCATCTTCTGCCATCCGTCCGTCAGTTCATTGCGCTTGCTGAACAGCATATACGAAAACACAACGGCTGCAATCGCAGCAAGTAAAATCAGGATGTTGATGACTCTGTTCAAAATACCCATGTCCCTTTTCTCTCCTGTCAAAAATGTTATTATAAATTAGACACCAGTTTTATAAAGTATGGTCTGCTTACACTACATTCACAAATCAGCTTGTCAAATAAAAATTTGCCGTTACAGGCAGATTTTCCCGTATTTTTTTCATTTTTTCCGGAAAAACCGCCGTTTTTCCGGAAAATCACGCCCCCGTCACATAGAGGAAACGGGCTCCTCCAAACTGTTTGATGGTCTGCACACGCCATTCCGGGGGGAAAACCTTCAGCTGGAAACTGGTTTCCGGGAGTTCCCAGATCATGAGAGAATGCTTTGCCCAGGCAGTAAACGCTTTTTCATGCAGAAGACCGTCCAGCAGCTCCGCCGACTCCGCATACGGCGGATCCGCAAAGATGAAATCCGGCGCGGGAAGCGATGTGAAACGGGCGGCACACTCCGGCAATGCCCCGCTGAATACGGTAAAGCGGCATGAAGAACAGACCGGCTCGATTTTTTTCAGATTGGCTTTGAGCGCGCCAAGAGACTGCGGAGACTTCTCCACAAACAATACGGATTCCGCGCCGCGGCTCGCAAACTCGAATCCGACAGCGCCGCTGCCTGCGAAAAGATCACATGCACTTTTCCCGTCAAGGATACCCAGACTGTCAAACAGCGCCCTGCGTGCCCTGACAGCCGTCGGTCTTACCGTCGCTCCGCCGGGCACTTTCAGAGAAATGCCTTTCGCCATGCCGCCCAGAATTTCCATGCCGGCCTTATTCCCACTCAATGGTTCCCGGAGGCTTGGACGTAATGTCATACACCACGCGGTTCACGCCGTTAACCTCGTTGATGATACGGCTCGATATTCTGCCGAGCAGATCATAGGGAAGCTGAACCCAGTCCGCAGTCATGCCGTCCTGACTTTCCACGGCACGCAGCGCAATCACATTGTCATAGGTGCGCTCGTCGCCCATCACCCCGACCGTTTTCACGGGGATGAAGACTCCGAAAGTCTGCCACGTCTTATAGTAAAGTCCCGCTTTTTTCATTTCATCGACGATGATTTCATCGGCGTCGCGAAGCGTGTCCAGGTCTCTCTTGTTGACCTCGCCGAGCATACGCACCGCAAGACCGGGTCCCGGGAACGGCTGACGCATGACCATCTCTTCCGGCAGTCCGAGCTTGCGCCCGACTTCGCGGACCTCATCCTTGAACAGACGGCTCAGCGGCTCCAGCAGTTTCAGGTTCATCGTGGCAGGAAGCCCGCCGACGTTGTGATGGCTTTTGATGACCGCGCTCGGATTGCCGTCAATCGAAACACTTTCGATCACGTCGGGATAGGTGGTTCCCTGCGCAAGAAATTTCACATCGGAAATCTCGGACGCCGCCTCGTCGAACACCTCAATAAATTCGTGACCGATGATCTTGCGCTTCTTTTCCGGTTCGCTGACACCTTTGAGTCTTTCAAGAAAACGCGCCTCGGCATCGACATACTTCAGCGGCATTTTGAAAGAACCGCCGAACAGCGCCTTGACCCGTTCCGGCTCTCCTTTGCGAAGTCCGCCGTTGTTCACAAAAATACAGGTGAGCTGATCCCCGATTGCCTTATGAATCAAAGCCGCGGCAACGGAGGAGTCCACACCGCCGCTGAGCCCGAGAATCACTTTCTCCCCTTTGACTTTCTCACGAATTTCACGGACGGCGGTTTCTATAAACGACTCCATGTTCCAGCTGCCGGAACAACCGCAGATTCTGCGGCAGAAATTTGTAATGAGGATCTGTCCCTTCGGCGTATGCACAACCTCGGGGTGGAACTGAATTCCGTAGATTTTCCTTTCCGGATTCTGGATTCCGGCAAATTCCGTATTGTCCGTGCGGGCAATACGGGAAAAGCCGTCGGGAATTCTCGTGACTTTGTCTCCATGAGACATCCAGACCTGCCCCTTTCCGGGAAATCCATCGAACAATGCGGATTCCCCGCAGACTTCAATCTCCGCCTTGCCGTATTCGCGTGCCTTGCCGCGCGCAACTTCCCCGCCGAGAGTCTGCACCGTCAGCTGCATTCCGTAACAGATGCCGAGAACCGGAATTCCAAGTTCAAAAACCGCGGGATCGCACTTCGGCGCACCATCCTGATAAACACTTGCGGGACCGCCGCTCAGGATAATTCCCGCCGGCGCTTCTTTCCTGATTTCATCCGCGCTGATTCTGAAAGGAACAATCCGGCTGTAGACATTGCACTCACGGATTCTGCGCGCGATCAACTGGCTGTACTGGGAACCGAAATCAAGAACCAGTATGTTTTCGCTTTTCGACATAGACGTTTCTCTTTGCTTTCTGAATTATTTTGCTATATAATAGACTCCATTTTTCTCTTTTTTTCCAGTTTTTTTGCAAGGAAATGGAAAAATTATTTTCCATACCGGGCAAACCGGAAACGCAAATCCGGTCCTGAAACTTGATTTTTTTTCTTCCCGTGATACTTTTCTTTCATATCAAACAGACAAGGAGCCTTTTAGACTATGGCAGGAAAAACCAGAAAGTTGAAACGTCCGGACTGGGACAGTTATTTCATGCAGATTGCACAGGTCGTCGCTCTCCGCAGCAATTGTTCCCGTCGACAGGTCGCGGCGGTAATCGTGAAGGACTGCCGGATCATTTCCACCGGTTATAACGGAACTCCGCGCGGGATCAGAAACTGCAGTGACGGCGGATGTCCCCGCTGTGCGTCCGATGCTCCCTCCGGCACGCATCTCGGAGAATGCCTCTGCTGCCACGGCGAGGAAAACGCCATCGTCCAGGCCGCATATCACGGCATATCGGTCAAAGACGCGACTCTCTACACTACATTCAGTCCGTGTCTGCTCTGCGCCAAAATGATTATCAACGCGGGAATCAAAGAAGTCGTTTACAAGGAGCGTTACTCCATCGACGACACTTCCAAGCGGATTCTCAAGGAAGCCAAAGTCAAACTCCGCCCGCTGATCGAAAAAGAAGCATAGAAAGGTCTGCCGGAATGGATCGATCATGGTCATATGAAGTCGTTCCGGCAGTATATTCCTCATTGTCCGCAATGCGGTTCACATAAAATCCGATTCAGCGGAAAAACGGGGGCGCTCATTTTTCTAATGGTCCAACTCTTCACCTTTATTCCAATCGGCATCTGTTACGTCTGCAGGGACTGCGGGCATCGCTGGATGGAATAATATCACGGAAAATGGAGGTTTTCATGAGTCTTGAAAAATGGTCAGGAATGATTCTGCTGGGAATAACTGTCGCAATATTGACTTCCTGTTCCGCTGTTTCTGTGGAGGAAAGCCCCCGCCAGACAGATTGTCCCGATGTGGTTTCCTGCAAGGCATATATGAAACTTTATCAGGAACGGGTCAAACTTCTGCGGCTGCAGGCAGCCGGGCTTGAAAATCAACGCAAGGCAGGCGTGGTCCATCCCTGCAAAATCCTCAATGTGCGCTTTGCATACGATCAGGCTCGCCTGAGACTGGCACATCTCCGGATAAACGGAACAGCAGTTTCCGCAGGGCTTGCAGAGGCGGTCATGGAGGAAAAATTCCGGCGGGAAGTGAGCAGACAGCTGAAAAAGGAATATGAAGCAGGCAATGCCTCTTTTGAAAAATATATGCAGGCACGTCTGGCTTTGAATCAGGCGGAGTTGAATCTTGCCCGCTGGAAATACCGCATCACCGGCAATCCGGAATTTCAGAAAGCCGCGGAATGTCTGAAAAACTATCCGGGGAAGTCGCCTTCTGATGAGGAAATCAAAGCTCTGGCGGCGGCGGAAAAAACATTCTGAAAGCCCGGTCAGGAATTCTTCTGCGGAACATTTTCCAGATAAATGGTCTGCGTGGGATACGCCATGCTCAACCCCGCCTCATTGAAGCGCTTCAGAATCTCCATATTGAGTTCATTAAGCAACATTTCCTCCTCCGCGAAAGAGTTTGTCTTGAACCATATGATGACATGAATATTCATGGAGGATGCGGCAAACTGCGAGAAGAAAATATGAGGCGCATAACCTGCCGCGTCGGGACCATGGAAGTTGTCCATGATCTCATGCAGAATCTTTATCGCCCGGTCCATCTGTTCCGGCGTCGTGTCATAGGTCAGCCCGATGTCCATCACATGTTTGATGCAGCCGCTGCGGTTGACGTTGCAGACCGTCGTATTGGTGAGCATGCTGTTCGGGATCGTATAAACCGACTCGTCCGCGGTCATGATTTTACTGCTCCGCATTCCGACGTGCGTGACAATGCCGTTCACATCGCCGGCTTTGATCCGGTCGCCGAGCCGGAACGGGCAGTCCGCGATAATGACAATCGTTCCGAAGAAGTTGGAGACGGTATCCTTCGCCGCCAGAGCGATCGCCAGACCGATGACGCCCGCGCCCGCCAGAAGAGCCGTAATGTCCAGATGAAAGATGTTCTGCCCGATAAACAGGACGGTCGTAATCGCAATCGCGATTTTCAGCGTGTTTCCGATCATGCTGACCGTCAGATTGTCAAGAGAATTGTCATTGCGCTCTGCAAACTGCCGGATTCTGCGGTCCAGGACGGAAACCAGCCCGAAGATTCCCCATGCGACAATCAGAGTGACCGTCGCGTAGAAAAAGCGCATGTCCATGTCATGCAGATTCCGCGGCAGACTTTTCAGAACCGGAAAGAAAAACAGAAAACAGGAGGTAAGGACAATCAGCAGGATCACCGGCGTGACCAGAACGTTCAGCACCTCCCAGCGCCAGAGATTTTTACATTTCTCAATCCTGCTTTGAGTCAGACGGCGGAAGAGCCACGTCAGGAACACTCCCGCAAGGACGGATACCGCGCTCCCGATCAGGAAATTCAGCAGGTGATCCCGTTCCCGCGAAAACCAGCTCTTTGTCTTTTCCGCATCGGTATCCAGTCTGCTGAGAATCTCCTCCGGCGAAATGTCGGCAATGTCCTCCCCTTCCTGCTTTTCCTCCGCCGTATCCGTCTTCTGCTTTTCCGCATGAGCCGCTGCCTCTTTTTCCGGCAACGCCAACTGACCGTTCAGGCAAAGCGGCAGAAACAAACCCGCCAGAATCAGCATGAAATAAAAAGAGGACTTCCATTTTTTCGAGCTTTTCATTGAAAATTCCCTTCCGTCCTGAACCGGACGCTTCTCCCCGGACACAGAGGATGTCCTGCCGGATAACTTCGGGGATTCCTTCTGACAGCTGTCCGCATGCCGCCATCCCCCCTGCTTCAGGACTTGCTTTCGGAACATGTATTGCTGAACAAGGCATGTCCGCGAAACAGTTTCCGCCATATCATGTTAACATAAAGTGCTTTTGTGATTTGTCAAGCGCGGTGAGGATTCTTCGCCGCAGACAAGAAATCAAATCCGTTCCGCAGCCCGCCGCAATCTCCGGAGCAGACGCAAACACTATCTGACCAGCAGCACGGCGGCACGCGCCTCCATCCCCTCAAGTCTGCCGACAAACCCCATGCCTTCATTCGTCTTCGCCTTGATCGAAACACGTTCCTCCGGCAGAGACAATGCGGAGGAAAGAGATTCTTTCATTGCCGGAATATGAGGCGCCAGCTTCGGTTTCTGGGTTATGAGCGTCAAATCGACATTGGAAATCCGCCATGCGGAAAACGCCGGATGCGCAAGAGTTTTCCGCAGCAGTTCCATGCTGTCCGCCCCCTGATACTGCGGATCCGTGTCGGGGAAAAAACGGCCGATGTCGCCAAGAGCCAGCGCGCCGATCAGCGCATCAATCAGCGCATGAACGGCAACATCCGCATCGCTGTGTCCGAGAAGTCCCTTTTCATACGGAATTTTCACTCCGCAGAGCATCAGCGGACGCCCTTCCGTAAAACGGTGCACGTCACAGCCCTGTCCGATCCGAATGTCTGAAAACACGATATTCCCCCCTTAAATGACGGTATTCATCAGATAGTTCATAATGAGAAAAGAAAATACCGCGATTCCTCCGGCGAGCAGAGCGCCGAGCCATGTCTTGATCACAAATCCGATCAGGCACATTGCCGCGGTATAGGCACATGTCAGGATCGAAAGAATCAAACCGACCACCATCGACAGGTGCAGCATTGCGAAATAAAAATGCGACCAGAAAGAATGAAACTCGATATTCGGCCGGAACCCGCCGCCGTCCAGATAAATGAACATGGCGGCAAGTGCCGTAATTGCGATTGTGACGATTGCGGGAAACATGAACAACGAAAACAGAAGCCTCATTTTTCCCGTTCCCTCTCAATCTGCCGCGATACGGATTTCAAGCAGAACCAGAAAACCCGTATCGGGAAAGTTTATGCTTCCGGTGTATAATTCGGCGCATCCTTGAGCATCAGAATGTCGTGCGGGTGCGCCTCGCGGAGAGCGGCTCCGCTGACACGGATGAATTTTGAAGTTTCGCGCAGAGTCGGCAGATCACGAGCACCGCAGTATCCGAGAGAGTACCGGAGTCCGCCGGCAAACTGGTGAATGACTTCCCAGAGGGGACCTCTGTAAGGAACCATCCCCTCAACGCCCTGGGGAACCAGCTTCTTGGAATCGTCCACATCCGCCTGACCATAACGCTCACGGCTGCCTTTGGAGGTCTTCATCGCCTCAAGACTGCCCATGCCGCGGTAAACGACGAAACGTCTTCCGTGGTGAATGATTTTTTCGCCCGGGCTTTCCAGCGTTCCGGCGAGAACCGAACCCATCATGACCGAGGATGCACCGATCGCCAGAGCCTTCGCCACATCACCGGACTGTTTGATTCCACCGTCCGCAATGATCGGCACTCTGCCTCCGGTCGCCTTGACCGCCTGATAAACAGCCGTCACCTGCGGGGTGCCGACTCCGGCGACAACCCGTGTCGTGCAGATGGAGCCGGGCCCGATGCCGACCTTGATCGCGTCCGCCCCCGCCTCGACCAGAGCCTCCGCCGCCGCGGCAGTCGCAATATTCCCGGCGACAATATCGAGTTCGGGATATTCTTTCTTGAACAGCCGGATCGTCTCTATCACGCCCTTGCTGTGCCCGTGCGCCGTATCAATGACCAGTGCATCCACGTCGGCTTCCGCAAGAGCGGCGGCACGTTCATAGTCATAGGGACTGATCGCCGCGGCAACCCGGAGTCTGTGCTCCGAGTCACGGTTATAGGCAGGCTCCTCTTTTTCAATCAGGGTGCTGACATCCTGAAAACTGTAAAGTCCCCTGAGATTGCCTTCCTTGTCGACGATCGGGAGTTTCCCGACTTTATTTTTGCGCATGATGTTGAACGCCTCTTCCAGCTGCGTGCCAGTGGGGGCAGTCACCAGCTGCGTCGTCATGACGTCTTTCAGCTTCTGGGAATAATCCGTCAGGAATTTGATGTCGCGGGAGGTCAGGATGCCGACCAGTTTGCCGTCAGAGTTGACAATCGGAAAACCGGAGAAGGAATATTGTTTCTCGGTTTTTTCCTTGAGCATCTCGCCGAGTGTCGCATTCTCGTTGAAGACGACAGGTTTGCGGATCAGTCCATTCAAATACTGCTTGACTTTGCGGACTTCATCCGCCTGAAGCGCGGGAGTCAGGTTCTTGTGAATCACGCCGATACCGCCGAGCTTCGCCATGGCAATCGCCATTTCGCTTTCCGTCACCGTATCCATGGCGGCGCTGATGAAAGGCACGTTGAGCTTGATGTTTTTGGAGAAATAAGTGGAAATATCCGCCTGATCCGGCAGAAAGTCCGCATATTGAGTCAACAGTGAAATGTCGTCAAAGGTAAGACCTTCAAATTCAAACTTGGACATGAATTGATCCAGATAAAGATTGCCCATTTTACTTCTCCATAAATTGAGTGGTGGGCCGCAGACGCGGCAAATTCTTCATTTGCCATTGTACTGTATCATAAAATGTTTTTTTTTCAAATTCAGAAGGGAAAAAACTTTGTAAAAATACAACGAGGCATTAAATTAGGCTTTTATTTTCAACTGCCGGAAAGAACCTGATATGAATAAACTGTATGCGTTTTTAAAGAAAAATCCTTTGGAAAACAACCGGAAATTCCTGATCGCGGCTCTCTGCCTGCTCGTGATTGCCGGCATGATACCGCGAATTTACGGATTGCACCGTCTGCCCCACGAATTTTTTCACAATGACGGCAATGAATACCGGGACATTTCAGAACAGCTTTACAAAGGCAACGGCTTCTCCGTCACCTCCTACCGCTGGTATGAGGCAGTCCCTCCGGACCGCACAAGCGATCTTCATACGGATTTCAGCCGTCCTCCGCTTCTGCCTCTGCTGGGAGCGGGGCTTTACTGTCTGCCGTTCGACTGGACCGCATCCGCAAAAGTCACAGCCCTTCTCCTGAGCGCAATCTGTACTCTGATGACCTTTCTGCTCGGACGGGAGGTTTTTTCCGGCAGCACCATCGGTTTTCTCGCCGCCGGGATCTACACATTCTATCCATATTCCATCTACCATTCCTTATGCTGGTCTTCGGAAAATCTCTTCCTGATTTTTCTTTGCGCCTCCTACCTTTTCCTGTGCCGGTGCATCCGCCGTTCCTTTGCCTGGAAACATGCCGCACTGTGCGGCGCCATGCTGGCGCTCGCCACACTGACCCGTCCGCAGGGAATCCTGCTTTTTCCGCTTCTCGGGCTCTGCGCAGGAATTTACTTTCTCCGGCGGAAAGAAGCACGCGCGTCCATTTTCAAAAGCGCTGCGGCATTCGGTCTTGCCGGTCTGCTTGTGTTTCTGCCATGGATGATCCGCAACCAGCGCGCCGCGGGAATTCCATCGCCGCTCTCTTTTTACGGTCCGTATTCCTTTTCCCAGGCTTCAAGCGACGTATCCTACATCACCTACCGCTATGTGGACACGCCCGAATATAAAGAACAGACAGACCTGGCATGGAATACATTTCACGGCGAAAAGGTGAAACAGCTCCGGGAAATGAAGATCTACTCTCTCGTCGACGCCAATCCTCACTGGAAGAAATGGGCATGGGAATACATCCGGGAAAATCCCCGCAAAATGGCTTTCATCGTCTGGAACAGAGTTCTGCACTGCTTCAGGGCAGCCCCCAACGCAGCAGCAGTTTCCACTGCAACCATAATCTGCCTCAGAATATATTTTGCATGCTTTTCTGCGCTTTTCCTCTGCGGAATATGGTTTGCAAGAAAAAACATATGCGCGCTGCTTCTGCTGCTCTCCCCTCTCTGCGCCGTGATTCTTGCAGTTCCGTTTCTGATGATCCTGCGTTACCGTTACCCGTTCTTCGCTCCGTTTGCATCCATTTTCGCGGCTTACGGTCTGTTCCGGCTGGTTCAATGGCTGACGGAACGGAAAAAAAGGGCACGGCAGACATCTTTGCAGAACAGCCAGACGCCGTAGATCAGCAGAAGCAGGGAGAGTCCCCAAAGCAGTTCACCGCTTCCGATGAAGAACAGGGAAAAAGCGGCAATCCAGCAGCCGGCAGGAACCGAAATCTTCCTCCGCACCGCAAAGAGCACGGCAGCAAGACTGATTCCCAGCGCCGCCATGCGGATCACGAACCATGCGTCCAGATGCGCACCGCCTGAGATGCTGTGATAAAGCCGTGCCGAAATGAACACGTGAAAATATGGATTATAAGCAAGTATCATCAGCAACAGCAGTCCCGCGGCGCCTGTCAAGGCACGCCTGTTCCGCGCAGCATTCCAGAATTCGCCGCAGCCGATCGCCGCGGCAAGCCCGAAAAGAACCGGCAGGATAAAACGGATCGGGCTCGCGGCAAAACAGACGTATCCGCTGAAAAAGAGACTCAGGGGCAATGTCCAGAAGATGAACAGAATCCGCAGTCTTGCCTCCTTCATAAAAAGAATTGCCGCAATGCCGAAAGAGAAAAGAAGCAGATTGCATTTGACGAAATAGGTCATTCCGCCCTCCAGCAGGGCTTTCAGTTGGAATCCCTGACTCGCGGTGTCATGCAGAACATACGGCCAGATGAACGGAGAGGAAAAGTCGCGCAGATTGACCAGAAACTGGATCAGAAACACAATCAGAAACGCAGCAAGGCAGCATGCGGCGTCCCGAAAAACGGCAAAGCGTTTTTCCCGGAAAACATCCTTGTTGCCTTCCCAGAAAAGAAATGCAAGCAGCGGGGCAAAAAAGATGTTGTTGATCCGGATCAGGCACGCAAAAGCGAAAATTGCGGAAAGGAACATCATCCGCCATGTTCCCCGGGCACGGAAAATCCCCAGCAGAATACACAGCAGGACAAAGAAATTCGATGCCGGATCGCTCAAGGCGTTGCAGCCGCTTCCTATCAGCGTGTAATAGGTTTTGTAGGAGAGAAACAGGGCGGGCAGGTCGATCCAGATGGAAAAAAGGCTGAGCGGGAAATTCTCATAGGGAAAAACAACGAAAGGAATCAGGGAAAGCCCGCAGAGAATATAAAACGTGCGCCGCAGGGAAGCGGAAAAATGATACAGGATGATCCCCAGCATGACAGTGCAGAGCGGCATGACCACATATCCGTTGCATGCGGACAGCAGTTCGCCGGCCTTCTGCATCCCCTCCTCGGAAATTCCCGTTACGGAAAGAACCGGCGAAACCAGCAGCGGGTATCCGACCGTATAGTTCCATGCCTCCGTTGCCCCGTGAAACAGTTCATAGGCAATCCGGAAATAGGCTCTTTCATCCGTAAGCCGGATCTGCACACTGGTTCCGAAAAAGGACCACGCCGCAAGAAAAAACTGTTTCAGGAACACAACCAGGCACATGACAAGAGCAAACCCCCCGGCACTGCCCCTGCCGCCGTGTGCAAACGGTTCCCGGAGAATCCGGCTGCCGAAAAGAAAAGTCAGCAGCAAACCGAGAAGCGCAGACACCGCGGCAGGCAGATGACGCTCCTGCGTAAACGTAAAAATTTCAGTCCTGCCATCGATGACAAGCAGATCGGGCGATGCCCAGACCTCCTTTCCGTCTTCCAGCTGAATCCGGTAGAAAGTCAGAACGTATTCCGCGGGAAACCAGTGTCCGTTGTTGAAATCCCGGGGAAGATAAGGCACACGTTTCCATTCCAGCACCCGATAGGAGGCGGGCTTGTCTGTCATGCAGATTTGCCCGGCTTCAGGAAAAGCGCCGTCAAAACAGGGAGTACCGTCCAGCAGGTATACATTCCGGTTGCGGAACGTCTCATAAACCGGTTCCAGAAACAGCGGAGCAAGAAAAAGAAGAGAGGCGAGAATCAGGAACAGTGTCCATTCCTTCCGAGTGCGTTTATTTCCGTCCGGCATTGAAAATCTCCTTGCTTGTCAATTCATATTCTGCGGAACCGCGCCGCAAACGAAGCATCGCAGTCGGCATCCCACGGCAGAATCTGCTGCATTCCGTGATTGAGCTCCCCGGTCAGCGGATTCGGGAACGGTTCCAGTTTGAACTCGGGATGAGTCTCAAGAAACGCATTGACGACATCCGCGTTTTCCCGCCGGAACATGGAACAGGTCGCATAGACCAGAACCCCGCCGTGTCTGACCGCTTTCGACGCATGGTCGAGAATCTCCTTTTGAGTCGCTGGCAGTTCCTCCAGCCACTCCGGCTGCGCAATCCAGCGCGCATCGGGATTCCGTCTCCAGCGTCCGGAGGAGCTGCACGGGGCGTCAACCAGAACTCCGTTGTAAAGATCACGCTTGCCCCGGTCAGGCTCCTTCCCGTTCCATTCCGCGGTACGGATATTCGGGAACGCGGCACGGGCGGCACGTTTCTTCAAGTCAAGAAGTTTGTATCCCCGGACATCCGTTGCGGTCACAACGCCTTTGCGTTCCATGAGAGAGGCAAGCTGAAGCGCCTTTCCCCCGCCGCCGGAACAGGCGTCCCACCAGATTTCGCCGGGGGAAGGCATACACGCCAGTCCGATGCACTGCGAAGAAATATCCTGCAGTTCAAAAAGCCCTTTCTGAAACGCCTCAATCGTATACAGATTCACATGGGCGTCCGCAATGGACAGCGCATTGGCGATACGGGCATGAGGCACCGCATGGAGCCCCTGTTCCGCAAGGGAAGCGACCAGCCCGGAAATATCTTTTGTCTGTGCCCTGATCCACATCGGGGGGCGTGTCTGAAGTGTCCTGTAAAAACGTTCGTCGAACGGCACAGCCAGTTCAGGCAGCGCCCATTCCGGAACGGAGTCCGCAATATCCGGCACATATTCCGCCCCTGCGAGCGCGGCAAATGCTCTGAAGCGTTCCAGCGGGGCTTCGATCTCCGCCAGCGCGCCGTAGTCGTTTTCGGAAATGGAAACATGCTCGAGCCAGCAGCGGGAAACCTCATGGTCGAATCCTTCCAGAACCGACGCTCCCAGCATGTAAAGCGACAAAGTATGCCCGGACGCACGGATGCTCCGATGTCCATGAAATGCGGCACGCAGAAAACCGAACTGGCGAAAGACGGAAAATACGACCTGGCTGATCAGTCGCCGGTCACGGGAACCGAGCCGCTTGTCGTTCCTGAAATAACTGCTGACGAACTTATCCGCCGGAACGGATTTTCCCAGCACGGCGTCAAGCGTCTGCGCAAGAACCGTCATACAGGTATTCGCCTGCGTCCTGATCCGCGAAGCATTCATTCCCGGCGCTTTTTTCCTGCAAATACTCTGATACATCGCTTCCTCTGTATTTTTGCTCAATGAAGACCATTAATATACAGCGGAATACGCAAAAAGAAAATGGAAAAAGATTTTTTCAGCATCCCTTGCGTCCCATGAAGAAGATTCCCGTCACATCGCAGGACCGGTGAAAAACAGAACGCCGAGAAACAGAAGAATGATTTCAGCCGTATATCCGAATACATCCACAGCCTGCCGGTTAATGCCGGAAATCGAGTCAAGACAAAGCTGTTTTGCAAGCCACGCGATTCCCCCGGCAAAAAGAAAACCGATCAGAGTCGCGGGAATATGGAAAATCCCCGCAATCAGCATGACGCCCAGCCCGGCATACCAGCCGTATTTCTGCATTTTTTCATCCGGCAGGGCATAGTAATGATCTCCGACGGTGCCGCCCGGTTCATTCATGCCGCAGAGGTGCATACGGACAAGATATCCGCCGGTCAGCACGACAATAAACCAGAAAGAACAGCAGACAAAACCGAGCGCACCGAACATCACCATCCGCAGGACGTAAATCGTCACAATTCCGATCATGGAAACCGGGGGACGCGGTTCCGTCATGGACTGCGGCCTGGCAAAAAGCGCTTCTTCTTGGGAAGCGCCGGCACGCCGCAGCTGAAAATAAGTCGCCAGCGCGGAGAGTCCCCTCCATCCGGTCGCGATCTCAATCGCCGGCGTCACAAGAACCGCGGCGGCAATTCCTCCCGCCACATGCCCGAACACCGCGGTAAATCCCCACAGCGGCAGGTAAATGCAAATCCCCATGACCGCACCGACCAGCGGCATCATGATCCTCGCGAGAGCAGGCTTCCCGTCAATCAATCCGAACTGCCCGTCCTCGTTGTCATCAATGAACGCAGGCAGTTTCCAGCGGATGAAAAGATTCCACGTTTCGGAAAACTGTGCAAGGCATGCGCCGATGTCAGGCATGTTCCGGAAGCTCCTTCTTCAATACAATCCTCTCGTGTGCCGCGCGAACCGCCTCATGAGTGACTTCCGCAAGTTCCTTGCGGCTCCTGCCCTCCGCCGAAATCTTCGGAAGAATGTAGACATCGGCGTCGATATATGGAATTCCGACCAGCTGCCAGAGGTGCGGGAGAAGCTCCATGTCACCATACCAGCACGGTGTGTCGGCGCCTTCGGGAACCCGGTAAACCGTCAGAATCGGCTGAATATCAAAACCGCCGGACGCCGCCAGCTCAAACGGCGAGGATTTGAACGGCAGAATCACGCCGCCGTCGGTGCTCGTCCCCTCGGGATAGACGATCAGGGGAACCTTGTGTTCCAGAGTCTCGCGGAACTCCTCCAGAGTCTTCTGCGATTTGATGCGCGAGGAGCGGTCCACCCAGATCGGATGGACAAAAGAAGTATACCAGCCGAGAACCGGCCAGGACCGGATCTCCTTTTTCGGTGCGAAACGCAGTCCGAAGACAGCCGCATGGACAAACACATCCACATATCCCATGTGGTTGGAAACGACGAGACCGCCGTCATATCCGTCAATATCGCCCGTCACATGAAGCCGGATGTTGAAAATACGCAGGAGACCGCGTCCCCAGTATTTCGTCATTTTCGCCATTCCCGCAATCGCCGCCCATTTGTCGCGCCGCAAAGTGACGGGAACGGAAATGACCCCGAGGTAGATCAGCCACGGGAGAAGAAGCACCAGACGGAAGATTCTTCTGAAAAAAACTCTCATTGATCACCCTATGCCTGCAACATTGAAATGCTTGATATAGCGCTCCGGCACTCCGCTGACATCCAGCAGAATCAGAAAATCAATCGTACCGAATTCATGGTCGAAAACAGGTTCCCCGCAGATTTTGGCGCCAAGGCGGAGATAGCCCTTGAACAGCGGCGGAATCAGTCCACGCAGCTGCTTGCGGTCATTGAGGATGGCACGGATCTCCTCCTGCGACGAACGCGGCATCAGACATTTCGGAAGTCCCTCCGCAAAAATCTGATCTGAAATCTTCCCTGTCTCCTTAAGATGCTCGTAAATTGCCCAGCCGGAAGCGGGATTGGTATCCTCCAGACTCACGCAGCCGAACATGTAGCGAATGCGGGAGCGATAAATAATTTCCGCAATCCCCCCCCAGAGCAAAGCAACCACGGTTCCGTCACGGTGCTCCGGGGAAACACAGGAACGACCGACTTCAATCGTATTTTCGGCAATCTGATCCAGCCCTGTGATTTTAAATTCCTGCTCGGAGTAAAAGCCGAGCGCCTTGGATGCGACGGCGCCGAGATGAATGCGGTAGGTGCCGACAATCTTATGCTGAGATTTCTCCTCCACAATGAGATGCAGACAGTAATCGTCAAACACGTCACGGTCAATGCCGTCCCGAGCTGCAATCTCAAGCCCCTTTCCCTGTTCCAGATTGAAGATCTCATATCTCAATTTGAAAGCTGCCCGTATCTCCTCCGGCGTATCCGCAAACTTGATTCTGTATTGATCCTTTTCTGCCAGAACCGGCGGATTGCAAAGTTTATCACGCAACTCTGAAACGTCCATGCCCAACCCCGTTATTTTCATATTTCTTTCATGCAGGACATCCCGGAACGTTCCCGCCTGGACAACCTGTCTTGTCATGTCTAATCCACAACGGGTAATTTAACTTGCTTTTGCATTCTTTCAAAATGTTTTTCAAGTAAAACAGATCTTTTTTCCATAAAATCGGGACAATCTGTCAGGATTCCTCCATTTCAAGGCAAAGGAACCGCATCCTTTTTCAAATATACATTCCATGGCTGGTAACGGTCAGTATAGCTGATGTCGCTTAAAAGCGGAAAGGGAACGGACCGCACATTGCCCGCCGTCATCAGGGCATTCGGCGAAGTGTTTCCATGCCGTGCCGTAATTCTCGTCGGACCGCCGGCATTGGTATAAATGGCGGTATAATGCCCCAGACTGTCCCCGTTGTTCATTTCGCCGTTGATGTCGGCGGCGAACAGATGTCCCGTCGGGAGAGGAATATGCTGGAATTTGAGAGGCCACGGTTTTCCCGTCCATGTTTCCTCCTGTCCCAGCAGATAGTTCATACCGTAGGAAATGCGGTCGGAGAAAAAGGCAACGCATTTCCCGACATGATCGTCGGCAGGACATGCAAATACGCTTTTCCTCCACCTCGCGGGAACATTCTCCTGAAGTGCGGGTGCAATGTAAAGAGCAAGATTGCGGCTCCATGTCTGCGGATCCGTGCCGCCTCCGCAAACAGGAAAATACTCTTTCCAGTCATTGAAATAATTCTGCAGCGCCAGTCCCTGCTGTTTCAGATTGCTCATGCAGGCAACTCCTTTTGCCTTGTCTCTCGCTTTGCTTAAAGCCGGCAGAAGCATCCCAGCCAGAATCGCGATGATCGCCACGACGACGAGAAGTTCTATCAGGGAAAAAATTTTTATTTTTCCCCTGCGACGCAAGAATGTCGGACAAAAGGCACGGAAGCGGGAAGGGAAAAGCGATAAATCAGTTTCAGCATTGGGACAACTCAACAGTCGAATGAAAAACGGAAAAGCCGGAAAAAGCCGGGACTGACTGCGCCCGCTGCAGTCAACCCGTCCCCTGCCTCTCTTCTGCTGAAGGAAAATACTTTTTTCACTGTTTTTCCCTGTGCTTCTCATTCCAGCTGCCTCTTCCAAAACATGAAATTCCATATTTCCGCCTCATCTCGGAATAAAGATCAATTTCATTTCATTGACGCCTGCCATGGCATTGATCCGGATCGTGACACTGTCGTCTTTGACGGAACCGATGCTGACATAATATTTCCCCGAAGCGGAAAGAGTATATTCGCGGGAGAGATCACCCTGAAATACCTTGAATTCAGGATTTTCAAGCGTCTTGCTGAACCAACCATATTTCGTCTCATTCACGATCTTATAAGCCTGCCCGTTGACCAGCAGTTCCCTGCCTTCCATCAGTTTTACAGGAAATGAAACAAAGAAGCCTATCTCCAGAATATTTTTCATATCGACTGTTTTCCAGCCGCAGGTGATTTCAACGGTATTGAACGGAGTAACGGAAAGTTCCATTGACACATCGGCCTTTTCCGTTTCGGAAACAGGAACCGACGCTTTGAACTTCCAAACTCCATTTTCCGTCGGCAAAGCCTCAACATTGCAGGACTTGTGCGACATGGCAAACCATTTTGCCGGGTGTTTTGTTGTAAAATGCAGATACCAGTTTGTAAACAGCCCCTGTTTTCCGGTAAGCGTCATAATGCCCGAAGGCCAGATGTTTAGTTTCGCGTCTCCGAATTCCACGGATGTCTTTGTTGTTTTGAGTTCCGCCCCATAAAGCCAGATTCCGGTGAGAAGCAGAGCTGCGGCAAAGAGTCTCTTTTTCATAATCGAGTTCCTTTCCTGATTATTGTTCCAATACGCACGGTGCAAATTTATCGGGGCGAAGCCCTCCGGCAAGTCCTTGTCTCAGGAAAAGCCAGTAATCCGCCCCGGAACCGGTGTCATCATCCATCACGACACAGTTGAAGCCGAAAATCCTATCAGGTTTCAACGTCCCGTCAACCGTTGCAAGCGGCACTTTGACTTGATACAATGTCCGCTTCCGTGCCTCATTGCGCACGACCTTATATTCAGACTGTTTTTCCAGAGCATTCCTGAACGGTCCGCGGTGCGCGGCAAGCGCCGGTCCCTTCTCAAGCAGACCGACTGTAAGAAGCGAATCATCCGGATCAAGATCATTGACATTGCGAATATAATTCATCTGCGGATCGATTCCGAGCTGGACGCAGTCTCCACGCCAGATTCCGGAAAGCGGAAACTTCTGGAAATGCCTGTCGTCCGCAACATCCGCGGCAAAGTAAAGATACTTCCCGTCATGCGCCAGATAAAACTCTGCGCTCAAGTCCTCCCGTCCGTCGTAAGTCGTGTGGTCTACGGGATGAATATGGTCTTTGCCGCTGACAATCAACGGTCTGACCTGTTTCCATGTATCAAGGGAACCGTCGATCCTGATTCCGCCAACCCTCGGAACCCGGATCAGTTCCGGCGCAGTGAACTCACAGAAATACGGCTGGTAATCCCCCTTGAAGCGGACTGTCATTTGAATCGTCTTTCCGGAAGGCGGCAGAGGCACATTCACAATTTCTGTCCGGCCCCGGGGAAGCATGAACGCCGTCCGTCCTTTTTTTCCGTCGCAGTCAAACTCCACGACGCCGGAATTGTCATTGACAAGCGAAGTCGACTTCATATAAATTTTAAGCCGGTCCTTTGCCGCTGGGCGGAAGAAAAGCTCGGCGGGGATCTTTTCCTCAATCTTCAATTTCCGGAACGCCATATGAAGTTTAGAGTAGTTGTCCTCCCCCTTTACGGTGCGCCACACATAATATGGATGCTCGGAAAGCACAAGTTTGATCTTCCCGTTCTCGACCACAGGCTTGACCGGATTCCCCATGACATCGGTCACAGTGAACTGATCCGCATTAAACATTACGGCAGGGCTGAAATCCGGCTTGAGGCTCCAGAGCGCACCGACGGCACGTCCGTCATATTTGCGGTAAACGGCGACTCCCATATTTTCACTGATCGGGATCTCGGCACATTCCCTGACATTGTCAACGACACGTCCGACGATATTTAAGGCGGCGACTGCCGGAAGCGGCATCTGTCTCCACCAGATGCCCATGTGATAACGTCCGCCCTCCAGTCCCGTATTGTCGGCGGTAAACCAGTGAAGCGATTTCATACCGACAAGTTTTGCCTTCAGGTAGGAACGTGCCAGACGGTTGACCTGTTCCTGCAGATAAACCGGATTGGTCACTTCATTAAAGTCAATAAAATATCCGTATTCCGCAATATAGACGTCAGAACCTTTCCCATATTGCGCCAGGACCGCTTTCGCGTCTTTATAACGCTTCGCAAGATCCTGCTCCGTTCCTGTCGCAGGTTGTCCCGGCCCGATCCAGCGGGGCTGCGGGTAACAGTCGATTCCGAAACAGTTGATGTCTTTTCCGTTCTGCTTGAAGAACTCCCTGGAATAGGCATAAGCGTAACGGGCATCCACATCGCTGGGGCGGACTGCGGAAATACGGGCGTCGGGAACCTCTTTCCTGATCTCCTCCGCTGCGATTGCCATCTGTTTCGTGATGATATCGAACGATTCGCCAAGCACGAATGGACCGACCATATTTTTGTTGTCAAGACTCTTGTAGTAAGTATTGAGTCCCAGAAGCGCGTCAAGTTCGCCACCAAGTTCATAGATGTCCACCACATCTTTGTATTGCTTCATGAAACTGCGCATGAACATTCTCCAGTTTTCGAGCTTGTCTTCCGACGGCAGAAGACGCGGGTAATCCATGCCGTATTTCGCCGCGGCTTTCTCCACTTCAGGCGTAAGAACCCAGCGGGGCACACCCGACGTCACAAGAATCTGGACTTTGAAGCCCTGTTTTTTATATTCGCGGAATTTGTCAAAACCAAAGAAATCGTATTTTCCTTTTACCTCTTCCATCATATACCACGCAAGATATTTCTGGAGCCATCTTACGCCAATCCGCTTCATCGCTTCGATATGATGCTCCCCGCCACAAAGTCCAAGAAACGGCTCTGTTTCCCTGATCGCGGGTTCCGGCGGACGCGTAATGACAAACGTATTGTAATGCGCCGGAACGCCTTTCATGGATGCCGATACCATGAACCAGCCGCTCCGGTCCCCGGGAAAACGGAAGGAATATTCATATTTTTCCCCGGAATCGAATTTCGGTTCAAGTCTGTGCTCCATGATGACCGTCCCACGGTAATCCGTCACTTTGACATCCAGGGGGCCTTCCATTTTTTCTTTCGTAAACTTTGTCAGGCTGATATTGACATCAACCGGCTTCCCGATCTCGTATACATTGCCGTCCGCTTTCGGAAGCCCGATATGGGGAATGCAGCTGGTCGTCGGCTCCCAGTCCAGCGGCTTGTCGCCCGCATTGAGCATGAAACGGTCGAACCATGCCGGCTGTTTTTCAATTCCATAATAGGGGGAATAGCGTGAAGTGCCATCCGCCTTGAACGTGAAGGAATAAAGTTTCCAGTCCGTGGTAAGGAGAATCGGGGAATCGGCACGGTTTTTCAGTGCGACGGGCCATGAGCTGTCCTGCTTGTTGACCGTAATATAAGCCCGCGTATCCGGTTCGCTTCCCTTCGCCCAGAACGAGAATGTATAAGCCCCTGCGGGGAGTTTCACATCATGGATGCCGATTCCGCAGAACTCCAGCAGTTTGATGCTGCTGGGGCTTTGATACCCCGTTGTATTGTCGAGTCTCCATTTCGGAGCTTCTGCGGTTGAATTTGAGTAGGAACCATTCGTCATGTTCAGCGGTTCAATCTCGACATCGGCGTCACCTTTCAGCAGATTTGCGGTCCGGGCGGAACAAACACCCGTCCAGAGGAAAAGCAAAAGCAGAAGCGTTTTTTTCATTGTTTCCCACCTCATTCCTTCCTTGAATTCGTCGTGATATGAAAACCGGTATCCCCTGCCCGCGAAATACCGGTGCCGGATTCTCCCCGATGTTTCCCCTGTTATTTCCCCGTTTGCGATTGCATCTTTCCGTTTCTTCTATTATTATATGGGAAAACGGAAAATTAAAAATGGCATGGACTTGAAAAAATATGTCAAATATCACCAAAAGCAACCATTATATTGTAGATTTGGAACCGCCGGATGTAAAAATTTTGCAGTATAATTATTTTCACGGAGTCACGTCCTGGAATCACAGTCATCTCAGTTCGCCGTTCTGGTATCTCTGGCACAACGATGAAGCCGGGGCTTATGTGATCTATGAAAAACGGAAGCTCGAACTGGTCCCGGATATGACGCTTCTGATGCCTCCGAACACGATTTTTTCAACCCGCAGCAGTTCCATGCCGTTCAACCAGTTCTACATTCATTTTACAGCCGGTGATTCGTTCCGGCAGATCCGGCGGGAACCGATTGTCATTCCGGCAAAATCCCTTTTCGGGACGGAAGGAGGAAATTTTTTCCGCGAAATCCAGCTTTGCAGCAAAAACCGTTTTCTGCTTTCCATGCGCCTTTATGATATTGTCTTCCGAAGTCTTTTCCTGATCCCCTCCGCATGTTTCCTGTCACGTGAGGAAAAAGCGATGGACCCGCGTATCGAACATGCAATCCAGTACATCAACCACTCCCTTGCGAAATCTCCGGGCAACAGGGAAATCAGCTCTGTCATCAGAATGTCCGAAAACAATTTCATACGGGTGTTCAAAAAAGAGATGAAGGTCTCACCGCAGCAGTATCTGCAGATGCGCCGCATTGAATGGGGCAGGAATCTTCTGCTCAATTCCTCTCTTTCCATCGAAGAGATTGCCGACAGCGCCGGATTTGCCGACCGCTATCATTTCTCGAAAGCGTTCAAGCAGATTACCCGTTCCTCCCCCGCCGCTTATCGGAAACAGATCCTGCGGTCTGCCACAGACCCGGATGCCGACCAGCCCGGTTCATGAATGCCAAATGGCAATACAATGATGACGCATATCTTTTCCGCGGGTCTCAGGATATGGAAAAGAGAGGGAAATCGTAGCGGGGATCTTCAGAAGCAGAGACAAGTCAAATGCGTCTGCTGCGGAAATTCCCGGATACTCCCTTGCCTCCGATGACAAAAATCCGTTTTTTTTGCAAAATCAAATTGTAATGTCATTTTGACAGGATAACTTAGTAGGATTCGGATTTTTGCATACTGCCGGAGCGGCAAAGGGTTCTTCCGGTTGGCTGGATGAAAAGTCGGAGGATATGGATATATCGGAAACCGCAGGAGCGGCTTCCGGAAATATGTCCGTGAGTTTAGTAATGCCCGCATGGCGCACAGCAGGAGGCGGGCCAGTTGAAAACGGAGGATTCCAGATTATGAAGAGTGTGTACGTCGGCAATCTGCCGTATGCCACCACTGAAGCAGAGCTCAGAACATTATTTGAACAGCATGGAAAAGTATTTGGTGCGCAAATCAAAACGGACCGCGAAACAGGAAGACCGCTCGGATATGGCTTTGTTCTGCTGGATGACGAGGAAGCTCCCGATGTGATGCAGGCAATGGACGGTTACAATTTTGAAGGACGCAGCCTGAGAGTCAATGAGTCAAGAGAACGGACGCAGACAAACCGGAACAGATTCGATGGCGGCGGGCGTTCATTCCGGCGGGAACGGGAATTCAACAGGGACGGAAAACCGGAACGGACACAGCGCAGATTCGAGCGGGACGGGGAGGAAGAACGCCATTTTACGTATAAACGGAAATTCAATAACGATTTCAGTTACGGGGAACGGCAGCGGAAACAGTTTCATTATGATGAAAAAAGGAAACAGCCGCCGCACAGATTCAGGGACAACGGCAGACCGGGACGGGACTTCAGCAACGATCCCAATTGGGAAGATCGTCCCTCGCGCAGATTCAACTATGACGGAAACGGAGAACGTTCATTCCGTCCGCGTTATAAGTTCAATCATGAATATGACGGCAAAATGACGGAACGTCATCGCAATTATAATGACAAACGTTCCGGCGGATTCCGGCGTGATTTCGACCGGGATGACCGGCAGTGGAAGCCGCGTTTCAACAAGTACGGAAACAATTCCGGAAACCATGACAACGATTCCGAGTGAAGAAAGACGGTATGCGCTGTCAGCCAGTGCATACCGCTTTCAGTCTGTCTGAATCAACCTCAAGCTGCGGGAACTAGTATGCGCCGGACCGCGGCTTTTCCTATCCTGAAAAAAGCAAAAAGACGGATACTGGCAAAAGCGGAATCCGTCTTTGGAAGAAACCAACCGATCGCAATCAGACCTTTGTAACCGCAGCCTCCGATTTGTCCGTCTTTACCGTTTTGACCGGCTTGTGCCAGTAGGCAATGATCAGGTTAGTGATGAAAACAGAAGAGTATGTTCCGACCAGCAGACCAAACAACATGACGCTGACAAAGTCGCGGATTCCGGAACCGCCGAAGATCAGCTGCATCACCAGCACCATCAAAATCGTGGAAGTCGTCAGAATCGTTCTGCCGAGGGTCTGATTGATACTCAGGTTGATGATGTCCCAGTAAGACTTGTCTTTCACCAGCGTAAGGTTTTCACGGACACGGTCAAAGGTGACAATCGTATCATTGATCGAAATACCGACAATCGTCAGTGCGGCGGCAACTACGTTCAAAGTGATCTGTCCGCCGCACATGAGATAAAGCCCTACGCCAATGATAACGTCGTGAACCAGCACCACCGTTCCCGCAATGGAATAGGAAAACTGGAAGCGGAAAGTCAGGTAAATGATCATCACGACAAAGGACAGGATCAACGAAATCAAAGCGGATTTCATGAAGGTCTGCCCGATCAGCGCTCCGAGTGTGGACTGCGTTTCCCCTTTAAATGCGGCAGTCGGGAACTCCCCGTTCAGGGCATTCGTCACCTTTTCCATTACAGCGGCGCCGGCTTCCGCCGTTTTCTCCGTTGTTCCCCCTTCGGTGTCGCGGATGATGATCTCAAGTTTTTTCTGAGCGTCAACGGCGCTTCCGGTCTTGTAAGTCACTTTATTTTCAAATCCCTGGCTTTTCAGGAACGTCGAAATCTTTTCCGCAGGCACCGCCTCCTTGAAGCTCAGTTCCACCTGTGTGCCGCCGGTGAAGTCAATGCCGAGACACTCCTTGCCGCAGATTCCCACATAAACAAAAGACGCCAGGATCAGAACGCCGGAACATATCAAAGCATACTTCCGGAGGGCAAGGAAGTCGACGCGCGTCCCGCGTCCGACGAATGAGTGCATCTTCAAGGTTTTGACACTCATGAAACGGGTCATCAGATCAAAGAGCAGACGTGTCAGGAACACGGCGGTGAAAAGAGTCGTGAACACGCCGATCGCCAGCGTAATCGCAAATCCCTTGATTGCCCCGGTTCCCTGCCAGAGCAGAATCACCGCAACAACCAGCGTTGTGATGTTCGAGTCGAAAATCGCCGAATACGCACGGTCAAAACCGAGATCAATCGCATTCAGCACGGTTTTCTTTGACTCTATCTCTTCGCGGATACGTTCATAAATCAGAACGTTCGCATCCACCGCCATACCGATTGTCAGAATGATGCCGGCAATACCCGGCAGAGTCAGAGTCACGTCAAACGCGGCAAGAGCACCGAGAATCAATATGGCATTGACCAGCAGTGAAATATTCGCGATGACACCGCTTCTCATATAGTAAAAAGCCATGAAAAGCATGACCAGCACCATACCGGCGATACCGCTGTACAAACCGTCACGGACCGTAGCCTCACCGATTGTCGGGTCAATATCGGACTGCGCCTGAATTGTCATGGAGAACGGAACACTTCCGCTGACCAGGGCGTTGGATACGTTTTCCGCATCTTCCCGGGAGAAGTTCCCCGTAATGGAAGCATTGCCGCCGGTAATCGCGACTTTGATCTGCGGCGCGGAATAAAGCTGTCCGTCAAGCACAATCGCAAGAAGGCGCCCGACATTATCCCCTGTCACTTTTCCGAACTGCGCCGCTCCGGCAGGCTTGAATTTGAGAATGATCTCACGCTGACCGAACTGGTCCATCGTCGGATAGGCTTCATCAATCTCCTTGCCGTCCATCTGCGCCTCGCGCTCCACCAGATACGGTTTCTTGATTACTTTCCCGTCCTTGGTTTCAACGCTTTCCAGAATTTCATAACCTTCCGGGGCTTCATAATTCTTTTTGTCGGCCAGATATTTCGCAACTTCCTGATCGTTGTTCACGTGAACAAGGCGGAACTGGAGCTTCGCACTCAGCTTAATCAGCTTTTCCAAAGTGGCTTTCTCTTCTTTGGTCACAACAGGCACACGCATGGAGATGTATCTGCCGCCGGCAGGAGAAATGTCCGCCTCGTAAATATTTTTCGCCGTCAGGCGTTTTCTCAGAGTTTCAATGGCAATATCGCGGTATTCATTGAATTTCTTCTCTATTTTCTCCTTGTCGTTCGGATCAGGCACGAGTTCAAGAATAAATTCGGCACCGCCGTTCAGGTCAATGCCCCGCCGGATCGAACCCGCCGAGTTCTTGCGGATCAGGGAAATCACGTCGCGGGTGCCTGTCACTTTCTGGGACTTCACAATGGACGGCTTGACGTATTTGTCAAGAGAGACCCCCTTTTCCGCTGCGGCGTCTTCCAGCGCAGTGGAATCATACATGGAGGGATCTTTCGCCTTCTTTGCCTTCGCCGCGGCGATCAGCTCAACCACTTCCTGATCCTGAGGGTTGGAAAGCAGTTCCTTGAAAGTCTCATAGAAATCACGCTCCTGGAGCGGATACATGGAGAAGATGAACACTCCCAGCACCAGCAGCGCGAAAACAGATCTCAGAATAACCGGTTTTTTATTCATTTCTGCTCTTCCTTGCCGACAATTGTGCTGATCGCGGTCTTCACAACATCGATTTTCACATTATCGGCAATCTTGACGACAAACCGATCGTCTTTCACAGAAACAATCTCACCGTAAATACCGCCGACCATCAGAACCTTATCCCCCGCTTTGATGGAATCAAGCATCTCGGCACGGCGTTTCTGCTCTTTTTTCTGCGAACGGTACATCAGATAAATGATTACGGCAAAGACAATAATCATGGGGAGCATTCCCCCGAGCGATCCTAAAAATGTCTGAGGCTGACCGGCGGCGGTTTGACCGGCGGCATTTCCTGCGGCGGGAACCGATGCCGCCTGCTGTGCGAGTGTGACGATGAAATTCTGCATTGATATTCTCCAATCTTAGTTAAATTTTCACTATAAAACAACAAGAATCCTTAATTTAACCCATAATATCGC
Source organism: uncultured Lentisphaeria bacterium (assembly GCA_949282305.1). Lineage (GTDB taxonomy): Bacteria > Verrucomicrobiota > Lentisphaeria > Victivallales > UBA1829 > UBA11452. The sequence goes on along the minus strand of CASDPB010000065.1, from coordinate 11,202 downwards.
AAGCGCAAGTCTTCATTGCTATTTTTAACTCAAAAAAAAATCGGGGAATGCTAAAAAAGCAGCCTCCCGGCCATTCGGAAGGCTGCTTCTGGATAATTCCCCTCAATGATTCAGCGGTCAACACGGGCGCCGCCGCCTTTGACCAGCTTCTCAACTTCTTCGAGACGTGCCATCGAGGTATCGCCGGGTGTCGTCATGGCAAGTGCTCCATGCGCCGCGCCATATTCCACGGCAAGAGCCGGATCCCCCTTGATCATAAGACCATAGATCAGACCGGACGCAAAACTGTCGCCGCCGCCGACCCGGTCGAAGATCTCCAGACCGTCGCGCTGCGCCGCTTTGTAGAACTGCCCGCCCTGCCATACGATCGCACTCCAGTCGTTGATGGTCGCCGTCCTGACCTGCCGGAGAGTCGTCGCCACCGCCTGGAAATTCGGATATGTCCTGACGACCTTCTCAATCATCTTCTTGAAGCTGTCCGTATTCAGTTTGCTGAGGTTCGCATCCGTTCCCTCCACCTCAAATCCGAGGCAGGCGGTGAAATCCTCTTCGTTGCCGATCATCACATCAACGTATTTCGCAATTTCCCTGTTCACTTCCTGCGCGCGCTCTTTTCCTCCGATCGCCTTCCAGAGAGAGGGACGGTAATTCAGGTCATAGCTTGTGACCGTTCCGTATTTCTTGGCAGCCTTGAGCGCCTCAACCACGACTTCGGGCGTCGTATCGGAAAGAGCCGCAAAAATTCCGCCGGTATGGAACCATCTCGCCCCGAGTTTGCCGAAAATGTAATCAAAATCAATGTCCCCCTTCTTCAACTGGGAAACGGCGGTATTGCCTCTGTCGGAACAGCCGACCGCGCCACGGATGCCGAAGCCGCGTTCCGTGAAATTGAGCCCGTTTCTGACTGTGCGCCCGATTCCGTCATAGGGCACCCACTTAATGAGAGAGGTATCCACGCCGCCCTGCATGATGAAATCCTCGACCAGGCGCCCGACCGGATTATCCGCGAATGCCGTAATCACGCCCGCACGCTGGCGGAAACATCTGCGGAGACCGCGCGCCACATTGTATTCGCCGCCGCCTTCCCATGCGGTGAAAGACCTTGCGGTATGGATTCTTCCCGGACCGGGATCGAGTCGGAGCATTACCTCTCCGAGAGAGAGAATGTCGTACTTGCACTGATCGGCTGCTTTGATTTCCATTTTCTCATTCCTTAAAAGTTATGTTTGAAAGCTCTGCATTCCACAATATAAACGCCTTTTTCCATTTTGCAAAACGGAAATCTCATTTCATCAGGGCAGGATCTTCGAGTCCGAGCTCATGAAACGCATCCCGCCGCAGTCCGCAGCTGTCGCAGCGGCCGCACGCACGACCCTCCGCATCGGGATTATAGCAGCTGTGCGTCATGGAATAATCCACCCCGAGGGAAAGCCCCAGTTTTATGATCTCGCTCTTGCGCAGATGCTGAAGCGGAGCGCGGATATTGTATTCCCATCCTTCGTCCACCGCTTTCGTGCCGAGCCGCGCGCATTGGCGGAATGCTTCAACAAACTCGGGGCGGCAGTCGGGATAACCGGAATAGTCCAGAGAATTCACGCCAATGAAAATATCACGGGCATCCAGTCCCTCCGCCAGCGCAGTGGCAAAGGATAGAAAAATCAGATTTCGTGCGGGAACGTAAGTAATGGGAACCGAATGCGAGTGCGGATTATAGTCCGGCACATCCAGTTTGTCCGATGTCAAGGCGGACGCCCCCCACATCCGCAGATCGAAACTGATCAGGTGAAAACGTTCCACGCCGATCTTTTCCGCACTGCGTCTCGCGCAATCCAGTTCGACCTTATGCCGCTGCCCGTAGTCAAACGTCAGCGCATGCACTTCAAATCCCTCGTGTTTCGCCACGGCAAGACAGGTTACGGAATCCAGTCCTCCGCTCAGCAGCACCACCGCCTTTTTCCTTGTATCCATAAAACGACTCCATTTTTCCGGTAATATAGCCTGTTTTCCCGTTTCTCCAAATCATCTTCCGAAAAAAGCGATGCGGGAAAGCATGAATTCAATTTCCTTCTTCTTTCATAATTTTCATGGAATCAGCTGATTTGCAGATATTTTGAAGCAGCACACCTGCGCTGCCGTCTGACATCTGCAGATTTTTCATTTTTTCTGATATTCCCCCCTTGACATTATTCTTTTTTGTTATATAATCTAAGATATAGCTAAACAGGTTTCGCAAATTTGGTGAAAATTATGGCTGGAAATAATATCACTCTACGGGAAATTGCAAAAAAAGCAAATGTTTCCGTTACGACAGCTTCCATGTTTTTGAATGGAAAAGCTAAGGAGCATCGTATTTCCCAAAAAACCTGTGAACGTCTCCGGGAAGTTATGCAGCGGGAAAACTACCAGCCTAATATCAATGCCCGCGCCATGGCGATGAAGACAACGAATCTGATCGGTTGTGTTCTGCGTAATGATCTGGAAGATTCTTTTTGGATGGAAATCCTGTCTGGTCTGAATGAAGTGCTTCAGTCACATAATTATCATCTGGTGCTTACGGTCTCATCAGGAAAACCGGAGGAAGAATTAAACGCATTTAAATTTCTGCGTGCCAAGGGTGTCGATGCTTATGTATGGGTTCCGGTCATTGGCAAAGTCGGCGCCTATAACTTGAACGCCATTCAGAAACTAACTGCAGGATACCCTATTATTACAATGACTTACCTAGAGGAAAATCTCAGTGGTGTAGCGACTGACGAAGAAATAGGTGGTAAACTGGTGGCAGAATGTTTTTCATCCAACGGACATGACAAAGTGGCAGTGATTGGGGGAAATCAGATTTTCTCACGGGGATTTCATTTCCGACATCAATTGGTCCTGGCCGGTGCAAAAGTCAATATGTTTCCGAACGTAAAAAGTTATCTTCCTCACATTCGCGAGTATACGGCCGTATTCTGTTTTTCCGATCTTCTGGCGCTGGAATTATACAAATGTTGTGCAGCAAAGGGACTGAAAATCCCGCGGGATGTATCTATCATCGGCTATGACAATATGTCCTTCACCCGCCTGATGAATCCGGAACTGACAACAATTCACCAGCAGAAACACGGTCTCGGACAAGCTGGCGGAAAACTGATTCTTGATTTGCTGGCCGATCCCTCGCGAAGGATCCGACAGATAAAACTTGTTCCCACATTAATTGAACGCGACAGTGTTCAAAATATAAAAACAAAAAAAAGAAAAAGGAGGAGTGCCTGATGACAGTGAGAAAGAGGGGAGTATTATTTACATTAATAGAACTTCTTGTCGTTATTTCAATCATTGCAATTCTGGCAAGCATACTGCTGCCGGCATTGAACAAGGCCAGAGGAATGGCTCAAAAGATTGCCTGCGTAAACAACAGTAAGCAGCAAATGAATGCAGTCATGATGTATTCTGATCAATCAAACGGCTGGGTTCTTCCGGGAGCTCTGGGAGCCACTTCAAAACTTTGGGTAGGAGAAATTTATCAGTTAATCACAGGCAGAAACATTCCAAGCATCAACGAAGCCAATAAGAATAAACTGAAAATGTTTGTCTGCCCGGCAGAAAGTGCAGGATTCGGAACCTATCCCAACAATCTCTTCCCCTATACTCATTATGGTGTCAATACGAGGCTGGCAGGGGGAAGCAGTGCAGAAGCAACATTACCAGCCAGCATGAGAAAAGACTCTTCGATTACCCAGCCTTCGGTTGCAGTATACAGCGGGGACAGTGCGACTTTCCGAAGCTATGCACTGCAATATGCAACCTGGTATGCCATGCGGCATGGCGGCATTCTGGCTCAGCAGATTAACACGGAACGCAAGGAATATGCCTGGGGCACGGCAACAGTCGGATATTATGACGGACACGTGGAAAGCCGCAGCCGCAAAGATTTCTATAATGACGCCGTTCTGAAAACAGGCTACAAATAATCTCAAAAGGGAAAACGGTATGTCAAAAAAGAAAATTTTCTTGTTCATCATCGGCACTATACTTCTCAATGCTTACAGCGGTGAATTCAAGTGCACCACCGCCCGGCTCTGGCACCAAGAAACCAGAGGGCATAATCTGGCTGCGGGAAAAGCATTTGAATACTCCATATTACCTGGTTATCATCTAACAAAAAGTGATGCAGACCCGTATGAGCTCACTGATGGAAAACTTTCAAGCCATTCAAAAGACAAAATCTGGTTTGACCGCAACGCAGTTGGCTGGCACACGAATGAGGTGCCAGCCGGCTTGAATCTACTGATGGATCTCGGTAAAGTGGAAAATATAGGAAAAGCCGTCATCCGCCTTCTGGGAGGAGCGGAACAGCGTGGCTTGATCTTCCCTAAATCAGTCGCAGTCTATATTTCCAAAGACGGACGGAATTATTATCCAACAGGCTGCCTACAGAAACTGATGCCTGGCGAAAAAGATCAGAGCGATTTCAAGCAATGCTTTTTCCTGCCTGAAGATGGTACAGCTTATGTATACCCATTCACAATCAATGTGCAGGCTGCCGCCCGATATGTCATAATCCGGATTCACGGTGCCAGCAGTGCTGTTTTCTCCGATGAAGTCGTTATTCTGGAAGGCAGTCCGGCTGTTCCCGGCTTTAATCATGCTTATCGAAATGTTCCGGAGCAACTGCCGATGAAAGGAATCGTGGCAAAACCGAACAGCGGCCGTTTCGTTATCCCTCGAAATCTCTCCGCACCGAATTCATTTTTCATCAGCGATATGCGCAACCCGAAAAATAAAAATGCAAAAGCCGAGCTGGTCATTGAAGTGCCACCTGAAATTATTTTGGAAACACCATCCGCCACATTGGAAAGCTCCATAAAAAACGGCAGAAAAATCAACCGTTACAAAGTCCCGCTGAAAAAACTCGGCAATCGTTCCCAAACTGATATGTTCTACTTCAAGGCAACTGGAAAAACTGCTCCGGGAGCAATGGCCGCACTCTATGTTGAATGTGCAGATGAACCGGTATGGCCTCAGTCTTATCCCTTGGAAATATTGGAGTTTCCGGAAATAGAACATCCTTTGGACGGACTCCCAATTGATCTCTCCTGGATGGGAGTCAGCGATCAGCAAAGATGGCCCGGTTTTCTGGGCAACTGGAAAAAATTTGGTTTCGATGCTGTTACCTGTTTTCCCCGCTACTATCCGACACCGCAGAAACGGAAACAGCTTGCGGACTACTTGAAAAAAGCTCGTGAAAAGGGTTACAAAGTAGTTGTAAATGAATCGCCGTTTCACCTGATGGGAAAAAAATATGCAGACAAGAAAGAAATTTACACTCAACTTGCAAATGGAACAAACAATCGGAATCTATGCCCTTCCTATACCGGAGAATATTATAGGAAAGAACTTGAACGCATTGAAGACAATGTGCACCTGACTGTTCCCGACCGTATTTACTGGGATATCGAATGCTGGTACGATGGTGCATTGGATGCGATTCACGGCAGATGCATCCGATGCACTGAACTGCAGAAAAAGTCCGGTCTTGACATGGAACATTATCTACGGCAATGTGGTGTAAGGATGCTGCGCGATCTGAAAGAAGCTGTCCGCAAAGGCATGGCTGGCAGACGGCTACCAGTCATCGGTTCCTACAACCATCACGCTTCACCTGCACCACACCATTATCTGTTTTCCGGACTGGACAGTTATCCGGAGTTCATAGATCAAATGCAACCGAGTCTGTATGTGGCAGGACGCACTGAACTGGTTCATCAGGTCATGCGGGAGAATTACGAAGCAGTCGGAGCACGCCGTATCTTTCCCTGGTTAAGCACCGGTACTTATGGTGAGTTTCCCTCCTACAAATTGGAACAGATGATTTATGAAGTGCTGTTGAACGGCGGAGATGGATTTGGTTATTACTGGTTCGGCGATTTCGATACGCCTTTGGATTATTATTATCATGTCAAAGCCTTGGCAACTATCGCCCCTTACTGGGAAATCCTGAAAAATGGCAGTCCTTGGTTCAGATCGGGCAGCAATAAAGGACTCTTCTATTCTGGATGGACTAATTCAGACCGGGCGTTGCTATTGGTCGGCAATTATCTGAATGCCACAGAAGAAACAACAATCGAACTTCCTTTCCTGGCAAAAACCATTCGGGATATCCGCAGCGGCAGGGAGTATTCTCCGGCGAAAACACTAAAACTCAATGTACCAAAGGATCAAGTATGTCTACTGTATCTGAAAAAATAAGCCTCAATCCCATCAACAGCTCTTCTGCAGTGTCGGAAACGCAACTTCGCCAAAGTCTGCTGAAAATGGCAGACTGGTTCAGAAATTCAGGCATCATGGATCCTAATGACGGAACTTGGGGAGTTGCAGAAAGAATTCTGCTCACAGACGGAAACAGTGCCGTAGAGCAGGTTTACCGCTCTTTCCCCGCATGGAGTGAATTCGATGGATACAGCGTAATTGAACAGCGGCGTGCGGACTGCAATCTGGAAACCGCCTTCATGTATTTGCTAATGGCTGAAACGCTTGGAAAACCTGATTACGGAATTCTGACAGAAAACTTATTGAAATATCTTTTCAACCGCAGCGGACTACTGGTGAAGTTTCCCTCATCACAGCATAATCTGTGTGGCGCATGGAACTGGAGCCATATCAAACACGGATCCTATCTATGGCTGGACGATAACAGCTGGATGTGCGCTCTGCAGCTGATGATTGCACGGACAGCACCGGAATTGAACACAAAATTCGGATTAACAAAATGGGCGTTGAAACTGGCATACCTGCTTGAAGAAGGTTTTAAAAAACAGTTTCCACTCCCTTATGCTCCAGAATTTATCTGGTCTGGCAAAGTCAACATGCCTCATTGGGGATCGCTGGTAGTAATGGCACTTGCACGGGCGTATCAGGTAAAGCCTGAAAAAGGCTTTCAGGACGTTGCTAATATCTATCATAAGTTCCTGCTGGAAGAACATGAACATCTTTCCAGCAGCGAATGCGCCTATGCAGTAATTGGAGCGACGATGGCACATTGCGTTTACGGGGATCGGCTCAGTCTGGAAACTGCGGAATTATTCTCCGCAAAACTACTGGGAAAGATGGATCCGCAAAGCGGTAATATTCCTGCTGAACATATTGAAGCCCCCTCCGGTCCATCACTTGTAGACACAATCTATACAATTAACTGGGCATTGTTGGCACTGCAATGTATGGCAGATTTGACGGGACAAATAAAATATTGGCAAAGTGTCCAGAAAATACAATCTCTCTTATTAAAAATCCAGGATAATACTCCGGCAAAGCATCTATATGGCTGCTGGCGCGGAATGTATGACCTGGAATCAGAAAACTGGGGAGGAGGCGATCGTTACGAAGGAGGAGCAAACAGTATCTACAGCGGCTGGACTAACGCCCCGATTGCCTGGACCATGGCATTTTCCATCAAACGAAACTCACTGATCCATTATTAATCAATCAGCGGATAAAAGTTCCGTATTAATTAGCATTGCCAATCCGGGAAAAACTCATTTTACGGCCGGGGGCTCTTCTGGAACAGAAGACGGCATTGATTGTTTCTCCAGGGCTTTCTGCTCTTCGATCTTTTTCTTCAGTTCATTGACAATATTCTCATTGTCAGTGCTCATACGCTCCAAGTCACGCAGAAATTTCAGACGTTCCGCCGCAAACTTCTCTTTTTCAAGCGCCAGTTCCGCCTCCTTCATTTTCAGAAGCGCCGAGTTCTTCTCCCGCTCTGCAGACAGCCGCGACTGATGCTCCCGCTGAGCCTTTTCAAAGTTCTGTTTCACCGCATTGATATTTTTTTCAAATGCCGCCTGCTGTTCTTTCAACTGTTTTTCGAGAAGCGCAATGTTATCACGAAAACTTTTTGTCCCCGCCACCAGTTCTATGGACTGGCGCTGGAGAGTCTGAAGCTGCTGATTCGTATTGACCGCCTCCTGTTTCAACTCCGTATTGGCGCGGGAAAACAGCATGACCTGTCTGTAAGCAAAACAGGCGCCGATCAGCAGCAGCACCATGAAAAATGCCGTCGCCGCCATCCAAACCTTTGCGCGGCTGTTCTGAACGCGGTTCAGGTGTTCCAGCTCTTCCATGCGGAGAACCATATTCTGGAACGTCTCCCCAATGACTTTTCCCAGCTCCTCGGACTGCCGCTGCGCAATCAGCTGGAATTCATTTTCTGTTTTTGCCGTCCCCTGCGGTACTGGCTGGGAGGCATGTGAAACCTTCTCTCCGCTTTTTTGCGGTATGGAAGAAGCCTGAACCGTTTCCGAAGGTTCAGGCTCCGCACGGACGGGATGCCGTTTTGCCAGCTCGGCTTCAATATCCACTGAGGACATGCCGGAATTGCGGAGTTCGGAAATTTCCTTCAGCACCGCAAGAGAAGAATCCGTATAGACACGGCGTTTCCCCTGAACGGTGAAATCAATGTACATGGAGTATTTGGAGAGCCAGTCGTTGATCGTTGTTCTTGGCACCCCGAGAAGCTCGGCAAGTTCGATGACGGAATATTTTTTTTCGTTTTCCACTGTCAACTCCTTTCCAATATATGACTGATCTTTTCAATATCGTTTTGAATCTGCGTTTTCAGTTCTCCGGGATTTGCGAACCGTCTTTCCGGACGAAGGAAGGAAACCAGTTCCGCCTGAAGATATTTTCCGTAAAGGCTTCCCCGGAACCCTCCGAGCAGATGCAGTTCCAGACGCCGGTCAATCCTGCCGTATTCCGCACGGAAAGTCGGAGAGACCCCGAGATTCATCGCCGCGGGATACCGCATCCCGTCCACATGCGCAAACCCGGCATAAACACCGTTCGGCGGCAGAACCCCGGCGGTCATGCGGAGATTCGCGGTCGGCGACTCCAGCTTCCGCGTGGCATTGTGATACCCCTCCTCCACAGTTCCGAACAGAGAATAGTTCCGCCCCAGCATGGACGCCGCCAGTTCAAGATTCCCTTCCGTCAAAGCCTTCCGGATTGCCGTGCTGCTGATTATCATGCCTTCCGGAGTCCTCAGTTCCTCAACGGGAACAAAGGCAAATTTCTTTTCTTCCGCTTTTCTTTCCAGAAAAACGGAGTCCCCGCTTGCTCCCGCCCCGAACCGCCATTTCTGCCCGACGCAAAGCCCCCTGACCTCAACAGCTCCTGCAAAAAGACAGGACTCAATAAACTCATCCGGAGCCTGCGCCGCAAATTTTTTCGTAAAATGAATTGACACAACCGCTTTCATGCCGTAGTGCCCAAGCAGACGGATTTTTTCTTCCGCGGGCAAAAGCAGCTGAGGCGCGGAATGCGGATTCACCAGTTCTCTCGGATGCGGGTAGAAAGTCATGGCAACCGGAACGGCGTCATATTTCCCCGCCACCTTCAGCAGTTCCGTCAGAAGTTTCCGGTGTCCCAGATGCACTCCGTCAAAAACCCCGACAGCCACTGCGACAGAAGAAATTCCATAATCGGAAAGTTCCTCTATCGAACTCACTTCCAGAACTTTACCGTCTGCCATTGTCTTTCATTCACTCCGTCATTTTCATAAAATTGATTTAGGGTAATATAATAAAAATGACGGATTTTGCAAGCGTCAAAATTCCGTCATTTTTATTATATATTAACAATCAATGAATTATGAACATCAATTTTTCATTTTTCTGCCGATCTGACGATAATATGCGTCATGGTAACGCCGGAGCTTCTCCCGTTTCTCCCCCTCCTCCTTCTCCAGATAAGTGCCGCCAAGACAGAAACAGGCAAATCCACCGGATGCCGCCGCCCATGCAGCCGCATCGGTGATATCGAACTCTCCCTTTTCCCTGCCTTCCGCAAATTGTCTGACAAGCGAAGAGACAAAACCGCCGGCAAAATTGTCACCGCATCCGGTGGTATCGCCGCGAAGTGACGGATCGGCGGCAAGTTCTTCATCCACAAGCGCCGAAACGGGATAAGGCGTCAAAGGCGTCTTTGCAAACACACGTCCGTCAGACCATACATAAAAATCTTTTGCACCATGAGTTATGACAAATGACGAAACACCGGAACTGCTCAGGAAACCGGTAATCCCCGCAAGATCATTTTTTCCGGTAAGGCGAACCGCTTCCTCCCAGTCCACGATCAGCAGGTCAATAAACTGATAAGATTCCGCTCCATCTCCCATCGGCCATGGTTTGTCGGGATTGCGCTTCTCATTAATGAAATCAAAAACCGTTGATACAACATTGATCTTCCCTCTTTCATGCCCGCGCCTCAGCAGCGCCGAAAGATTTTCATGCAGCGGGGGAACCAGAGCCGTCGCGCCAAACCAGATAATATCCGCGTCATAAAAAGCATCCGGCAGATGTTCCGGCGTATAAGCATAACATGCTCCGATCGTATTGATGAAAGTGCGCTCTCCTTTTCCGCCGTGCGCGCGCGGATCGGAAAGCACATCCGTGCTGGGAGATGCTCCGGGCAGCGTCACATAACAGGAGGCGTCCAAAGGAGTCTTTGCAATGATGGAACGGAGAAAGTCCGCGGTTTCGTCATTTCCGGTCGCGCCGTAAAATTTAAAAGTGACGGGCAGATCGGAAAGAATCTGAGAGGCATTGATCGCACCGACGACTGCCGGTCCGCCGAGATTCTCAGCATGGGGAGCGCGTCCGCCGGTCAGGGCACGTTTCAGTTCCGGATAACATTTTCCCGTGAATGCCTCCAGTGCATCGGCAAACACCAGCTTTCCGGGAGCGAGTCCGCCGTCGCCGTCTTTTTTCGATGCACACGCGGCAAACGCGGGTGCAGTAAAGTCAATGTCGGCATAGAGAATGTCGGCAAGAGAACAGCCGGCAACGGAAACTGTTGTTTTTTTCATGGATCACCTGGTTGTTTATTGGTTTTCGGGAACATCCGGGCATACCGGTCTGTCTCCAGGTTTATCTGCAAATAAAGAAACATATCCGGCGGACAAGGAACTTTTCTCCGCAATCCATGTCTTTACGCCTGCCATTGCCCTGAATTCCAGAACCGTCATGAAACACATTTCCCCGGATTCCCGTTTATTCGGATAAGATACATCGGTTGCAGAATTTTGTAAAGCAATAATTCATAATAAAAAGCGGGAGGATCTGATTTTTCACTAAAAAAATCGAAAAAAAAACCGGATTCGGATTGCGAAACCGGAAAAGAGAGATTAAAGTCATTCTCCCCGGAGAAGACTTCCGTCTCCGGAAG
>CASDPB010000064.1 GCA_949282305.1 uncultured Lentisphaeria bacterium | reverse complement strand
TATCCATTGAAACATTTTCATCTTTGCCGAGTTTGGCAAGAGAAGCGGAACTGATTCCAGCAAGCTTTTTCAGGTCAGTCCGTTTGAGATTTTTATCGATCAAAAGCTTCCAAAGTTTTTTATAGCAGGCTTTCATAATTTCGATTCCGTTGAAAATTTATAGGTTTTCTGCAATATAATACCGGATGTTTATGTTTTAAAACCAAAAATCTGTCAGAATGTCATTTTTCTTGGAATTTTTATGCCTCTTCTGCACTTTGTGCAAAAACTCGCCTCAAATGATAATTTTGATATTGTTTTCCGGCAGGTTGAAAATCTTGAGGCGCATATATTCAAGATCTCGGTATCCATATGCTTGGCGAAGCATAGTCCGCACTTTGTTATTGAATCCCTCCATGGCGGCATTGGTTAGATTTCCGAAATGCCAGAATCCGAGAATCCCATCCCAATGTTGTAATATGGTCTTTGCCATTTTATGCAGCTGATCTGATTGAATTTGCAGTGCGGCCTTTACCCATCGAAGCAATGCGTCTTCTGCCTGAGAAACGTTTTGAGCCACAGAATAAATACTCCGTAGAGCTTCTTTCATCATGTGAACATCAGCCAATTCCTGAAAAGTTTGCTTGATCTTAGAGAGATATACTCTTGCTTCTGAGTTCAGATCTTCTTCGTTTCGCAATAGAAGGAAGCGTTGATTTTTCAAAATGGCACGTTCTTCCGCATCCAGTTTTGCCGCGATTCTTCTCCTGACGAGATCCACTTTTTCATTCATCAATTTGATGACGTGGAAATGATCGAAAACAATCTGTGCAGACGGCAGGTTTTCTTTTACCCAGCAGATGAAGGCTTTTCCCATATCCATTGCTACAACTTCAATTTTAGCTTTTGAATTTCGCAAACGAATCAGAAAATCGCGGAGTGCGGCGCCGTCCTTTCCCGGAACAACGTGAAGAACTGAACCGGAATCAAGATCTCGGACGATCGTCCAGTATGCCGTTTTTCCTGTCTCTGTATGACCGATGGCGATTTCATCAATTCCAATGTACTTGACATGCTTGAGCTTGACATGCTTGAATTTGCGTTTCAGATAACGTTTTTCGCAGGCCTTGACGACACGCCAATCGAGATGAAAATACTTGCTTATCGCATGGATTGTCATCTCTGGACGAAGTTCAATGATTGTTCGTTCCAACGCCTTGGTAATCCTTGCTTTGGAATGAGACAAAAATGGCAGTTCCTCCATAGTTAGATTCTGACACACGGGACAATAAATACGGTGAAGTTCTACCTTAAAATAAACTGGCATCCTTCCATAAGGCAAGCCCTGAATACGTCTTGTCCGACAGGGATACGTATTGACAGAACAATGGGAACATTTGGGACAACGAAATTCTTTCCGTTTCAGACGCTGAATGACTTTCCCATCAGAAAATTGGAAAGAATGATGTTGAAATCCATTGATTCCCTGTGTATGGTATGCAAGACTGGTCGACATTGTGTTCCTCCATGTTTATTGTGCGCAAACTAAAACATAGAGTCTGATGTGACCAGTCGCTTCTTTTCCTCAAAGTTTTCCGAAAACTTTTTTCGAGAAACCTCAAAGTTCTCTTCTGACGGGTTCCCGAAGCTTGTCAAGTTCAAACGGAATAAAAGGGAGCAACGCGACCGATTATGCCGGATTGAGACTTGACTGCACAGGGGTTCCGGCTATTCTCTTCCCGTTTTTTGCACAAAATGCAGAAGAACCTAAAAAGTCATTCTCGTTTTCAAGGCGTCCGATTTTCTTCATCAGATCGTCCTCGGTATACGGCTTGCTTTCTTTTCGCTCGGCCTTGGACGGGAAAATCTCGGAAGCTCCTTCCACGAGTTTCTTTTTTCACTGCTGAACCTGATTCGGATGAATCTGGTATTTCTCCGCAGTCTCAGCGACGGTCGATTCCCCGCGTAGTGCTTCCAATGCTACACGGCTTTTGAATTTGGAGTCATACGACTTTTTCATAAAAACGCCCGCCCTTTTCAGGTTCATTTAACGGGCATTTTACACCTAGTCAAGTTGTCCAGTTTTTGGGGTCAACCGCAGAACAAGGGCAATCCATCCTGCCAATAGTCAGTAGCAAAGGCTTCCCCTGCTTTTGTGAAAAGACTTCTACATTGATGCCAATGCCGGAATTCTACAGACTCATCATGCGGATATGCCGCGTTCCAGCATGAAGGTTCTACGAAAATGTAAGGCTTTGGTGAATAAGGCTGAGATTCTGGATACCGCATCGGACGTTCCTCCGAAGATTTTCAGGAACTCTGCCGCAGTCATGGAGAATAAACGGAGATCAAGATAGACAGTGTCGCCGAGCTAACAAGGGGAAAGGGTGGAATTCCGCTTATAAGCCTACAAAAAATGTTGTTGCCCTTTCCTGCAAAATCATAAACTCATTACAGGATCATGGAATCGGCAATTCGTTTCTTAAACTCCTGCTCGGTGGCAATTCCGCTGATACCGCACAAGATAATCGTAAAACTCACGGTTCTGCCTGGCTTGATAGAGAGCGGGCTGTTCGCTTCGGGATCATTGAACACCTTCCCGTAAAAGCTGCGCGGAAACTCCAGAGTGTAAAGCCTGCCGCCGCCCTTGTGATCGCCTTTTGAGTTGAACCAGACATAGGCATGAGTCGTCACCGGACCGCCGATCATGGCGATGCCCGTCTTCAGTGCAGGGTCGAAAGCCCCCATATAAGGAGCCGTCAGACGGATGGAACGGCGTTCATAATTCGCCGGCTTCGCAGAGGAGAAATGGGGTTCGGCAAGACGGTTCTCCGCCTTTACAGGAAGAACAATCCGGTCATTTTCCTGTGCGTCTTCCGCGTTGCCGATCGCAGGGACAAACCTGCCACGCCATGCGAGCTGATAGTGTTCCGGGTCATCGGATTCCGTTCCTGTCGGCATGACATTCGCAATTTCATAATCCATCTTCAGATCCTCAATTTCCGCACGCATAGAAAGCGTACGGCGGAAGAGAAACGGCGTATCCGGGAGACGTGTTTCAAACGACAATGCGACACGATTCGGCTTGAGCTCAAGAAAACGGACATCCCAATCCACAAACGAAATCGGCCAGACACTGTCCCCGCCTGCGTCTTCATAACCGCCGTAACCGTGCAGACGGGTCACCATGTCCTTTGTGACTTTCCGCGCTGCACGTTCGGAGATGGAGAGCGCATTTCCGAAAGAACCCGGCGCCAGGCATTCCACGCCGCGCACCTTGAACGAGATGATCCGCCCGCCAGTTTCAAGCACCGTTGCGGAAATGATCCCGTTATCCAGAACAAAGGCGGGATGCCCCTCATAATTGACGGGAGAAACAGAGACTTTGAAGTGTTTCATACCGCCCGCATTTGCTGCTTCCCTGCAAAGATTCAGATAATACTCAGCACGTTCAAACTGCCTGCGTTCAAACGCACGTTTCGCACGTTCGAACATTGCCTGTTCCAGCGGATTGGAAAATGTTTTTCTGTCACGGATGGCATTCACGACAATCGCATACTTCAGCGATTCGATCTGCTTCCGCGCCTCATTCCGTATCTCGTCCGTATAAGCTCCGCCCTGTTCGATCCGCTTGAGAAACGCCTCGGGCGAGACGGTATCGACACCGTTGGAACGGGCTTTTGCAAGGAGTCCGCGCAATTCCTTCAGCTGCGGGTCCGGCTTCAACTCATAGGCGCGGCGGAAACTTTTTCTCCTTCCCCCGTGCATGACTTCAAGCATAACCTCGTTCCTCCCCAGTTTTCCAAGCAGGAACGGCACATCCAGACGCTTTCCGGCGCCGATCTTTCCGACCGTTCCGCCGTTAATCCGAACCACACTTCCGGCAGGTCCGAACACACTGAATTTCACTTCGGAAAGCTCCGTTGCGGCATGATCCGGCGGATTGGAGACGACGATGACTGCCGGAGCCTGATCCAGAGACTCGATCTCGTCCGCAATCCGGTCGCGCAGGGCATAAAGCAGATGCGGGTCGTTCCGATATCCGAATGGAATCTCCGGGATCAGCGTGCGGACAATCTCCTTCACCCTGTTTTTGCCTTGCCCGGGGAAAAGGGCGTCGATTTTCTTCTCAAGAATGCGCATGTAATCGAAGTCGTCGATACTCTCGCGGATCTGCGCGGAACGCAGGGAGGAAATGACGCCTTCGCCATCTTTCCGCGGCGGATAAAAGATCGTCGCCCCGCCGCAGGAGTGGGTTTTGTCCAGATCGTTCCACGGATTGATTCCCTTCGGTGCAATGATCGTGTTCCAGAGCAGCCCGCCGCTGCCGTCCGCGGCATAAATCTGCCATGCAAAAAGACGATTGCGGATGTAGTCATGATTGTCGATGCGGACAGTCCAGTTGTAATACCAGATGTCACGCCCTGCATCAAGAGCCTTTTTCTGCTTTTCCGGATTCAGGTAGCCGGGTGCCATCGGCACACAGAACGTCTGTACATAACCGATCTCGTCATTTACCTGCTTCGGAACGAAAATCCTCAATTCGGGTGCGGCTTCATGAAGTGCATTCGTAATCTTTGCCAGATCCGCATGGACTTTCGCCGGCGGTTCATCGTAAAGATATGCGTAAAAATTCACATCGGGAAACTTCGCCTTCACATGCTCCGTGACCTGTTTTGCAAACTCTCCGGCGTATTTGAGCCCTTCCGGAGAAAGCCAGCCGAAATTGCCGAACGGACTCTTTCCCGGCTTACTGCGGTCTCCGCCCCACCAGCCATCATTATCGCCCATCATTCCGAAAACTGGAAATGGAATATTGACCATTCCATATTCCTTATGCCATTTTTCGACTTGTGCATCAAACTCGCTCCAATCGGTCACGGTCAATTTCCCGGTTTCGATTTTCCACTTCGGCCATGGCGTCCACTGCGCCTGATTCCCGTTCATACGATGTTCCGAAAGCACACGCTGGAGATCATCCGCAATCGCGGCGCGCGGCCTTCGGTCAAACTCCATGTAGGCGGGAATCGGCTGAGCGTAGAAATAAGTGCGCAGAGATGCGGTATCCGGCAGTGCAAATCCGCGGACGCGCACACTCAACGGGACACTCGCCAACTCCTTTGTCCCGCCCATGACCCGCACCGTTCCGTAATAACTCCCGCGCTTCTGCTCTTTCGGGACTTTGACCGTTACGTAAAAAGGCAGATTCTTCCCATTCTCCGCATTCGCCGACGCATCCGGCAGCAGAGGATCGGCATTCCATCCCTTCACGGACGGGTTGTCCGGATTTTTCAGATTCACGAACCCGACCACGCGGAAAGAAAGATTCGAGGCGGGAATCACACCGTTCTCCCCTTTCAGGTCGCTGAAAACCAGATGCACATTTCCGAAATTCTCCCGCGGGGACAAAACCAGCTGAAACGGTTCAGACTCATTCGCCGCGGCGGAGACAGCAATCTGTTCCCCCGCCTGAACGTCCTCCGGAATTCCATTTACCGGAACTTTGAGATAAGGAGCCTCTTTCCAGAGGGCAAAACTGCTGTTCTGGAACAGGATCGAAGCACCCGCGTTTCGCCCCGGAACCTTCTTTTCCCGCACCTCGCCGAAATAAAGATCATCCAGATAAACCTGCATTCTGCCGCTCAGCCACAGAGTGACGGTAATGCGCGCGGTACCGACGGGCGGATAGAACTCCAGGTTCATTTTCTGCCATTTTCCAGGAGTCGCATCTCCCTCCGGGAACTGATAGCCGATCACCTTTTTCTCTTTGTTCCAATAGGTGATGCGCCCGGCAACTCTCACCTTGCCCTCGCCCGAAGCGACAAAATAATTGACCGTGAAGCGGTATTTCGCCCCGCTTCTGAACGGCAGCATATTCAGGTTGATCTCATTGGTCGCTTTCTCGAAATCCGAGGAGCACAGCAGGGAGTATTTTCCCGTTTTCGCTTTAAGCAAACTGCGTTCCGTAAACAGCTTGCGGTTCTGCTCCTTGTAAATCTTTCCATGAAGTTTCGGGACAATATAATAATCCGCCATCGTCGGAGACTCAAACGAACCATTCATCAATAGATTGCCGTCCGCTCCGACAGGCAGAGCCGTATCCAGTGAAACACGGTTCACCTCCGTCTTCTGGATTCCACTGAACCAGAGCGTAAGATTCACCCTGGCGGTTCCAGCCGGTGCGGTGAAGGAATGGATGAAATCCTGCGGTTCCGCCTCTTTGATGGCATGAGCTGAGCTGAAATCGTTTTTCAGATGTTTTCCCGCCGCATCAAAAAACGCAATGCGGCAGGAAGTCCGAGCACCAGCGCCGAAAGAGACCGGCGTGAACTGATAACAGAGATAGTATTTCTTTCCCGCCTCCACGCCCGGAAGCCGGTTGTAATTGACTTCGGTAAGTCCATCCGCCTCCAATGATTCCAGTAAAATACTCCCGCCGTCTTCCTTTACAACGAAAGAAGTTTTCAGATTGGGACTGTCTTTTCCGCCTTTCATGAACTTCCTCAGATACGGTTTTTCCCCTGCGGGGTTCTTCAAATCCCCGTTCGGGATCAGATTGGCGGAAAATCCCGGGAACAATGCTCCGGCAAACAGAATACTCAATACCCGTTTCATGTCTTTCATTTCTCCTGAAAATGTTTTTCAATGATTGATTTTTCGCTTATTTGAATATGGAAAACACCTGATACCTCTCGGCATACAAAGCCGCAGTCTTCCTGTAATTCACGCTGCCGTCGAAACTAAGAGTATTGCATCCGTCGGAATGGAGATGTGTCCAGTAAGCAAGATCACTGATCCCTGAGTTGAAATAATATCTTGCACAACCCGCCGGATCGTGCATGACATCCAGAACAAAAATCCGCTTGGATGGTTGTCTGACTTCCTGTATTTTGGGGTTTTGGAGTTGTCCGGCATTCCGGTTCAACAAGTCAACTGCAATTTGGTAATTTGGCCCGTACAAATTCTCGTAAGTGGAATCGTTCGACACTGCGGGACAGGCAAAAAATCTCTGACCGACAGGTTTGCCGTCTTCTTTCAGCTGATACCACCATGCGGCATCGGTTCTCAACTCGCAGTGCACATAAGGGGCAAGTCGGACAAACCAAGCCGGAAGTGCTTTTGAACAGGTTTTCACAAAGGAACCCGCTGGATCATATCCATATGGAATATAGTCGTTATAATCATTGATATAAGACTGTGTTGCAAGCCCCATCTGCTTCAATTTACTGATGCATGTAATGCTTCGCGCCTTGTCCCGCGCTCTGCCCAGTGCCGGAAGAAGCATTGCCGCCAGAATAGCAATGATCGCAATTACAATTAGTAATTCAATCAATGTAAAACTTGCGATTCTTCTGTGAAAATATGGATTCATCCTTTTTCCCCTTCTTTTCATATCAGACAAATAACGGTTCCACCCGTTTTACCATTGTACTTTCCCGCATCACAACATCGTGAGGCATGATGATTTCCGGCACAGCGACATTTTTTCTCCCGAACCACCGGTCTGCACGTGCAAGCACCTCCACGACTTTCCGCCCGATCGCATCATAATGCAGATCCACCGTGGAAAGAGGCGGTGTCAGGAACCTGCCCCCCGGATAACCGCAGTATCCCATCACAGAAAGCCGTTCCGGCATCTGTATCTTCAAGTCATTTGCAATTTTCATCACGGACATGGCAAAAAAGTCAGAGGAGCACATTGCGGCTGTCGGCGGATTTCCAAGTGCCATCAAACGTTTCAATTCTTGCCTGATCACAGGATATTCTATCGGGCAATTACAAATCAGTTCCGGATCATAAATCCCATGCGACCGCAGAAAATCATAAGCCGCATCCAAGTCATAATAATATCCTTGAATCCAGTTCGGATGAAAAAACGCGATGCGACGGTGTCCCGCATCTTTCAAAGCCAGAGCCCCATCTTGCCACGCTTTCTTCGAGTCAACACGCACCCCGGCAAATCCGGTGATCTGTACATCGCCCGGATGGCAGACAGCCATTACCACAGGAAAACCCGATCGCTGAAGCGCGCGGATGTAATTCTCCTCTCCCGTATATAATCCTTCAAAGATCACACAGCCGCCAAGCTCCCGATCATTTTGGAGCGTGGCAACAGCATCTTCAAGATTCTGATCGTCGATATAAGTCCGCGGACAAAGCTCCAGAGACATGCCATACTCCTGCGCTGTCTGCTGCATCGCCGGCATCAGGTAATGGCTTTGATATGAGGCATCATTCTCTGCAAACGGTTTCAGTAATACAAGAATTTTCTTTCCGTTTCCGGCAGACGGCAGGTTGACGAAAGTTCCCTTGGAACGAATACGAACTAGAAGTCCTTCCGCTTCAAGGATTTTTAATGCCTCACGCAAGGTATCACGCGAAACATTCAGCTTTTCGGCAAGGACGACTTCCACTGGCAGTTTTTCGCCGTGCACATAATCGCCATTCATAATGCGAGTGCGCAAATCCTTCACCAGAATATCTTTTTTCAAGTCAAAACTGTTTTTTATCATTAGTATGCCTTGGTATGCCTTGATATAATTATAGTCGAAAAAAAAGATTTTGTCAATAGGGAAAACAAAGAAAAAATGATTTTTTATCAAAGTGCCATTTGAAAATATAGTATTGCAAATAGTTTTCGCAGGGAGTGGGAAATGGTTTTCGCAAATAGTATGGTAATTGTGAAAACTGAGTGGAAATGACGGGAAGAAAAGTTGGAAACGGTTTTCGCAGATCATATGGAGACTGGCAGGGAC
>CASDPB010000063.1 GCA_949282305.1 uncultured Lentisphaeria bacterium | reverse complement strand
GATAAAACAGAAATAATCATTCGGCAGCAGAATCCGATATTCACCGATGTACTCGCCTTTGCCGATGGTCGGAACTTTCGGGCAATGCCGCACGAGCTTCGCTCCGCAGACGCGGCGGCATTCCTGCTCGATGGTGGAACGGACAAATACATTGCCGTTGTTCAGAATCCGTCCCGACTGCCAGAAAATGAATCCGACTTTGCATTGACCGCGCGGTCCGCCGGTCTGGAGCGTGGAAAAATCGGCAGGATCGACACGGTAGTCCTTCTGTTCGTTATAACCTTCGGAATAGGACAACGACTTGTTGTCGTCGCCTTTCATCGACGATGATTTGGAATCGCCGTAGGTCTTGGACTGACGGATGATGATCTCCTGTCCGATGGACTTGGAAGCCCATTCGTTCGTCTCGAATTCGCCGTTCTGACAAAAGAATTTTGTGCCCAGATTGCCGAGAAGCGATGAGGCTTTTTCCTTGCCGTAACCGTCATAAAGGTTGCCGAGATTTTGAGTTGCATACATGGTCAGCGTCCGGCTGGACCGGGCGGTCGTCTGAAACTTCTGATCGTATTCAAGACTGAAGAACTGGCATTCATCCGCCCATAAAAAGACAGGCGGGGCATTGTCATCGGCAATGTCTTCCCGACGTTCGATCATGGACTCAAAGCAGTATTTGATGATGCCTGCGGCATATTGCCCGATCCGTCCCCAGGATTTGACATCGTAATCGACAATCAGGATTTTCCCCTTGCGATAAAGGTCTTCCAGCTGAAGCGTCGATTGCCCGGCGGAAAAACAGCGTGCCAGTTCACCGCGCTGCATGGAGTCTGCGGCAACGGAAAAGGAGGAAATCGTGTTGGAACGGGTCCGTTCGTCAAGGTATGCGAACTCCTCAAAGAAAAAGGTGCGTGCGATTTCATATTCCGGCGTCTGTCGAAACTCCTCCGGGATATTCATGTCCAGAAGATCAGCGCAATAGCCTTTTTCTTCCAGTGTTTCCGTAGAAGCCGAAGGTGCGGAAACAATAACCCGATGGATGTTGTCAATGTTGATCGGCTGTTGTGCCATTTGCAGAATCGTGATGGAATTGCGCAACAACTGCTTGACGGCATTATTCCAGTATTCCTCGTTGCCGCCTCCGGAATTGCGTTTGTCCTTGCCCATGTTGACGATTTCCAAATAGAGATTGACGAGGTTTTCGACCTGTCCGCCGCCTCGTCCGGCACGTTTCGCCTCACTGTCGAGATAGTTGAAGGTCAGCTGACTCAAAAAGAGCAGATCCCCGGTCCGGTTCGGCTTGCGCGGATCATCATCCAGATGGGCTTTCGCGGCATATTTCTTCCAGGTATCGGCTTCATCCGGTTTGGCGCAGAACACCACGCCGCCGTAACCGAGCGTCAGGAATTTATGTGCGATCTTGTAAAGCGGCCCGGAACTTTTTCCGGAACCGGTCATGCCGAACACGATGCAGCCGGTACAGGCGTCGCGAACCGTCCACGGATTGCCTTCGATATTCAAGATGATTTCATCAAGAATGCTTTTTTTCATAGCCATGCCGGAAATCCTTTTCAGCGTTCAAGTTCAGATTTCTTCGGAGAAAACGGAATGGATTTCGAGGCGGGAAGCCGCGATTCTCCTGCGGATGAGCTCCGTTGCGGTAAAGCGGTATCCCTGAGAATGACCTGAACTCCGCCGAACCGCCGCAGCTGTTCCGCCGCCGTTTCTGAGTTCAACTGCGACCAGGCATTGCGGTCTGGAAGCCGCAACTGTCCGCTCGCAATCAAAAGGCGCATCGCATACTTCTGCATCGGACTCATCTTCATACCGTTTTCTCCAATTCACCGTTCCATTGAGGTTCTCTGGCGAGGCGAAACGTTCCGCAACGGCGCATTCTGCTTTTCCATCGCCTGCTGTAAAAGCCGGGGCGGAACGGAGGAGATTCGCTTCGACGCCTGAGCAATCGTCATATCCCGCCACTCCGGATACGGAATGTTCTTGATCAGCTTCTCTCTGACCAGCAGCGTTAAAAGACCTCTCTGCTTTGTGGTTGCCGGGGTTTCTGGATTATGCGTATTCCGCGCGGGATTGTTGATGTTCTGCTTGATCCACTGGTCGGCGGTCCGGAAGCGCAACCTGGTCAGGTCGATTTTATGCAGGTCAATCTGACCGCGCTGTTCCATTTTCTGCAACAGAGCAATCTGTCCCGGCGTTGCCATCGGATTCTTGTAACGTTCGAGTTCCGCATTGGCTGCAATAATCTGCATTCCTTTGGAAATGCTCATCTTCTGAAAATCCTCATCCTCAATCTGCCCGATTTTTGCCTCGTCGATCAAGTCGTTGATCCGGGCGCGCAGATTCCTGCCGATTCTGGCGTCGCTGTATTTGGCGATCAGGGCGTCATCCTGTAACTCGGTGGTGTATTTGATTTTTGCCAGTGCATCGCTGGACTGGATGTATCCACCTTCGATCAGATCTTTCAGTGCCGCCTTCTTGTCAAAATCCATTCCGCGATTCACTTGATAAAGCCGCTGCACATCGGCGATGGTTCTGACTTCTTTTGCATTGAAAATCCTGCCGCTTTCCATGTAGGCGCGACACTGGTTCAGGAGACCGGTTCCCGCGGATTTGCCAAGATGCGGTTTGATCAACTCCTTCGCCTGTGCATCGGTTATGAATTCCAGCTTTTCCAGAAACTCCCCCACGGTTTCAGGAGAAGCAATATGCCCTTCCGCCGCGAGATCGCGGAGAATGGAACGCTGCAGGTAATCGGCTTGAGGCTGGGAGAACAGATTGGATTTCTTGAACTGCGGAAACGCTTCATTTTTCGGAAGTGCCCGTCTGGGGTATACGGTCGGGGCAAATGTGTTTTCTGGATTTTTTTCATGCTCCCGGATGTATGTTTCCGCATCTTTGCGCGTAAAGGCAAGATAACTTTCCCGGTCTATTTTCGGTCCTTTGCCGGACTCCTGCAATGCCTTGATTTGCGCCCGCAGTTCCGGTGTGATCTTATTCAACGCCCGTTCGTCCTGTTCCTTACGGTATTGAGCATAGATTTCAAGACGTTTTTGCGGACAGTCATCGAATGCCAGTTCCAAAGCGGAAAATTTCTTCTCATAGACCACAGTTCCGGGGATCTGCGGCGTTCGGCAGACCAGTTTCTGCGCAAGCAGGATGTCCTGATTGCGGATCGTCCTGCCCGCCGCAAGATCGGTCAGCTCTTTTTCGGACAGCGGGACCAGCGGGCGATGAAACTCTTTCTTATGCGTCGCCCGTTCCAGAACATGCCCGACAGAAATATCCGGACTGGAAAATTTGCCGCTTTCCGCAAATAATTCGAGTTCCTTCTGCAGTTCTTCCGGACTCATTCGCCGGAATACCGGTATCTCCTGCGCTTTGGAAAAGCCGAGCAGCTTCTGCCCGCGCAGTTTGTTCCAATCCGCAAACGTTCCGGCTTCCAGCTGGTCCAGCTCCTCATCGGAAAGTTCCGTGACGAGCGGCTCGACAGATTTTTCCGCCTTCGGCTTGCCGCCTGAAGCATAACCGATTTCAATCCCGTTGCGGAACTCTCCGTTCGCCTGAAAATATTCGATTTCTGTTTGTAACTCTTCCGGCGACAGGAGTGCATAATAGGGTTTGCGTTCCACATCCGACAAAACGGTATCGACCTGCACCTGTCCGACCAGTTCTTCCACCGGGAGACTCCCGGCAAGCCGTTCCCATTCCTTGACGGACGGAGCACTCAGGGGTGAAAGAAACGTATGGAACGTAGTGTCTTCCTCAAAGGTTCCGACATCGCCGGGAGCGAATCCGAATTGAATCCCTTCGGAAACGCTTTTGCCGCTGCGCAATTTCTGTAACTCCTGTTTGAGTTCTTCGGCATCCAGACGTGCGTAAATTTCCTGTGCAGGAATCGGCGGCTTATGCCGAAGCACCTCCTGTTGCTCCTTCGGAACCGGAATCCTGGGAACCGGGATTTCCCAGCGTTCAAAATGATCGCTCAATGCTTTGAAGTTGACGGACTTGAGCGGCTGGGAGAAATATTCCAGCCATGCATCCCCCGCGCCGAACTGCGGATTCGGCTGCTGAAGCAAAGTCAGATTCTCTTTCTCCAGCCAATCCTTCATCTGCTCACGGCAGTTGTTCTCGGAAACGCCGATAAAACGCTTTTCGATGAGTTCATGCTTTTCATTTTGCGCTGCCGCATTGATCCACTCCAAAGGCGGCAGATTCATGCGGAACAGATCGCGCGCCTCGTCCTCCTGAAGAGTCAGCGGATTGATGTTTTTGAATGCGGGGATTTCCGCCATCTGTAATTTGTGCAGGAGTTTCACCTGATCTTCGGTCATGATGGACATTCTTCAACTCCTTCCATGTTAGGTTTTGTCAAGCCACTTTTGTAACTTTTTTCCAGTTTTCTTATATTCGAAGCGTAATTCCCCTTACCCATGTAGCCATAGGTGTCGTTTTTTGCTAAAATCAAAACTTATTGTATCTCTGTTTCTGTTCTTCAAAAGATATTTTCTAGCACTTCACACCGGCAGCGGGTAAGCCATCGTTCCCAACCTTCCATCGACCGCGAACGTTCCAGACATTCGCCGATAATATGCCACATGCGAAAAACGTGTGAATTCGAAGCCTCTGTCTTAAGGAGTCGGATGCAATCCGCAACCAAGAGTTTTGTCGAGTAGCCTCTATGTTCAAAAATATCCTTTCGTTCTCCTTAAAATGGCGGTGAATTTCTCAACCTTTCCTACGGCATCTTTCGAAGACCAGGAGGTGAAACGAGTTGATTCACCATAAGCTTATGCTGCAATTGGTTTGTTAATAATCGCCCCTTCAATAACTTCGCCTTTAACCACATATCGCCACAACGCAACCATCAACTGACGCGCGAGCGCGACAATGGCGGTTCTCCGACTACGTCCTTTT
>CASDPB010000062.1 GCA_949282305.1 uncultured Lentisphaeria bacterium | reverse complement strand
GCAGATTTTTACATTCCAGAGAAACCGGCGAATAAGTAAGCGGCGGTGTATTTTGAGCCTGCCGAATGAGCTGTTTGCGCTGATGTTCGGTCAACGCATCCCATCCGGAAACGGGGACGCAACGAAGCTGCCCGTTCTGAACGAGCTGTTGCAATAATTCTTTTGCTGTGGACATAAAACCTTTCCACACACCCCGCAGTTAATCTACAGGGTGTTTTTCATTTTTCAAGTTATTTGACTCGCAACGACATCAGAATATAGTGAAATCCCTTGCCGTCCTCAATCATGACCGGGCTGCTCGCACCGTTCATTTTGAGCCGGAACTGGTCTTCTCTGACATACCGGAACGGCGCTTGCAGGAACTGGTAATTGAACGTGATTTCCAACGGATCATCATAGTCATAGGGGATTTCAAGGCGATCCTTTCCCTCACCGACGGTATCGCTGTGGGAGAAGAACTCCAGTTCTCCCCGTTTGAACGTAAGTTTCAGATTGCTGATGTCGGCGGTCAGCGGAACCGCCAGCAGGTCCAGCGTCTGCATGACGGCTTCACGGGGAATATCCAGCATCTTTTGAAAACTTCCCGGAACGATCTGCCGGAAGTTCGGATAGCTTCCCTCAACGAGTTTGGAGTAAAGGAGAGTATCGCTGAAGCGGACGCGGATGTAGCGTTCGGAAATTTCCAATTCGGTCATTCCCTCCTCGCCGAGAAGCCGCCGAAGCTCCAAAGCGGTTCTTGACGGCAGGATGATATCGCCGTCGCCGCTGCTTTCCTCCACTTCCTTTTCGACAAAGGCGAGACGCTTCCCATCTGTGGCGACAGTCGTCAGAATGCTGCCCTTGACAGAGAACAGAATGCCCTGAAGCGTTTTGCGGGAACTGTCCTGGCAGACCGCGTAGGAGACATAATCGATCATACGGCTCAATTCCGGTTGGGTCAGACGAATCTTTCGTTTGGATTCAAACAGCGGTTCATCCGGGAAGTCGATCGGATCAAGACCTTTCAACAGAAATTCCGCGCTGCCGCATTTGATCGCGGCATGGTGATTATCGCCGCAGTCGATTTCGATTTTATCCCCTTTGAGCTTGGAGACCAAAGCCAGCAGACTTCGCGCCGGAAGCGTGGTAACTCCGGAACATGCGACATCGGCGCGGAGTTCCGTGCGGATCGTGATTTCCGGATCGGTCGCTTTCAAATTCAAAATATTGTCCTCGGCCTCAAGCCGGACGTTGTTGAGGATCGGCAGAACCGGTCGGCGGCTGACGATATTGCAGACCTTCTGCAGATGTGTCAGCAATGCTTCTTTTCCAACGGTGCATTTCATTTTCTCAAGTTCTTTCTGTTATTTTTTGAAATTAAACACTTTGTTCGAACACCAAAACAGAGCGGCCGCCGTCTGAATGGACGGCGGGAAAGAGCGAAGGTCGAACAAAGTATTATATTGTATCATATTGTATCAATTAATCGTCACGGGATTCATGCGTCCGGTGTCGAGATTGATGTAGAATCCGCGGTAGTCGAGACCGCCTTTGCGGAAAAGCCGCCAGATCAATTCGAGTTCGGCGGTTGCGAGCCACTGATTCACGAACAGTTCCT
>CASDPB010000061.1 GCA_949282305.1 uncultured Lentisphaeria bacterium | reverse complement strand
CTCAACTGTCTTGAAAGCGGAGCCCCTCAGCAGACACGGGTCGTTGTTCCCCGGCTGATCGTCCGGGACTCCGTTGCGGCACCGCCGAAAACAAAACAATAAAATACATTCAAGGAGCAGAATCATGAGAGAAAAAAACAGGATCTTCAGACAGCCGCCCTGCGGCGGGGGAAATCACACGCCCCGGCGGAACCATTTTCCCGCGGGGAAATCCGCCGTTTTCACCTTGATAGAGCTCCTCGTCGTGATTGCGATCATCTCCGTTCTCGCCGCTCTGCTGCTTCCGGCGCTGAGCAAGGCAAGGGATCGTGCCTACATCATCAGCTGCATCGGCAACCAGAAACAGATCATCACCGCAGTCAATATGTATTGCAATGACTACCGCGACCTGCTGCCGCCGCACATTACCAGCATGTTCAGCTCCCTCACGGAAATCCGTTCCCTCTCGGAGGCAACGAACGTCGGGTTCGGACTCGTCGTCGCCGGCGGCTATCTGGGCTCCCCTGCGGACTATGGCAGGCGTGTGCGGGATGACGGGTCCGCAAGCTCCATTCCCCGTTCGAAGGCCTTCCGCTGTCCGAGCAAGCCGAACGGAGGCTGGACAAATGAAAGAAATTTCGCGGATTATCCTTATACGCGGGACTCCTCCAATGTCGCCACTCTTGTCAACAGCTTCAACAAATCGTTTCCGCGTCTGAAGAACGAAGTCATCACCTATTGCATCTGCGGAGATACGCAGCTCCGCAATGGAGTCGAGGCGAACCGGCCGATGCCGAAACACAACAACGGCATCACCGTCTCCCGCGCCAGCGGTTCCTGCGGCTGGGTTTCAATCAGGAACTATCGAATGGGAACCACACTGGACGCGCGGCTTAGACTGCTTGACAATCTGAACTGAAATACACTAACGAAAGAGAGAACAAACATGAGACAACGAAAGAAGATTCTGCTGATGGGATGCGCCTTGACCGCCCTGACCGTCATGGCTGATTCCAATTTGGTGCGCAACGGTTCATTTGAACAGGCGGGAGGCGACAGTGTGCCGCTTGACTGGAAATTTTCACGCAGCGGCAATGCGCCGGTGTCCGCACTCTCCGTTACTCCGGGCGCCGAAGGCGAAAAATGCCTGCGCATTGTAAATCAGCAGAAAGGGAAAAAGCCCAACCAGTTCGGTCTCCTCAGCCAGATGGTTCCTCTCAAGCCGGATACCGACTATCTGTTCAGCTGTAAAGTCCGCGGTCCGAAGGCAGCCTACGCAAGCTGGGCCTTCGGCAGCAAATGGCTGATCCGCCGCCCGGTCGCCAAAGTCTCCGGAGACAACTGGACGCAGCAGCAGTTCATTCTCCGCGTCCCGGCAGACAAAATGGAAGGGAAAAATCTTTGCGGAGTCCGGCTGATTACGGAAGGCCCCGCCGAGTTTGACATAGATGATGTCAAGATCGTTCCGATGGGGAACAATCTGCTGCTCAACGGCTCCTTCGACGGTATTCCGGGACAGCTTCCGCCGGGATGGTCCTACCGGATTTCCGGCGGAGCCGATGCTTCCGGCACTGTCGATGCGGCATCGGCAATCCACGGGAACACGTCATTCAAGTTCACCAACAAAACGCCCAAGCGGGCAAATGTCTACGGTGTGCTGAGCCAGTTCATCCGGATTCAGCCGGGAACAGATTATATTCTGAAGGTGCACGCCCGCGGCAAGGGACAGGGTATCACACTGGCAGTCGGCACGAAGTGGGCACGCAGGCTCCGCCTTCAGCCGCTGACCGACAAATGGCAAACCTATGAAATGTCATTCCGGCTCGGGACAAACGAAGTCGGCAAAGACGGCAAAGCTCCGCTCGTCATCATTTCCGAGGACATTGCGCCGGGGGTATGGATTGACGACATTTCCATCACGCCGAAGACTCCGCCGAATCTGAACGCCGCGCTCTGGCAGAAAAACCGGGTTTACGCCGTAAACCGTCTGGACGGCAAATTCAATGATCTCAAGGCAATTCCGGCGGGGCTGCCGACCTTCCGGCTGCCGCTCTCCCCGGCAAATGCCGCCGGCGGCAAAATGCCCGACAGGAAAAATTTTTCCGCCGATGTGGCTCTCGGTTACGATGATGACGGCATTATCCTGCTTGCCAGTGTAACCGATGACGTCGCACAGCCGGGAACGGGAAATGACATGTGGCAACGGGACTGCATCCAGATTCGTTTCGACCGCGCGGCCGCATTTGCGGAAGCTCCGGCTGAAACCGATCTGGAAGCGGGATTCTCTGTCGATGCAAACGGAACTGTTCAGAACTGGTGCTGGGAGGGAGGGGCACCGGCAGGCAGCCCTTTTTCCTCTGATCTGGCGGAATCCCATGCCATCCGCACGGAACAGGGATATTTTCTTGCCGTCCGTTTTCGCTGGGGACTTCTCGGAAGCATCAGGGAAAACGGCAGATTCGGCTTTACCGTCGCCATCAACGATTCCGATTCCGCCACACAACGCACAGTCTATTTTCTGACGCCCGGACTGCACGACAAAAAATGCGCATCCCGGTATGTTCAGGCTTTGCTTGACACGGGAAAGCCCGGTTTTCTCGCAAAACTGCCCGCCGCCCCCTCCGCACAGATTCTCGAAGGCAGTCTGCTGCTTTCACGAGTTCCGGGAAACATAAAGATAAATGCCGAACTGACAGACAGGACAGGAAAAAAATTCCGGCGTCCCGTTGCCGACGTCCACAACGTGAAACCGGATGAACTGGTTCTCGTCCCGCTCTCTCTGACACTGGACGGACTCGCCAAAGGGAATTACACCATTGACTTCAAGCTCAACGGCAGAAACATCGGCACGGCACGGGCGGTCAAAGCCGATCTCTACGAACAGCAAAGCGAATCCGTGGCAAAACTCTGCGCCCGGCTGCAGCAGCTGAAAAAGGATTTCGCGCAATTTTACGGCAGCAGCACGTACGCCCCCGGCATCTCCATACCGCTCAAAGTACTTGAACGTCATCTTCCCATGCTAGAAAAACGGCTGAAAGGCGCTTCCGGTGACGGTGCAAAAAAGTTCTACGCGGAACAGGCGGCAATGACTGCCGCCGAAACCGCGGATATGCTGAATCATCTTGAGGAAAATCTGAAGACACTCCGCAGCGGGGGCAGATTGCCGTTGGCATGGAAATATCAGTCCGGCAGAATCACGCTTGAAAACGGGTGGCCGGTAGCAGATGCGGTTCGGGAAGACGGACGCAAAGAGCGGCGCCCGGTAATTTTCACAGGATTCGGACACTTCGGCGACATCGACCGTGACATGGCAGTCTTTCCGGATATGGGTGTCAACGTGGTGCAGATTGAGCTGGGACCGAGCCGGCTGTTTCCGCGCGAGGGCAAAACCCGTGAATTCGAGCCGGACTACTCCATTGTAAATTCGCGCATCCTCCCCATGCTGGAAAAAGCATGGAAAAACAACAATACGATCGCTCTGCTCATCTCGCCGCACTATCATCCCGCCTGGCTGCTGAAGAAATATCCGGAACTGACCACGCCTTCGGGGTTCCTCAAATACGAAGTCAATCATCCCAAGGCGCGGGAAATGGTCCGGGAATATATCGCGGCTCTGTTCGGAAAACTGAAGGAAAGTCCGTATTTCAGCGCAATCCACAGCATCTGCCTCTCCAATGAACCGGTCTATACTGCCTGCCGCCCGGACAATCCGTTTTCCCGACAGGAATTCAAGTCGTACATGGAAAAGAAATACGGTTCCGTCGACAGATTCAATCAGGTCGCGGGAACTCGTTTCGCCAGCTATGATGTCATGCTCGACGCCGCAGCGGGAAACAATCCGGCTGCGAAGTATGAGTTCTACACTTTTTCCCGCAATGCCTTCGCCGACTGGCACCGGATGCTGGCGGAAGAGGTCAAAAAAGCAGTTCCCGAAATCCCGGTGCATACCAAAATCATGGTGTTCAGTTCTCCTTTCGAGTATGCCTCCGGCGTCGATCCCGAGCTGATGGGAAGTTTCAGCGACTACAACGGCAACGACAACTACTTTTACCGGCGCGGGCGCTGGATTGCAGACTGGAACGTAACCGCGATGTCGCACGAAATCCAGATTTCCACCAAAACGGCATCAATCGCCAACACAGAAAATCACATCATCCCGGACCGGGAAACGCGTCCGGTGTCAAACGCGCATATTTACACGGCAAATTTCCAGCAGTTCATCACCGGCGCAAGCACTCTGGCAACCTGGGTCTGGGCAGACTATCAATACGACTTCGCAAAGCGGAATCCCTCCCATGCTTTCATAGGCAACATTTTTCTGCGCCCCGGCAACATCGCCGCCCACTGCCTCTCCGGACTTGATGGTCTCCGCCTCGCGCCGGAGATCAGAAAATTCATGGATTACCGCCCGGAAGTGGCACTTCTCTATTCGCCGACGGCAACCATTCTCAATTCGGGAACCTACCGCACAGAAATGGACGCACTTTACACGGCACTTTGTTTCACCGGCTACCGGCCGCGTTTTCTTTCGGAACGGCAGCTGGCGCGCGGAGAGTTTGGAAACTGCAGACTGCTTTATGTCGCCGGAGCGAAAAATGTCTCGCGCGCCGCACGGCAGGGCATGAAAAAGTTTACGGAAAAGGGCGGCAGAATTGCGCTCACCCCCGGCGCTCTGGTACAGGATGAATTCGGCAGGCAGATGCCGGCGGACTTCCCGACGGAACCGGCCGCGCCCGGAAATCCCGAGGAACTGACGGCGCAGATTCAGCGCAGCGGCATCGCGCCGCTCCCGGTTGCAATGAAGACGGCGCATGAAAACGGCAATGCCGGCATTTTCTTCCGCATGGTTCCGGACGGAAAAGGCGCATGGCTGGTCAATCTGGTTAATTACAACTTCGAGCCGCGCAGAATCCGTCTCGAAGCATCCGGCAAATGGTTCGATCTGCTCCGGGAGAAAGAGTTTCAACCGGATTTTGAACTTTCTCCGCTGAAACCGCAGCTGCTGCGTTTCACTCCGGAGACAGCCAGCAACACGATTTGAGTTCCGGCACAGCAGGAGATTGCGGAAAAAACCGCCGGCGCGCCGGGGAAAAGATCATACAACGGCAAACAAAGAAAATCAGTGGTGAGATTATGAGAGAAAAGATAAGAAAAGGATTCACGCGGAATGGAGGCGTTTTTCGCCGGAACAATGCCAGTTTTACCTTGGTGGAGCTCCTCGTCGTGATTGCGATCATTGCGATTCTGGCGGCGATGCTGCTTCCGGCTCTGAACAAGGCAAGGGAAAAGGCAAGAAGCATATCCTGCTTCGGCAATCTGAAGCAGCTGGGGAGTTCTCTTCACATGTATGCGTCGGATTCGGATGATTTCGTCCCGTATACTCAGTCATGGAAGAACACCAGTCTTGTCGAACCGAACGGAACCACTTCCAGCCGCCGCCCGACATTCGTGGAACGTCTTTCCCCCTACTATAAGAAACTGAAGGTAGCTCAATGCGTGTCCCGTCCGGAGGAGCTCGAATCGCTCGGCAACAACTGGCATACCAACTACACGGCCAACTGGCAGTTCGGCTGGTCCAACAGCGGCGAAACCAAGCCGGTCCGGCGCATGAACAGATGCAGACAGCCCGCAGTTGCCGCAATATTGATCGACGGGCAGAATAAAACACGTTATACCATGGCGTTCGGCGGCTCATGCAGCCATCCGGACAACCGCCATCTGGGACGCTGGAACATTCTTCTGGCGGACGGACATGTGCAGACGAGCAGGGAAATCACGTGGATCGGCGTGTTCACAAGCGGCGGCAGCGTCATCAACACCAACGTCGACGCATGTGCCATGTACAATTTCCAGAAACCGGGCGTCAGCGGAGATCCCATCTGGCCGAAATGAACAGAAAACAGGAAAACACTTAACATCATAAAGGGAAATCAAATGAAATATTGCAGACTTTCTCTCATCACGGCAACTCTCTGCGGGTGGAGTTTCTGCCTCGCCGCCGCACCGAATCTGCTCGGGAACGGCTCCTTTGAAAACGGTCTTTCCGAATGGAGCGTCAACAAGGTGGGCAAACCCGACGCCGAAGCGGTCATCGACCCGAACACCGCGTCCGACGGCAGACAGGCTCTGAACATCAGATTCAACGGCAGCCGCAAAAGCAATGTCTACATCACGGTGTGGCGGACCTTGAAAGTCCAGCCACTGACGACCTACCGGGTTCATTTCAAGGCAAAGACGCAGAACAGCAAGCCGTTCTGGGCGGGAATCGAATATCAGCCGCGGGTTCATACCAAAGGCGGAACCACCGAGTGGCAGGAGTATTCCTTCGACTTCACGTCAAAGAACAATTCATCGGTTCGTTTTCGCTTCCTGGTCGAAAACCAGGCGGAAAACATCTGGCTGGATGATGTCCGGGTCGAAAAGGTGCTGAAGACTTCTTCGACCACCGGGCTGGAACAGTCGATTCTGGCGTTTGGCGCCATACCCGATGGACGTTCGGATTCCACCGCCGCGTTTCAAAAAGCCGTGGAAGCCGGTGTGACCCGGATTCTTCTGCCGGAAGGGACGTTTGCCGTCAGGGAACTGACGCTGCCGGACAACATCAGCATTCAGGGCAGCGGAGAGCATTCCGTCATCGTGCCGCTCGCGGATCAGAAATTTGTCATCCGCGGGGGGAGCAACTCAAGATTCTCGGATTTTTCGATTGACGCCGGGAACAGAAAAGCCCACGGACTCTATTTTCTCCGGGCGAAAAACGTCATCATCGACCGGGTTTCCGTTTCCAACAGCAAAGCCTTCGGAATCAACTTCGACCATGTGAATCACAGCGTGATTGAAAACTGCACGATCCGTTCCACTCATACGGGAATCATGCAGACCTACTGTTCCAATGTCCGCACGATGCAGAACACGGTGCTGGACAGCACGAAACACGGGATACAGTTCTGGAGCCAGGACAAATGGCGGCCGCAGTTCAGAACCCGCAATCTGTGGTTCTGCAACAACTATGTGAAGAATGCTCCGAACGGCGACGGCGGCATCTGGGGCGTCGGAGTGATCGGGGTTGTGATGTCCGGCAACATCGTGGAGTGCGCAAAGGACGTCGGGCTTGATCTGGAGTGGTGCGAGGATTCCGTGATTTCCGGAAACGTGGTCCGCGATACGGAAAACGGCGGGATCTCCCTGTTTTTCTCCTGCAGAAATATCACGATTACAGGAAACACGATTTACAACAACCGCGTTTATGAAAAGGAACCCGGCGCCTACTGGGTCCGCGCCGGAATCTGGCTGACCTACCGCAACACGAAAACCTTCAAGGATGATACGGGACATGAGAATATCACGATTACAGGAAACACAATCGTCAACGGCCCGGGAAAACGCCGCGCAATCTGGGTCGGATACGGTAAAAATGTCCTGATTCGGGGGAATCATATCCTGAACGGCAATGTTCATCACGGCGGTTGTCACGGAGACCTCGGGGTTCCTGTGAAAGAGTACGACGGCAGCCGGGATTATCGGATCAATGCCGACGGAGAATTGCAGAACTGAGTCGACGCTTGTGCGGAGGTGCGGAAAAAGAGCTTTCCGGCAGGAAAAATTCCCCCGCTGCATAAGTTCTGAATATACGAAAAAACAAAAAGGACTGGAATATGAAAACCCTGACTGCCAGAACTTCCGTTTTCCGGCATTCCCGCATCCGGAACTCCCGGCTTTTCTCGTTGATCGAGCTCCTCGTCGTGATTGCGATCATCGCCGTTCTCGCCGCGCTGCTGCTGCCGGCGCTGGAGAAGGCAAAGACAAAAGTGAAAATGATCCAGTGCATGAACAATCTCAGATCCTGGGGAAATGTGCTGACGATGTATGCCGGCGATTTCTCCGATTATTTTCCCAACAACGGTCTGCCGGTTGACATCTGGAAAGAATCCAAAGGTTACGAATACATCTGGAGCCGCCAGGATGCAGCGCCATTCCTGACAATCACCAAATCTTATTTCTTTACACGCAGCATCATTTACTGTCCGCTTGAGAATGGACTGCTGAGCCGGGGTGCCTGGGACTGGGACCATCTGGATTCGGCGGACATGCGGCAGGAAAATGGAATCGGCTATGCTTATTTCGGAACCTTCGGGCCACCTCAAAAATACAAGCCGCGCAAAGCGGGAACCACTCCTGTTACCGGTCTGATGAGCGATCACATGGTTTACAACAACGGCTGGCGCTGGCTGCACAACGGAAGGATTTTCAGCACTGCGCCTTGTCTGCTGAATGTTCTGTTTGCCGACGGCAGGGTCGAAACCGGAAATGTGCCTGCCAATTTCAATGTGTATGAATTCGGCAGACGCACGTCCATAAACGGTTCCACAAGAATTAATATTGACTGATATTCAATCGGGAGAAAGACGATGAGATATTTTCTGTTGATTTCCGCTGCTCTGGCAGCGTTTCCGCTGGCGGCCGACGATGTGTTTGCCGAGTATCAAAAGCAGGCAGATTCATATTTGCAGGAGAGAAAGTTCGATGCCTATGGCAGGATGCGTTATCTGCTGATCCAACGTTATCAGACGCAGGTGAAAGGCAGTTTCTACAATAACGTGCCGGAACTCCGGGAG
This sequence comes from uncultured Lentisphaeria bacterium, assembly GCA_949282305.1. Classification (GTDB taxonomy): domain Bacteria; phylum Verrucomicrobiota; class Lentisphaeria; order Victivallales; family UBA1829; genus UBA11452. Next base: position 11,622 of record CASDPB010000061.1, on the reverse strand, counting down.
GCGGCACGTCAGGAAATTGAAGAAATAGCGGTCATGGAAAGCCGGCGGCTCCGCGCCATCATGGAAGGCAGGACCGCCACGGTTCCGGTTCCGGTGCGGAAAAAGGGGGAATATCCGCGCATTCAAGGAGCGGAACTGGTTCAGAACGTGGTCTGGCCGGACGGCAAAACGGAAGAAAGGCCTGTCTATCTGTTCGGATTCGGCGCATTCCGCGGCATGTGGAGCGATCTTGAGTTTCTGGGAAATCTGGGGATCAACTACATACAGGCGGAAGTCGGTCCCAGCCACATCTATCCGGAGGAGAACCGCTATGACAACACCCGGGAAAAGGAATTCCGCGCGCTCCTGAGCACGGCGGAAAAATACGGAATCCTGATGGATCTGCTGATTTCACCGCATTATCTGCCGCAATGGTTTTTCGATAAAAATCCTGATGCGAAAGTTCATCTCGGCGGTTTCCTGCGAGTGGGTCTGAACCGCCCGGCGACCCAGGAACTGATGCGGCAGTGCTACAGCAAGTTCCTGCCTCAGCTGGCCTCACAGCCGGCACTCTGGTCAATCAGTGTCACCAATGAACCGGTGGCGTTCCTGTGGAACAAAGACGTTGACACACCCCGCCTGTGGCATGAATATCTGTCAAGAAAATATCGTTCCATCGCAGACCTGAACCGGAAATGGGGAACTGAATATCCGGATTTCAAAGCAGTTGAACCGGTACTCACTCCGCCCCGGGTGCCGTTTGCATTCGATCCGCGCCTCTATGACTGGACCGACTTCAATGCCGCCCGGCTGGCGGGCTGGATTGCCGGTCTCGGACGGACAGCGCGGGAGTATCTGCCCGGCAAACCGCAGGGAACCAAGATGATCCAGCGCAATTTCAGGCAATATGACCTGATGCAGGGGGTGGATGTATATCACTTCACCCGCAACGGGGAACTGAACGGATTCGATGGCGGCACCAGACCCGACATAGGTTCCTTCATGCACCAGATGGTGGCGCGGTCTCTGCTGCTCGGAGCCCGCAAGGCCCCGCTGATAAACTCAGAACATCATCTGCTGCGTGACCGTAATGTCGAACCGGTTCCGGCAGGCTTTGTAAGGGCGGCGTTCTTCACCGATGCGCTGACCGGGCTGAACGGTTCCATCGCATGGAACTGGGACTGGGACGGAAGCAACCGCAATTCACCGTTCATCGGGCTGTTCCGTTACCGTCCCCGCGCCACCGAGGAATATGTGCGCACGGGACTTGATCTGATGCGCCTCGCTCCTGAAGTCGCCGCGATCTCCGGAGCAGAACCGGAAGTCGGAATCCTGTATTCCCGTGCGAATCTGCTGTGGAATCAGGAATCCATTGAGACGCTGAACCGGACTTTTGCAGCGGTCTCCGCCGCGGGGATTCAGGCAGTCGTGATTCCCGATCAGGTGCTGGCATCGGGCGAGCTGGCGGAACGATTCCCGGAACTGAAGGTATTGATCCTGCCGGATGTGCGTTATCTGCCGGACGAAGCATTCACCGGACTGGAAATCTTTATGCAGCAGGGATTCCACAGCAGTCGCGGAGTGCTGGCAGTCGGAGGAATTCCCGACAAGACACCTTACGGCAAAAAACGTGATACGGCGATTTTCGACGACACTGCGGTATTGATTGAACAATTGCCGGCAGCCGACGTCGAAGCCGCTGCGATGACACGGCAGCTGGAGAAGTTCGCGGTAAAACCTGAATTCAGAATATGCACCGTCGACGGAAAATCACCGCAGAACATATTCTTCCGGACAGCCGTGCGGAATGGCCGCAGGATTGCCGCCGTCGTGAATCTCTCAGACAGTCCGACGCCGGAACTGCGATGGGTGGACGCCTCCGGAAAGCCCTGCACAATAACCGATGCCGCGTCCCTGGTGCAGCAGAAGGCGGAAACAAATTTTCGTCTCAAACCCTGGCAGGTCATGCTGGGAGAATTAAATTCGCAGCCGAAAGGGAAATCCGGCGCTTCAGCAATGAAACAGGCGGAGAATTCCCCGAAAGATATGACACAGAATCGCAGTCAGATTCTCCGAAAGTAGAGGATGCAGTCTTCAATTTCACATAACTTCAGAAAGGATCGGTCCATGAAAAACTTCTCCCGTCAGAAACCAAGCCTCCCGGCTTTTTCCGCCCGGAACTCCCGGCTCTTCTCGTTGATCGAGCTCCTCGTGGTCACAACTCGTTAAATATACATTAACAATAAATATAATATAAAACCTAAAAGAGAGAAAATCAAGCGTTTTCATATTTTAATTTATGAAGATTTATCAATTCTGCTTAATCGTAAAAAATAAAAAGCTCGTAGAATGAACTCCCATGATGATAAAGTCACCGTTCAAACTACGAGTTTTATCAATAACTTTCCAAGTCTGTATTTGGTCTACTATTGATTTCTATAATTTTACCTCCGCCTGATCAGAAAGATTCAAATTGACTTGGATAGAAATTTTCATGGTTGTTTTTGTCAACAATTTTTTCAACTCCAGCAGATCATTTTCATTATCGGAATCAATTTGAATGCTGGTGAGATGTTCACGGTCAATCATGACCAGATGCCATCCCATGATATTTAAAACCCCAGCCGTCATTTGGTTCCCGATGACTCGACCTAAAATCTCGATTTTACGATCAACATTTTCCAATGTATCATCATCATGATATGTAATGCGTTCAATGATTTTCACCATAAGATATCTCCTCAATTTTGAGCAATCAGAATACAATTGGGCGGAACTTCATGTTGCAGAACGATAGCTTCGCTTGGGATCTCATTCTCAATCAGCGAAGCAATATTAAGATATCCTGTCATATTTTGCCCTGTTGGGTCCCGCGTTAATGCCAGATCATATGCCTGATTGAGCATACGTTCGACAATGTCACGAATTTCACGGGCCCCATTTTTTGTGGTATTGGTCTGCAAAAGAGCAAAATCAACAACTTCCGGAGAATAACCAAGAACAGTCATGTTTTCCGGCAGGAAGAAACCTGGATGTTCCAGCTTGGTTTCTCTGATAGTCCGGAAATATTGAAGTTTATCGTCAATAAACTTCCGTGTAATCTGCCGCAGATGATCAGGTTTGAGGCTGTTGAAAGCAAAAATTCCATATCCAAACTTTCCGAATCGAGCGACAAATTCAGGCGAATTAAACATCATGACAAGTCGCTGGCAGGCGGCTTCTGTCTTACGTGCCATTGAAAGATGTGTGTTCCCCTGAAAGATTTCCGCCCCCACATTCGAGGTAAAAAAGAGGAGGAAACGGGAAATATCGTAGGTTTTATTATTCCAGAGAGTAACACGTCCTGCGTCGATCTGTTGAAGCATGTATTTAGCCATATCTTTATGCGCTTTTTCAAACTCATCGTAGAGAATCGCCCCTTCCGTGTTCTTTTCCAAAAAACTGTAGAGCCTTCCCGGTTCTTTCTCAGTATACCCGACCAGTTTTTTGCCGACATCGGCACCAGCAGTTTCCCCGAATTCAGACATATCCAGTCGCAAAAGTTTTTCCTCCTCATCGCCGTAGAGATAATGAATCGTTTCCCTGATGATTTCAGTTTTACCGGTTCCGGTCGGTCCGAGAAAGAAGAAAACTGTTGGCCGATTCGGATTACTGATTCCCAGATACCAATAACGGAGTTTCTCAGAAATAGCGTCGATAACGTGATCCTGACCGATAATTCTGGATTTCAGGTATGGTTTGAGTCCATTCAGGAAGTGCATTGCTTCTTGAGTCGATTTGAACATATTTCGCCTTTCATGGTTTGATTGGTTGTTTGCCTGAAGAGCGCAGGAAGCGGAAAAACATACAGAGTACAATCCAGCAAGCCAACACAATTCCAAGCTGTTTGAATTCGAAAAGATGATATTGAAACCAAAGAGTCATACCAATGCATATCGCATAATAACCGAGAACCGCATCCTGCCAGATGACTGCCTTCAGAAACTTTTGCTCTCTGCGGGGTTTTTCGGAGAAAAGAGCTTTGAGAATTGCTGGAACCCGTTTCAAACAAGCACAGAAAATATCCAGAACCACACTCCACATATAAAAGCAAAGTGTACTGACACAACAATAGAAAACATCGTTGAAGTAAGTGATGAGAATATCCCGGTTAGTAAATACGAGAAAAAAACCTGTCAGAGGAAATGCCAAAGACAACAAAAACGCGATGAAACAGAAATAATCGTTCGGAAGCAGAATTCGATATTCCCCGATATATTCCCCTTTGCCGATTGTCGGTACTTTCGGGCAATGACGCAGCAGTTTTGCTCCGCAAACCCGTCGGCACTCCTGTTCAATTGTGGAACGTACAAACACATTACCGTTATTCAATATCCTGCCGGATTGCCAGAAAATAAATCCGACTTTACATTGTCCGCGTGGTCCCCCGGTCTGGAGAGTAGAAAAATCGGCAGGATCGACGCGGTAGTCTTTCTGTTCATTATAACCTTCGGAATAAGACAAGGATTTGTTGTCGTCACCTTTCATGGAACTGGATTTTGAATCACCATAGGTTTTTGACTGCCGGATGATAATTTCCTGTCCAATACTTTTACTCGCCCACTCATTCGTCTCGAATTCTCCATTCTGACAAAAGAATTTTGTGCCCAGATTACCGAGAAGCGAGGATGCTTTTTCCTTGCCATAACCATCATAAAGATTCCCGAGGTTTTGAGTTGCATACATAGTCAGTGTCCGGCTGGAGCGAGCAGTCGTCTGGAACTTCTGATCGTATTCAAGACTGAAGAACTGACATTCATCTGCCCATAGAAATACGGGGGGAGCATTGTCGTCAGCAATATCCTCCCGACGTTCAATCATGGATTCAAAACAGTATTTAATGATGCCTGCGGCATATTGTCCGATCCGTCCCCAGGACTTGACATCATAATCAACAATCAGGATTTTTCCTTTACGATAAAGATCTTCGAGCTGAAGTGTCGAGTGTTCAGCTGAAAAGCAGCGCGCAAGTTCACCGCGCTGCATAGAATCAGCGGCGACAGAAAAGGATGAAATTGTATTGGACCGTGTGCGTTCATCAAGCTGAGCAAATTCTTCAAAAAAAAAGCTATGGGCGATCTGATATTCCGGTGTGACACAAAGCTCCCTTGGAATTACAACATCAAGCAGATTGGAACAATACCCTTTTTCTTCGATGGTTTCCGAAGAGGCAGAAGGGGCAGAAATGATAATCTCATGAATATTATCAATATTGATCGGTTCCTGAGCCATCTGTAAAATTGTGATGGAATTACGCAACAACTGTTTGACGGCATTATTCCAATATTCCTCATTGCCACCTCCGGAATTGCGTTTATCCTTGCCCATATTGACGATTTCCAAGTAGAGATTGACAAGATTTTCAACTTGGCCCCCGCCACGTCCGGCTCGCTTTGCTTCGCTGTCAAGATAGTTGAATGTAAGATGACTTAGGAAAAGCAGATCTCCAGTCCTGGTTGGTTTGCGAGGATCATCATTCAAATGTGCTTTAGCTGCATATTTCTTCCATGTATCGGCTTCATCCGGCTTGGCGCAGAATACTACGCCGCCGTAACCGAGTGTCAGAAATTTGTGCGCAATCTTGTAAAGCGGCCCGGAACTCTTTCCGGAACCAGTCATGCCAAATACAATACAACCTGTACAGGCATCCCGGACTGTCCATAAATTTCCCTCAATATTCAAAATGACTTCGTCAAGAATATTCTTCTTCATAGGCCTGCAAAAAGTTTGTCAACGCTCAAATTCAGATTTTTTACGAGAAGAAAATGAAATGGAACTCGAAACAGAAAGTTGCGATTCCTTAGCAGAAGATTTCTGCCGGGATAAAACAGTATCTTGGAGAACCGATTGAACTCCGCCGAATTGCCCCAAGTATTTTTCCGCTGTTTCTGATGTCAAATGCATCCAAGTAACACGGTCTGGAATCTGAACCTGTCCGCTTGCGATCAACAGGCGCATCGCATATTTCTGAATCGGATTCATTTTCATATCGTATTCTCCAATTACCTGTCCATTGCGGCTTTCTGTTTGCCGGAAATGTTCCGCTGCGGTGTAGAATGTTTTTCAATCACCTGCTGCAAACGTTGAGACGGAACGGAGGAAATTTTTTCAGAAGCCTGATGCAGAGTCAACTCCCGCCATTCCTGATATGGCATAGATTTAATCAAATTCTCTCTGACAAGCAAGGTCAAAAGCCCTCTTTGCTTTGGAGTCGCCGGAGTATCTGGATTATTTCGATAGTGCGAAGGATTATTGATATTTTGTTTAATCCACTGATCCGCCGTCCGGAAACGCAATTTTGCAAGGTCAATTTTATGCAGGTCGATTTGACCACGCTTTTCCATTTTCTGCAACAATTCAATTTGACCCGGTGTGGCCATTGTATGATTAGCGTGCTCAATTTCATTATTCGAGGCAATAATCTGCATCCCTTTGGAAATGCTCATCTGCTGAAAATCATCATCTGTAATCTGCCCGATTTTCGCATCTTCGATCAAATCATTGATACGAGCTCGCAGATTCCGGCCTATTTTCGCGTCTCCATATTTTGCGATCAGAGCATCGTCCTGAATATCAGTAGTATATTTGATTTTCGCCAGAGCGTCAGAAGACTGAATATAACCGCCGTCAATCAGATCTTTCAGCGCGGCTTTCTTGTCAAAATCCAATCCGCGATTTGTCTGATAAAGTCTTTGGGCATCAGAAATCGTCCTGATTTCTTTAACATTGAAAATTTTCCCGCTTTCGATATAGGCTCTACACTGATTGATAAGACCTCTCCCAGCAGCATCTCTGAGGTGCGGCTGAATCAGTTCCTTCGCCTGAGCTTCAGTTATAAACTCAAGTTTCTCCAAAAATTCCCCCACAGTTTCAGGAGAGGCAATATGCCCTTCTGCAGCGAGATCGCGGAGAATGGAGCGTTGCAGATAATCCGCTTGGGGTTGCGAAAACAAATTTGTTTTTTTGAAGTGCGGGAAGGCTTCATTTTTGGAAACCGCACGCTTGGGATAAAGAGTCGGAGTAAACGTGTTCTCAGAATTGAGTTCATTTTCCCGAATATATGCTTCCGCGTCCCCGCGCGTAAAGGCAAGATAACTTTCTCGATCAATTTTCGGTCCTTTGCCGGACTCCTGTAACGCCTTGATCTGAGCTCGCAGTTCCGGAGTGATTTTATTCAAAGCCCTGACAAAAAGGTACATCAGAAAATCTTTCAGTGTCAGCTTCATACTTTTCCAGGATTTTGTCATAATTGGCATCTTTTGTATAGCGAAGCTGAAGACGTTTCGATGCATCAAATCGAGACAAATAAGATTGCAGATGGGTATAAATCTCGTTTTTCTGCGACCATCCAGCGTTAGACAGATTTGGAACATCCAGACGAAAACCTTTCGCAACATGTCCGCTTGCATTCAGTTCTCCATAGACCAGGAATGCATCTTCAGCTTGAACTGTCTGGATAATGTAACCATTCGGATAACGGATCATTTCGGCCCCACATTCAATCTACGTATTTTTTTTGTATCAACTCTGAGAGCGTTCCCAAAAAGGGTGTTGAGGCAGTAATCAAAATAATAACGTGGTTTTTCTCTCACAAAACGAAAGTAAAACCAGATAGACGTTATCAACGGGCCCCAGGAAATCGATACGGCCAGGACGGCTGAAATTTCCATTGATGCAAAGAACAAACATACAGACCCAATGATTCCACCGAAAATGATATAAATCGCGTCTCCCCGCACTTTCAGATTCCGGGAAATGCGGAATTGTGAAGCTGGAATTTGTGCCGGCGGGCGGGGAATTATCAGTGGTGTTTCATCTCTATTCATTTGTCACAATCCACTGGAGGCATCAAGACTAATGCCGAGGGTTTGATTGAAAATATAAATCACAATTGCGAAAAGCACGGGAATCATAATTGTACCAATTAACTGTGCTTTTGCATTTGCCGCGTCATTTTTGAATGCAAAACCGGTTGAGATTCCCATGATCAAAGTAAAAATCAGACCGATTGCCATGATAATCCACTTGACATAACCAAGGCCAGAGGAGGCACTGATACCTGTTCCGCTTCCTCCAAGGGCAAATGATTGACTCATCGTCATCCACGTAAAGTAAATACCCATAATCTTTTTTGATCGCAGAAGCGGATATAATGACTCAAAACCGTTTTGTGTAAATGGCATCAACAACAGATTCACAAGGGCATACGTAATTTTTGGAGCTTTTCCTGTAAGGAAGATTTTCTTCGGATTCATGTCATATCCTTTCTTTTAAGGGTGAATTCTGTTATGCATTAAAATATAGTCAAAAAAACACTTTTCAAACTTAACAATAAATGCAAGTTGTTGGATATTAAATATTTACAACACTTATAAAATCAACAAAAGCCTATGTGATGTTGATAAATCATGTTCTAAAAAAATTGAATATAAAATAAAGAAAGTGAAGAAATCAACGCAATAAAATCAGGAGAAATCATTCTTTGCCTGTATCCTGGCGATGATTTTTTCTTTCGGAAAAACTTATTTTTTTTCTCTCTGAAAGAAGAAGACAAAAAGATCAACAAAAAATTTTTCAAAATAACAGTCAAAGAGTATAATTTATGCTTTGAGGTAAATCTAAAAGCATCACAACCTCCCTGTAAAGCAGTAATATTCCCTAATAGAACAGGCAGAGAAGTCTAATTCTTTCATAGAACGGAATATTAACCATCCCATGCAAGAAAAACAATAAAAACAACCAGTTTATTAAAGTAAATATATGGAAATATTTAATAGTTGATGTAAAGTATTATTTTTTTGAAAATTGTTTTTCTGCTTGCATAACACAAATCATAACAGCTGAAAGCAGGAAGTTTTAAGATAAACAAAAATCTGTTATTGCATGTTTAATATAAAAACTTTGCTTTCTATGCAAGAAAAATCTTACTTCCCGATCTTACCCCCCCGGCATGAAAAACTCACAAGGAGTTCCATCATGCAAAACATAGTCGATGTAATTTGTAAAAAATTACATGAAACCATCGTTCTTATTCAAAAATATCAGACGGAGGTCAATCGGAATCAAAAAAAATTGCAAGAAAGGCTGGAGGCATTAGAAGACAAACGTCTTACAAATCAATCGCCTGAAGATAAATCAAACTCAAAATCCCACCGGTATAGAATGAAAAGTCAACAAATAACCAGAATTCGCTTACATCTCAACCTGAGTCAAGCTGATTTTGCCCGTCTTATCGGTGTTGATCGAGCTTGTATAAACCGCTGGGAGCATGGAAAAATTATTCCGTCAAACAAAACTGCCGCTAAAATCGCAAAATTCCGAAGAATGGGAAAAAAAGCATTAGCAGCCGAGTTCCAAAGGCTTGAACGCGAAATGTGGGAAAACTGATTTCCTTTTACTAAAACATTCAATTTTCATGCCGGGGAACTTCGTGAAAAATGGGTTAAATACTAAAATTGTAATCAAAATGCTAAGGAGAAAAATTTGTTCTTTTACGTGCGGCAGCGCCGCCGTATACACTTGACGACTTGCCTCTTTATTGTGAAAAGAACAAACTTTACAGAAAGGAGGAAAAGATTATGAAATTACAAGACAAATACGGTAGCAGTGTTGATAACAACAAATCGAATTCAACATGGTACACAGAAGTGCATTACTTTTTCCGGAATCTTTGCAACAGCCCCTGAAGCTCTGAATGAAACAACGGAATATCCGGATTGCTGGAATTACGGTTGTGTAACGGGGTATCCGGAAGATTTTTTTCAGAGATTGAGTGTAAAGCATTGTCATCTTACGGGCTTAATAAACGTTTCCCATTATAACAGAGGAGAAAATCACATGGCATTACATTGGGACATCAGCAAGGTCAGAAATTGGCAGAAGAAGCAGGAAAAAGACGGTCATACACTGGACTGTCTGATCTGGGCAAGTCTTACCATTGGAATGGGAGATCTGAATGAGAAAACGGTCAAGGAGTTTCTTTATCGCCTGAATCGGTATTCTCATGAAGTCGGAGCGATCGCGACTTATCCAAACGGCAGAATTGTCGTTTGGACGCTTGCCAAAGTAAAACCATGGTTCGGGCTGCATACCAATGTCCGGACAATTTCAAACAGCGCATTCGACAAACTTGTCCGGGAACACTCCGGACGCTGAACAAGGAGGAAAATGTCATGCAGGTTATGCACATGAACTGGAAAACCGGGCGGATGGAGCCGTGCCTTGATTCTAAACTGAAGCGTGGACAACTTGTCGTAGGATATGACGGACCCTCCACTGGACATAACGGGGTTGTTCTCGGTTCTCAGGATGATAACCGGTGGGGAACATCGTATCAGGTTCTCTGGATCGACGAACTTCTGAAATCCGGACATCAATTCATCAGACCGATTGCAGAACGTTTCGGGATCGGGGTTTACTTCTACCCGGGAAGCTTCATGCCTGAAGCTGAGATAGCCAAACTTGAACAACGGCTTCAGGAAAAAGAAAAAGCCGAAGCGGAAGAAGCGGAAAAGCGTCGAATGGAAAACGAACACTTCTCAAACATAGGTCGAGAGCATTTCGAAACAGCCATCCGGAAACACGGAAAACCCGCGGCATTGATCCTGGCGGTTGAACATGAAGACATCTCGGAAATTCAATCGGATTATTTGGATTTCCGAACTCTCCGAATCATTGTTCTCGCATTTTCAAAACACAAGCGCAATCTTTTCTCCGAAATGCGTAAAGCAGCTTTGAACAGCGAGATTCCGCAAATTCGGGGACTTTCACAAGCGCCAGACTCTTGGGAACATCGCGAAAACTATACTGGTGGTCACGGCTTCTATCTGGCTGAAAGCAAATACCACGGCTGGTCCATCGAAAAAATTCCGCTACACAACGACGAACAGTTGGAACGCTTTTTCTGCAATGCGGGAAAACCGGGAGGTTTTTGTGTGAAATAAGAGTTCCTGTTTGTCAAGCCGGATTGTTCCGACGAAATAGCGTCTGGTGCAATTCGGCTTTTTTTGTATCCAAACAAGAACAAATAAGGAGTTGAATATGGGAATGATTGAAACACAAATTGAGTTCAAAGATTTGCACAGGCGCAATATTGTGCAGTTTGATAGAAATGCCGAATGGAAACCGTATCTGGTTGTGAATATGGATCGGGCGTATTTCTATCTGAACGGGAACAAAATCATTGTTGTCAGCCGTGATTTCCGTATGTGCAGGGATATGGCACAAGTCAGTCGGGAACGGAACTGCTGGAGCCGGGAACACCGGAAAAAAGAATATGCCGATCAGCGAAAAATCTATCGGGTCGTTCCCGAACGGATCGGTGAAATTGACCGCGATTTGTATCTGAACTCCACCGAGGTTACTGAGACAGAATTCATCAAGGAATACAAAAAAAGAAGAATATGGAGCTGAAAATGAAAGTTTGCAAAGCTTATTCTGAAGCTCGTATCATCTGGGAAAAACGGCCTCTTCTGCAGTTTGTGAAAAACTCGCCTCAAATGATGATTTTGAGATTGTTGTTCGGTAGGTTGAAAATCTTGAGGCGCATATATTCAAGATCTCTGTATCCATATGCCTGTCGAAGCATTGTCCTTACCTTGTTAT